>NZ_CP023691.1:3036075-3643290 GCF_008704855.1 Streptomyces platensis
TCAGCCAGGCGATCCCCCTCCCGACCGGCGTCAGCACCGAGACATACAGCCACCGGGCAGGCACCACCACCAGATACCGCACCAACCACGCCACCACCACAGCGACGCCCCGACCCACCGGCGCCACCACATACCGCCACAACGCCACCCACGGCCACACGAACAACGCCTTGCCCAACCACACCAGCCCCACGCCCAGCCCGCGCACCAGCCAGGCGATACCCCGCCCGACCGGCGTCAGCACGGACCGCCGGAACCACCCCAGCGGGGCCACGACGAGCGTGCGCCAGGTCCAGGCCACGGGTATGACGACGAGGGTGTGCCACAGCCAGGCGAGGCCACGGCCGAGGGGGCGCAGCGCGGTCCGGTGGACGGCGCGGCCGAGGGCGGCCAGCGCATCCCACACCAGACGCACCGGCACCACGAGCACCAGCACCACGATCCGCACCGGAAGCCGGACCGCAGTGGTCAGACAGCCCTCGCCCGGCTCGTAGCGCTCGGGCACCCGCCGGTCCTTGTCCATGGGCTCCACAGGGCCCTCCCCCTTGTACTTCGGTACGTCAGATGTGCCGTGACGGCTACGGCCCGGCGGTGGCCGCGGCCGGGTGGAACCAGTAGCGCAGCTTGTCGTCCCGCTGGTCCTCGAAGATCCCGCCACAGGCCTCGATGACCCTACGTGAGGCGGTGTTGGTGTCGTCGCAGGTGACCAGCACGGGGTCGATGCCCAGCTCGTGATGGGCGACCGGCAGCGCGGCGCGCAGCATCGCGGTGGCATGACCACACCGCCGGGCACCGGGACGTACCCCGTAGCCGATATGGCCGCCCCAGGTGTGGAGCGAGGGGGTGAGCCGGTGGCGGAAGGTGACCCGGCCCAGATAGGTGTCGCCGTCCACCCACCAGCGGGTGCTCAGCGGGACCACGCCGTCGACGCGCTCCTCGCTCGACACCCCGCCGGTCTGCCCGACGTATTCGGCGAACCCCTCAGCGGTCACCCAGCGGGTGGCCCACGTCCTCAGCTCCTGGGCCATGCGGGAGTGCGCAACTGTCTCGGCGCCGTCGTCCCGGAACTCGTCCATCGCGGCGAGGAAGGAGGCGTGGACGGCGACGGTGGGTGCGATGAGCTGTGGTGACATCGCCTCATTGTGCGGGAGTACGCGACAGCCCGGCCACCCGCAGGGTGCGGGGGCCGGGCCGAAGTGGCGTGCGGGAAGCGCTGCTTGACGATGACGGCCGGCGGACGCCGTGGTCCACCGCCGCTCACGCGAGGCGGAACCGTGCCGTTCAGGCGGTCACTTGACCGTCAGCGGCAGCAGCTTCTTGCCCGTTGGGCCGATCTGGATCTCGGTGTCCATCTGGGGGCAGACGCCGCAGTCGAAGCACGGGGTCCAGCGGCAGTCCTCGACCTCGGTCTCGTCGAGCGAGTCCTGCCAGTCCTCCCAGAGCCAGTCCTTGTCGAGACCGGAGTCCAGATGGTCCCAGGGCAGGACCTCCTCGTACTCGCGCTCACGGGTGGTGTACCAGGCGACGTCCACCCCGAACGAGGGCAGCGTCTCCTCGGCGGCCTTCATCCAGCGGTCGTAGGAGAAGTGCTCGCGCCAGCCGTCGAAGCGGCCGCCGCCCTCGTAGACGGCGCGGATGACCGAGCCGATGCGGCGGTCACCGCGGGAGAGCAGGCCCTCGACGATGCCGGGCTTGCCGTCGTGGTAGCGGAAGCCGATGGAGCGGCCGTACTTCTTGTCGCCGCGGATCTTGTCGCGGAGCTTTTCGAGCCGGGCGTCCGTCTCCTCCGCCGACAGCTGCGGCGCCCACTGGAACGGGGTGTGCGGCTTGGGGACGAAGCCGCCGATGGAGACCGTGCAGCGGATGTCGTTCTGCCCGGAGACCTTGCGGCCCTCGGCGATGACCTTGACGGCCATGTCGCCGATCTGGAGCACGTCCTCATCGGTCTCGGTCGGCAGACCGCACATGAAGTACAGCTTCACCTGCCGCCAGCCGTTGCCGTAGGCCGTGGAGACGGTCCGGATCAGGTCTTCTTCGGAGACCATCTTGTTGATGACCTTGCGCATCCGCTCCGAGCCGCCCTCGGGCGCGAAGGTCAGACCCGAGCGACGGCCGTTGCGCGTCAGCTCGTTGGCAAGATCGACGTTGAAGGCGTCGACGCGGGTCGACGGGAGCGACAGGCCGATCTTGTCTTCCTCGTACCGGTCGGCGAGTCCCTTCGCGAGGTCGCCGATCTCGGTGTGGTCCGCGGAGGACAGCGACAACAGGCCGACCTCCTCGAATCCCGTGGCCTTCAGCCCCTTGTCCACCATGTCGCCGATGCCGGTGATGCTTCGCTCCCGTACAGGGCGCGTGATCATGCCGGCCTGGCAGAAACGGCAGCCGCGGGTGCAGCCACGGAAGATCTCGACCGACATCCGCTCATGGACGGTCTCGGCCAGGGGGACGAGCGGCTGCTTGGGGTAGGGCCACTCGTCGAGGTCCATGACGGTGTGCTTGGACACCCGCCACGGGACGCCGGAGCGGTTCGGTACGACGCGGGAGATCCGCCCGTCGGCCAGATACTCGACGTCGTAGAACTTGGGGACGTAGACGCTGCCGGTCTTCGCGAGGCGGAAGAGGAGTTCGTCGCGCCCTCCGGGGCGGCCCTCGTTCTTCCAGGCGCGGATGATCTCGGTGATCTCCAGCACCGCCTGCTCGCCGTCGCCGACGACCGCGCAGTCCAGGAAGTCCGCGATCGGCTCGGGGTTGAAGGCCGCGTGGCCGCCGGCGAGGACGATCGGGTGGTCCTCGGTGCGGTCCTTGGCCTCCATCGGGATGCCGGCCAGGTCGAGTGCCGTGAGCAGGTTGGTGTAGCCCAGCTCGGTCGAGAAGGAGACGCCGAGGACGTCGAAGGCGCCGACGGGGCGGTGCGCGTCGACGGTGAACTGCGGGACGCCGTGCTCCCGCATCAGCGCTTCGAGGTCCGGCCACACGCTGTACGTGCGCTCGGCCAGCACGCCCTCACGCTCGTTGAGGACCTCGTAGAGGATCATGACGCCCTGGTTGGGCAGACCGACCTCGTAGGCGTCCGGGTACATGAGCGACCACCGCACGTCACAGGAGTCCCAGTCCTTGACGGTGGAGTTCAGCTCACCGCCGACGTACTGAATGGGCTTCTGCACATGCGGGAGCAGGGCCTCGAGCTGCGGGAAGACCGACTCGGCAGACATCTCGAACCTTTGTGAGCTGGCAGGGGGCGACTCTCAAGCGTAACCGCTCGGAGCCGCCCCCCAGGACGGCGGCCGGGCACCCCCGCGATGGCGGGGAGCACAGGGGCCGGTGCGCTTCGCCACGCGTCCCACGGGGTCGCCCTCGCATCGGCGGAGCTGCTCGCACCGGTCACACGGCCGCGAGCCGGCAGGTCACGGCCGCAGCGCGGCCCGGTGCTTACGGCGCGAGGCCTTCCGCCACACGTCCGGCAGGGCCCGCTCCCGGTCCGCCGCCAGGGCCTCCTCGCGCCCGTACAGCAGCCCGAAGGTGAAGCCGCCCTCACCGGCCCGCTGGGCCTGGGTCGCCAGCTCGCGCAGTGCGCCGCGCGCCACCACGCTGTCCTGGTGGTCCCCCAGCAGCTGCTGGACCCGCTTGGTCCGCTTGGCGAACTTCTTCGCCGGCCGGCCGAGCGCCGGGCGGGCCGCCTCCGCCGCGTACCGGGTGCGCTTGGCCGCCTTGCGGGCACCGTGCAGCGCCTCGTCCCGCTCCCGTCCGGCGGAGGCGGCCAGCGCGGCCTCCGTACGGCGGGCCAGCCGCCGGTAGTCCTTGAGCACGGCCCCGGCCGCGACCTCGGGCGCCGGGCGCCCGGCGGCCTTCCGCAGCGGCGGCTCCTCCAGGAAGGCGTGCAGGGTCTTCAGCAGCGCCAGGTAGCGCGGCCCGTCCAGGACGTCGAGCAGCCGGTCCCGCGCGCCGGCCCGTTGCCGTTCGGACCAGATGCGCAGCCGGGCGTCCACGGGGCCGAGCCGTAGCGTCCCGGGCAGCTCGGCCAGCCCCTCCCGCAGCCGCTCGGTCAGCACCTCGCGATCCCGCTCCACCCCCAACTCGGCTGCCAGCCACTTGAGTTCGACGCCGATCGGCTGGGTGGCGGCGCGGTCGAGCACCTTGGTGTACGAGCGGAAGGCGCTGCGCAGCCGGCGGGTGGCGACCCGCATCCGGTGCACCGCGTCGGGCAGATCCCGCCGTACCGCGGGATCCAGCTCGGTGATCACCCGCACCTGCTCACGGGCATAGCGCAGCACGACATCACCGGCGGTCGGCCCCTTCTTCCCGCGCTTCCCGGCGCCCTTGCCCTTCGCCTTGACCGCGGCCTTGCCGGAGCCATGGACGAGCCGCTCGTCCGGCCCGGCGGCGTGCGGCGCGGCCCCGTCGCGGCTCTGGCCCGTCTCGGCCAGCGCCCGGGCCAGCTTCGACGCCGCGGAGGCGGGACGCACTCCCGCCGCGGTCAGCGCCCGGCCGACCTCGTCCAGCAGCCCGGCGCCGCCGTCGCCGACCAGTTCCACCTCGATCTCGCGCCAGCGGGCCCCGGGGCGCCCCGCGCCGGCCGTCCCGGCGTCCACGGCCCCGGCCGCCGGCCAGGCGTGCACCGCGTCCTCCGCCACCTCCGCGAGCGGGGTGCCCGCGGCGTCCTTCAGCACCCGGACCGTGCGCCGCGTCCGCAGCCGTACGACGGCGACCAGTTCGCCGTCCAGCACCCGGGACCGTACGAGCGCGGTCAGCTCCGGGGGCGGCGTCTCGGACAGCGGCGCCCGCAGCTCGTCGCGCACCCCGGGGGCGACCGGCAGCTTCAGATGCCAGCCCGCGTCCCGGCCGCCGGTACGTCTGCGCAGCGTGATGCCGGCGGCGGCCAGGCGCTGGTCGGCGGTGTCGTAGTAAACGGCGTCGAGATCCTCGGTGCCTGCCTCCGCCACGGCGGTGACCCGGTCGATCCCGGCCAGGTCGGGCAGCCGGGTGTCGTCGTCGGCTTCGTACTTCCGCTCGATTTCCCGCACGGTGTCCGCCATGCATCGAATCTAGTCACCCGCTCCGGAAGGGACCACCCGCCGGAGCCGGGAAGGCGCCAGGGGGCCGGAAACCGCCGGAGCGGGTAGCACTCGCCGTAGGACGTGACTTACCGTGTGTGACTAGCCCGCCACGCAGAGTGGCAATGGGCGCGCACTCGACCCCTTCGGGGAGGGAGACACCCGTGCACCCCCAGACCGCACCCGTCACCCGGCCATCCATCCGCGTCGCGGCAGGCGCCCGCCCGCATCTCCTGAGCACGCCGAGCACCCCCCGCGCCCCGAAGGCGGCCCGCGACTTCGTCCGCGCGGTGCTGCGCCGCACTCCGCTCGCCCCGCTCGCCGACACCGCGGTGCTGCTCACCTCGGAGGCGGTGACCAGCGCCCATCTGCGGACGCCGCGGTCCGCGGACATCCTGCTGCGGCTGCTGACCGCCGGGCACGGCCTGCGGATCAGCGTGCACGACGAGGCGCCGGTCCGGATCCCCCGGCCGGCCGCGGTGACCGGTGAGCGGGACGCCGATCTCGGGCTGCTGCTGACCGGCGAGCTCTCCGACGACTGGGGCACCACCCCGTTCGGCGGGCTGCCGCGGTCCCCCTCGCTCTGGTTCGAACTGCACCTCAAGCACTGACGCGCGGTCAGCGGGAGGCCGAGAGCGGGCGCTGCACCCGGATCGACTGGAGCAGCCCGATCGCGATCCAGACCGCGAACATCGAGGTGCCGCCGTAGGAGACGAACGGCAGCGGCAGACCGGTGACGGGCATGATCCCGAGGGTCATGCCGATGTTCTCGAAGGCCTGGAAGGCGAACCACGCGATGATCCCGGCGGCCACGACCGTGCCGTAGAGCTCGGTGGACTCCCGGGCGATCCGGCAGGCGCGCCACAGGACCACCCCGAGCAGGACGATGATCAGGCCCGCGCCCAGGAAGCCGAGTTCCTCACCGGCGACGGTGAAGATGAAGTCCGTCTGCTGTTCGGGGACGAACTGACCGGTGGTCTGGCTGCCGTGGAAGAGACCGGATCCGGTCAGCCCGCCGCCGCCGATCGCGATCCGGGCCTGGTTGGTGTTGTAGCCGACACCGGCCGGGTCGAGGCTCGGGTTGGCGAAGGCGGCGAAGCGGGCGATCTGGTAGTCGTCGAGCAGTCCGAGCTGCCAGACCGCGACACAGCCGACGACGCCGGTGCCGACCAGCCCGAGGATCCAGCGGTTGGAGGCGCCGGAGGAGAGCAGCACACCGAGGATCACGGCGCCGAGCACCATCACCGAGCCGAGGTCGGGCATCAGCATGATGACGGCCACGGGGACGGCGGCCAGCGCGAGGGCCTGGACGACGGTGCGGTGGTCGGGGTGCGGCCGGTCCCCCGCGTCGACCCGGGACGCCAGCAGCATCGCCATGCCCAGCGTGATGGTGATCTTCGCGAACTCGGCGGGCTGGAGGGAGAAGCCGCCGGGGATCGCCAGCCAGGACCGCGAGCCGTTGATGGTGGCGCCCAGCGGGGTCAGCACCAGCAGCGCCAGCACGACCGAGAGGGCGTAGAGGACCGGGACGGCGCCGCGCAGCGTGCGGTGGCCGAGCCAGATCGTGCCGCCGGCGAGCGCCAGGCCGATACCGAGGTTCAGCAGATGGTGCAGGAAGTAGTAGTACTCGTCGCCGTGGTTGAGCTCGGTGCGGTTACGGGTGGCGGAGAAGACCAGCAGCGAGCCCACCAGCGACAGCACCAGGCAGGACAGCAGCAGTATCCAGTCCAGTTTGCGCAGCACCGAATCGCGCGCCGTCAGCTTGCCCCAGGTGCCGAGCTCAGGGGTGTAGCGCCGGATCGAGAACGCCCGGGAGGTGTGGCTGGTCGTCATCGTGGGCTCTCCGATGCGGACGGCGACGGCGACGGCGGGGCATACGGCTTGATGGGCTGGGACTGGATGGCGCCATCACTTTCGATCTTGGGCAGCTTGGCCTCGGGCCTCGGGAGCAGCGCGGCCTTGGGGTCGATGCCGCCCTTCTCGTCGACTCCGTACAGCGCGTTGTAGATGTTGCGCACGGCAGGGCCGGAGGCGCCGGAGCCGGTACCACCCTGCGCGATGGTCATGACGATCGTGTAGTCCTTGGTGTACGTCGCGAACCACGAGGTCGTCTGCTTGCCGTAGACCTCGGCCGTACCGGTCTTGGCGTGCATCGGGATCTTGTCCTGCGGCCAGCCGCCGAACCGCCAGGCGGCGGTACCGCGGGTGGCGACACCGGCGAGGGCGCCGTCCATCTGGTGGAGGGTCTTCTGCGTCACCGGCAGCCGGCCGTGCGACTGGGGCTTGACCCGCTGGATGTGCTTGCCGTCGGGGCTGATGACGGCCTTGCCGACGGTCGGGTTGTAGAGCGTGCCGCCGTTGCTGATCGCGCCGTAGATCGTCGCCATCTGGATCGGGGTGACGAGGGTGTCGCCCTGCCCGATGGCGTAGTTGATCGAGTCGTAGGCGTGCAGCTTCATGCCCTCCAGGCAGCCTTCCCGGGCGAGCTTGGTGCCGAAGTCCTTCTTCTTCGGCCAGGCCTTGGCCTGTTCGCACCAGCCCGCCTTGTTGGCCTTCCAGAAGGCGTTCTTCCACTTGCGGTCGGGGACCCGGCCGGTGACCTCGTTCGGGAGGTCGATGCCGGTCTCCTTGCCGAGGCCGAACTGGTGGGCCGTCTTGTAGAACCAGTTCTTGGCGTCCTTCTTCGGCTTGTCCCCGCCGTCCTTGCGCCACTCGTCGTGCGAGAGGCGGTAGAAGACGGTGTCGCAGGAGACCTCCAGCGCCCGGCCGAGGCTGATCGCGCCATGGCTCTGCGACTCGAAGTTCTTGAAGGTCTGGCCGCCGATGCTGTACGAGCTGGTGCAGGGGTAGTGGCCGTTGAAGTCATAACCCGCGTTGACCGCGGCCGCGGTCGAGATGACCTTGAAGATCGAGCCGGGGGCGGCCTGCCCCTGGATGGCGCGGTTCAGCAGCGGGTAGTTGGAGTCCTTGCCGGTGAGGTGGGCGTAGTCCTTGCCCGAGATCCCGCCGACCCAGGCGTTCGGGTCGTAGGTGGGGTTGGAGGCCATCGCCACCACCCGGCCGGTCTTCGCCTCCATGACGACGACGGCGCCCGAGTCGGCCTTGTAGTTGGTGCCCGTGTTCCTGTCGTGCTCCTTACGGGCGTCCTTCATGGCCTGGTCCAGCTGCTTCTCCGCCAGGCCCTGCACCCGGGCGTCGATGCTGGTGACGACGCTGGCGCCGGCCTTGCCCTTCTCGCTCTTCGCCTGGCCGATGACCCGGCCGAGGTTGTCGACCTCGTAGCGGGTGACGGCGGCCTTGCCGCGCAGCGCGTCGTCGTACGTCCGCTCCAGACCGGACCGGCCGATCTGGTCCGAGCGCAGCAGCGGTGAACGGCTGTGCTCGGCCTTCTTGATCTCCCCGTCGGTGACCGGTGAGAGATAGCCGAGGACCTGGGCGGTGTTGGCGTCACCCGGGGCGGCGTAGCGGCGGACGGCGGTCGGCTCGGCGCTGATGCCGGGGAAGTCCTCGGAGCGCTCGCGGATCTGGAGGGCCTGCTGGGTGGTGGCCTCGTCGGTGATCGGGATCGGCTGGTACGGCGAGCCGTTCCAGCACGGCTGCGGCGTCTTGGAGTCGCACAGCCGGACCTTGTTGCGGATCTCCTTCCCGGACATGCCGAGCACCTTGGCCAGCCGGCCGAGCACGGCCTTGCCGTCGTCCTTCATCTTCAGCAGCTCGGTACGGCTGGCCGACACCACCAGACGGGTCTGGTTGTCGGCCAGCGGCACCCCGCGCGCGTCGAGGATGGAGCCGCGGGTGGCGGGCTCGATGACCTGCTGGACGTGGTTGTTCCTGGCCTCGGTGGCGTACTCCGTGCCATTGCGGATCTGTAGATACCAGAGCCGGCCGCCGAGGGTGAGCAACAGCGAGAAGACCAGGATCTGGATCGCGATGAGCCGGACGCTGACCCGGGAGGTCCGGGATTCCGGGAGATTACTCATGGCGCGCCGCGCCTCCATGAGGGGTCGTGGTCGAAGGGCGAGGGAGCGTCACAGCCGCTTGACCCCCTTGATGCGGCCCACCTTGTCGCGGGCCGACTTGCCGAGCAGACCGCCGCGCTGGCTGCCGATCCGGGCGCCGGAGCGCACGGACTTCATGGCGCCGCGGCTGGCCTTGAGGCCGGTGCCGGTGGTGAGCCAGCCGTATCCGGAGGTGCCGGAGCCGCTCGGGCTGCCGGAACCGTCACCGGTCAGTGGCTCGCCCTCGGTTCTGCGCGCCAGCGCCATCACCAGGGGCACCACGAAGGGGGCCAGCAGCAGGTCGTAGAGGGTGGCGCTGAGCAGCAGCCCGACGATGCCGACGTGCCGGGCGGCGGTGTCGCCGACCAGGGCGCCGACCCCCGCGTACATCAGCGTCGAGACGATCGCGGCGCCGATGACGACGATCAGCGGCAGCGTGGCCGAACGGTGCCGGCCGGACTCCGGTTTGGTCAGGCCCGCCGCGTAGCCGATGACGCACAGCACCAGCGCATAGCGGCCGATGGCGTGGTCGGACGGCGGGGCGAGGTCGGCCAGCAGCCCGGCGAAGAAGCCGACGAGCGCGCCGCCGACATGGCCGTAGACCAGCGCCAGTCCGACCACCACGAGCAGCAGCAGATCGGGTACGGCGCCGGGCAGTTGGAGTCTGGCGAGGATGGTGACCTGGATGACGAGGGCGACGACCACCAGCGGGGCCGAGAGCAGAATCCGGTTGATGCGCATCGGTCAGCTCCTGGGAGGGACGCTCGCGGAGGGGGTGGCCGTGACGGTGACCGTCGGCGTCGGCTTGGGCTTGGCGGGCCGGGGTGGCAGGACGGTGTCGCGCGGGTCCTCGCGGGGCGGCTGGACCACGACGCCGACGATGTCGAGCTGGGAGAAGGCGACGAACGGCCGGACCTGGAGGTTGCGGGTCAGATCCCCGTTGAACGGCTCGACCCGGACGACCCTGCCGACCGGCACACCGGGCACGAACGGCTTGTCCTTGCTGGAGCCGAAGGTGACCAGCCGGTCGCCCTTCTTGATGTTGGCCCGGCCGTTGAGGAGCTGAACGCGCATCGAGCGGACCCCCTGCCCGTTGGCGAAGCCGATCTCGTTGGTCTTCTCCATACGGGTGCCGACGGTGAAGTCGGGGTCGGCGGCCAGCAGGACGGTGGAGGTGTCGGCGCCGACGGTGGTGATCCGGCCGACCAGACCGTCGCCGTTGAGCACGGTCATGTCGCGGCGGATGCCGTCACGGGTGCCGGCGTCGATGGTGACGGTCCAGGAGAAGCCCTGGGCCGAGCCGATGGCGATGACCTGGGCGCCCTTGATGGCGTACTGGCCGGTGCCCGCGGTCTTGAGGATCTTGTCGAGCTCGGCGGCGCGGCTGCGGTTCCGGTCGGAGGAGCCGAGTTTGGCCTTCAGCGCCTCGTTCTCGTGCTCCAGCGTGCTGATCCGGTTGTGCCGCCGGCCGGAGTCCCGTACGGCACCGACCGCGTTGCCGACCGGGTCGACGACGCGGGCGACACCGCTTTCGACCGGGCCGAAGGCGGAGGCGGCGGCTTGCCGGGCACCATCGAGCGGGGACTGTTCGCCGCCGCGGATATCGACCGTGATCAGCGCGAACGCGATCGCGACCAGCAGCACCAGCAGCAGCCGGCTCTCTCGTGTGTCCCTCACGTGCGGCGGCCGTGTCCTTCCTCGTAGGACCGGCCGGCTGCGGGCCCCGCCGGTCTCGTTCGGGAGTTGAGCGTTGTGCCTGTGTGACGGTGCCGGACGGTGAAGCGCCAGTGCACCGTGTCTGTCGGGATGTTGGGCCCGTGTGCCGGCCGGTCCGCGGACGGACCGGCCGCTGGTCCCGGGGCCCGGCCCCCGCGGCCGCCGGGCGGCGGCCGCGGCGCGGGTCGGTTCCCCGGCCGTGCTACCTGCGCGGCTGGGAGTCGAGGACCTGCTGGAGCGCCTCGAACTCCTCGACGCACTTGCCGGAGCCCAGCGCGACCGAGTCGAGCGGGTCCTCGGCGATGTGGATGGGCATACCGGTCTCGCGGCGCAGCCGCTCGTCGAGGCCGCGGAGCAGGGCGCCGCCACCCGTGAGCACGATGCCGCGGTCCATGACGTCACCGGACAGCTCCGGCGGGCACTTGTCGAGGGTCGTCTTGACCGCGTCGACAATGGAGTTGACCGGCTCCTCGATGGCCTTGCGTACCTCGGCGGCCGAGATCACCACGGTCTTCGGCAGACCGGAGACCAGGTCCCGGCCGCGGATCTCGGTGTGCTCGTCCTGCTCGAGGTCGTACGCCGAACCGATGGTGATCTTGATGCTCTCGGCGGTGCGCTCGCCCAGCAGAAGGCTGTACTCCTTCTTGATGTGCTGGATGATCGCGTTGTCGAGCTCGTCGCCGGCCACCCGGATGGACTGCGCGGTGACGATGCCGCCGAGCGAGATGACCGCGACCTCGGTGGTACCGCCGCCGATGTCCACGACCATGTTGCCGGTGGCCTCATGGACCGGCAGACCGGACCCGATCGCGGCGGCCATCGGCTCCTCGATGATGTGCACCTGGCGCGCGCCGGCCTGGGTCGAGGCCTCGATCACCGCACGGCGCTCCACTCCGGTGATGCCGGAGGGGACGCAGACGACGACCCGCGGACGGGCCAGATAGCGCCGCTTGTGAATCTTCAGGATGAAGTAGCGGAGCATCCGCTCGGTGATCTCGAAATCGGCGATCACGCCGTCTTTCAGGGGCCGTACGGCGACGATGTTGCCGGGCGTGCGCCCGATCATCTTCTTCGCCTCAGCACCCACCGCGAGGATCCCGCCGGTGTTGGTGTTGATGGCCACGACCGACGGCTCGTTGAGGACGATTCCGCGGCCCCTGACGTACACCAGCGTGTTGGCGGTCCCGAGGTCGACAGCCATGTCACGGCCGATGAACGACATGTTGTTCCCCATGAGGATACGTCTGGCCTTCCCAACTGGAGCGAATGCTTACTGGAGGTCGGCAGGAGGTGATGCGCTGTGAGGCGCGGAAGCCTCCATCGTAGTTCGTAGTGCGCCCACTCGAACACGTCGGGAGGCTGTTCCGCCATTGTCAGCCGTACACGCACCCGCCCCCCTCAATGGTGACGTCGTGTCGCGGTGATGCGTTCCCCCGATCGTGTCGTATACACCAAGGGGCGACCGGTGATTTCTACGGTCGCCCCAGGTCACGAGGGGTGTACAGCTGATGACGTGTCAGGAAATACCGGGGAAGAAAATCTTGATCTCGCGCTCGGCGGACTCTTCGGAATCCGACGCATGGATCAGATTCTCCCGGGTGATCGTTCCGAAGTCCCCACGAATGGACCCACTCGGCGCGGCAATCGGGTCAGTCGGACCGGCCAGCGCCCGTACGCCCTCGATCACCCGCTCGCCCTCGACGATCATCGAAACGACCGGACCGGAGGCCATGAACCCGACCAGCGGCTCGTAGAACGGCTTGCCGACGTGCTCGGCGTAGTGCTGCTCCAGGATCTCGCGGTCCAGGCTGCGCAGCTCCAGCGCGCTGATCGTCCAGCCGGCCTTCTTCTCGATCCGGCCGATGATCTCGCCGATCAGACCGCGCTGGACGGCGTCAGGCTTGAGAAGGACGAGGGTGCGCTGGCTCACGAAGGGACTCCCTGGATATGAACAATGGTCAGCGGGTGCACTGAGGCTACATGGGGGACACGCCGCCACGGGGCGCAGCCCCCGGCCTCCGGGACGCCCCGTGGAACCGGCTCTAGGGGGTGTCGTTCGGATCATGGTGGATCAGGGAGCGGGGTCTGGTGCGTGCGATCGCAAGGCGGAGGAGGGAGTCGACGCGGAGCGTCGGCGAGTGACGACAACGCGGCGAGCGTGCGTGCCAGACCCCGCGAGCCCGCCATGATCCGAACGACACCCCCTAGGCGGGCCTGCCGGCCGCTTCGCCGGCCGCCTCGGACTGCGCCGCCCAACGGGCCTTCGCCTCATCGATCTTGCGGCCGAAGTGCACCGACGCCCACCACAGGGCGGCGAAGACCGCGCCCAGGAAGAACATCGTCGGCACCACGAAACCGGCGGCGATCAGAGCGGCCTGGAGCGCCCAGCCGAGCTGGACGCCACCCGGACGGGTCAGCATCCCGCACAGCAGCAGGCTCAGCAGCATCCCGATCCCGCTGACCGTCCAGATCGTGACCTCGGACAGCCCGGTCATCTGCGTCGCGACCAGACCGGCGAAGCCGATCACGAAGAATTCGCCTATCAGAGTGCTGGCACACAGCGTGCGCATGGTTCAGCCCCTCCCCATCAGCAGCCGGGCCTCGCCGACCGTGATCACCGAGCCGGTCACCAGCACACCGGCGCCGGAGAACTCGCCCTCTTCCTCGGCGAGGGTGATCGCCGCCTCCAGGGCGTCGTCGAGCCGCGGCTCCACCTGGACCCGCTCGGCGCCGAAAACCTCGACGGCGACGGCCGCAAGCTCGTCCGGATCCATCGCACGATGGCTGGAATTACGGGTCACCACGACCTCGGCGAAGATCGGCTCGAAGGCCTCCAGGAAGCCCCGAACGTCCTTGTCCCCGCTGGCGCCGACCACACCGACCAGACGGCTGAACCCGAACGCCTCGGTGACCGCCTCGGCCGCGGCCCGAGCGCCCGCCGGGTTGTGCGCCGCGTCCAGCACCACCGTCGGGCTGCGCCGCACGACCTCCATCCGGCCGGGCGAGGTGACGGCGGCGAACGCGGAGCGGAGGGTGTCGATGTCGAGCGTGCGGGCGTGCTCCGAGCCGACGCCGAAGAACGCCTCGACCGCGGCGAGCGCCACCGCGGCGTTGTGCGCCTGATGGGCGCCGTACAGCGGAAGGAAGATCTCCGGGTACTCACCGCCCAGGCCGCGCAGCGTCAGCATCTGCCCGCCGACGGCCACCTCACGGGAGAGCACCCCGAACTCCATGCCCTCACGGGCGACCGTGGCATCCACCTCGACCGCGCGCTTGAGCATCACCGACGCCGCGTCCACCGGCTGCTGGGCCAGCACGACCGTGGCGTCCTTCTTGATGATCCCGGACTTCTCCCCGGCGATCTGCTCGGGCGTCTCGCCCAGCCGGTCGGTGTGGTCCAGCGAGATCGGGGTGACCACGGCGACATCACCGTCGATCACGTTCGTCGCGTCCCAGGTGCCGCCCATGCCGACCTCGACGACCGCGACGTCCACGGGGCTGTCGGCGAAGGCGGCGTACGCCATGGCCGTGAGCACCTCGAAGAACGACAGGCGGTACTCCTGCTGGGCGTCGACCATCTCCACGTACGGGGCGATGTCCCGGTACGTCTCGATGAACTGCTCGGCGGAGATCGGGCCGCCGTCCAGGCTGATCCGCTCGGTGATCGACTGGACATGCGGGCTGGTGTAGCGGCCGGTGCGCAGGTCGAAGGCGGACAGCAGGGACTCGATCATGCGGGCGGTGCTGGTCTTGCCGTTGGTGCCGGTGATGTGGATGGACGGGTAGGCCCGCTGGGGTTCGCCGAGGATGTCCAGCAGCGCCGCGATGCGCTGGACCGACGGGTCGAGCTTGGTCTCGCCCCAGCGGCCGGCCAGCTCCTCCTCGACGGCGCGCAGCGCACGGTCGACCTCGGGGTCGGCCGGCCGGGCGGGGATCCCGTCCCCCTGCGGCGGGCCGGCCTGCGCGCGCAGGGTCCGGCTGCCGGCCTCGATCACCGCGAGATCGGGGTCACGGTCGGTCTCCGCCTCGACCAGTTCGTCGAAGGCGTCGTTCGGGTCGGGGTCGTCGTTCTGGGGGCGCTCGCTCACGCCGACCAGTCTACGAGGCACGTGTGACAGCGGTGCGCTGCGTTGCCCTCCCCGGCACCGCGCCGCTGCCAAGGGCGGCCGGCCCGGTCCACGCCCCGGCGTGCGCCCCTGCGCCGGGGGCCGGGGACGGGCCGGGGACAGGGGCCGGCGACGGGGGCCGGGCCGGCTACGACGGCAGCGCCGCCTTCATCATGGCCCGCGCGATCGGGCCCGCCAGCCCGTTGCCGGAGACCTCGTTGCGGGCGGCATGCCCGTCCTCGACCATCACGGCCACCGCCACCCGGTGCCCCTTGCCGTCCTCGGCGTACGAGACGAACCAGGCGTAGGGCGTCCCGCTGTTGTCGACGCCGTGCTGGGCGGTGCCGGTCTTGCCGCCGACGGTCAGTCCGTCGATCTTCGCGCCGGAGCCGGTGCCCTTGTCCACGACCGTCTGCATCGCCGACCGCAGCTGCTGGGCCGTGCGCGCCGACATGGCCTTGCCGTCGCCGTACGTCTTGGGCTCGTTCTCCTGGACGGTGTTGCCGCCGCCGTCGGTCAGCTTGTCGACCAGCTGCGGGGTCTTCAGCTCGCCGCCGTTCGCGATGGCCGAGCTGACCATCGCCATCTGGAGCGGGGTCGCCTGGTCGTCGAACTGGCCGATCCCGGACAGCGCGGTCTGCGCCTCGTCCATGTTCCCGGGGTAGACGCTCTTGCCGGCCCGCACCGGGGTGTCCACCTTGCCGTCGTTGAAGCCGAACTTGTCGGCCTGCGCCTTCACCTTGTCCTTGCCCAGGTCAACGGCCATCTTCGCGAAGACGGTGTTGCAGGAGTACTGGAGCGCGGTGCGGATGTCCGCGTTCTTGCAGGGCGCGGCGGCGTTCTCGTTGGTGAGCTTGGTGCGGGTGTTGGGGAGGGTGTACGGGTCGGGGCTGTGGGTGGGCTCGTCCACCGAGGTGTACAGCCCGTCCTCCAAGGCGGCCGCGGCCACCACCAGCTTGAAGGTGGAGCCGGGCGGCAGCGGCTGCCGCAGCGCCCGGTTGACCTCGGGGTCCTCGGTGTCGCCGGACATCTTCCGCCATGCCTTCTGGTCGGCGCTGCTGGACCCGGCGAAGGTCCCCGGGTCGTACGACGGGGTGCTCACCATGCCCAGGATCCGCCCGGTGGCCGGGTCCATGGCGACGGCGGCGCCCTTCTTGTCACCCAGCGCCCGGTAGCCGGCCTTCTGCACCGCGGCGTCGATGGTGGTGGCCACATCGCCGCCCTTGGCCCGCTCGCGGGTGAGCGCGTCGGCGGGGGTCTGGAGGCGGCTGTCGGAGCCGTCCAGGAGGTCGCCGTAGAGGCTCTCCAGCTGGTTGCTGCCGAAGATCTGCGAGGTGAAGCCGGTGACCGGCGCGTACAGCGGGCCGTCCTTGTAGGTCCGCTTGTACTTCAGCGTGTCGGAGGTGGTGGCGGAGCCGGTGACCGGCTCCCCGCCGACGAGGATGTTGCCCAGCGGCGCCGAGTACTTGCCGATCGTCACCCGCGGATTGTGCGGGTCCTCCTTGTAGTCGCTCGCCTTCGCGCCCTGGAGCCAGGTCACCCAGCCCATCAGCGCGACGATCAAGGCCAGACAGAAGACCGCAGCCCGTCGCAGGGGTTTGTTCATCGGGCGCGGCTCCTCAGGTACGGGACGTGCGGTGCTGCCGCCACTACGGCATTCCGGTCCACCGTGCCTCGGCCAGATGAGAGCGCGATGAGAACGCCCGGACCGCCGCCCGGGGCCCCGCCCGGCCCCTGCCCGCCGGGGCCCCGGCCCCCCGCGGACCACCCCGGCAACGGCGCAGGCCCCCCGCCCGTACGGACGAGGGGCCTGCGAGGTCTGCCGCGTTACCCCTTCGGCAGGGCCGCCAGCTGCGCGGTGATCCGGACGATGTCCGCCTCCGCGGCCTCCAGCCGGCCGCGGATCTTGTCCACCACCTTCTCCGGCGCCTTGGCCAGGAACGCCTCGTTGCCGAGCTTGCCGGTGGCCTGCGCCTTCTCCTTCTCGGCCGCGCCCAGGTCCTTCGTCAGGCGCTTGCGCTCCGCCTCGACGTCGATGGCGCCGGACAGGTCCAGGGCGACCGTGGCACCCGCGACCGGCAGCGAGGCGGTGGCGCTGAAATCGTCACCGGCCGGCTGAAGCCGCAGCAGCGAGCGCATCGCAGCCTCGTGCGCGGCCAGCGCCGTACCGGACAGGTCCAGCTGGGCCGGGACCTTCTGGCCGGGCTGGAGCCCCTGGTCGGAGCGGAACCGGCGGACCTCGGTCACGACCTGCTGAACGGTCTCGATCTCGCGCTCCGCCGCCGCGTCCCGGAAGCCGCCCGGGGCCTCGGCCCCAGGAATGACCACAGCCTTCGGCCACTCGGCGATCACGACCGACTCACCGCCGGTCAGCGTCGTCCACAGGGTCTCGGTGACGAACGGGACGATCGGGTGCAGCAGCCGCAGGGTGACGTCCAGGACCTCGCCCAGCACCCGGCGCGAGACCTCTGCGGCCGGGCCGCCCGCCATGAAGGTGGTCTTGGACAGCTCGACGTACCAGTCGAAGACCTCGTCCCAGGCGAAGTGGAAGAGGGTGTCCGACAGCTTCGCGAACTGGTAGTCGTCGTAGTAGGCGTCGACCTCGGCGACGACCGAGTTCAGCCGGGACAGAATCCACCGGTCGGTCGCCGACAGCTGCTCGGCGGGCGGGAGTTCACCCTCCACCGTCGCACCGTTCATCAGCGCGAACCGGGTGGCGTTCCAGATCTTGTTGGCGAAGTTACGGGAGCCCTGGACCCAGTCCTCGCCGATCGGGACGTCGACACCGGGGTTGGCGCCCCGGGCGAGCGTGAACCGGACGGCGTCCGAGCCGTAGGAGTCCATCCAGTCCAGCGGGTTGACCGCGTTCCCGAAGGACTTGGACATCTTCTTGCCGAACTGGTCACGGACCATGCCGTGCAGCGCGATGGTGTGGAACGGCGGGGTGCCGTCCATGGCGTACAGCCCGAACATCATCATCCGGGCGACCCAGAAGAAGAGGATGTCGTAGCCCGTGACCAGGACCGAGTTCGGATAGAACTTCTCGACGCTCGGGGTCTGCTCGGGCCAGCCGAGCGTGGAGAACGGCCACAGCCCGGAGGAGAACCAGGTGTCCAGCACGTCGGTGTCCTGGTGCCAGCCCTCGCCGCTCGGCGGCTCCTCGTCCGGTCCGACGCAGACGACCTCACCCTCCGGCCCGTACCAGACCGGAATCCGGTGACCCCACCACAACTGCCGCGAGATGCACCAGTCGTGGAGGTTGTCGACCCAGCCGAAGTAGCGGGACTCCATCTCCTTGGGGTGGATCTTGACCTTGCCGTCGCGGACCGCGTCCCCCGCGGCCTGCGCCAGCGGGCCGACCTTGACCCACCACTGCATCGACAGCCGCGGCTCGATGGTGGTCTTGCAGCGCGAGCAGTGCCCGACGGAGTGGGTGTACGGGCGCTTCTCGGCGACGATCCGGCCGTCGGCGCGCAGCGCACCGACGATCGCGGAGCGGGCCTCGAAGCGGTCCAGGCCCTGGAAGGGGCCGTGCGCCGTGATGACACCGCGCTCGTCGAGGACGGCGAGGTTGGGCAGCCCGTGCCGGCGGCCGATCTCGAAGTCGTTCGGGTCGTGGGCCGGGGTGACCTTGACCGCGCCGGTGCCGAACTCCGGGTCGACGTGCTCGTCGGCGACGACCGGGATCCGGCGGCCGGTCAGCGGCAACTCGATCTCGGTGCCGACGAGATGGGCGTACCGCTCGTCTTCCGGGTGGACGGCGACCGCGGTGTCACCCAGCATCGTCTCGGCCCGGGTGGTGGCGACGACGATCGACGCGTCACCCTCCCCGTACCGGATGGAGACCAGCTCGCCGTCGTCGTCCTGGTACTCCACCTCGATGTCCGAGATGGCGGTCAGACAGCGCGGGCACCAGTTGATGATGCGCTCGGCGCGGTAGATCAGCTCGTCGTCGTGGAGCCGCTTGAAGATCGTCTGGACGGCCTTGGACAGGCCCTCGTCCATCGTGAACCGCTCGCGCGACCAGGCGACACCGTCGCCCAGGCGCCGCATCTGGCCGGAGATCTGGCCGCCGGACTCGCCCTTCCACTGCCAGACCCGCTCGACGAACGCCTCACGGCCCAGGTCGTGCCGGGAGACGCCCTCCTTGGCGAGCTCCCGCTCGACGACGTTCTGGGTGGCGATACCGGCGTGGTCCATGCCCGGCTGCCAGAGCGTCTCGTAGCCCTGCATGCGCTTACGGCGGGTGAGCGCGTCGATGAGGGTGTGCTCGAAGGCGTGCCCCAGGTGCAGGGAGCCGGTGACGTTCGGCGGCGGGATGACGATGGTGTACGGCGGCTTGTCGCTCTTCTCGTCCGCCTCGAAGTAACCCCGCTCTACCCAGCGCTCGTACAGCGGCCCCTCTACATCGGCCGGCGTGTACTGAGTCGGCAGTTCGGGGGCGCTGTGCTTGCTCTGCTGAGAGTTCTCGGTCACGCCGGACAGTGTACGGGCGCGGATGTAGCGGCTTCGAATCGGTTTCGCCCCCGGGGCAACGGCTGTCAGCGGCGTCGTACAGGATGTCGGCAGCGCATCAACAGCACCCAGAACTTCACACGCAGAACTCAACTGAATTCAGTTGTCACGAGGGGAACCGCTCCATGAGCTTCAACCAGCCGCCTCCCGGCCCGTACGGCCAGCAGCCCCCGCAGCCGGGTCCGTACGGCCAGCCGCAGCAGCCACCGGCCCCCCAGCCCGGTTACGGCTACCCGCAGCAAGGCGGCCAGGTGCCTCCGCAGCAGGGCTACGGCTACCCGCAGCAGGCCGGCCAGGCGCCCCCTCAGCAGGGCTACGGCTACCCCCAGCAGGCCGGCCAGCCCTACGGCCAGCAGGCCCCGTACGGCGGCCAGCAGACCCCCTACGGCGTGATCCCGCAGGGCCCGGAGGAGAGCGGCGGCAACGGGAAGAAGATCGGCCTGATCGTCGGCGCGGTCGCCGTCGTCGCGGCGATCGGCGTGGGCGCGTACTTCGTCTTCGGCTCGGGCGGGGATGTGAAGCCGTACACGATCTCGCTGCCGGAGAAGCTGCTGAGCGGGGAGTACAGCAAGGTGCCGGACCGCCCCGGCGCGAAGCCGCAGAAGGACTTCTCCGACGACAAGGAACTGCGGGCGATGGGGATCACGGACGCCACCGCCGTCCAGGGCGCGTACGGCAACGCCGCCAAGCAGGGACTCGCGGTGGTGGGCGTCTACGGCACGGTGAACGACCCGGAGACCGCCGTGGACCAGACGTTCGCCAAGCTCGAGGAGAACCAGAAGAAGGACCCGAACGCCTCCCGCGCCAAGATCGAGACGGTCACGCCGGTCACCGAGTTCTCGCCGGACGGCTTCGACGGCGCGGTGATGAAGTGCAAGGTGCAGAAGGCGACGGTCACGATGGGCGGCGTCAGCGCGTCCCAGGAGGTCTCCGTCTGCATCTGGGGCGACAGCAGCGCGATCGGCATCGTGCAGTCCCAGCCCGCCCCGGCGACCAACGGTGCCGCCGGCTCCCAGCCGCTGACCGCCGAGCAGCTCTCCGAGAAGACGGCCAAGCTCCGCGACGAGGTCCGCAAGGAGAAGTAGGCACCCCGGGGGCGCGTCCGGCGGCGCCCCCACACACCACCGCCCGGCAGCGTTCCCGCTGCCGGGCGGTTCGGTATCAGCTACCGGCGCGTCCTACGCGCTCTTCTCCTGCGGCTCCCCCGACTCGCCGCGGCTGCGCGGGACCAGGGTCGGGTTGACGTTCGAGTGGACGAC
The DNA here is from genome assembly GCF_008704855.1 of Streptomyces platensis. Lineage (NCBI taxonomy): Bacteria > Bacillati > Actinomycetota > Actinomycetes > Kitasatosporales > Streptomycetaceae > Streptomyces > Streptomyces platensis. Next base: position 3,056,721 of record NZ_CP023691.1, read on the forward strand.
GTCCTCGGTGATGACGACGCGGGCCACGTCCTTACGGGACGGGATCTCGTACATCACCGCCTGGAGGACCTCCTCCATGATGGCGCGCAGACCACGGGCGCCGGTGCCGCGGAGGATGGCCTGGTCGGCGATGGCCTCCAGGGCCGGGCGGTCGAAGTCCAGCTCCACGCCGTCGAGTTCGAAGAGGCGCTTGTACTGCTTGACGAGCGCGTTGCGCGGCTCGACCAGGATCTGGAGCAGCGCCTCGCGGTCGAGGTTGTGGACCGAGGTGAGGACGGGGAGACGGCCGATGAACTCCGGGATCATCCCGAACTTCACCAGGTCCTCCGGCATCACGTCCTGGAGCTGGTCCTTGGACTCGATCTCCCGCTTGGAGCGGATCGTGGCGCCGAAGCCGATGCCCTTGGCACCGGACCGGGCCTCGATGATCTTCTCCAGGCCGGCGAAGGCACCGCCGACGATGAAGAGGACGTTGGTGGTGTCGATCTGGATGAATTCCTGGTGCGGGTGCTTGCGGCCGCCCTGGGGCGGGACCGAGGCGGTGGTGCCCTCCAGGATCTTCAGCAGCGCCTGCTGGACGCCCTCGCCGGAGACATCGCGGGTGATCGACGGGTTTTCGCTCTTCCGGGCGACCTTGTCGATCTCGTCGATGTAGATGATGCCGGTCTCGGCCTTCTTGATGTCGAAGTCCGCGGCCTGGATCAGCTTCAGGAGGATGTTCTCGACGTCCTCACCGACGTAGCCGGCCTCCGTCAGCGCCGTGGCGTCGGCGAACGCGAAGGGGACGTTGAGCATCCGGGCGAGGGTCTGCGCGAGCAGCGTCTTGCCGGAGCCGGTGGGGCCGAGCAGCAGGATGTTGGACTTGGCGAGCTCGATGCCCTCATCGCCGCGGCCGGGGCCGTTCTCGCCCGCCTGCACCCGCTTGTAGTGGTTGTAGACGGCGACCGAGAGCGCCTTCTTGGCGGGGTCCTGGCCGACGACATAGCCGTTCAGGAACTCGTAGATCTCCCGCGGTTTGGGGAGCTCCTCCCACCGCACCTCGGAGGTCTCGGCGAGCTCCTCCTCGATGATTTCGTTGCAGAGGTCGATGCACTCGTCGCAGATGTACACACCAGGTCCCGCGATGAGCTTCTTCACCTGCTTCTGGCTCTTTCCGCAGAATGAGCACTTGAGCAGGTCGCCGCCGTCACCGATGCGTGCCACGAGGTGCTTCCCCTTCGCCTGGGATCCGTATTGCTCCACGGACCCGGGTGCTTGCCTATCGACGGTACCTTGCCGGGCCCCCCGTACGGGCCCCCCTTGGACGGACTCGGTTCACTCCGTCCCGAACCGGTCCAAGGGGGCAACGCTCCGGCTCATTTCGCGAAAGATCGCTAGCCGATCGAGACCGACGACTTCCGCGTCGAGACGATCTGGTCGACCAGACCGTACGCCAGGGATTCCTCGGCGGTCAGGATCTTGTCACGCTCGATATCGTCCCGGATCTTCTCGATCGGGGTGGTGGAGTGCTTGGCCAGCAGCTCCTCCAGCTGCGAACGCATCCGCAGGATCTCGTTGGCGGCGATCTCCAGGTCGGAGACCTGACCGCGGCCGGTCTCGCTGTACGGCTGGTGGATCAGGACCCGGGCGTTCGGCAGCGCCATCCGCTTGCCGGGGGTGCCGGCGGCGAGCAGCACGGCCGCGGCGGAGGCCGCCTGGCCCATGCAGACCGTCTGGATGTCCGGCTTCACGAACTGCATCGTGTCGTAAATGGCGGTGAGCGCCGTGAAGGAACCGCCCGGGGAGTTGATGTAGATCGAGATGTCCCGGTCCGGGTCCATCGACTCCAGGCACAGCAGCTGCGCCATGACGTCATTGGCCGACGCGTCGTCGATCTGCACGCCGAGGAAGATCACGCGCTCCTCGAACAGCTTCGCGTACGGGTCGTACTCGCGCACGCCCTGCGAGGTGCGCTCGACGAAGCGCGGGACGATGTAGCGGGACTCGGCGCGCGGGCCGGAAAACTCGGCCTGGGCTCCCTCGTAGAGGCCGCTGCCGGGGAAGTTGTTCATCGTGGTGTTCACCGTCCTGGTGGCGATCAAGTGGGCTGGGGGCTGAAGGGCGAGTGGTACGGGGCTCAGGCGCCCGTGCCGCCCCCGCCCGGAACGCCGGCGGCGGAGGTCATGACATCGTCGATCAGGCCGTATTCCTTGGCCTCATCGGCGGAGAACCAGCGGTCGCGGTCGGAGTCCTGGGTGATCCGCTCGACGGTCTGACCGGTGTGGAAGGCCGTCAGCTCCGCCATCCGCTTCTTGGTGTGCAGCAGCCGCTCGGCGTGGATCTTGATGTCCGACGCGGAGCCGGCCAGGCCCGCGGAGGGCTGGTGGATGAGGATCTCGGCATTCGGCAGCGCGAAGCGCTTGCCCGGGGTGCCGGCGCTCAGCAGGAACTGTCCCATGGAGGCGGCGAGGCCCATCGCGATCGTCACCACGTCGTTCTTGATGTACTGCATGGTGTCGTAGATCGCCAAGCCGGCCGAGATCGAGCCGCCCGGGGAGTTGATGTAGAGGAAGATGTCCTTGTCCGGGTCCGCGGCGAGGAGAAGCAGCTGCGCGGTGATCTTGTTGGCGATGTCGTCGTCGACCGGCTGGCCGAGGAAGATGATCCGCTCGCCGAGCAGCCGGTTGTAGACCTGGTCGCCGAGGCCACCGAAGGTCGGCTCAGCGGCGGCGGAAGGCATCGGGATCGTCACGTGTCCACCTGCTCGTTGTCGGACGGCTCCAGGCCGTCTCAGCGTCGTCTTCTGGGGCGCGGGGATCGGCGCCGTGTGTCGCCCCGGCGCGGTTTCAGGGACTCCCCTGCCCTCGTATCTACGGACCCTAACGCGCAGGTCGGACAACGCCATCCCGCATCGATAACTGTTCGCTGTGAGCGCAGGCTCACCGGCCCGGTACGAGTACGGGCCCGAACACGCGGACGTGCGTGTTCGGGCCCGTAATCAGCGGTCTTCGCGCGAGGCGACCGGGGCTCAGGCCTCGGGCTTCTCGTCGGTGCCCTCGGCGTCGGTGCCCTCGGCCCCGGCGTCGACGGTCTCGGCGGTCTCGTCCTCGTCGTCGAGGTCGATGACCTCGCCGTTGCTGTCCTTGACCGTGGCGGCCTCGACGACGACCGCGAGGGCCTTGCCGCGGGCGACCTCACCGACGAGCATCGGCACCTGGCCGCCCTCGACGACGGCCTGGGCGAACTGGTCGGGGGACATACCGGAGGACTGCGCGCGGCGCATGAGGTGCTCGGTGAGCTCCTCCTGGCTGACGTTCAGCTTCTCCTTGTTGACCAGCTCGTCGAGGATGAACTGGGTCTTGATGCCCTTCTCGGCCTGCTCCTTGGTCTCGGCGTCGAACTCCTCCTCGCTCTTGCCCTGGATCTCCAGGTACTTCGCGAGGTCGAGGCCCATCTGGCCGAGCTGGTGGTTGACCAGGTTGTGCTTGCGGGTCTCGATCTCGTCCGCGAGCAGCTTCTCCGGCATCGGCACCTCGACGAGCTTGAGCAGCTCGTCCAGGACCTTCTCCTGCGCCTGGGTGGCCTGGTCGTACTTCTTCATCTGCTCAAGGCGCTTGCGGCTGTCGGCGCGCAGGTCCTCAAGGGTGTCGAACTCGCTCGCCAGCTGCGCGAAGTCATCGTCCAGCTCGGGCAGTTCGCGGGACTTGACCTCGGTGACCTCGACCTTGACCTCGGCCTCCTTGCCCTCGGCGGAGCCGCCCTTGAGCTCGGAGGTGAAGGTGGCGGAGTCGCCGGCCGCGACGCCGGTGACGGCCTCGTCGATGCCGTCGAGGAGCTCACCGGAGCCGACGGTGTAGGTGACGCCCTCGGCGACGCCGTCCTCCAGGACCTCGCCGTCCACCTTGGCCTCGAGGTTCAGCGTCAGGACGTCGCCGTCCTGGGCGGCGCGCTCGACCGGGGCGGTCGTGGCGAAACGCTCCCGCAGCTGCTCGACGGACTTGTCGATGTCCTCGTCCGACACCTCCACGGCGTCGACCTCGACCTCGATGCCGGAGTAGTCCGGGATCTCGAGGGCGGGACGGATGTCGACCTCGGCGGTGAAGGCCAGCAGCTCGCCGTCCTTCAGCTCGGTGATGTCGACCTCGGGCTGGCCGAGGACGTTGAGCTCACCCTCGTTGACCGCCTCGGTGTAGAACTTCGGGAGCGCGTCGTTGACGGCCTCCTCCAGCACGGCACCGCGGCCGAACCGCTGGTCGATGACGCGCGCCGGGATCTTGCCCTGGCGGAAGCCCTTCACCGTGACCTGCTGGTTGATCTTCTTGTACGCCGCGTCGAGGCTGGGCTTGAGCTCCTCGAAGGGCACCTCGACAGTGAGCCGAACCCGAGTCGGGTTCAGGGTCTCCACGGCGCTCTTCACGGTTCGGTCTCCTTGGGGCTGACTTCTGGGGTTCTGCTTGAGATCCGCCGGTATCCGGCTGTTCCGGTACCGGCCGATCACGCCCGGTACACAGACACACGGGCACGCAGCTTGCATAGTAACCGCAAGGAGGATGACGCCCACAACGCGATCTTGAACAGCGGCCGGATCATGAGGCGGCGCGAAGCGGGATGGGGTGGTGCCCGACGGTGCCGTCGGGCTGACCTGTCTACTGGTCGGGGTGGCCGGATTCGAACCGACGACCTTCCGCTCCCAAAGCGGACGCGCTACCAAGCTGCGCCACACCCCGTCGGTGCGACACGTAGGGTACATGGCCGACGGCGCTCCGGCTGCCAGTTATCGGGGCGTCCGGTGGCGGGACATGGGGGCGCACGCGGCGACGCGCACCGTCCTCGGGAAGGGATGTGCGGCGCACCGCCGCGACCCGCTAGGATGCACTGCGTGCCGAGGTCCGTGCGATCTGTGGCGCTTGCGGGCGTAGCTCAATGGTAGAGCCCCAGTCTTCCAAACTGGCTACGCGGGTTCGATTCCCGTCGCCCGCTCGCATGAGGAAACCCCAGGCCGGCCGGCCTGGGGTTTTCCGCTTTCCGGAGCGCGCCGCCGGATGCCGGCACACCTCTTCGCTCCGCGGTCGCGGGTCAATAAGGTGGTCCGCATGGAGATCTGGCTCAATCCCGCGTGTTCCAAGTGCCGTTCCGCCGTGGAGATCCTCGACGGGGCGGGCGCCGATTACACCGTGCGCAAATATCTGGAGGACCCGCCGAGCGCCGGTGACCTGCGGGACGTGCTGACGCGGCTCGGCCTGGAGCCCTGGGACATCACCCGGACCCAGGAGGCCGAGGCCAAGGAGCTGGGGATCGGGGACTGGGAGCGCACCGACGCCGCGCGTGAGCGCTGGATCGCGGCGCTGGCGGCGCACCCCCGGCTGATTCAGCGGCCGATCATCACCGCGGACGACGGTTCGGCGCTGGTCGGACGCAGCGAGGACGCCGTACGCGAGGCGGTGGCGCGGGCCGGGGGCGGGGCCTCGTAGGACGGGGACCGTGAGCGGCGCCTGACGGAGGGCCGGCGGACCACCTAGAAGGTGATGTGGTTGATGGTGTCCGCCAGGGAGTTGAGGAACTTGTTGATCGACGGCGCCACGCCCGTGGAGGCGAGGAAGAAGCCGAACAGTATGGCGACGAGCGCCGGACCTCCCTTGATCGACTTCCCTCTGATCAGCACGATCAGGATGATCCCCAACAGCAGCACAACTGACAGCGAAAGAGCCACAACTGATCACACCCTCGGTCGGAACGCCTCACCGGCCCGGGGGCATGCCGCGCACACCCCCCTGCACCCATCGTGCCACCAACTCCATGCCCATCGCAGGCCGGTGACGAATCATCGGCCAACGCTTTGCCCGATTCCGGCCGCTGGTGGCCGGGGGGCCACGACGGGGTGGCGTACGAGTGGCGAGCGGGCGACGGTGCGGGGGCCGCGCGGGGCCGGGACGGCGGCGGCGCAAAGCCGGGAAGATTTCCCCGCCTGACGCGGCGTCGATAATTTCTGCCGATCATTCCCCCGCGGCATTCCGATCATTTCCCCGACCCCCGGGAATAGGGAATTCGTGGCATCCGTCACTGCTTTACGGGCCACTTCGAAGGCTTATTAGCATTCGGACATAAGACTAAGGAAGGGGACATTCCCCCAGAGTCGTTTGCGGGGGATACGACCCGATTTGGCGGGATGAAAGGGGGCGAAGCGGGCAGCCTGGCGGGGGTCCTGCCCCGGCGATTGCGGATTTTATCCGGGTGCTCTCCGGAGCGGCACCCAACGAAATAACGAAGGGGCCGCACACGGTTTTACGCGCCCGCCGACCGCCGCTATCGTGCCTCAAATGTTTCCCGCTGCCCCGACACCCCGACGCGCCCTGCCCCCTGCCCAGCGGGCGGCGGGTACGGACCGGACCGGGCCCACGGCTCAGCCGTCCGGTGCGCCGGAGGGCGCGGCGGCGCCCGCTCCGAAGAGCGGTGGCCGTAACCCGTTCTTCGACAATGCGAAGTACCTGGCCATCGTGCTGGTGGCGATGGGGCACGCATGGGAGCCGCTGACCGACGGGAGCCGGGCGGCCGAGGCGTTCTACATGACCGTCTACACCTTCCACATGCCGGCCTTCATCATCATTTCCGGTTACTTCTCGCGCAGCTTCGACATGCGCAAGGACCGGTTGCAGCGGCTGGTCACGGGGGTCGCGGTCCCCTACATCCTCTTCGAGACCGCCTATGCCTTCTTCAAGCGCTGGGCGGACGACGATCCCGGGCACCCCATCAGCCTGCTCGACCCGTGGTTCCTGACGTGGTTCCTGGTGGCCCTGTTCATCTGGCGGCTGACCACCCCGCTGTGGCAGATCGTGCGCTGGCCGATTCCGCTCGCGGTGGCCATCGCCGTACTCGCCTCCGTGTCCCCGGACATCGGCGACGATCTGGACCTCCAGCGGGTGCTCCAGTTCCTGCCGTTCTTCGTCCTGGGGCTGGCGCTGCGGCCGGAGCACTTCAAGCTGGTGCAGCGGCGGGCGGTCCGGATCGCCTCGCTGCCGATCTTCGCCGCGGCGCTGGTGATGGCCTACTGGGCGGCGCCCCGGATGTCCTCGGCGTGGTTCTACCACCGGGACAGCGCCCAGGAACTGGGCACCACCTGGTGGATCGGCGCGGTCATGACGCTGGCGCTCTTCGGCTGCTCGATCGTGATGGTGGCCTGCTTCTTCGCCTGGGTGCCGACCCGGCAGACCTGGTTCACGGTGCTGGGCGCGGGGACGCTCTACGGCTATCTGCTGCACGGCTTCCTGGCCAAGGGCTCGCGGTTCTGGGGCTGGTTCGACGACTACGCCTGGCTGCACACCCCGCTCGGCGAGATCGCGGTGACGCTGATCGCGGGCGGCATCGTGACGGCCCTGTGCACCCCACCGGTCCGCCGGGTGTTCCGCTTCGCCATGGAGCCGACGATGGCGTGGGCGTTCCGGAAGGACCCGGCCGATACGGCGCGGGCCCGCGTCAGCGCCTGAGAGCCCGTGCTTTCCGGCCGGGGCGCGACGCGGTCGGTTCACGCCATGGCGTGGGCGGTGCACCGGCACCCGCGGCGGCCTGCGGACGGCCGCGGAAACGGCTGAAGTACGCCCCCGGGAAGAGCGTCCGACGGGCCGTGGCCCCCTCGGCGCCGCGGCCCCTTACGCGTCCCGGCAGATCAGCAGCAGCGCCCGGTCGTCGTTGACGTCCTTGGCGACGGCCTCGATCAGATGCCAGGCGGCGCCCGCGAAGCCGCCGGTGACATAGCGGTCGGCCTCGCCGGTCAGCCGGTCGATGCCCTCCGCGATATCGCGGTCGGCGGCCTCGACCAGGCCGTCGGTGAACAGCATCAGCACATCGCCGGTCCGCAACGTGCCCTTGACCGGGTGGAACTGGGCACCGTCGTAGACGCCGAGCAGCGGCCCGTCCCCTGACTTCTCCTCCCAGCGGCCGGTGCCGGCGCTGAGCTGGAGGGCCGGCAGATGTCCGGCGGAGAGGAGTTCGTAGTCGCCGGATTCCAGGTCGAGGACGAGGTGGATGGAGGTCGCGAACCCCTCGTCCCAGTCCTGGCGCAGCAGATAGCCGTTGGCGGCGGGCAGGAAGCCGTGCGGCGGCAGCGAGCCGAGCAGGCCGCCGAAGGCGCCGGACAGCAGCAGGGCGCGGGAGGCCGCGTCCATGCCCTTGCCGGAGACATCGGTCAGCACCACTTCGAGGATGGTGCCGCCGTGGGTGCGGGAGGCCACCACGAAGTCGCCGGAGAAGGACTGCCCGCCGGCCGGGCGCAGCGCCATCTCGTGGTGCCAGCCCTGCGGCAGCTTGGGCAGCTTGCTCTGGACGCGGATGCGTTCGCGCAGGTCGAAGAGCATGGTGCCGCCGCGCCGCCAGGGCACCCCGACCCGGCTGCGGAACTGCGCGATGAGCAGCCCGAAGAGCCCGACCGCGGCGACGACCAGGACGGTGCCCGGAGTGATCCGTTCCGGCCCTTCGTCGTACGGGCCGAACAGCGCGGACTCGACGACCAGCGCGGTCGCCGAAGCGCCGTACAGGACGAGGAGGTTGGCCGGCCGCAGCAGCAGGCCGCCGGCGATGACCGGGAGGACCAGCGCCGTCGGGGCGATCCATTCCGGCCACCAGAGTGTGCCCGCGGCGATGGCGGGTATGGCGATGAGCAGGGCGGCCAGCGCGAACCGGTCGGAGCCCTCGCCGCGGAAGTAGTCGACACCGGCCTTGCGCACGCCGATGCGGGCCCGGTGCAGTCCTTTGTGCATCCGGGCCGTCAGGGTTTCCGTTCCCTGGCCGCTGGTCATTGCTCTGGGACCTTATCCACCCGTTCGGCGGTGCGTCGATTCGCCGCACGTCGGCCTGGAAAATTCCCGGGAAACCCCGTTCGAAATGCGGTCGCGCCGCTATGGAGTGTGCGCTAGGGATGTTCTATGGCCACGGAATTACGGATGTTGCGGGACGCCGAATGGGACGCCTGGTCGGACACGCTGAACCGGGCGTTCGGCGAACCGCCCCCGAGCCCTGAGCAGCGGGCTCTCCAGCGGGAGCTCACCGAGACCGGCCGCTCATTCGGCGTCTGGGACGGCGCGGACTGGGTGGCCACGGCGGGGGCGTTCTCCTTCGGGCTCACCGTGCCGGGCGGCGCCGAGGTGCCGGTGGCCGGGGTCACGATGGTCAGTGTGCGGCCGACGCACCGACGCCGCGGGCTGCTGCGGGCCATGATGCGGCACCAGTTGGCGGACGTCCGGGAGCGCGGGGAGCCGCTGGCGGTGCTGACCGCGTCGGAGCCGGCGATCTACGGCCGGTTCGGCTACGGTGCGGCGGCCCTGGACATGCAGCTGACCGTGGACACCGTGCGGCTGCCCGCCCCCGAACTGCCCGGCACGGACGAGGTGCGGCTGCGGCTGGTGGAGCCGGCGGCCGCGCTGGCGGAGTGCGAGCGGGTCTATGCCCGGCTGGTGCCCGCCCGGCCGGGGATGCTGGCGCGGCGGCCCGGCTGGGACCGGCGCGCGGTGCTGGACCTTCCGGGCGAGCGGGCGGGGGCCGGGGAGCTCCAGTGTGTGCTGGCCGAGGTGGACGGCGAGGTGCGGGGCTATGCGCGCTTTGCCGTCAAGGTGGTATGGGAGGACGCCGGGCCGGCGGGCGTGGTGCGGGTGCGGCACGTGGAGGCACTGGACCCGGTGGTGTACGCGGCGCTGTGGCGCTTTCTCTTCGGGATCGATCTGACGTCGTCGGTGTCGGTGCGCACCCGGCCGGTGGACGACGCGCTGCCGCATCTGGTCGGGGACATGCGGCGGTGCGGTCTCGTGCTGCGGGAGTCGCTGTTCGTCCGGCCGGTGGAGGTGGGTGCGGCGCTGGCGGCGCGGACGTACCGGACGCCGGTGGATGTGGTGCTGGAGGTCGCGGACCCGTTCTGCCCGTGGAACGAGGGGCGCTGGCGGCTGGCCGGCGACGGGACGGGGGCGGTCTGTGCGCGGACCACGGACCCGGCCGAGCTGGCGCTGTCCGTACGGGAGCTGGGGTCGGCGTATCTGGGCGGGTTCTCCCTGGTGTCGCTGGCGGCGGCGGGCGCCGTCCGGGAGCTGCGGCCGGGTGCGCTGGCGGCGGCCTCGGTGGCGTTCGGGTCGGACGTGGCGCCCTGGCTGCCGCACGGGTTCTGAGGCTTCCCGTCCGGTGCGGCGGCCAGGGCGGCAACGGACCGTCAGCCGCCGCCCGTGCCCGGCTGGCAGCCCGGGCACCAGAAGAGGTTGCGGGCGGCGAGGCCGGCGGTGCGGATCTCGCTGCCGCAGATGTGGCAGCCCTGGTGGGCACGGCGGTAGACGTAGACCTCGCCGCCGTGGTCGTCGACCCGGGGCGGGCGGCCCATGGCCTCCGGCAGATGCTCCGGGCGGACGGTGTCGATCCGGTTGTGCCGGACGCCCTCGGCCATCAGGAACACCAAGTCGGCCCAGAGGGCGTCCCATTCGGCGCGGGTGAGGTCACGGCCGGCGCGGTAGGGGTCGATCCGGTGCCGGAAGAGGACCTCGGCACGGTAGACGTTGCCGACGCCGGCGATCACCTTCTGGTCCAGCAGCAGCGCCGCGATGGTCGTCCGGCTGCGGGAGATCCGCTGCCAGGCACGGGTGCCGTCGTCCTCGGGGCGCAGCGGATCGGGGCCGAGCCGGTCGTGTAGCGCGTGCTTCTCGGCGTCGGTGATCAGTGCGCAGGTGGTGGGGCCGCGGAGGTCGGCGTACGCGGTGGGGTTCACCAGGCGCAGGCGCACGGTGTCGGTGGGCGGCGGGGCGGGGGCCGCGCCGAAGCCGAGCTTGCCGAACAGGCCGAGGTGGACATGGACCCAGCGGTCCCTGCCGAAGCCCAGGAAGAGGTGCTTGCCGTGCGCCTCGGCGCAGGTCATGACCTGGCCGTCGATGAGGGCCGCACCATCCGCGAACTTGCCCTGCGGACTGCTCACCCGGACCGGTTCGCCCTCGAAGCGGGAGCGGTGGTCCAGGGCGAGACGGTGGATCGTATGCCCCTCGGGCACGGAGGTCCTCCAGTGGGCGCGCCCGCCCGCCCCGGCGGCCGGGGCGGGCGGGCGACGGGATGAACGGGGGTCAGCCCTGCGGGTGGTGGGCCGGGACGGCGGGCAGCTCGCCGGTGGTCTCGTAGGCCGAGAGCATCTCGATGCGGCGGGTGTGCCGCTCCTCACCCGAGTACGGGGTGGCGAGGAAGATCTCGATGAACTTCGTCGCCTCTTCCTCGGTGTGCATCCGGCCGCCCACGGAGATGACGTTGGCGTTGTTGTGCTCGCGGCCGAGCTTGGCGGTCTCCTCGCTCCAGGCCAGCGCGGCCCGGACGCCCTTGACCTTGTTGGCGGCGATCTGCTCGCCGTTGCCGGAGCCGCCGATCACGATGCCGAGGCTGTCCGGGTCGGCGGCGGTCTTCTCCGCGGCGCGCAGGCAGAACGGCGGGTAGTCGTCCTGGGCGTCGTAGATGTGGGGTCCGCAGTCGACGGGCTCGTGGCCGTGGGCCTTGAGCCACTCGACGAGGTGGTTCTTGAGGTCGAAACCGGCATGGTCGGAACCGAGGTACACGCGCATGCGATGAGTGTGACACGCCCGCCGCCGGGTAGGCGCGGCTGGGTCTGCCCAGGGGCCCTGTACAGAAAGCCACCCCGCGCCTTCTGTACGCAAGCGCATCACGCAGCCATCCAGGGTTTCATACAACAATCAGGCCGCAGACCTTCCAATCCACGGTTAACGAAGATCTAATGCGGGGGGATCCATCCGAGAACCACGAAGGACGGTGCACATGGGCGCGCACCCGCCTACCACCAAAGTGGTCCCCACTGCCGATGACCCCGGCAGCGGCGCGACCGGGGGGCAGTCACAAGACGGGCTGCAAGCAGGACTCAAGAACCGCCATCTGTCGATGATCGCCATCGGCGGGGTCATCGGCGCCGGACTGTTCGTCGGCTCCGGCGCCGGGATCGCGGCCGCGGGTCCGGGCATTTTGCTCTCGTACGCGCTGACCGGCCTGCTGGTCGTGCTCGTGATGCGGATGCTGGGTGAGATGGCCGCGGCCTCTCCCACCTCAGGGTCGTTCTCCGCCTACGCGGACCGGGCGCTGGGCCGCTGGGCCGGTTTCACGATCGGCTGGCTGTACTGGTTCTTCTGGTCGGTCGTGCTGGCCGTCGAGGCGACCGCGGCCGCCGCGATCCTCACCGGCTGGGTGCCGGCCGTCCCGCAGTGGGCCTGGGCGCTGCTGGTGATGATCGTGCTGACCGGCACCAACCTGGTCTCGGTCGGCTCGTTCGGTGAGTTCGAGTTCTGGTTCGCCGGAATCAAGGTCGTCGCGATCGTCGTCTTCATCGTGGTCGGTGCGCTGGCGATATTCGGGCTGCCGCCGGGCGGTGCCCCGGTCGGCACGGAGAATCTGACCGGGCACGGCGGATTCCTGCCGCACGGTCCCGGCGCGATCCTCTCCGGCATGCTGCTGGTGGTCTTCTCCTTCATGGGCAGCGAGATCGTCACGCTGGCGGCGAGCGAGTCGCCGAACCCGGTGCAGGCCGTCCGCAAGGCCGTGAACAGCGTCATCTGGCGGATCGCGCTCTTCTACCTCGGCTCGATCGCGGTGATCGTGACGCTGCTGCCGTGGGACTCCAAGGCGGTGGCGAAGAGCCCGTACGTGGCCGTGCTGACGTCGCTGGACATCCCGTACGCGGGCACCGTGATGGACGTCGTGGTGCTGACCGCGGTGCTGTCCTGTCTGAACTCCGGGCTCTACACCGCCTCCCGGATGGCGTTCTCGCTCGGCCAGCGCGGGGATGCGCCGAAGTCGTTCGCCACCGTCAACAAGGGCGGCGTCCCGGCGGTCGCGATCTGGGCGTCGGTCGCCTTCGGCTTCATCGCGACGATCTTCAGCTACACCTCGAAGGACACCATCTTCGAGTTCCTGCTGAATTCGTCGGGCGCGGTGGCGCTGTTCGTCTGGCTGGTCATCTGCTTCTCGCAGCTGCGGATGCGCCGGACCATCGAGCGGGAGACGCCGGAGCGGCTGACGGTGCGGATGTGGCTGTACCCGTGGCTGACGTACGCGACGATCGGGCTGATCCTCTTCGTCATCGGCTACATGTTCTACGACCCGGACGGGCGCAAGCAGATGGTGCTGTCGGTGGTCGCGGCCGTGGTCGTGCTGGCGGTCGGACTGCTCCTGGACCGGCGCCGGCCGCGGGAGCGGGACGCGGTCGGGGCCGGGGGCGCGTAACGCCGTACAGCGGCAGAGAAAAGGGCGGGGCCCACACCGGATCGGTGCGGGCCCCGCCTCTTTGTATCGGCACCCCAGCCATCAATTGAGGAACCCCAACGGCGGTCAACCACCTACGCGAAAGCGGCGGCGGTTTAGCCGCAAAATCAGCCCGCCAGCTTCCAGGCGGTGGGCAGCGCGCCCATCGCCAGCGCGGCCTTGAGGGCGTCGCCGATGAGGAACGGGACCATGCCGACGGCGGCGGCCTGGCCGAGGGACATCCCGGTGCTCAGCGCCAGGTAGGGGACGCCGATCGCGTAGATCAGGGCCGTACCGGCGGCCATGGTGGCGGCGGTGCGCAGCACCCCGCGGTCGCCGCCGCGGCGGGCCAGCGCGCCCACGGCGGTGGCGGCCAGCAGCATGCCCACGATGTAGCCGAAGGTGGCACCGCCGGCGCCCGAGGCACCGCCCGCGAACCACGGCATACCGGCGACCCCCGCCAGGGCGTACAGCGCCAGCGACAGCAGACCGCGGCCCGCCCCGAGGGAGGCGCCGACCAGCAGGGCGGCGAAGGTCTGGCCGGTGACCGGGACCGGGGAGCCGGGGACCGGGACGGCGATCTGGGCCGCGATGCCGGTGAGCGCGGCTCCGCCGAGCACCAGCGCGGCGTCGCGGACGCGGGCGCGGGACGCGGTGGCGGCCGGCAGCAGATCGGCCAGGACGCCGGGACGAGTGAGAGCGGCAGTGCTCATCGGGACTCCGCGAGTGTGAGGACGGATAAGGGACGGGACGCGATGACGTTAGTCCAGCGGGGGCCCGGCGATCATCGTGTGGCGGCGACAAAGCCGTACCGGCCCGCTTGGAGAGTTCCGAACAACTTCCACCCTGCCCGGGTCCGTTGGGGCGCGTGGCGTCTTTGCAGGTCACGTGATGCTCATCACGGCCCTGGCCGCGTTGTGAGGCCGGTTTTGTGGTAGCGCGCGGGGTGCGGCGACACTGTGTCCGCCCCGCGGTGACCTGTGGAGTTCCCCCAAACGCGCCGGCGGCCCCCGCCGCCTCGGCCCTTGCGAGAGTACGAGTCCATGCACGACGCAACGACCCAAGCCGGTGAGCCCGCCCTCGGTGCGGGCACCGGCGCGAAAGAGCCGCTGTCCGCGGGGCTCAAGCAGCGCCATCTGACGATGCTGGGCCTGGGCGGGGTGATCGGCGCTGGCCTGTTCGTGGGCTCCGGCGCCGGGATCGCGGTGGCCGGCCCGGGGATCGTGCTGTCGTATCTGATCGCGGGCGCGCTGGCGACGCTGGTCATGCGGATGCTCGGCGAGATGTCGGCGGCGATACCGGCTTCCGGTGCGTTCTCGGTGCATGCGGAGCGGGCGCTGGGGCGCTGGGCCGGGTTCAGTGTGGGCTGGCTGTACTGGTTCCTGCTGGTCGTGGTGCTCGCCGTGGAGGCCACCGGGGCGGCGCAGATCGCCCACGGCTGGGTGCCGGCGGTGCCGCAGTGGGGCTGGGTGCTGCTCTTCATGATCGTCTTCACCGTGGCCAACCTGTCCGCGGTGAAGAACTTCGGTGAGTTCGAGTTCTGGTTCGCGGCGCTGAAGGTCACCGCGATCGTGCTGTTCCTGACGCTGAGCCTGCTGGCGGTCTTCGGCGTGCTGCCGGACACCGAGCCGGTCGGCCTGGCGAACCTCACCGGGCACGGCGGTCTGCTGCCGCACGGCTGGAGCGGGGTGATCTCCGGTGTCCTCGCGGTGGTGTTCGCGTTCGGCGGCCTGGAGGTCGTCACCATCGCCGCGGCCGAGTCGGACGATCCGGTGCGCGCCGTGGGCCGGGCGGTGCGCAGCGCGGTCTGGCGGATCCTGTTCTTCTACGTCGGCTCGATGCTGGTCATCGTGACGCTGCTGCCCTGGTCGTCGATGCAGCCGGGCAAGAGCCCGTACGTCGCGGTGCTGGACAGCATCGGGGTGCCGGGCGCCGGCCAGATCATGAACATCGTGGTGTTCGTGGCGCTGCTCTCCGCGCTGAACGCCAATCTCTACGGCTCGTCACGGATGGTCTTCTCGCTCGCCGAGCGCGGGGAGGCGCCGCGCGCGCTGCTGAAGGTGTCCAACGGCGGGGTGCCGCGCCGGGCCGTGCTGGCGTCGGTGGCCTTCGGGTTCGTCTCCGTGCTGCTGAATCTGAAATGGCCGGATTCGGTCTTCCTGTACATGCTCAACGCGGTCGGTGCGGTGCTGCTGTTCGTGTGGGGGCTGATCGCGGTCTCCCAGCTGCGGCTGCGTCCGCGTATCGAACGCGAGGAGCCCGGGAAGCTGACCCTGCGGATGTGGGCGTTCCCGTATCTGACCTGGGCGGCGCTGCTCGCCATGGGCGGTGTGCTGGTGCTGATGCTGACCGATGACACGGCCCGGCCGCAGCTGCTGTGGTCGGCCGGGGCGACCGGCGCGGTGCTGCTCGTCGCGGGCGTCCGGGAACTCCGCGCGCGCCGCGCCCGGCGCTGACTCCCCCGGCGCCGGCGGTCACGCCGTGTCGTATCCGACGATGAATCAGACACACACCGTCACGATCACGTCTGAATACCGAACATTCGCTGCACAACTGTTGCCCTGAGCGGACACCGGCGCTCAAACTGAGCCCGCTTTGCCGAGGACCCCGGAGTTGTGCCGTCGGCAGGCCCTTCGCGACCTGCTGCCCGGCGGGGGTCCAGGGGGCCCGGCAGCACCGTCGCACCGGTCGCGGCCCCGGGAGAACGCAGTATCGCCTTGCTCCGCTCTCACCTACTGGGACAGGTACGACATGAATCGGACACCCTCGTCCGCCGCCGCCGCGCGCGAGCAGACCGACGCGGTTCAGGGCGCGGGCCCCGACAGCGGCTCCACGCTGTCCAACGGACTCAAGCAGCGCCACCTCTCGATGATCGCCCTGGGCGGGGTGATCGGCGCGGGCCTGTTCGTCGGCTCGCGCGAGGGCATCGCGGCCGCCGGTCCGTCGATCGTGCTGGCCTACGCCGTCTCCGGCGCCCTGGTCATGCTGATCATGCGGATGCTCGGCGAGATGGCCGCGGCCAATCCGGCCTCCGGCTCCTTCTCCGTGCACGCCGAGCGCTCCATAGGCTCCTGGGCCGGGTTCACGGTCGGCTGGATGTTCACCGCGCTGCTGTGTGTGGCGGTGGCCGCCGAGGCGATGGGTGCCGCGGATGTCATGCTCCAGTGGTTCCCGGGCTCCGAGCCCTGGATGTGGGTCCTGCTGTTCATGGTGATCTTCACCGGGACCAACCTGGCCGCGGTCAGCAACTTCGGTGAGTTCGAGTTCTGGTTCGCCGCCCTGAAGGTCGCGGCGATCGGCATCTTCCTGGTCCTGGGCCTGCTGGCCATCTTCGGTCTGCTGCCCGGCACCTCCGCGCCCGGCACCACGCACCTCACCGGTGACGGCGGCTTCCTGCCCAAGGGCGTCGACGGCCTGATGGTCGGTCTGCTGGCCTCGGTGTTCGCCTACGGCGGTCTGGAGACGGTGACCATCGCGGCCGCCGAGTCCAAGGACCCGGTCCGCGGTGTGGCGAGCGCGGTGCGCACCGCGATGTGGCGGATCGCCCTCTTCTACGTCGGCTCGATGGCCGTCATCGTCACGGTCATCCCCTGGAGTGCCCCCTCGATCGCCAAGAGCGGCCCGTACGTGGCGGTGCTGGACTACCTCAAGATCCCGGCGGCCGGCCAGGTCATGAACGTCGTCATCCTGGTCGCCCTGCTCTCCGCGGTGAACGCCAACCTCTACGGCGCCTCCCGGATGGCGTACTCGCTGATCTCCCGCGGCCAGGGCCCGGCCTTCCTCGGCAAGGTCAGCGGGGGCGTCCCGCGCCGCGCCGTCCTGCTGTGCGCCGCCTTCGGGTTCTTCGCGGTGGTGCTGAGCTTCCTGTGGCCGGACACCCTCTTCCAGTGGCTGCTGAACATGGTCGGCGCGGCCGTCCTGGTGGTGTGGGGCTTCATCGCCGCCGCCCAGCTGCGGATGCGCCGGATGCTGGAGCGCGAGGCGCCCGAGAAGCTCGTGGTGAAGATGTGGGCCTTCCCGGTCCTGACCTGGGTGGCGCTGGCGGGCATCGTCGCCGTGCTGCTGCTGATGCTGCGCGATGAGAACCAGCGCATCCAGCTGCTGTTCACCGGCGGCTTCGGCGTGGTGCTGACGGTGATCGGGCTGATCCGGCAGCGGGCGCTGGGCCGGGGCGCGGGCCTCGCCAAGGAGTAGCACTCCCCCACTCCCCACAAGGCGGGGCGGGACCTCAATCCGAGGTCCCGCCCCGCCTCCGTCTTTGGGACCAGGCCGGTCACCGCAACCGGCCGGTGATCACTCCTGCTGATAGCGTGCTCTTGCACATTGTTTGCAACTACTGCTCCTAAGCAGCTTGGAGGCGGGATCGGCATGGCGACCTACACACTTCCGGAACTCCCCTACGACTACGCGGCACTGGCACCGGTCATCAGCCCCGAGATCATCGAGCTGCACCACGACAAGCACCACGCTGCCTATGTGAAGGGTGCGAACGACACCCTGGAGCAGCTCGCCGAGGCGCGCGACAAGGACCAGTGGGGCAGCATCAACGGCCTGGAGAAGAACCTCGCGTTCCACCTCTCCGGCCACATCCTGCACAGCATCTACTGGCACAACATGACCGGTGACGGTGGCGGCGAGCCGCTGGACAAGGACGGTGTGGGCGAGCTGGCCGATGCGATCGCCGAGTCCTTCGGGTCGTTCGCGAAGTTCAAGGCCCAGCTGACGAAGGCCTCCGCCACCACCCAGGGTTCCGGCTGGGGCGTCCTCGCCTATGAGCCGGTCAGTGGCCGGCTGATCGTCGAGCAGATCTACGACCACCAGGGCAACGTCGGCCAGGGCTCGGTCCCGATCCTGGTCTTCGACGCCTGGGAGCACGCCTTCTACCTCCAGTACAAGAACCAGAAGGTGGACTTCATCGAGGCCATGTGGCAGGTCGTGAACTGGCAGGACGTCGCCAAGCGGTATCGCTCCGCTCAGGAGCGCGCGAACAACCTGCTGCTGGCTCCGTAACACCGTTACAGACGTCCCGCCTCGTGATCGTCTTCTCACCTTTCGCTTGGCGGGCGGATTGACGGAGCGCCCCCGCACGTCCGATACGTGCGGGGGCGCTCCCATGTGTCTCAGCCGCAGGTGTCTCAGTCGAAAATCGGTCCCTGCGTCCGGGTCCGCTTGATCTCGTAGAAGCCGGGGATGGACGCGACCATCAGCGTCCCGTCCCACAGCTTGGCGGCCTCCTCGCCCTTGGGTGCCGGGGTGACGACCGGGCCGAAGAACGCGATCTGCTCGCCGTCATGACCGGGGACGGCGATGACGGGCGTGCCGACCTCCTGGCCGACCAGGTCGATGCCTTCCTTGTGGGAGGCGCGCAGCTGCGCGTCATATGTGTCCTTGTCGGCGTACTCGATCAGGTCGGCGGGCAGGCCGGCGTCCTCCAGGGCGGCGGCGATGCTCTCGGGGTTCACGCCGAGGCCCTCATTGTGGAAGCGGGTGCCGAGCGCGGTGTAGAGCTTGCCGACCGCCTCGTCACCGTGCAGCTGCTGCGCGGCGATCACCACGCGGACCGGGCCCCAGGCCTTGCCGCCGGGGCGCATGTTCTCCCGGTACTCCTCCGGAAGCTGGTCAAGCTTGTCCTCATTCAGCACCGCCAGGCTCATCACATGCCAGCGCACCTCGACCGGGCGCACCTTCTCCACCTCCAGCATCCAGCGGGAGGTCATCCACGCCCACGGGCACAGCGGGTCGAACCAGAAGTCTGCGGGGGTCTTCGCGGTCTCGGACACGGGGTCTCCTCTTCACGGCTGTGCACGTCGGTCGGCGGTGTTATTCCTGGACGGTTCAACCAAGGGAGGGCGTGCCATGATTCCCCGTGTTCGATATTCGAGACGAGGACGAAGGAGTCACGTCGTGCCAGGTGAGAATCTGTCCCGGGACGAAGCACGTGAGCGGGGCCGGCTGCTCAGCGTCGACGCCTACGACGTGGCGCTGGATGTCCGCTCAGCGGTCGCCGGTGACGCGTCGGCCGCGACCTTCCGCTCCCGTACGACGCTCCGCTTCCGCTGCGCCGAGCCCGGCGCCTCGACCTTCGCGGACCTGCTGGCACCCTCGGTCACCTCGGTCACCCTCAACGGCCGGGAGCTGGACCCCCGGACGGTGTTCGACGGCACCCGGATCACGCTGGACGGGCTGGCCGCCGAGAACACCCTCGTCGTCGACGCCCAGTGCGCCTACAGCCGGACCGGTGAGGGCCTGCACCGCTTCGTGGACCCCGAGGACGGAGAGGTCTACCTCTACACGCAGTACGAACCGGCCGACTCCCGCCGGGTCTTCGCCAACTTCGAACAGCCCGATCTGAAGGCCCCGTTCACCTTCGAGGTGACCGCGCCCGAGGGCTGGGTGGTGGTCAGCAACGGCGTGCAGGAGGGCGAGGCCGAGGGCGGCCGGCACCGTTTCGCGACGACCGAGCCGATCTCGACGTACATCACCGCCGTGGTCGCCGGCCCGTACCACTTCGTCTCCGACACCTACCGCCGCACCTTCGAGGACGGCAGCGAGCTGGAGATCCCGCTGGGCGCGCTGTGCCGCAAGGGGCTGGCGAAGCACTTCGACGCGGACGACGTCTTCACCGTCACCAAGCAGGGCCTGGACTTCTTCCACGATCACTTCGACTTCCCGTACCCGTTCGGGAAGTACGACAGCGCCTTCGTCCCGGAGTACAACCTCGGGGCGATGGAGAACCCGGGCTGTGTCACCTTCCGCGAGGAGTTCATCTTCCGCGGCAAGGTGACCGAGGCGTCCTACGAGCGCCGGGCCAACGTCATCCTGCACGAGATGGCGCACATGTGGTTCGGCGACCTGGTCACCATGGAGTGGTGGGACGACCTGTGGCTCAAGGAGTCCTACGCGGACTTCATGGGCGCCTTCGCGCTGGCGGAGGCGACGCGCTTCCGGGACAGCTGGATCACCTTCGCCAACCGCCGCAAGTCCTGGGCCTACCGCGCCGACCAGCTGCCGTCCACCCACCCGGTCACCGCCGACATCCGTGACCTGGAGGACGCCAAGCTCAACTTCGACGGCATCACCTACGCCAAGGGCGCCGCGGTCCTCAAGCAGCTGGTGGCGTACGTGGGGCAGGACGCGTTCCTGGAGGGCGCCCGGCGCTACTTCAAGCGGCACGCCTACGGCAACACCCGGCTGACGGATCTGCTGACGGTCCTGGAGGAGACGTCCGGACGGGACCTGGCGAGCTGGTCGCGTGCCTGGCTGGAGACCGCCGGCGTCAACTCCCTCACCCCGCAGGTCACTTATGACGCCCAGGACCGGATCACCGAGCTGAGCATCCTCCAGGAGGCCGCCGAGGAGCGGCCGGAGCTGCGGCCGCACCGGGTCGCGGTGGGGCTCTACCGGCGCCAGGGCACCGACCCGGCGCTGGTGCGCTACGCCCGCGCGGAGGTGGATGTCTCCGGGCCGCGGACGGCCGTGCCGGAGCTGGCCGGGGCCGAGCGGCCCGAGCTGATCCTGGTCAACGACGACGATCTGACGTACTGCAAGGTCCGTTTCGACGAGGGGTCGCTGGCCACCCTGCGGGCCCGGCTCGGCGACCTGGCCGACCCGATGGCGCGGGCGCTGTGCTGGGCCGCGCTGTGGGGGCTGACCCGGGACGGGCTGATGCCGGCCCGCGACTACCTCGGCCTGGTGCGGCGGTTCGCCGGCCAGGAGACCGACATCGGCGTGCTCCAGTCGCTGCACGGGCAGGCCCAGACGGCGCTGGAGTACTACTCCGCGCCGGACCGCCGGGAGCCCGCCGCGCGCGAGCTGGCCGAGGGCGCACTGCACGAGCTGCGGCTGGCGGAGCCCGGCAGCGGCCATCAGCTCACCTGGGCCCGGCACTTCGCCGCCCTCGCCACCACCCCCGCCGATCTCCAGCTGCTCCAGGGCCTGCTGGACGGTACGGCGAAGATCGACGGCCTGGACGTGGACCAGGAGCTGCGCTGGACCCTGCTGGAGCCGCTGGCCGCCCACGGCGTCGCGGACGAGGCGGCGCTCGCCGCCGAACTGGCCCGGGACGACACCGCGTCCGGCAAGCGCCACCAGGTGCGCTGTCTGGCCGCCCGCCCCTCGGCCGGGGTCAAGGCGCAGGTGTGGGCGGACGTGGTGGACTCCGACGCGCTCTCCAACGCCCTGGTGGAGGCGTCGATCGCCGGGTTCGCGCAGCCGGGACAGCGGGAACTGCTGGCCCCGTACGCCCCGCGCTACTTCGCGGAGATCGAGCGGGTGTGGCGGGAGCGGTCCATCGAGATCGCGATGGATGTGGTGCGCGGGCTCTTCCCGGCCTCGCTGGTGGAGCCGTCCACACTGGAGGCGGCGGACCGCTGGCTGGCGGAGCACGCGCAGGCGGCGCCGGCGCTGCGCCGGCTGGTGCTGGAGGAGCGGGACGATCTGGCCCGGGCGCTGCGGGCACAGGCTTGTGACGAGGCGGCCGGGGGGCGGCCGTAACCCCCGTGCCGACCAGCCTCATTCGGCAGTCGAACGCCCGTACTTTAGTACAGGGTTGTCCGGTTTGTGGTACGGGCGTGTAACAGCGGTTAGGGGGCGGAGCGGGGACGGGAATCGACCCGTCATGAACCACGACACCCCGCTCTCCCCCCTCCCCCTCCAGCACCTGACCGCCTCCCGCTGCCGGGTGATGACCACCCGTCAGCTGCGCGAGCACGGCATCCCCGCGGCGGAGACCACCGAACGCTGCCGCCCCGGCGGCGGCTGGCAGCAGGTGCTCCCGGGCATCTATCTGCTGCACCCGGGACCGCCCACCAGCGAGGAGCGGCTGCACGCGGTCCTGCTGTACGCCAGTCACCGGGGGCCGGGCGTCCCCCGGCAAACCGGCCCGTCGGGGGACGCCCCGGAGGCGATGATCACGGGCCTGGCGGCGCTGGCCCTGCACGGCTTCACCGAGGCGCCCCCGCTGCTCGCCCTGAACCGCATCGAGGTGCTGGTCTCCCGCACCCGGCGGCTGCGCTCGACCGGCTTCGCGCGGATCCTGCGGGCGGTGGAACTGCCCGTCCCCCAGGACCGCACCGGGGTGCCGGTCGCGCCGGTGCCGCGGGCGCTGGCCGATGCGATCGGCACGCTCACCGACGCCGCGACGGTGCGCCGGCTGCTGACCGAGGCGGTACGCGGCGGCCACTGCGAGGCGAGCGCGGTGGTGCGGGAGCTGAGCCGGGCCCGGCTGCTGACCCGGCCGCATGTGGTCGACGCGGTGGACACCCTGCTGGCCGAGGGTCGGGCGCTGGCCGAGCAGCAGCTGTACGCCATGGTGCGTGCGCACGGGCTGCCCGACCCGCTGTGGAACGTCGATCTGCGGCTGCCGGGCGGGCCGCAGCTGGGCGGTGTGGACGCCTTCTGGCCGGAGCACTCGGTGGCCCTGGAGATCGACACCCGGGCGCCGCGCGCCGAGGAGGACCCGCTGCACTCCCCGTTCTTCCAGAAGCGCGAGCATCTGGAGCGGCTGGGCATCACCGTGGTCCGCTGTCTGCCCCGCACCCTGCGGCAGTCCCCGGAGCAGCAGGCCGCGGTGGTCCGTACGGCCCTGATGGCCGCCGGGGACCGGGAGCCGGGTGCGTATGTGGTGGTGCTGCCGCGCTAGCCCGTCAGCGCTTGAGCAGCAGCTCGACGTTGCGGTCCCCGGCCGTGCCCGCCAGGTCCGTACGGGCCTGGGGCGCGTTGAAGGACAGCTCGCGGTAGAGCGCGGCCAGGCCGGTCTGCGAGAGGTCGGAGAAGTCCGTGCGGTGCGGGGCGGCCGACTCGATCAGGGTGGTGAACAGCGACAGCGTGCCGTCGTGGTTGTCCACCAGCTCGATGACCCGCGCCAGTTGCGGGAAGTCGATGTGCGAGGCGGTGGAGATCTCCCAGAAGCCGTCGTGCGCGATGATCTCGTTCTTGTGGCTGTGGCCGTTGATCCAGCCGACGACGCCGGGGTGCGCGGCCAGCACCTCGACCAGCTCCGCTCCGGTGTGCCGCTTCTCCTGCGGCCGGGCCGGGTCGGGGCGGGTGTTGTTCATCGTCTTGCTGGTGTGGTGGCTGAAGACCAGCACATGGGCCTTCTCGCCCTTCTCGTTGTCCTTGAGGGTCCGCTCCAGCCAGCGCAGCTGGGCGTCGCCCACCGAGCCGGTGTAGTGGCCGCCGGGGTCGGTGGTGTCCAGGCTGATGCCGAGGACGTCGTCGGAGATCCGGAAGCTGTAGTAGAGGCGGTTCCCGTCGAGGTGTGCGGCGGTGTAGCCGTGGCCGTGCGGGCCGGGGCCGGTGTGCGCCGGGTCCAGGTGGGCGCGCAGGTATTCGGTCCGGGTGAAGGGCGCGCGCCGCTCATCGGGGGTGACCGTCCGGGCCTGCTTGGCGTGTGACGTCAGCAGCCGCTTGAAGTCCTCACCCTTGGGGTCGAGGCCTTCCTTGACCGCTTTCCACACCTTCGCCGCCTCGGCGGCGGGCAGCGTCTCCAGCTTGCGCTCGCCGGTGGCGATCTGCGTCCAGAAGGGGTCACCGGGCGCGTAGCAGCCGCCGGGCAGCGAGTCATGGTTGCCGACCGTGGAGTACCAGGGCAGCCGCAGGCCGGGGCTGTGGACGGTCCGGATCGCCGCCTCCAGGAACCCGTCCAGCCGCGGGAAGCCCAGCTTCTTGTCGGCGTCGCGGACCGCGCTGTCCGGCTGCCAGTACAGCTTGAGCCCGCTGTCCTGGACGCCCTCGTAGCGGCGCCGGTCGCCGGAGTTGGGGGTGATCTTTCCGCCGCTCATCGCGGTCAGGTACCACTCCAGCTCCAGCTTGGAGTTGTTGTCGGTGTTGTCGCCGGTGGTCATCACGAAGGACAGCGGGGCGCCGGTGGCGGGCCCGCCGGGCAGCGCGTTGACCCGCTCGATCAGCGAGACGACCCCGGCCACGGACAGCGCCTCCTGCGGCCGCCAGGCGCTGGCGGTCTCGGCGCGCAGGTACTCGTAGCGCAGCGGGCTCTGCACATCGACCAGGTGCAGGTCGGTGAACTGCACGAACGAGGCCAGCGCGGTCCGCCGGCCGTCCCGCCCGCCGTGTGCGGTGCCCAGCTCGCTGCGAACCACCCGGTTCCAGGCGGGGCCGTCGCCGAGCCGGCGGTAGCCTCCGCTGCCGCGCGGCGCGGACACGCTGGCGAGGGTGGTGCCCCGGGTATAGGGGACGCGGGGGACGGCGGGCGCCTCGACCGGTACGGGCGCGGCCGGGGCCGGGCCGGGGCTGACGGTGGCGGCCTGCGCCGCCCGTTCCGGGCCGAAGGCGAGCCCGAGTCCGGTGGCGGCACCGACGGCTCCGGTGGCGGCGAGGAACGTACGGCGGTCGAGAGTGGCGGCGGACCGTATACGGGACATACGCGGGCTCCCCGGGTGCGAACGCAAAGGCGGCCGGGCAGCACAACTGCCCTGTCACCTTGGATGGTTGGCACCGGGAGTGACCGGTACGTGAACGCCACCGCAACGCGGAGAACCCATCACCGGACAGGGATCTCCGCGTCACCGGACGGCCACTGGGCGCTGTGCCGGGCGGCGAGAGCCGGTCACCGGACGTTCATCCGGCGGACGGACGGGCCCGGGCGCGACCGGGACGTCCCGCCCGGCTCGCGGCGCCCCCCGCCCCCGCAGCTCCTTGCGATCCCGCTCCCGGTCCGCGATCCGCCCGGTGTGATCACTTCGTTCCGCCCTCACTGCCCCCTTCGGGCAGGCGCCGCCTCCGACGCCCGCGCCATCTTGAGAATACGGTCGTATCCAGAAAAGGAATACACCCGTATCCTGAAGGTGCACGCACACAACGTGCGCCCGCCGGACCGGCGGGAGTGAGGAGCAGCACACCGTGCCCAGGACCGTGGACCGCGCCGAACAGCGCCGGCAGATCGGTGCCGCCGTCCTGCGGCTGGCCTCCGAGCAGGGGCTGGACGAGGTCAGCGTGCGCACCGTGGCCGCCGCGGCGGACCGCTCACCGGGCGCCGTACAGAAGTACTTCCGCACCAAGGACGAGATGCTGGCCTTCGCCGCCGAGCTGGCCGGGGAACGCTTCGGGGAGCGGATGGCCGCCGTCGACAGCGCTCTGCCACCGCGCGAGGCGCTGCGCGCCCTCGTCCTCGCCACCCTCCCCGTGGACGCCGGCCGCCGGGCCGAGGCCGCGGCTCAGCTGGCCTTCGCCACCCGTGCGGCCCACCACCCCGGGCTCGGCGCGATCCGCCGGCAGATCGACCGGGACGTCCGGGCGGCCCTCGGCGGGTGGCTGGCGGCCGCCGGGCACGGCCGCGGCCCGGAGCCGGAAGCCGAGTGCCTGGTCCTCGCGGACGCCGTGATCGCGCTGTCCGACGGGCTGGCGCTGCGGCTGCTGTACGCACCGGACGACCGCGAGGCGCTGCTGCGCGCCCTCGACCGCGCCCTGGATGCCCTGATTCCGCCGGCGGTCCCGCACCCCTGACACCGTGCGCCCCGGCGTCCGCCGCGCTCCACGGAATGGAACGGATTGGACAAGGCGACGGGTATCACACACATGATGGAGGCACTACTGAGCAGGTGTTCCGAGCAGACACCCGAGCCAGGCCAGAAAGAAGGAGTCCCATGAGGATCGGAATCGTCGGAGCCACCGGACAGGTCGGCGGCGTGATGCGAGGCATTCTCGCCGAGCGGAACTTCCCGGTCGAGCAGCTGCGGCTGTTCGCTTCGTCCCGGTCCGCCGGACGCACCCTGCCCTGGCAGGACACCGAGATCACCATCGAGGACGCGGCCACCGCCGACTTCTCCGGGCTGGACATCGTGCTCTTCTCGGCCGGTGGCGCCACGTCCAAGGCGCTGGCGGAGAAGGTCGCCGCCGCCGGCCCGGTCGTGATCGACAACTCCTCGGCCTGGCGCCGTGACCCCCAGGTCCCGCTGGTCGTCTCCGAGGTCAACCCGCAGGCCATCACGGACCGGCCCAAGGGCATCATCGCCAACCCGAACTGCACGACCATGGCCGCGATGCCGGTGCTGCGTCCGCTGCACGACGAGGCCGGGCTGGTCTCGCTGGTCGTCGCCACCTACCAGGCGGTCTCCGGCAGCGGTCTGGCCGGTGTGGAGGAGCTGGACGGCCAGGTCCGCAAGGTCATCGAGCAGGACGCCACCAAGCTGACGCACGACGGCGCCTCCGTGGAGTTCCCGGAGCCGGACAAGTACGTCGCCCCGATCGCCTTCAATGTGCTGCCGATGGCCGGCGCGATCGTCGACGACGGGCTGAACGAGACCGACGAGGAGCAGAAGCTCCGTAACGAGAGCCGCAAGATCCTGGAGATCCCGGACCTGAAGGTGTCCGGCACCTGCGTCCGCGTCCCGGTCTTCACCGGCCACTCGCTCCAGGTCAACGCCCGCTTCGCGCGTCCGATCAGCCCCGCGCGGGCCCAGGAACTGCTGGCCGGCGCCCCCGGCGTCACCCTCGCCGATGTACCCACCCCGCTCCAGGCCGCCGGCCAGGACGCGTCCTTCGTGGGCCGCATCCGCGAGGACGAGACCGCCGAGAACGGCCTGGCGCTGTTCGTCTCCAACGACAACCTCCGCAAGGGCGCGGCGCTGAACGCCGTGCAGATCGCGGAGCTGGTCGCCGCGGAGCTGCGCGGCTGACCGCAGCACCGCACGACGGCGGGTGCCCGTACGGAGTCTCCGTACGGGCACCCGCCGTTTCCGGTGTCAGGGCCGCCGGACCTCGAACTGGAAGCAGCCGTACTCCACGGCCCGGACGTGCACCAGTGCCGTCTCCGGGTCCGCGAACGCCTCCCCGAGGGCGGCGTCGAACGCGGCCCCGGCCTCCCCGGGAACCTCCAGGTACCGGCCGCCGGTGATCTGCCCCCGGGCGTTGTAGCGGCGCAGCACCCGCAGCGCGCCCGCCCGCACGGCCGGATACCGGCCGGCCGCGGCGTCCGGCCCGCCGCACGGTTCGGCGTGCACGAACACCGGGCCCTGCTCGTCATACGCCCCGGGCGCCGCCCCGGTCGCGGCCGCCCAGCGGCGCAGCGGCGCGTACGAGACCAGGGCGATCCGCTCGCCGGGCCGGGCGTCGCGCAGACAGCAGCGCAGCAGCGACCCGACGGCGTCCTGCGGCACCCCGTCCTCGCGGGCGGTGAACGGCTCGGCGGGCCGGCCGGCGTCGTCGGTCGTGCAGAGCTCCTTGTGGGCGGCGGGAGGGAGGGGAAGTGCGGTGTAGGTCGTCATGGGACCAGCGTCGTCCGCGCCGCGGGCGTGCGCTGGCGGGAATCGGACGCGGTGATCGGCGCGTGCCCCGGAGCGCCCGGGAACCGGCCGCGGCACGGCTGCTGCGCACTCCTTCGATCACCACCCCGCGGGGGCCGGACCACGTGGAAGGATGGCCGAAGAGTTCGATGTGATGCCCCATACGAAGGAGATGGCCCGGTGCCTGGCACAAATCTGACCCGCGACGAGGCGCAGGAGCGGGCGCGCCTGCTGACCGTGGACGCGTATGAGATCGACCTCGACCTCTCCGGTGCGCAGGAGGGCGGCGCCTCCGGGTCGGGCGAAGACGGGAACGCAGGAGGCACCTACCGGTCCGTGACGACGGTGCGGTTCGACGTCGCCGAGGCGGGCGCGGACTCCTTCATCGATCTGGTCGCCCCGGCCGTGCACGAAGTGGTGCTCAACGGCGAGGCGCTGGACCCGGGCGCGGTGTTCAAGGACTCCCGGATCGCGCTGGCGGGGCTGCGGGCCGGCCGTAACGAGCTGACGGTCGTGGCGGACTGCGCCTACACCAACACCGGTGAGGGACTGCACCGTTTCGTCGACCCGGTGGACCAGCAGGCTTATCTGTACACCCAGTTCGAGGTACCGGACGCCCGGCGGGTGTTCGCGTCCTTCGAGCAGCCGGACCTGAAGGCGACGTTCCAGTTCACCGTGAAGGCCCCGGAGGGCTGGACGGTGATCTCCAACTCGCCGACGCCGGAGCCCAGCGACAACATCTGGCGCTTCGAGCCGACCCCGCGGATCTCGACCTACATCACCGCGCTGATCGTCGGCCCGTACCACAGCGTGCACAGCACGTATGAGAAGGACGGGCGGACGGTCCCGCTGGGCATCTACTGCCGGCCGTCGCTGGCCGAGCACCTGGACGCCGACGAGATCTTCGCGGTCACCCGGCAGGGCTTCGAGTGGTTCCAGGAGAAGTTCGACTACGCCTACCCGTTCGCGAAGTACGACCAGCTCTTCGTGCCGGAGTTCAATGCCGGCGCGATGGAGAACGCGGGTGCGGTGACCATCCGCGACCAGTACGTCTTCCGGTCCAAGGTGACCGACGCGGCGTACGAGGTGCGCGCGGAGACGATCCTGCACGAGCTGGCGCACATGTGGTTCGGCGACCTGGTCACCATGGAGTGGTGGAACGACCTGTGGCTGAACGAGTCGTTCGCCACCTACACCTCGATCGCCTGCCAGGCCTACGCCCCGGGCTCGAAGTGGCCGCACTCGTGGACGACGTTCGCCAACTCCATGAAGACCTGGGCGTACCGGCAGGACCAGCTGCCGTCGACCCACCCGATCATGGCCGAGATCAATGACCTCGACGACGTCCTGGTCAACTTCGACGGCATCACCTACGCCAAGGGCGCCAGCGTCCTCAAGCAGCTGGTCGCCTATGTCGGCATGGACGAGTTCTTCCAGGGCGTGCAGGCCTACTTCAAGGCGCACGCCTACAAGAACACCCGGCTGTCGGATCTGCTGGGCGCGCTGGAGGAGACCAGCGGGCGGGATCTGAAGACCTGGTCGAAGAAGTGGCTGGAGACCGCCGGGATCAACATCCTGCGGCCGGAGATCGAGGTGGACGGCGCGGGCGTCATCACCTCCTTCGCGGTGAAGCAGGAGGCTCCGGCGCTGCCGGCCGGCGCCAAGGGCGAGCCGGTGCTGCGGCCGCACCGGATCGCGATCGGCGCCTACGAGCTCCAGGACGGCAAGCTGGTGCGGACCGAGCGGATCGAGCTGGACGTGGACGGCGCGCTGACCGCCGTACCGCAGCTGGTGGGCAAGCAGCGGCCGGCCGTCCTGCTGCTCAACGACGACGATCTGTCGTACGCCAAGGTCCGGATGGACGAGGAGTCGCTGAAGGTCGTCACCGAGCACCTCGGCGACTTCGCCGAGTCGCTGCCGCGCGCGCTGTCCTGGGCGTCGGCCTGGGACATGACGCGGGACGCCGAACTGCCCGCCCGGGACTACCTCTCGCTGGTGCTGTCGGGCATCGGCAAGGAGTCGGACATCGGCGTCGTCCAGTCGCTGCACCGCCAGGTGAAGCTGGCGCTGGACCTGTACGCGGCGCCGGACTGGCGCGAGACGGGTCTGGCGACCTGGACCGCGGCGGCGCTGGAGCAGCTGCGGGCGGCCGAGCCGGGCAGCGACCACCAGCTGGCGTGGGCCCGCGCGTTCGGCGCCTCGGCCCGTACGGACGCTCAACTGGACCTGCTCCAGGGCCTGCTGGACGGTACGGAGGAGATCCCCGGGCTCGCCGTGGACACCGAGCTGCGCTGGGGGCTGCTCCAGCGGCTGGCGGCCGCCGGCCGGGCCGACGAGAAGGCCATCGCGGCGGAGCTGGAGCGGGACAAGACCTCCGCGGGCGAGCGGCATGCCGCCACGGCGCGCGCGGCGCGTCCCACGGCGGAGGCGAAGGCCGAGGCCTGGGCCTCGGTCGTGGAGTCGGACAAGCTCCCCAACTCCCTTCAGGAGGCCGTCATCGGCGGCTTCGTCCAGCCGGACCAGCGGGAGCTGCTGGCGCCGTACACCGCGAAGTACTTCGCCGCGGTGAAGGACATCTGGAACTCCCGCAGCCATGAGATGGCGCAGCAGATCGTGGTGGGCCACTACCCGGCGCTCCAGGTCTCGCAGGAGACCCTGGACGCCACGGACGCCTGGCTGGCCTCGGCCGAGCCGACTCCGGCGCTGCGCCGGCTGATGACCGAGTCGCGGGCCGGCATCGAGCGGGCGCTGAAGGCACAGCAGGCCGACGCGGCGGCCTGACCGTCGCACACCGGCCGCCACGGCCGGTGGTGACGCCCGGCGGGCGGGCGCCCGGTGCGCTCCGTCCGCCGGGCGGGCCGGGGTCCGCCGGGCCCCGCCCCCTCCCGCGGGGCCCGGCGGAAACGGGGTGCGGCTCAGCCGTTGAGGGCGTGGAAGCGGCGGCCCAGTGCGGCCCGGCCGGCTTCGGTGAGGGCGCCGTGCAGCCGCATCCGCGCGAGGCCGCCGTCGGGGAAGACGTCCAGCCGTATGTGGGTGGCAGTGACGGGCGCCGGCAGGGCGAAGCGGTGCGGGGTGTCGGGCTGGAGCTTCGTCTTCGGCAGGATCTCGAACCAGGAGGCCTCGTCGGCCGGGTCTCCGTCGCATCCGGACAGGGCGGCCCAGCCCGCGGAGTTGCCCTTGAGGTAGGCGGTGTCGATCTCCACCGCCCGGATCTCGCCCTGGGCGGCGAGGCGGAAGCGCACCCAGTCGTGGGTGCCCTTGACCCGGCGGCGGCGGTTCTCCCAGCCGTCGTCCATCTTGCGGGAGAGATCGGGCCGGATGATCTGGGTGGGCGAGGAGTAGAAGCGGTCCGAGGCGTCCTCGACGGTGCCGCCGTGCAGGACGGACGCCAGGTCGAGGGTGCCGAGCACATCGAGCCAGGCCGGGTCCGGTACGACCTCGCCGTGCACCCGGAGGCGGGCTATGCCGCCGTCGGGGTGCTGCTTGAGGCGCAGGTGCGTGAAGCGGCGCTCGGCGGTGACCTCGAAGCCGTTGGCGGCGTGGCCCCGTACGGGCGTGCGCGGGACCAGCTCCTCCCACTTCACGTCCCCGGCGAGCAGCTCCTCGGGGCCGGGGCTCCCGGGCAGCGAGGTGGCCTCGACGGAGACCTGCTGGGGGTAGTTGCCGCGGAAGTGGGCGGTGTCGACGATGATGCCGCGGATCACGCCGGGGGCGGCGAGCCGGATCAGCGCCCAGTCGTGGTCGTCGTCGGTGGGGAAGGGGTGGTCGCCGTCGGTGCCGCGGCGGCGCCGGGTCTCCCAGCCGTCCATGATCTTGCCCTTGTGGCCGAAGCGCTCGGGGTCGAAGACCGCCGGAGTGGGCGTCAGCAGATTCTCGCGCTCGGCGAAGAACTCGTCGTTCGCGGCGATCACCCCGGCACCGAGGCGCCGGTCGGCGAGGTCGACGAGCGAGGTGAAGGGGAAGTCCCCGCCGCGGTAGTCGGCGTAGGGGTCTCCGCCGCCGTACGGGCTGGCGTCGTTGGCGTGCGGATCGGTGCTGTCGGCGGCCGGGTTGGCGGTCATCGCTGCCCTTCGATGGGTGGAAGTGCGGACCACTTCACGGTCGCAGCGCAGCACCCCACAGGTCCATCGAAAGTTTTCGACGAATACGTTCAGCTGAACTGAACGGTCTACTCTTCCGGCGGCTGCGCGGCGGCCGCCTGCCGCAGCGCCGCCAGCACCCGGGCCAGTCCCGGCGCCCCTTCCGAGCCGCGCCGGACGGCGGCGATCACATGACGGCGCGGCTGGTCACCGGAGAGCACCCGCAGCGCGACCCCCTCAGGGCCGCCGCGCCCGGCCGGCGGCGATCCCCCGCGCCCGAAGGCGCCGATGCCGCCCGCCATCGCCATCCGGGGCACCAGCGCCACCCCCATCCCCGCCGCGACCATCGCCCAGATCGCGCTCCAGTCGGCGGCGGCATGCGCCTGCTCGGGCACGAACCCGGCGTTCTCGCAGGCGGCCGTGGTGATCTGCGACCAGGGCCCGCTGCTGCCGAAGATCCAGGGCTCGCCCGCCAGATCGGCCAGCCGCAGCCCCGGCTCGGCGGCCAGCCGGTGACCGGCCGGCAGCGCCACGTCCAGCGGGTCGGCGAGCAGCGCGGCCCGGCTGAACTTGGGGTCACGCGCGGTGGGGGCGTGCGCGGCCAGCGACAGCGCCAGATCCACGCTGCCCTCCGCCAGCAGCTCGTACGCGGCCTCCGCCTCCGCCTCCCGTACGACGACCGACAGCCCCGGGTGCGTACGGCGCAGCTCCTGCACGGCGGGGACCACCAGCGCGGGGATGGCGGTGGAGAAGGCGCCGACCCGCACCTGGCCGGCCTCGCCCCGGAGGTAGCCGAGCAGCTCCGCGTCGGCACGCTCCAGCTGGGCGAAGACCGCCTCCGCGTGCCGCAGCACCAGCTCCGCGGCGTCGGTCAGCCGCACCCGCCGGCCCTGCGCCTCCAGCAGCGTCACCCCGAGCGCCTTGGCCAGCCCGGTCAGCTGCTGCGAGACCGCCGAGGGCGTCATGTGCAGCGCCTCGGCGGTCGCGGTGACCGTGCCCAGCTCGTGGAGGGTGCGCAGGATACGCAGCTTTTTGAGGTCCCAGTCGGCCATGCGGGCAGCGTACGCATCCGCCGCCCCGGTCACCGCCGCCGTGGGCGGTGACGCGGAGCGGCCGTACCGCGTCAGCCGCGGTTGGCCTTGCGGCGGGCGAGGATGGCCGCCTGGCGCTCGTCGAACTTCCGCGCCTGACCGTCCAGGCCGTCCATGAACAGCCCCAGCTCCTCCTGCGCCGCCAGCCCGGCCGGGCCCAGCCCGCCGATCTCCAGCACCTTCAGGAAGCGCAGCACCGGCTGGAGCACATCGTCGTGGTGGATGCGCAGGTTGTAGATCCCGCCGAGGGCCATGCGGGCGGCGGACCGCTCGAAGCCGGGCATCCCGTGGCCGGGCATCCGGAAGCCGGTGACGACATCGCGTACCGCGCACATCGTCTGGTCGGGCGCCATCTCGAAGGCCGCACCGAGGAGGTTGCGGTAGAAGACCATGTGGAGGTTCTCGTCGGTGGCGATCCGGGCCAGCATCCGGTCGCAGACCGGGTCACCGGAGTGGTGGCCGGTGTTGCGGTGCGAGATCCGGGTGGCCAGCTCCTGGAAGGCGACGTACGCCACCGAGTGCAGCATGCTGTGCGAATTGTCGGACTCGAAGCCCTCCGACATGTGGGCCATGCGGAACCGCTCCAGCTCGTCCGGGTCGACGGCCCGGCTGGTCAGCAGGTAGTCGCGCATCACGATGCCGTGCCGGCCCTCCTCGGCGGTCCAGCGGTGCACCCAGGTGCCCCAGGCGCCGTCGCGGCCGAAGAGGGTGGCGATCTCGTGGTGGTAGCTGGGGAGGTTGTCCTCGGTGAGGAGGTTCACCACCAGGGCGATCCGGCCGATGTCGCTGACCTTGGACTGCTCGGGGTCCCAGGCGTCGCCGTCCAGCGGCCCGGGGAAGTTACGCCCGTCGCTCCACGGCACGTACTCGTGGGGCATCCAGTCCTTGGCGACCTGCAGATGGCGGTTGAGTTCCTTCTCGACGACCTCTTCGAGCGCGTAGAGCAACTGGGCGTCGCTCCAGGCGGCATGGCCGAGCTCTCCGTTATGGCGGGCGGGGGCAATGGTCACGGGGGGAACTCCTGGGGACGATGACCTACGGGACCGTAGGTTTGACCTACGGCTGCGTAGGTTACGTCATCGTAGGTTAGGGCCGGTTAAATACGGCCCCCGCGCAAACCGGCCGAAAATCGCGCGATAGCCACCTCGCAACCCCTTTTCCACCTGCGGAAATATCCGGGTACGACAAAGGGCGCCCATCGGTTCTTGTAACCGATGGGCGCCCTTGCGGCGTCACTGGTGCCCGGCGTCAGCCCTTGGACCCGGCCTGCTTGTGGGACTTGTCGCCCACCATGACCAGCCCGGCGATGACCAGGAAGAGAACGATGGGCAAAGCGACGTAGAGGCCGAGCGTCTCGATCACACTCAGACCCTGACCCGGGTCGTCACCATCGTCGCGGGTGAGCGCAAACGCGGGGGACGACATCAGCAGCATCAGCGCGGTGCCGGCGGTGATGGTTCCGGCGCGCAGGACATTCTTATTGACCTTGTTGCTCACGAAGTCAACGTATCGGACGCCCCGGCGCCCCGCGCGCCCGGGGTGGCACAACCGGCGCCCTCACCGCCCGTGACAGCGCGAGAATCCGCCGGTGCCCGAGGGCGGTGCCGTGCGCGTGCGTCCTCCAGGTGCCCGCCGCTGCGCGCCCGTACGGTGACGTGCCCCGGCACCGGGCCTAGCGATACCCGTCCGACAACTCCCGCATCAGGGCATGCAGTCGGGGCGAGGCGGCCAGCTCTTCGAGGGTGTGCGGGCGGCCGTCGGGGCCGGCGATCGGCAGGCGCCAGTTCGGGTATTCGTCCCATGTCCCGGGGAGGTTCTGCGGGCGCCGGTCCCCCACCGCGTCCGGCAGCCAGACGCCGACCATCCGCGCCGGGGTACGCAGCAGAAAGCGGTGGACGGCCTTGACCGCGGCCTCCTCGTCGCCCGGCCCCTCGGGCAGCAGCCCGCGCCGCACCAACTCCCGCAGCCATTCGGCGCGTTCCTGGGTGGCGCGGGAACGCTCCCGCTCCGGCGGCCCGGCGAGCAGCCCGAGCCGTTCGCGCAGGGCCACGTCCTCGCCGGTCAGCCGGGCCGCGGTGGTCGGCAGATCGTGGGTGGTGACGGTGGCGAGACAGGCGCCGCGCCACTCCTCGGGCGCCAGGATGCGGGCCGTGGCGCCGGACGCGGGGGCGGCGTCCGGGGCGGCTTCGCCCTCCCCCGCCGGGCCCGCGCCGGAGCTCCCGGCCACCGCCTCCGGCGCCGGGGCCGCTCCGGGGCCGTCGGACGCGGCGGTCCGCGCCGCCCCGTCCTCCGCTTCCCGCTCCCCGTTCCCGTAGTCCCGCTCGAACCACAGCACCGACGTCCCCAGCACGCCCCGCGCGGCGAGCGCCTCGCGGACGCCCGGCTCGACGGTGCCCAGATCCTCCCCGATCACCGCTGCTCCGGCCCGCTGCGCCTCCAGGGCCAGTACGGAGAGCATCGCCTCGCCGTCGTAGCGGACATAGGCGCCCTCCGTCGGCGACCGGCCCTCCGGGACCCACCACAGCCGGAACAGCCCCATCACATGGTCGATCCGCAGCGCCCCGGCGTGCCGCAGCAGGCCGCGCAGCAGCTCCCGGTAGGGGGCGTAGCCCGCGGCGGCCAGCGCGTCGGGGCGCCAGGGCGGCAGGCCCCAGTCCTGGCCGCGGGCGTTGAAGGCGTCCGGCGGCGCCCCGATGGACATACCGGCGGCGAAGGCGTCCTGCTGTGCCCAGGTGTCGGCGCCGGAGGGGTGGACGCCGACGGCGAGGTCGTGCACCAGCCCGACGGCCATCCCGGCGTCCCGCGCGGCCCGTTGCGCGGCGGCCAGCTGCTGGTCGGTGAGCCAGGCCAGCCGGCAGTGGAAGTCGATCCGGTCCAGCAGCCGGTGCCGCAGCCGGGCGGTGCCCGGGGACCGTGGATCGCGCAGCTCGGCGGGCCAGCCGCGCCAGTCGGTGCCGTGCCGCTCGGCGAGCGCGCACCAGATGGCGTGATCCTCCAGCGCCTGGCCCTGCTCGGCGAGGAAGTCGCAGTACGCGGCCCGCCGGCCCGGGCTGAGCGGCACCGCCCACAGCAGCTCCAGCGCCTCCCGCTTGAGCGCCCAGACCGCGTCCCGGTCGATCAGCGCGCCCCGTTCGAGCACCTCGGAACGGAGCGCTTCGGCGCGGGCGGCCAGCTCGTCGGCCCGTAAGCGCGCGGCGCCGGTGAGGTGGGCGTACTCCGGGATGTGCTCGATCCGCAGGTGGACCGGGTCGGGGAAGCGGCGCGAGGAGGGCCGGTACGGCGACGGGTCGGTGGGCGGGCCGGGGACGGCCGCGTGCAGCGGGTTGAGCTGGAGGAAGCCGGTGCCCAGGGCGCGCCCGGACCAGGCGGCGAGATCGGCGAGGTCCCCGAGGTCGCCCATGCCCCAGGACCGCCGGGACAGCAGCGAGTAGAGCTGCACCAGAAAGCCGTGGCTGCGGCCCGGGGGTGCGGGCACCCGGTCGGGCGCGACGATCAGCGGGGCGCGGGCGGTGCGGCCGCCGGGGGCCCGGGCCTCCAGGACGTGGACACCCAGGGGCAGCCGGGCGAGCGCCGCCGGATCGGGCGCGCCCAGGTCCGCCGCCTCCCCGTCCCCGGTCTCGACCCGGAGGACGGTGCCTTCGGGGAGACGCGCGAGGTCGGGTGGCCGGTCCGGCCGGGCGACGACGGTGCGGGGGAGCAGGGCACGGCGCGCGTCGTCCTCGTACGCGGCCAGGGCGGCGCGTACGGCGTGCGGGGTCGAGGCATCGACTCCTAATGCGGCGAGCACGGCGACGACGGTGTCGCCGGCGATCTGGACGCTCGTGCCCGGCGAGGGTGCGTACGACGTGGCGACGCCGTGCAGCCGGGCGAGCCGCGCGCGGCCCATGGGTCCTCAGACCTCCATGGACTCCGTGCCCATGCCCGCGGCCGTCGGCTCGCTGGTCAGCGGCAGCTCGGCGGCGATCGGGACCTCGCTGGTCAGTGGTGCGGCGTCGGCGAGCGGGGGCTCGCTGGTCAGTGGCGGCTCGACGAAGCTGTAGGAGCCGGAGCCGTCCAGGCCGGAATCGGGGTCGGACACCCCGTCGAAGAGATCGGGCTCCATCGTCGCACCTCCCGGTTTGGAGGACAGAGCGTCGAGGAGCAGCTGAGCGGATGCGGCCACGAGGGCCTCCCGTTCATCGGTAGTGGGACACGTGGGCCCTACCCACTCGACACGTTCGCAGACGTATCTGCTCACGAAACGTGACCCACGTCTCATTATCCCTCACGCAGGCGATTTCACTGCGGCGGACACCGGGAGACGCAGAGAACGCGGAGAAAGCGGACCCCGCGACGAAAGTTCTGCGGACCGGCGAGCCCCGCGAAACCCCGTCCACGGCACCCGGCGAAAGCCGTACGTATCCCGTCGTAGGGGACGGCGCCATGGCCTTATTGACACCCTCACCGCCACAATGGTGGGCTCACAGCCGAAGGTCTGTCCGAACGGGCATCGGCGGGGAAATGGGGCGCCGGCGCAGACCGGCGAGCGATGGACGGGGACGAGGAGAAGCCGTGCGAGGCCGGGGCGTATGGAGCGTCGGAAGAATCGGTAGGGGCGGCAAGGGGAGCGGGGCGGGCGCCCGCGCGCGGGTGGCGGGGACCACCGCACTGGCCGCCGCCGTCATCGGCGGACTGCTCGGCGGGGCGCCCGGCGCCCAGGCCGCGCCCGCGGACCCGGCCATCGGCACGCCCGAGCAGCCGGACCGCCCGGCCGGCGCGGGGCACACGCCCGCGGTCTGGCCGCGCCCCCAGTCGATGCAGGACCTCGGCGCCCCGGTGCCTCTGGGCAGCGAGGCGACGCTGGTGGCGGCGCCGGACACCGACCCCTACGCCCTGGACGCGCTGCGCGGGCTGCTGCGCGACGCCGGGGTGCACACCGTGCGGACGCTGGCACCCGGCGACCGGCTGCCCGCGGCCGGGCCGGTGATCCGGGCCGGCGGCGAGCAGGCCGCCGTCGCGCTGCGGGCGCTGCGGGCACCGGCCCGCGGCGACCTGCCCTCCGGCGGCTACCGGCTGGCCGTGGGCCAGGTCGCCGGCCGGGACACGGTCGCCCTGGACGGCGTCGGCCCGGACGGCCTCTTCCACGCCGCACAGACGCTGCGGCAGCTGGTCACCGTCGGTGCGGACGGGAAGCGGCAGCTGGCGTCGGTCGCCGTAAGGGACTGGCCCGGTACGGCCGTGCGCGGCACCACCGAGGGGTTCTTCGGGCAGCCGTGGAGCCGGCCGCAGCGGCTGGCCCAGCTGGACTTCATGGGGCGCACCAAGCAGAACCACTATCTGTACGCGCCCGGCGACGACCCGTACCGCCAGGCCCGGTGGCGGGAGCCCTACCCGGCCGCGGAGCGCGACGACTTCCGGGCGCTGGCCGAGCGGGCCCGTGCCAACCACGTCACGCTCGGCTGGGCCCTCGCGCCCGGCCAGGCGCTGTGCTACTCGTCCGAGGACGATCTGCGGGCGCTGCGGCGCAAGGTGGACGCGATGTGGGCGCTGGGCGTGCGCTCCTTCCAGCTCCAGTTCCAGGACGTCAGTTACAGCGAATGGCACTGCGGCGCCGACGAGGACACCTTCGGCTCCGGCCCGCGGGCCGCGGCCACCGCACAGGCCAAGATCGCCAACGCGCTCGCCGCGCACCTGGCCGAGCGGCACCCGGAGGCCGCGCCGCTGTCGCTGATGCCGACCGAGTACTACCAGGACGGCTCGACGACGTACCGCAGCGCGCTCTCCGACGCGCTCGGCGACCGGGTCGAGGTGGCCTGGACCGGTATCGGGGTGCTCCCGCGGACCATCACCGGCGGGGAGCTGTCCACCGCCCGCCAGGCGTTCGGCCACCCGCTGGTGACCATGGACAACTACCCGGTCAACGACTATGCCCAGGACCGGATCTTCCTCGGTCCCTACCGGGGCCGTGAGCCGGCCGTCGCCACCGGCTCCTCGGCGCTGCTCGCCAACGCCATGGAGCAGCCGCTCGCCTCCCGTATCCCGCTGTTCACCGCCGCCGACTACGCCTGGAACCCCCGCGACTACCGCCCCGCGGAGTCCTGGGAGGCGGCCGTCGACGATCTGGCGGGCGGCGACCCGCGGGCCCGTGCCGCACTGCGGGCGCTGGCCGGCAACGACTCGTCCTCGGTGCTGGACCGCACCGAGTCGCGGTATCTGCGGGTACTGATCAACCGCTTCTGGACGGCCCGCGAGGCGGCGACCAACCACGGCCGGCCCGGCCAGGACGCCGACCTCGCCAAGGCGGCCCGGAAGCTCCGGAACGCGTTCCGGACGATGAGCAGCGCACCCGACGACCTGAACCCGGACCTGGCCGCCGAGATCCGCCCCTGGGCCGAGCAGCTGGCCCGTTACGGCACCGCCGGCGCGCACGCCGTGGACACGCTGATGGCGCAGGCCCACGACGACGGCGGCACCGCCTGGTCCGCCCAGCGCACGGCGCAGCGGCTGCGCAAGGAGATCGCGCGCAGCCCGGCGACGGTCGGCAAGGGGGTCCTCGCCCCCTTCCTGGAACGGGCGATGACCGAGGCCGACGCCTGGACCGGCGCCCGCCACGAGACCCCGCGGCGCGACGAGGACACCGGCCCGAGGTCCCTGACCGTCCCCTTCGAGCGGGCCCGCCGGCTGGCCGCGGTCACCGCCCTGACCGAGCCGGGCGCCGCCGCGCGCGCCGTGTCCCTGGAGGCGCATGTCCCCGGCGAGGGCTGGCGCCGTCTGGGCCGGCTCTCCGCCACCGGCTGGACGGAGTCGCACACCCCGCGGCTGCGCGCCGACGCGGTACGGCTGACCTGGGCGAACGGCACGGAAGCCCCGTCCGTGAAGGCGCTCACCCCGTGGTTCGACGACACCGAGCCGGCCGGGCTCGAACTGTCCCGCAAGGAGGCCGACGCCCAGCCCGGCGACAGCACCACGGTGGACGCCCGGATCTACTCCCGCCGCCCCGCCGACGTCCACGAGAAGCTGACGGTCAAGGCACCCAAGGGCTTCACCGTGCACGCCCCCGACGAGGTCACCGCGCCACGCGGCGGCACCGCCACGGTCCGCATCACGGTCGACGTCCCCGAGGACGCCCCCTCCGGGACGTACGAGATCCCGGTGGCCTTCGGCGGCGCGCGGCAGACGCTGACGGTGCGGACCTATCCGCGCACCGGCGGCAAGGACCTGGCGCGCGGCACCGTCGCCACCTCCTCCGGGGACGAGACGCCCGACTTCCCGGCGTCGGCGGCCACCGACGGCGATCCGCGGACCCGCTGGTCGTCCACCGCCGAGGACGGTGCCTGGCTCCAGTTCGCGCTGGCGCACCCGACCCGCCTCGGCCGGCTCGTCCTGCACTGGCAGGACGCCTACGCCGCCGGCTACCGCGTCCAGGTCTCCCCGGACGGCCGCACCTGGCGCACGGCGGCCACGGTCCGGGATGGCAAGGGCGGCCGGGAGTCCCTGCGGATGGACGCCAAGGACGCCCGGTTCGTCCGCATCCAGGGCGACAAGCGGGCCACCCGCTTCGGCTACTCGCTGTGGTCGGTGGAGGCGTACGCGGTGCAGGAGCCGCACGGCAAGGACGAGCGCGGCCAGGACGAACGGGACAAGGACACGCACTGAGCGCGTCCGGGGGCCGTGGGGAGCCGCGCACTCGGCTCCGCCCCCACGGCCCCCGGACGGAAAAACCCGGACCTACGCCGATACGGCGTCGATCCGGGCCAGGGCGTCATCCGCGCCGTACGGCTGCAAATACGGCAGCCAGCGCGGGTCACGATGGCCCGTACCGATGATCCGCCACGCCAGTCCTGACGGCGGGGCGGGCTGATGCCGGAGCCGCCAGCCGATCTCGGCGACATGGCGGTCGGCCTTGACGTGATTACAGCGCCGGCAGGCGGCGACGACGTTCTCCCAGGTGTGCTGACCTCCGCGGCTGCGCGGGATGACGTGGTCGACGCTGGTTGCGACGCCACCGCAGTACATACAGCGCCCGCCGTCACGGGCGAACAGCGCCCGGCGGGTCAGTGGCACGGGGCCGCGAAAGGGCACCCGCACGAACCGCTTCAAGCGGACCACGCTCGGAGCGGGAACGACACGGGTTGCGCTGTGCATCAGGGCGCCGGACTCCTCAAGGCTGACAGCCTTCTCATTGAGGACGAGGATGAGCGCGCGGCGGAGCGGTACGACGCCGAGCGGCTCGTACGACGCGTTGAGGACCAGGACATGCGGCACGGGTGCCTCCTTGTACGCCGGCGGCGCGTGGCTCGCGCCGGGACGATCTCCCCACAGTGTCCCCCGCTGCCTGGTCGGAGCGCCACCATGACCGAGTAACGGCCCGGAGGTGTTTTCCACCACACCCCTCGCGCCGCTGTCCGGATCCCGCTCTTTCCGGCCCGCGCAAAACCTGCCCGTTCGAACAAGAGCGCGGACCGTTCTCATTGCCCCGTTAGTGTGGTTGGTCTGCCCGGTCCCTGGGGTCCCACCGAGGCCCGGGTCTGCTGTCCCACACGGAAGGTTCGACTGTGTTCTGGTCCGCTTCGCCGGCCGCTGCCGCGCACCTGAGCGCCGCCACACCCGGCTCCTCCGGCCCGACTTCGCTCGACGACGCCACGGAGAAGGCCACCAACGCCGCCGGCTGGGTGCAGGAGAACTGGGGGACGTGGCTCACGTCCGGCCTGCAAATCGTGCTGATCCTGGTGATCGCGGTGGTGCTGCGGCATGTGATTCGCCGCACCATCACCAAGTTCATCGA
This sequence comes from Streptomyces platensis, assembly GCF_008704855.1. Lineage (NCBI taxonomy): Bacteria > Bacillati > Actinomycetota > Actinomycetes > Kitasatosporales > Streptomycetaceae > Streptomyces > Streptomyces platensis. The sequence goes on from NZ_CP023691.1 coordinate 3,098,122, forward strand.
GCGGATGAACCGCACCGCGGCCGCCGCCCAGGGCACCGCGCTGGGCGGACTGCTCGTCAACGCCGAGAGACGCCGGCAGCGCTCCGAGGCCATCGGCTCGGTGCTGCGCAGCGTCGCCTCCTTTGTGATCATGGGCACGGCCGCCCTGACGGTGCTCTCCGTCCTGAAGATCAACCTGGCGCCGCTGCTGGCGAGCGCCGGTGTCGCCGGTGTCGCCATCGGTTTCGGCGCCCGCAACCTCGTCACCGACTTCCTCTCCGGCGTCTTCATGATCCTGGAGGACCAGTACGGCGTCGGCGACGAGATCGACGCCGGGGTCGCCACCGGCACCGTCATCGAGGTCGGCCTGCGCGTCACCAAGCTGCGCGGCCCCAACGGCGCCATCTGGTACATACGCAACGGCGAGGTCAAGCGGATCGGCAACCTCAGCCAGGGCTGGTCCACGGCCGCCGTCGACGTGGTGCTCGCCGCCGACCAGGACCTCCAGCGCGCCCGCGAGACCATCACCACCGCCGGTGAGGAGATGTCGAAGTCCGAGCCCTGGAACGAGCAGCTGTGGGAGCCGGTGCAGGTACTCGGCCTCAGCGAGGTGCACCTCGACACGGTCACCATCAGCGTCGCGGCCAAGACCATGCCCGGCAAGGCCCTCGGCGTGGAGCGCGAACTGCGCTGGCGCATCAAGCACGCCCTGGACGCGGCCGGCGTCCACCTCGCCCCGCGCCCGCTCCCCGAGGACGAGGAAGCGGAGGCCACCGACCCCTCCGCCGGCATGGCCGCCCCCTCGGCCCTCAACAACCCGCTGTCCCCCCAGTCCCTGGCGACGAACCCGATCGCGTCGCCGTCCAAGCTGGGGAAGTAGTTGGGGAAGTAGGGGTAGCCGAGGGGCGGCTGCCTGAGGGCTTCCGCGAGAGGGGAGGGGCGTACCGACGAGCGTGTCGGTACGCCCCTTCGTCATGGGTTGTCCGGGGGGACTTGGCCGCGGCTGCGCCCGGCCTTGAGTTGCTCCCCCGCTCGGCCCATTGACGCTGCGACGGGCCGCGGCCTACCTTCCTGTCGGATCGATGGGAAGGTTTCTTAACAGAGGCTGGCGGTCGCTCCTCCCGGCCGCCGCCGGTGAACGGGGTGAGGTCATGCCTGGTGGGCAGTCCGTCCCGGGAATTCCCGGGACGCCGCGGGTGCTGCGGGCCATGAACGACCGGGCCGCGCTCGATCTGCTGGTGTCGCGGGGCCCGTTGACCCGTACCCGGATCGGGGAGCTGACGGGGCTGTCGAAGCCCACCGCCTCCCAGCTGCTGGCCCGGCTGGCGGCCGCAGGGCTGGTGCGGACCACCGGCAACGAAACCGGGCGGCCGGGCCCCAGTGCGCAGCTGTACGAGATCAACCCGGCGGCGGCGCACATCGCCGCACTGGCCGTCGATCAGCTGGGCGTCACCGCCGCCGTCGCCGACATCACCGGGCAGGTGCTCGGCGAGGTACGGGTCGGCAGCGCTGCGATCGACGGGGACGCGCCGGACCACACCGCCCAGTTGGTCGCGCGGGCCGTCGACGGGGCGCTGGCCGAGGCCGGGCTGGAGCGCGAGCGGCTGCACGGGGCGGTCATCGGCACGCCCGGCGCACTGGACCCGCGGACCGGACGGCTGCGCTACGCACCCCATCTGCCGGACTGGCACGCGCGGGCGCTCAAGGAGGAGTTGGCCGAGGCGCTCGGCATGCCGGTCACACTCGAAAATGATGTGAATCTTGCAGCGGTCGCCGAACAGCACGACGGGGCCGCCCAGGGCTTCGACGACTTCGTGCTGGTATGGGCCGACAAGGGAGTGGGCGCCGCCCTCGTACTGGGCGGGCGACTGCTGCGCGGCGCCACCGGCGGCGCGGGCGAGATCGGCTATATGCCACTGCCCGGCGCACCGCTGTCCCGGGGCGGCGCACGCGACGCCGCCCGGCCGGACGCGGGCGGCGGCTTCCAGCGGCTCGTCGGCGCACCGGGCGTCATCGAACTGGGCCGGGAGTACGGGTCCTCCGACGTCCGGACGGTCGCCGAAGCACTGGCGCTCGACGTGGTGCGCGCCGAGGTGGCGCGGCGGCTGGCGACCGGGCTGGCCGCCGTCGTGGCGGTCGTCGACCCCCAACTCATCGTGCTCTCCGGCGAGGTGACCCGGGCCGGCGGCGAGGCCCTGCGCACCCTGATCGAGGAGGAATTCACCGGGCTCGCGCTGCCCCGCCCCGCCCTGCGCCTCAGCCACCTGGACGGCAATCCGATCCTCCTCGGCGCCCTGCGGACAGCCCTCACCGCGGCGCGCGACGCGGTGTTCCACACGGGCTGACGGCCGACCAACCATCAACTGCCGACTGCCGACTGTGTGAGGAGAACCCGCGACACCTCCCCAACTCCCGCCGACACCGTGAAGGAAGTCCGCCATGCCACCCATCCGCACACGTAACGGAGACGTATCCGACTTTCCGTGGTGCCCGGCCGGTGCCGCGCCGCACGTTCCGAAGGCCTTCGCCGAAGGCGCCACGCTCACCGGAGTGAAGGACTGATCCGTGCCGTCTCCCCAGGAACGCACCCCGCACCCGCGTATCAAGCTCGCCGTGGTCGGCGGCGGCTCCACCTACACCCCCGAACTCATCGACGGATTCGCACGGCTGCGTGATCAGCTGCCGCTGGAGGAACTCGTCCTCATCGACCCGGACAGGGAGCGGCTGGAGTTGGTGGGCGGACTGGCCCGGCGCATTTTCGCCAAGCAGGGGCACCCGGGACGGATCTCCTGGACCGGGGACCTGGACGCCGCTATCGACGGCGCCCACGCCGTCCTGCTGCAACTGCGCATCGGCGGCCAGGCCGCCCGCAACCAGGACGAGACCTGGCCGCTGGAGTGCGGCTGCGTCGGCCAGGAGACCACCGGCGCCGGCGGCCTCGCCAAGGCGCTGCGTACCGTTCCCGTCGTCCTCGACATCGCCGAACGGGTCCGCCGCCGCAACCCCGCGGCCTGGATCGTCGACTTCACCAACCCCGTCGGCATCGTCACCCGGGCCCTGCTCACCCACGGGCACCGGGCCGTCGGCCTGTGCAACGTCGCCATCGGCTTCCAGCGCACCTTCGCCACGTTGCTGGGCGTCGCCCCCGGCCAGGTCGCGCTGGAGCACATCGGCCTCAACCACCTCACCTGGGAACGGTCCGTACGCGTCGCGGGCAAGGACGTCCTCCCGGAACTGCTGGCCGCACACGGCGACACCCTCGCCGCCAAACTGCGGATGCCCCGCGCTCTCCTCGACCACCTCGGCGCCATCCCCTCCTACTATCTGCGCTACTACTACCAACACGACGAGGTCGTACGGGAGTTGCGCAGCAAACCGTCCCGCGCCGCGGAGGTCGCCGCCATCGAGCGGGAACTGCTCACCCTGTACGGCGACCCGGCGCTCGACGAGAAACCGGAGCTGCTGTCCCGGCGCGGCGGCGCCTACTACTCGGAAGCCGCGGTGGCACTGACCTCGTCGCTGCTGCGCGACACCGGCGACATCCAGATCGTCAACACCCGCAACGACGGCACCCTCCCCTTCCTCCCCGACGACGCGGTGATCGAGGCCCCCGCGACCGTGAACGCGACCGGCGCCGCGCCCCTCCCCGTACGCCCCCTGGAACCGCAGTACGCCGGACTGGTCGCCCATGTCACCGCCTACGAACAGCTCGCCCTGGAAGCAGCCCTGTTGAGCAGCACCGGCCGCAAAACCGGCCGCACCGAGGGCCGCCGGGCCGTCTACTCCGCCCTCCTCGCCCACCCCCTCATCGGCCGGCTCGCCCCCGCGGACCGACTCACCGACGAGCTGATCGCCCACAACCGGGAACACCTGCCATGGGCCTGACCGGCATGGCCCTCGCCATCGACGCGGGCAACAGCAAGACCGACGTGGCGCTGGTCGCCACGGACGGCAGCATCCTCGCAACGGCCCGGGGCGGCGGCTTCCGCCCGCCGGTGGTGGGCGTCGAGCGGGCGGTCGATGTGCTGGCGCCGCTGGTCGCGTCTGTCCTGGCCGAGGCGGGGGTGGGCGGAGCGGCGGGGCCTGGTGGGGCGGCTGGGGTGGTGGGGCCTGTCAGGGCGGCTGGGGTGGCGGGGCTCGTGGGAGCGGCTGGAGTGGCAGCGCCCCTGGGAGCGGCAGAAGGGGCGGGGCTCGTCGGCGCGACTGGAGTGGCGGATCCCGTCGGAGCGACCGGAGTGGCAGGGCCCGTCGGAGTGGCGGGAGCGGCCGGGCCCGTCGGAGTGGCTGGAGCGGCCGGGGCGGCGGAGCCTGCCGGAGCGGCCGGAGCGCCAGGGCCCGTCGAAGTGGCAGGAGTGGCAAGGCCCGTCGACCACCTCTCGGCCTTTCTCGCCAACGCCGACCTCCCCGTCGAGGAGGCCCGGCTGACCGCCGAGATCGCGCGCCGGGGGTGGGCGGGAACGGTGACCGTCCGCAATGACACCTTCGCCCTGCTGCGGGCCGGGCTGCCGGACGACGGGGAGCCGGTGGGCGTCGCCGTCGTATGCGGGGCCGGCATCAACTGCGTCGGCGTCGGACGCGACGGAGCCACCGCGCGCTTCCCCTCCATCGGGCGGATCTCCGGTGACTGGGGCGGCGGCGCGCACCTCGCCGACGAGGCGCTGTGGTGCGCGGCCCGAGCCGAGGACGGCCGCGGCGCACCGACCGAGCTGGCCCGCGCGCTGCCCGCCCACTTCGGCCTCCTCACCATGCGCGAACTGATCGAGGCACTCCATCTGCACGAGATCCCCGGCCACCGCCGCCACGAGCTCCCCCCGGTCCTCTTCGCCGCCGCCACCGCCGGCGACCGGGTCGCCCGCACCCTCGTGACCCGCCAGACCGAGGAGATCGCGCTGCTGACCCGCGTCGCCCTGGAACGCCTCGGCCTCCTCGACGAACCCACCCCCGTCATCCTCGGCGGCGGCATCCTCACCGCCCGCCACCCCCTCCTCCACGACCACCTCACCCAACTCCTCACAGACCACGCCCCCAAGGCCCTCCCCCACGTGGTGACCGCCCCACCCGTACTCGGCGCAGCCCTCGACACCCTGGACCGAGCAGGAGCGAAGGCGGGGGCTTATGGGCGGGCCAGGAGGGCTTGGGGGTAGGGGGTGCGGGGTTGGGGGTGAGGGCGGGGTGGGTGGAGGCGGGCGTTGGGGCTTGGGCGTTGGGGCTTGGGTGTTGGGACTTGGGTGTTGGGGCTTGGGCGTTGGGCTCGCTCCCCTTGGGGGCCCTCCCCCTCCCCCTCCCCAGCCCCCACCTCCGCCTCACCCCACCCGCACGCTGTCCCCTCGCCAGGTCTCCGCGCGCTCCCCGGGGGCAAGCACGAGGTCCCGGCCCGCCGATGCCTGCTCCGCCGCCGCAGCAGCCTCACCCCACGCAGGCGCATCCTGGGCCGCGATCAGAGGTGGATCACGGTGATCACGACCGTGACCGCGCCCCCGATCACGACTGCGCTCCGTAACCACAGTGACGTACTGATCCGTGTCGTTGACGATGAGCGTGGCAGAGCCATCCAGGCGATGGGCGAGGGGATAGCTGCCGTGGGGGTCGACGTATGTGGTGCCGCCGACGGTCAGAAAGCCTCTGGCCGAAGGAGAGTTGTCCGAGGTGGAGCCACTGCCTACCATGCCGGCGGATCGGCCGCCGAGGAGCCTTTTCACGCGTCGCATGCCGCTACCTCCGGATCGTGCCGAGCACGGGCGCACCCCGTGCCGACCGCTGGAACGAGAACCAACTTTCGTCACTCAGCGTAGCCAGGGATGGGTGAGCGGCACAGCGGCGCGTGGGAGTGAACCGGGGGGCGCGACGAGGTGGTGCGCACGCCGCCGCCGGGTGTGCGCAGCCAATGGCCAGGGTCAGTCGTCGAGCCGGCGGCCAGGGTCAGTCGTCGAGCCGGCGGCCGGGGTCATTCGTCCAGCGGACGGCGGGGTCAGTCCTCCAGCGGAAGGGCGAGGTCCCGTACGTGACCGGCAAGGAGGAGGACAGCCGCGTCCACGGCGGCCTGTGGGTCCTGGGCGCGGATGGCGTCGGCCAGGCGGGAGTGCGGGTCGGCGGGGGCCGCGGTGGCGGTGTCAAGGCAGGCGGCGCGGCGGAGTTCTTCGCGCAGGGCGGTGCTGAGGGAGCGGTAGATGTCGGCGAGGACGGGGTTGTCGCTCGCCTCGGCGACCAGGACGTGGAACTCGGCGTCGGCGGCGGTGAACGCCTCGCTGTCGTGCGCGGCGAGGGCTGCCTTGCGGCGGGCCAGTGCGGCTTCGATGCCGGCGAGTTGGGCGTCCGTACGGTGTGTGGCGGCCTGGCGGGCGGCGACCACGTCGAGGCCCTGGCGGACCTGGGTGACATGGCTGAGTTCGGCGCGTTCGAGGCGGCGGCGGAGGGCGACCGCACTGTCGTCGTCGGAGATCACGAACGTACCGTCGCCCTGCCGGGGCTCCAGGAGGCCGGCGTGCACCAGCGAGCGGACGGCTTCGCGGACCGAGGCGCGGCTGACGCCGAGGGTCTCGGAGAGGGCGCTTTCGGGCGGGATGCGGCTGCCCACCGGCCAGGTGCCGTTCACGATCTGGCCGCGGATCTCGTCGGTCGCGGTCTCCACGAGCGACACCCTGCCCTTGCGGACCGACTGCACGAGATCACTTCCCCTTCGGCGGGACACCCGGGGTCCGGTAACACCTGATGTCTGATGACTCTCCCGCCCACTGTAATGCGGGGCGCGGTGGTGCGGCGGGCCCGTTCGCGGATCGCGATCCGAACAAGATCGGGGCATTAGCGGTGTGGGTGTCGGTGGCTACGGACATACTGCTGCCCGTGCACCAGTCCTTTTCGTGAGCGCTCCCGGGCGCTGTGCGCGGGGCCGGTCCCGCCGTCAGCGCCCCAGGGGGAGGTTCAGGTTCCGTGTCGACCAGCAGCGTGTCACCGCCCGCCGCGGGGCGCCGGACGGCCTGGGCCGAGGGGCTGGACGAGCTGCGTGCCGCGGCGACGACCGAGCCGGGCCGGCTGCGGGTGATCGGTGCCGTACTGGCCCTGCTGGTGGTGCTGTTCGGCGTGGTCACGGCCTGGCAGGTCGCTGACCGGGCGGCGGCCGCGGAGGATGTCGTGGAGCACAGCCAGCCGCTGACCGCGGACGCGGCGAGTCTCTACCGTTCACTGGCGGATGCGGACACGACGGCCGCGGCGGGCTTCCTGGCCGGGGGCGAGGAGAGCCGGGCGACGCGTGGCCGGTATGCCGCCGATATCAGGACGGCGTCCGCGCTGCTGGTCAAGGCGTCGGCGAACAGCGCGGGTTCGGGCGGGGCAGGCGCGCAGATCGCGAAGCTCAACGGCGGGCTGCCGCGCTATACGGGACTGGTGGAGACGGCGCGGGCCAACAACAGGCAGGGACTGCCGCTGGGCGGCGCGTATCTGCGCTATGCGCATGAGCAGATGCGGACGGAACTCCTCCCGGCGGCACGTGCGTTGTACGACGCGGAGACGGACCGGCTGGCCGGGGACTACGCCACGGCCAAGGCGCGGCCGTGGTGGGCCCTGGCGGCCGGGGTGGTGGCGCTCGGTGCGCTGGGGTGGGCGCAGCGGCGGCATTACCGGCGGACCAACCGGGTGTTCAACCGGGGCCTGTTGGCGGCGACGGCCGCGTCCCTGGTGGTGTTGGGCTGGCTGGTGGCGGGGCATACGGTGGCGCGTGCGGAGCTGACGGGGTCGTATGAGCACGGTGCGCGGTCGTTGCGGGTGCTCAACGAGGCGCGGATCGCCGCGCTGCGGGCGCGGGGGGACGAGAATCTGACGCTGGTGGCGCGGGGCGCGGTGCTGACGGACGGCCGGCAGGATTTCTACGAGGCCGGTTTCCGCGCGGGGATGACGGAGCTGGCGGGTGCGGGGGACCACGGTGCGGCGGCGGCGCGGAGCAGACTGGGGGCGGCGCTTGAGCTGGCCGATGACGAGGCGGGGCGGCGTCCGGTGCGGGCGGCGCTGACGCAGGTCCGGCAGTGGCAGGCGCGTCACGCGCAGGCGCGGGCGGCGGACGAGGGCGGTGACTACGACGGGGCGCTGGCCAAGGTGATCGGCGCGGAGGGGTCCACCGGGGAGTCCTTCGACCGGGTGGCCGCCGGGCTGGAGCGGGCGCTGGTCCATGAGCAGGCGGAGTTCCGGTCGGCGGCGGACGGGGGGCGTGCGGCGCTGCGCGGGCTGCCGGTGGGGGCCGGGGTGCTGGCGGGGCTCGGGGCGCTGGGCGCGGTGCTGGGGATCGGGCGCAGACTGGCGGAGTACCGGTGAGGGAGCCGGGTGAGGGGGACATGGGGATGCGCGCGCGAGGGCTGCTGAATCTGCGTGCCGTCCTGGCGCCGGTCGCGGCGGGGATGTGTGTGATGGCGACGGCCGCGGCGGTGCTGGTGCCGGCGCTGGGCGGGGCCTCCGGGGAGGCCGGGCACGGCCGTGGCGGTGCGGCGGCCCCGGCGGTGACGCACCGGGCATACGGGCCGGGGGCCGCGCCGGCGGTCGCGAAGTGCACGGCGCGGAACGCCGCGGAGAGTCTGCGGCCGTCGTCGGAGGACGGTCCGGCGGTGTCGCGGATCCAGGAGAAGGGCCAGCTGGTCGTGGGGGTCGACCAGAACACCTACCGGTGGGGGTACCGCGATCCGGTGACCGGTGAGCTGGCGGGCTTCGACATCGATCTGGCCCGAGCGGTCGCCGAGGACATCCTGGGGCCGCACCCCAAGGTGGTCTTCAAGGCGGTGCCGACCAGTCAGCGGATTCCGGCGCTCCAGAAGCGCACGGTCGACCTGGTGGTGCGCACGATGACGATCAACTGTGCGCGCAAGGAACAGGTGGCCTTCTCCACGGCGTATTTCCAGGGGGGACAGCAGGTGCTGGCCCCGAAGGCGTCGAAGATCGCGGCGTTCGACGATTCGCTGCGGGGCAAGCGGGTGTGCACGGCGGCGGGTTCGACGGGCGAGAGCGAGCTGTCGGCGCAGCCGCACGGCGCGAAGGTGCTGACGGTGCCCAATCAACTGGACTGCCTGGTGCGGCTTCAGCTGGGTGAGGCGGATGCGGTGGTCACGGACAATGCGCTGGCCGCGGCGCAGGCGGCGCAGGATCCGGCGGTGGAGCTGAAGGGCCGGCCGTTCACGGACGAGCCGTACGGCGTGGCGGTGAACAAGGGCGACACGGATCTGGTGCGGCGGGTCAACAAGGTCCTGGACGACTACCGGGCCGACGGGGGCGCGGACAGCCCCTGGATGCGGGCGTACCGCAAGTGGCTTCAGGCCGATCTGCCGGGCATATCGGGGCCGCCGTCGCCGGAGTACAGCGACTGATCGCCCCAAGGAGCGGTGTGCGCGACCGATCGCCCCATGGAGCGGCCGGATGAGGTCACTATGGAGGTGGAGACGGGAGGAGCAGACCGCAAGCGGCTACGGGGTCGCCGCAACCGCCGTGCATCGTACGCGTATTGGAGAGGTGATCGATGGGGGTCCCTGGACCCTTCCCCGGCTCTCCGGGGAGGCCCGATGCCCCGGTGCCGGACCGGGAGGAGGTGGATCGCGCTCTGGAGCGGCTCGGTGCCGAGTACGAGGCGATCGAGACCTCGCTGCTCGCGTTGCAGGATCACGCGGGGCGCCGCCTGCTGGAGGGCGCCGAGCTGTCCGGTACCACCAAGGAACGCTGGGCCGCCGCGGAACGGTCGATCACGGTCCTGTGGTCGCTGTTCGACGCGTACACGGCCGCCCTGGAGTCGGCGCGTGAGCTGCGCGAGCGGCGCCGCTGGCCGTCCGCGGAGGATCTGGCGGAGCTGACGGAGCTGCTGCACGGCGAGGGGGTGACGGTGCCGGGTGCGGCCGCGGCGGACGGTGCTCCGGAGGATGGCCCGGCCCGGCCGGAGGACGGCCCGGCCCGGCCCGGCGAGCGGTTCAGCCTGGAGGGGCTCGTCGCGCGGATGAACGGGCTGTACGCGCGGTCGCTGGACGTCATCGTGGCCGCCGACGCGGTGTGGTCGGCGCTGCCGGCCCGTATAGACCTGCTGTCGGCCGAGTTGCAGCGGACGCGTTCGCTGGCGCATTCGGTGGGCGTGCGGCCCGGCGAGCATCCGGCGGGGGACGATCTGGAGCGGATCACGGAGGAGCTGTTGCGGCTGCGGGAGCGGGTGATCGCGGATCCGCTGGCGTTCTGGGTGTCGTCGTCGACGGGGAGTTCGGCGCCGGGCGGCGGGCGGCCGGACACCGGGCGCTATGACCGTGCGGCCCGTGCGCTGGAGGACATCCGGCGGGAGGTGGCGGCGGTGCTGGACGTGCGGCAGGACGCGGAGCGGCGGCTGATGCAGCTGCGGGACGTGCTGTCGCGGGCGGACCGCACACTGACCGAGGCGCGGCAGGCCCGGGGCGAGGTGCTGGCAAAGATCGCCGCGTCGGAAGTGCCGGCGGTCAGCGGCCCGTCGACGGCGCTGCACGAGCAGTTGGCGGCGGCCGCCGACTACCGCAGGCGGGCGCAGTGGCACCGGCTCTCCCCGCTGCTGGACAGCCTGGAGGAGCGGGCGGAGGACGAACTCCACCGGGCCCGCGAATCGTTGACGGCGGTGACCGCGCCGCTGGCGGTGCGGGCCGAGCTGCGGGGCCGGCTGGATGCGTACCGGGCGAAGGTCGCGCGCCACGGCATGGCGGCGGATCCGCTGCTGACGGAGCGGTACGACCTCGCGCGCCGGATGCTGTGGAGCGCGCCGTGCGATCTGCGGGCGGCCGAGCAGGCGGTGTGGCGTTATCAGCAGGCGGCCGCGGAGGCGTTGGTTCCGCAGCAGCTGGAGGGGCGGGGGGAGTCGTGACGGAGCGGGCCGGCGAGCGCTGCCAGCGGCGGGACTGTGCGGGCAGTTACGAGGACGTCGGCGGCGGGGAGCGCTACTGCGATCTGTGCGGTCTGGCGCCGGTGGTCTCGCCGGGCGGTCTGCTGTCGTCGTCGCCCACGGGCCTGACGGGCCGGGTGTCGGCGGGCGGCACGGCCGCGCGGGAGGCGGCCGGGGCGTTGCTGACGGTCCCCTCCCCCGCCCCCGCGCCGGACGGCGGCGCGCCGTCCGGACGGGGTTCCGGGGGCAGTGTGCCGTCGGCCCGCCCGTCGGCGTCCCGGCGGTCGGTGTCCGGACGGCTCTCGCGCACGGGCTCCCACGGGGGCCGGGCGCGCGGGGTCTCGGCGGTGTCGGGGCGCGGTTCGGGGCCCGGCCCGGGCAGCGGTGCGTCCTCCGGGCCGTCGCGCGGGCGGCTGGGCGCCGGTCTGGTGGCGGTGCCGGAGGTGCCGCGGCCCGATCCGCGGACGGCGGTGCTGGAGCATCCGGAGGTCCCGGAGCGCAAGCGGTTCTGCAGCCGTGCGGACTGCGGGGCGCCGGTGGGCCGCACACGCGGCGAGGAGCCGGGCCGTACGGAAGGGTTCTGCGCCAAGTGCGGCCATCCGTACAGCTTCGTGCCCAAGCTGCGGCCCGGTGACATGGTGCACGACCAGTACGAGGTCGTGGGCTGTCTGGCGCACGGCGGGCTCGGCTGGATCTATCTCGCGACGGACCATGCGGTCTCCGACCGGTGGGTGGTGCTCAAGGGGCTGCTGGACACCGGTGATGCGGAGGCGCTGGCGGTGGCGGTGTCCGAGCGGCGCTTCCTCGCCGAGCTCGAACACGCCAACATCGTGCGGATCTACAACTTCGTGGAGCATCTCGACCGGGCCACGGGCAGCCGCGACGGCTACATCGTCATGGAGTACGTCGGCGGCAAGTCGCTCAAGGACCTCGCCAACGAGCGGCGCACCCCCCAGGGCAGGCGCGACCCGCTGCCCGTCGAGCAGGCCTGCGCGTACGGCATCGAGGCGCTGGAGGCGCTCGGCCATCTGCACAGCCGGGGCTACCTCTACTGCGACTTCAAGGTCGACAACGCCATCCAGCAGCACGATCAGCTCAAGCTGATCGACATGGGCGCGGTGCGCAGGATGGACGACCACGTGAGCCCGATCTACGGCACGATCGGCTATCAGGCGCCGGAGATCGCCGCGCTGGGCCCGTCGGTCTCCTCCGACCTCTACACCGTCGCGCGCACCCTCGCCGTCCTCACCTTCGACTTCCAGGGCTATACGAACATCTTCGCGGACTCGCTGCCGGACCCGGACAACATCGAGGTGTTCCGCGCCTACGAGTCCTTCTACCGGCTGCTGGTGCGCGCCACGGACCCGGACCGGGCGCGCCGGTTCTCCTCCGCGGAGGAGATGGCGGAGCAGCTGACGGGGGTCCTGCGGGAGGTGGTGGCGCTCCAGTCGGGCGAGCCACGCCCCGCGCCGTCCACCCTGTTCGGGGCCGAACTCCGGGTGGTAGACACGGAGTTGATGCCCGCGGCGGACGGCGACAGCTCACTGCTGGGCGCGCGGGGCGTGGCGCCGGCGCGCGCGGTGGAGGCGCCCGCCGTCGGGCCGCTGCTGCGCCCCCTGGACGTGGCCGGCGCCGCCCTCGCGCTGCCGGTGCCGCGGGTCGACCCGGGCGACGCCAACGCCGGGCTGCTGGCCGGGCTGCCGGCCGCCGGGCCCGCCGAACTGCTGGCCGCGCTGCGCGCCGCGCCCGACGACTCCCTGGAACTCCGGCTGCGGGAGCTGCGCGCCCGTCTGGAGGCGGGGGACGGCGCGGCGGCACAAGAGGTGCTGGAGACGATCGCGGCCGGGCCCGCCGGGCCGTGGCCCGCGGCGGGGCGGGGCGGGGCCGAACCCGCCACGTGGGGCGCGGACTGGCGGGTGGTGTGGCACCGCGGCCTGGTGTCGCTGACGACCGACGACCGTGAGAACGCCGCACTGGCCTTCGACGCCGTCTACGACGCCTTTCCCGGGGAACCGGCGCCGAAGCTGGCGCTGGGCATCTGCGCCGAGCTGCTGGGCCAGTTGGACAACGCGCTGGAGTACTACCGCCTGGTGTGGGCGACCGACCGCAGCTATGTCAGCGCCGCGTTCGGGCTGGCCCGGGTGCGGCTGGCGACGGGCGACCGGGGCGGCGCGGTCGCGGCACTGGAGTCCGTGCCGGAGTCGTCCATCCACTACATCGCGGCGCGGATCGCGGCGGTCCGCGCCCGGCTGCGGCAGCGGCCGCCCCGCGATCCGCTGCTGGTGGATCTGCGGGCGGCCGCCGAACAGGTCGAGGCGCTCGGGGACTTCGGTCTGGACACCGAGCGCCGGGAACAACTCACCACCGAGGTACTGGGCAGCGCCCTGGACTGGGTAATCTCCGGTAGCCACGGTGCCGGGCCGGACGTCGCGGCGACCGCCGCCGAGCGGCCGGCGCTGCTCGGCAGCCCGCTGGAGGAGCGCGGTCTGCGCTTCGGCCTGGAGCAGTCGTACCGGCTGCTGGCACGGCTGGCACAGCGTGGTGAGAAAAGGATCGAACTGGTGGAACGGGCCAACCGCTTCCGCCCCAGGACGTGGGTGTGACATGGGTGTGACTGGGCCGTCCCGGTGTCCGGGCTGTGACGAACCGCTCGAGGCGGGGAAATGCTGCGGGCGGTGCGGCGCCGGACTTCTGGCGCCGGCCGCACCGCCGGCGTACGGCGCTCCGCCCGCGCCCGGCGCGGCCGCCGCACCGCCCCCGCCGCCGATGCCTCCCGGGCCGCCGCCGGCGCCCGCACCGGCCGCGCGCAGCGGTCCGGCCGGGCCGCCGCCTCCGGACCCGCAGGCCCGGCTCCCGTTCGGGGACACCGGCGTACCGCCGATGCCGGGCCACCCGCCGGTGGCCGACACTCCGCCGTCCGCCGATCCGCGGGTCGCCGGATACGAGGCGGTGGCCGACGCGGCCGCCGCCGGGACGGGACCCGCGACCGCTGCCGGTCCGGGCACGCCCTCCGGGGTGCCCACCGCGGAGCCCGTGGCACCGGCCGCGGAACCGGGGACGCCCGCCGCGGAGCCCGGTGTGTCCGCGCCCGAGCCGGTGGCGCCCGCCGCCTCAGAAGGCCCGTCCGGCGCCGCCGTTGCCGCCGGGACGCCCGCCCCGGGCACCGTCGTCTGCACCGCCTGCCGGTCCGGCGCCGTGGACGCCGAGGGCTACTGCACGCACTGCGGTCATGCCCGCCCGCGCGCCCGCGACCACATGGAATACGAGGTGGGAGGCATCGCGGCGGTCAGCGACCGGGGCCACCGGCACCACCGCAACGAGGACTTCTTCGCGCTGCGGGCCGCCGCGCTGCCGGACGGCACCCCCGCCGTGGTCGCCGTGGTCTGTGACGGGGTCTCCTCGGCGACCCGCCCCGACGAGGCGTCCACGGCGGCGTCCGAGGCCGCCGGGGAAGCGCTGCGGGAGTCCCTGCCGCGCGGTACGCACCCCGCCCAGGCCATGCACGACGCCATCCTGGCGGCCTCCTCGGCGGTCGACGCACTGGCCACCGACCCGTCTCTGGCCCATGACGAGCACCGCCAGCAGAACGCCCCGGCCTGCACCTTCGTCGGTGCGGTGGTCGGCGGCGGCCTGCTGACCGTCGGCTGGGTCGGCGACAGCCGCGCCTACTGGATCCCCAACGACCGTACGGCGCCGCCCGCCCGGCTCACCGAGGACGACTCCTGGGCCGCCCAGATGGTCGCCAACAACCTGATGTCCGAGGCCGAGGCGAACGCCGATGAGCGGGCGCACGCCATCACGGGCTGGCTCGGCGCGGACGCGTACGAGGTCGAGCCGCACACCGCGACGTTCAAGCCGGACGGGCCCGGTGTCGTGGTGGTGTGCACCGACGGGCTGTGGAACTACGCCGAGAGCGCGGAGCAGATGGCCGCGGTGCTGCCGTACGACGCCCCCGCCAGGCCGCTGAACGGTGCCCGCACCCTGGTCACCCACGCCCTCGACGGCGGTGGGCACGACAACGTCACCGTGGCGCTGGTGCCGTTCCCCGCACCGGCGGGGCAGCCGGCCCCGGCCTGACCGGCGCACCGCCGGCGGGCGGGGCGGGGGTGCGCGGCGCGGCGCACCCCCGCCCGTATGCCGCCGCGCGCCCTGCGCCGTGTACGACGCACCACGTGTACCGACCGACCGGTTACGGCGTCTCAAGGAGCGGAACGGATGGCCAACTTCGCCAAGTCCCGGGTGCCGCGTTTCTCCGCCGAGGTGTACCAGAACCCCTATCTCCCCGAGGGCGGGCGGGAGATTCACGCCATCATTTCGGTCACCGCGACCGGCGGCGGCACCACCGGGGGCCGGCCGGTGCCGGCGGCGGGTACCGGCGGGCCGGACGCCGGTGTGGTGATCATGGTCGACCGTTCCGGTTCGATGGACCATCCGCCGGCGAAGCTGCGCGGCGCCCGGGAGGCCACGTCCGCCGCCCTCGACACCGTGCGCGACGGGGTCCGCTTCGCGGTGGTGGCCGGTAACCACCGGGCCGTCGAGGTCTACCCGGGCGGCGGCCGGCTGGCCGTGGCCGCGGCGGCCACCCGTGCGCAGGCGAAGGAGGCGCTGCGCACCGTGACGGCGGGCGGCGGCACGGCCATCGGCAGCTGGCTGCGGCTGACCGGGCGGCTGCTGGCGACCGCCGAGCTCGGCATCCGGCACGCCCTCCTGCTCACCGACGGCCGCAACGAGCACGAGTCGCCGCGGGAGCTGCGGGCCGCCCTGGACGCCTGCTCCGGTGCGTTCACCTGCGATGCCCGCGGTGTCGGCACGGACTGGGAGGTCAAGGAGGTCACCGCCATCGCCTCGGCGCTGCTGGGCACCGCCGATATCGTCGCCGATCCGGCCGGGCTGGCCGCCGACTTCACCCGGCTGATGGAGGCGGCGATGGGCAAGGAGATCGCCGACGTCGGGCTGCGGCTGTGGACACCGCTGGGCGCCGAGACCGTCTTCGTCCGGCAAGTGGCGCCCACCGTGATGGACTTGACCGGCCGGTGCCGGGAGTCCGGTCCGCGGTCGGCGGACTACCCGACCGGCTCCTGGGGCGACGAGTCCCGCGACTACCACCTCTGCCTCCGGGTACCGGCCGCCGGGATCGGCCGGGAAATGCTGGCCGGCCGGGTCTCGTTGATCACTTCCGCAGCGGACGGCGACCCCGCGCGACGCCCGCCGCAGCCCCTGTCGCAGGGCCTCGTACGGGCCGTGTGGACGGACGATGTGGCCGCTGCCACGGCGATTCATCCGCAGGTGGCGCACTACACGGGGCAGGCGGAACTGGCCCAAGCCATCCAACAGGGGCTCGATGCCCGCAAGTCGGGCGATACCGATGGCGCGGCGGCGAAACTGGGCCGCGCGGTACAACTGGCCGGCGCCTCGGGGAACGAGGGGAGTGCGAAACTCCTTGCGAAGGTGGTGGACGTCGTCGATACGGCGACCGGTACTGTGCGACTGAAGGCGAAGGTCGCCGAGGCGGACGAGATGGCTCTCGAAACGCGCTCGACGAAAACCGTTCGCATGAAGAAATAGCCACGAACAGTACCGAGCGGCACCACCGAAAGAAATCGGTACGGAGGGGGAAGAACCGACATGCCGACCTGCCCGAGCGGCCACCAGTCGGTGGCCGAAGACTGGTGCGAGGTGTGCGGCCAGCGGATGGCGGGCGCTGTCCCCCCGCCGCCCTCCCTGCCTGCCGGATTTCTGAACACGCCGCCGCCCGGCCAGCCCGGTCCGCCGCCCGGCCAGCCGGGTCCTCCGCCGGGTCAGCCCGGCCCGCCGCCGGTACAGCCCGGCCCGCCGCCCGGTGGCCCCGGCCCCGACTTCGGTGCCCCCGGTCCCGACTCCCAGGGTGGCCAGGGCGGCTACGGGTTCCCCCCGGCGCAGCCCGGCCCGCAGGGCGGCCCCGACTCCCAGGGCGGCTATGGCTTCCCGCCGCCGCAGCCCGGTCCCCAGGGCGGCCCCGGCGCCCCCGGTCCCGACTTCGGCGGCCCCGGTGCGCCCGGCCCCGGCCCGCAGGGCGGCCAGGGCGGTTACGGCTTCCCGCCACCGCAGCCCCAGCAGCCCCAGCCCCCGCAGCAGCAGGGCATGCCCGGCGGCCCCGGCCCCGGCCCCGGTGGACAGCCGGAGACCTGCCCGCAGTGCGGTACGCCGCGTGAGGCGATGGCGCCGTTCTGTGAGGGGTGCCGCTACAACTTCCTCACCAACTCCCCGACGTCCTACGCCCCGCCCGGCCAGCAGCCGGGCCCGCCGCCCGGCGGTCCGGGCCCCGACTTCGGTGGCCAGGGCGGCCCCGGCACCCAGGGCGGCCAGGGCGGCTACGGGTTCCCGCCGCCGCAGCCCGGCCCGCAGGGCGGCCCCGGTGCGCCCGGCGACTTCGGCGGCCAGGGCGGCCCCGGCCCGCAGGGCGGCCAGGGCGGTTACGGCTTCCCGCCGCCCCAGCCCCAGCACCCCCAGCCTCCGCAGCAGCAGGGCATGCCCGGCGGCCCCGGCCCCGGCGGCTTCCCGCCCGGCCCGCCCCCCGGCATGCCCGGCCCCGGCCCGCAGGGCGGCCCGCCGCCGCAGCAGGGCGGCGACGACTGGACGCTGAACCCGCCGAGCGCCCAGGCCGGCCCCCCGCCGATGGCACCCGCGCCGCCCGGCCCGGGCCCGCAGGCCCCGTACGAGCAGCAGCCGCCCGCGCCGTTCCCGCCGCAGCAGCCGGGGCCGTACGAGCAGCAGCCCCCGTTCGAGCAGCAGCAGCCCGGCCCGTATGAGCAGCAGCAACAGCAGCCTCCGTACGAGCAGCAGCAGATGCAGCAGCAGCCCGGCCCTGACCAGCAGTGGAACGGCGGCCCCGGCCAGGGTCCCGCGGCACCGCCGCAGGGTCCGGCGCCGGTCGTCGGTGCCGGCTGGGTGGTGGCGGTCGCACCGGACCGTGAGTACTTCATGGCGATGATGGGCCGCAGCGGCCCGGAGGCGGCGGGGCTCAACCTGCCCTCGTACTCCCCCGAGCAGGTGCTGCCGCTCGCCAACGGCCAGATCGCGGTCGGCCGCCGCCGCAACAGCACCGGCGAGTCCCCGGACATCGATCTGGGCAGCGCGCCGGAGGACCCGGGCGTCTCGCACCAGCACGCGCTGCTGGTGCAGCAGCAGGACGGCAGCTGGGCAGTGGTGGACCAGAACTCCACCAACGGCACGACGGTCAACCTCGCCGAGGACCCGATCCAGCCCTATGTGCCGGTGCCGCTCCATGAGGGCGACCGGGTGCATGTCGGCGCCTGGACGACGCTGACCGTCCGCCGCGGCTGAGCCACCACCGGTCCTGAGCGACCCCGGGGCGTGATCAACCGATCACGCCCCGGGGTCATTTCCGGCCGCGGCCTACGACCGGAGTCCTCCGCCGGGGCGTCTGCCACCATGGACGGGTGAACAAGATTCCACGCGGCACGCTCGAGGAGCAGACCTTCTACGAACAGGTCGGAGGCGAGGAGACCTTCCGGCGCCTGGTGCACCGCTTCTACCAGGGAGTCGCCGAGGACCCGCTGCTGCGGCCGATGTACCCGGAGGAGGACCTGGGTCCGGCCGAGGAGCGGCTCGCGCTCTTCCTCATGCAGTACTGGGGCGGCCCCCGTACGTACAGCGACGGCCGCGGGCACCCCCGGCTGCGGATGCGGCACGCCCCGTTCACCGTCGACCGGGCCGCCCATGACGCCTGGCTGCGGCACATGCGGGACGCGGTGGACTCCCTCGGCCTGTCCGAGAAGCACGAGACCCAGCTGTGGAACTACCTCACCTACGCCGCCGCCTCGATGATCAACGCCGCGGACTGAGAAGCGACTCACACCGCCCGCGCCGGGCTTTCGCCATCATGATCCGGCCAGGGTTTTCCACAGCCCCCTCCGCCCGCGCCGCGCGTCTGCCACCATTCGTTCATCTGTGTGGTGCTGAGCGCGGTAAGGGGGGTCCGTGTCCGGCTTTGTCTTTCTGCGGGTGCGGGCGCATCGTCTGCTGCCGGCTGCGGCCCTGCTCTCGGTGCTGCTCACCACGACCGTGCTGACGACGCTCGCCGCCTTCTCCGGCGCGATCGGGGAGGCGGGGCTGCGGCAGGCGCTGCGGACCCGCGCCGCACCGGCCGCCGCGTTACAGGTGAAGGCCCAACTGCCCACCGGGGCAAGGGGACCGGCGGACGGGGTGGTCGCCCGGGGTGCCCGGCGGGCCTTCGGCGGGCTGCCGTTCACGGTGCGCACCCTGGTCCGCTCCGGGCCGTACGCACTCCCCCGCGCGCTGCGGTCACCGGGCGCCGCACGGGTGAGCCGGATCTCACCCACCTCGCGGCCCTGGACCGCTCCCGTCTGGCCCTCGCGGGCGGGCGGCAAGGTCCCGGGTGTCGTGGACGCGGTTCCGCTGCGTATCGACGTCCAGGCCGCCGACGACAACGGGCCGCCCCTCTACCTGGTCATCGCCGACGCCGAGGTACGCCCGGCTCGCACGGGCCCACCAGCCTGGCCGAGCTGGAGCGGCGCGCGGCCTCCCGCCGGGGGCGGCCCGCCTGCGGGCACGACGCGCTGATCGCCTGCGACCGGCTGGTGCGGGTCCTCACCACCGACGGGGTGGAGGTGCAGGCCCTCCAGGGTCTCGATCTGCTGGTCGCGGAGGGCGAGTTGATGGCGCTGGTCGGCGCGTCCGGCAGCGGCAAGTCCACCCTGATGAACATCCTGGCCGGCCTGGACGTGCCCACCGCGGGCGCCGCCACCGTCGCCGGCCGCGATCTGCTGACCGCCGTCCCCACCAGCTCTCCGGCGGCGAACAGCAGCGCACCGCCCTCGCGGTCGCCCTGGCCAACACCCCGTCCGTCCTGCTGGCCGACGAGACGACCGGCGAACTCGACTCCCACACCGCCGAACAGGTCTGCACGGCCTTCCGCACCGCCAACGAGGAACTGGGCACCACCATCATGATCGTCTCCCATGACGAGACGGTGGCGAACGAGGTACGGCGCACGGTCGCGATCCGCGACGGCCGTACATCCTCGGAGGTACTGCGCCGCACCGAACGGGACGCCGCGACCGGCCAGGAGTCCCTGGTGTCCCGCGAATACGCCATGCTCGACCGAGCGGGCCGACTCCAGCTGCCCACCGAGTACACCACCGGCCTGGGCATGGCCCACCGCGTCCTGCTGGAACGGGAAAGCGACCACATCGGGGTCTGGCCGGACCACACGGCGGACGGAGCGGCCCGGGGACGGGATGAGGGCGAGGAAGGGGGGCGGGCTAGGGCTTCGTCAGAGCGGCGTGACCGTGAGGCCCGACAGCCCGGTCAGCCCCGTCGGGCCGCCGGAGCGTACGGCGATCGACCCGTACGGGGTGCTCAGCCGCAGCCAGCCGCCCGTGGACAGCAGGCTCAGCGGCCGGTGTTCGGACTGCGGGGATCCGGTGCCGGGAGCGGTGCCGCTGCCGGCCAGGGCCCCGGCCCGTACCGGCCGCAGAAAGCCCAGCGACTGCGCGGCGTGGGCGGCGCGCAGCGGGAGATGGGTGTCGCCGAGGGTGCGCGACCAGATCTCCCGGCCGATGCGGTCCCGCTCGGTGCGGGTGCGGTGCTGTGGCGGCAACGCCTCGTCACGGGCGCGGAATTCGGCGACCGCGGCGGCCACCGCACGCACCAGCGCCTCGGGCCCGGGGAGCCCCGGCACCCGCTGCCAGCCGCCGCGCGGCGGCAGCAGCCCGGTCCACGGCGGACCGGTGACGGCGGCGGGCACGGTCAGCACACCCGACGGTTCGGCCACGCCGTCGAGGAGTTCACCGGCCGAGACCGTACGGTCCAGGGCGGTGTCGTCGGCGAGCCGGGCCGTACGGATCGCCAGCACCTCGAAGGACGGCGGGCGGCCGAAAACGGCGAGCACCCCGCCGCCGGCCTGGAGCCGTACCGCGGCGGCGCGGTCGTAGTGGATCAGGCGGGCGAGGAAGGCGGCGAGATCCGCCGCCTCCCCCGCGTCAGCCAGGTGCAGCGCCGTCATACCGCGGCGGATCCCCCCTGATGCGCGGCGTCGTCCAGATACTCCTTGAGGATCGCCTTCTCCTCCGCGCTGAGGCGGCGGGGACGCTCCTCGGTGAAGTCGTACGGCACGACGACCGTCGAGGCCCGCAGGTAGAGGGTGTCCTCGTCCTTGACCTCGTAGCCGACCGTCATCGACGCGGCGCTGATCTTCTTCACCCACAACTCGACGGTCACCGGCGCGTGCCGGTGGACCAGCGGCCGCACATAGTCGATCTCGTGCCGGGCGACGACCGAGCCGCCCGTGAACGACGGGCTGCCGTCCCCCGGCGCCAGCCGGCGCATGAAGTCGATCCGCGCCTCTTCGAGGTAGCGGACGAACACCGCGTTGTTGACATGGCCGAACGCGTCCATGTCCGACCAGCGCAGGGGGCAGGAGTAGAGGTGTCGCACGCCGGTCAGCCCCGGGTGAGCTTCTTGTACGTGGCGCGGTGCGGACGGGCCGCATCCGCACCGAGGCGCTCGACCTTGTTCTTCTCGTAGGACTCGAAGTTGCCCTCGAACCAGAACCACTTGGACTCGCCCTCGTACGCCAGGATGTGCGTGGCGACTCGGTCGAGGAACCAGCGGTCGTGGGAGACGACCACGGCGCAGCCCGGGAACTCCAGGAGCGCGTTCTCCAGCGACGACAGGGTTTCGACGTCGAGGTCGTTGGTCGGCTCGTCGAGGAGCAGCAGGTTGCCGCCCTGCTTGAGGGTCAGCGCCAGGTTGAGGCGGTTGCGCTCACCACCGGAGAGCACCCCGGCCGGCTTCTGCTGGTCCGGGCCCTTGAAGCCGAACGCGGAGACGTACGCCCGCGAAGGCATCTCGACCTGGCCGACGTTGATGTAGTCCAGCTCGTCGGAGACGACGGCCCACAGGGTCTTCTTGGGGTCGATGTTCTCGCGGCTCTGGTCGACGTAGGAGATCTTGACGGTCTCGCCGACCTTGATGTCGCCGGAGTCCGGGGTCTCCAGACCCTGGAGCATCTTGAACAGCGTGGTCTTGCCGGCGCCGTTCGGGCCGATGATGCCGACGATGCCGTTACGCGGCAGGGTGAAGCTCAGGTCCTCGATCAGGACCTTCTCGCCGAAGGCCTTGTTGAGCTTGTCGACCTCGACGACGACATTGCCCAGGCGCGGGCCCGGCGGGATCTGGATCTCCTCGAAGTCCAGCTTCCGCATCTTGTCGGCCTCGGCGGCCATTTCCTCGTAACGGGCCAGTCGCGACTTGGACTTGGCCTGCCGCCCCTTGGCGTTGGAGCGGACCCACTCCAGCTCTTCCTTCAGACGCTTGGCGCGCTTGGCGTCCTTCTGGCCCTCGACCTTGAGACGGGTCTGCTTGGTCTCCAGGTACTTGGAGTAGTTGCCCTCGTAGCCGTGCAGGCGGCCGCGGTCGACCTCGCAGATCCACTGGGCGACGTGGTCGAGGAAGTACCGGTCGTGGGTGACGGCGACGACGGTGCCGGGGTACTTCGCCAGGTGCTGCTCCAGCCACTGCACGGACTCGGCGTCCAGGTGGTTGGTGGGCTCGTCGAGGAGCAGCAGGTCGGGGGCCTCCAGCAGCAGCTTGCACAGCGCGACGCGGCGGCGCTCACCACCGGAGAGGTTGGTGACCGGCCAGTCGCCGGGCGGGCAGCCGAGGGCGTCCATGGCCTGCTCGAGCTGGGTGTCCAGGTCCCACGCGTTGGCGTGGTCGAGGTCCTCCTGGAGCTTGCCCATCTCCTCCATGAGCTCGTCGGAGTAGTCGGTCGCCATCAGCTCGGCGACCTCGTTGAAGCGGTGGAGCTTGCCCATGATCTCGGCGGCGCCGTCCTGGACGTTCTGGAGCACCGTCTTGGACTCGTCCAGCGGCGGCTCCTGGAGGAGCATGCCGACGGTGTAGCCCGGGGTGATGAACGCGTCACCGTTCGACGGCTGCTCAAGACCGGCCATGATCTTCAGCACCGTGGACTTACCGGCGCCGTTGGGACCCACGACACCGATCTTTGCGCCCGGCAGGAAGCTCAGCGTCACGTCATCGAGGATGACCTTGTCGCCGTGCGCCTTGCGCGCCTTGCGCATCGTGTAGATGTACTCAGCCAAGAGAAACCGTCCGGCAGATTGGATCGATCAGGGTCTGTGCGGCACCGCCCCCGGGCCATCGTGCGCGGCAACCGTGGGAGGGCAGATACACCCCATCTTGCCGTACGCCTGCGCTCAGGCGGAAACGAGTAGGTCAGCACACCCCTGCTCAGCCCCCGACCTGCCACGCCCCTGTGTCCACTTCATCGCCGTCTGTCAGCGTTGATGACCCGGGGGCGGGCGTCGGCTGGGGGCGGGCTTCGGATGGGGGCGGGCTTCGGATGGGGGCGGGCTTCGGATGGGGGCGGGCTTCGGATGGGGGCGCTGCACGCCGTGCGCGCCCTGCCCGGTGTACGTGAGCCCGACTGGTCGGCCGGCCGCGATGCCTCCCGCCCGGACCGCCCGTTCGTACGCCGGACCGGCCGCGCCCGCCGTACATCGGCTGCCGGGCAGCGGGGGGGGGCGGAGGCTGGGGTGGGTGCCGACGACGCCGCGCGAACGCCGACGGCCCCGGAGCGCTGCTGCGCTCCGGGGCCGTCGGGGGCTCACCCTCGGGTCACCGAGTGGTCACCGGGTATGGCCGGACTCCGGGGGTCACCGGCCGCCGGGTGTTACTGGGCGGGGGTGCCGGCCTTCTTCTTACGGAGGAAGAACACCGCCGCGCCGCCGACCACGACGAGGACGACCGCGATGCCCGCGATCATCGGGGTGGCGTTGCTGGAACCGGTCTCGGCGAGGTCGCCGCCCTTGTCCCCGCCGGTGCTGCCACCGACCGAGGCCGGGCTGGGCTGGCTGGAGGGCTTGCCGCCGCCGCTGCCGGCGGTCTTGCAGTCCAGGACCCCGGAGAACGACTTCTTGAAGCCGCCCTCACCCTTGATGGTGATGTCGTACGGCTGGTCCTCGGCCACCGGCACGGTCACGGTCTGCGACTTGCCCGGCGCGATCTCGTAGTCCTTGCCGGAGAGCTGGAAGCGGAACGCCTCATCGCCCTTGTTGCTCGCCGTGACGTCCACGCCGCCCTTGGAGCAGTTCTTCTCCGCGGTGATCGCCGGGATGGCGCCCTGCTTCTTCCACGAGAACGAGGCGGCCGCGGAGACCGTGGACTCGCTGGAGCCGGCCAGGATCTGGGTCTGGCTCTTGGCGTGCTCACCGATGCCGGTGAAGGCACGGCCGACCGGGACCTTGGTGGCGGCCTGCGCGGTCAGCGAGCTGCTGCCGTCCGCGGCGCCCGCGGGCACGTCGAAGAACAGCTGGGTGCCGTCGGTCGCGCTGGTGACCGGCTTGCCGTCCTTGCCGACGACCTTGGCGCCGGCGGGCACACCGGCGGCCGGGGAGATCGTGACGCTGTCGGCGTTGGTGTGCACGGTGACCGGGCCGAGCTTGCTGCCGGACTTGCCGGAGACGGCCGGCGGGTCGAGCGTCAGCGAGGCCTTGGGCTCGGCGACGTTCTGCGCACTCTTCTCGAGGTAGTCGGCGAGCTTCTCGGCCGCCGGGTCGACCGCGTCCACCTTGGCGTGATCGGAGAAGCGCCAGATCGCGACCTGGGTGCCGGCCGCGGCGGTCTTCTCGGTGAGGTTCCCGGCACCGGCCTTGGTGGCGAGCGCGGCCAGGTCGTTCACCTGCGGGTAGGAGTTCTGAAGAATCCAGCGGATCTTGCCCGCGTCCCCGTTGTTGTGCAGCGACGAGGCGCTCCAGGGCACTTCCTGGTACTTCGCCTGCTGCTGCGTCGGGTTGTGGATGTCGATGCAGTACGTCTGGAGCGTGCCGCCGTTGTCGACCGCCATCTCGAAGAGGCCGGCGCCGACACGCTGGTCCCCTCCGTCGTTGTGCACGACCGCCTGGTCGAAGGTCTTCAGACCGCCGAGCGTGGCGGTGGCACCCCCATGGGCGGGGGTCGTCTCGTCCGCCGCGGCAGGCCCCGCGGTGGCTATCGCACCCGCCGCGACCAGGCCGGAGGCCACGACCGCGGCGGCAAGGCGGGCTGCGCCCCGCCTCTTTATCGAAAGCATGAAATTCCCCTCTGGGCGAGGCGGTCGAGTGGGAGAGGTTGCCTCGCCGGAAAGATCCCAAAGAACTCAACAGCCGAACACGTCAGCCCCCGTGAGTACTTGTCGGATCTTATGGAGCAGGTGCATCAGGGTCCCCAGTAATGGCATCCCATAAGCGATCCGAATCGCAATCGTTACCGACCACGAGCACCCTGACCTGGCATTGTCGACAAGTCACCAGAACTTTTCAGGGCACAGTCACCTCCCCGGCGAATGGGACACGGAGGAGGGTGCTGCGGCAGAGGCCCCCGAACCTCAGGCGCCAGCTGCAATCCCGCTGGTCGCAGGCGTTTTGGCGCTCGTGGAGCCCTTGGCGGCCCGCTGCTCCTTGAGAACTCGCCGACCTCTGGCGCCTGTCCGGGGTCTGGAGGCCGGCCGTGCTTCACCGGCTGTCCGCGCCTTGCCGTCCGTTGGCGGGTCAGCGTCCGTTGGAAAGTGGGTTGGAGAGCTGGCTGCCGCTGGAGAGTTGGCTGCCGTCGGCGCCTTGGAGGCCGTCCGCGTACCGGCTTCCGGCAATGGGCCTTCCCATAAATCTTGTTGCGCCGGCGGTGCGGGGTGCGGCGGTCGCGATCGTTGCGGGGACGGGGAAGAGAGGGACGGAGACGCGGATGCAGACGGGGGCGATTGCGGTGGACGTGGTGGTGGCGAGGGCGAGTCCGATGCCGGGGAGGAATGCTGAGCCAGGGGCGATTGCGGTGCCGGGGCCAACTGCCCTGACTGAGAGGGGCCCGGCGCTGTGGAGGGTTGCTGAGCCGGGGCGGTAGGGCCGTCCGCTCCCGTACGTACCGTCCGCAGGACCCTTCGGAATGCGGCGGTGCCCCGCGTGAGATCGTGGCCGATCGCCACGGCGTCGACCTCCGCCGAGAACCAGCGCTGCCCGCCCTTCTCGGGCGGCTGCTCGCCCTCCCGCAGCCGTAACCGCCCCTGGACGATGAGTGGTTCACCCACCGCCACCGACGCCGCCACATTGTCGGCGAGCCCGCGCCACGACCGGACCGTATAGAAACTCGTCTCGCCGTCGGTCCAGCGCTCCTGTGCCTTGTCCCACCGGCGGGACGTCGCCGCCAGCCGGAACCTCGCCACCGTCACGCCCGCCGCCGTCTGCCGGTGTTCCACCGCCGTCGCGGCATTCCCCACCAGCGTCACCATCGTGTCGTTCACCTGCTACGCCTCCCCCGTGTCCGGCGGTCGCTCTCGTCGCGTACCGCTCGCGCTGCGTTGATCTCATGCTGCACGGATTCGGCAAGCGCCGCGGCGGCGTGTGGACGGCAGGCCGACTGTGGACAACTCGGCCACCCGGAAGGGGGAGAGAAGGGGAACACCGGCGGGGTGTCCACAGCCCGGTCTCACTGTCTGCCCTTCCACACCCGCCTCCCCCGGCCTGCCGGCCGGCCAGCAGCCATCGGGCCTCTCCGGGCCTCCCCCGACCTCTCCGGCCGCCCTCGGCCCCGGCCGTCATCCACTCCACTCGCCCTCAGCCCGGTCGCTACCGCCCCAGTCCCCGGCCGCCCCCATCCCCCCATCAGCCGCCAACTCCCTCCCCCCACCCGACCGTTGCGCCGCTCGCTGCTGCTCCGCTCCCCTCCCGCCGTCACACGCCCGAGGCCACCGCGTACTGCTCCCGTACCTCGCGATAGCGCAGCAGCTCGGCGGCGACCGGCTCCAGCACCCGCGCCCGCCCGCACCCCGCCGCCGTACTCCGCAGCCGCCGTTCGGCGTCCTGCCCGTAACGGCGGGCCGGTCCGCGCGCCACCACCCGGCACATCCACGCCAGCGCCGGCCCGCCGACCGACCCGAGAACCGCGGGCAGCAGCCCGGAGATCCAGGCCGTCGCCTCGCCCACGCCCGTGATCGCGCCCAGCAGCCACAGCACACCGACGACTTGGAGGACGGTCAACATGCCCTGCAACGAGGCGGCAACCGTCCACCACCGCGGCTTCACGGCCGGCCCGCCCCGTAGGGCCTCTTCGGCATCCGCCGCCACCTTGTCCAGCGCCTCCGGCAGCCCGTAGGCACCCCGGTCCGCCGCCTCCCGCACCGCGTGGGCCCAGGGCGCCGGCAATCCGTGCGCCGCCTCGGCGGCCACTGTGCGGACGGCGTGCTCCACCACTGGCCGCGCCGCCGCCCGGCCGTCCACCGCCGACGCACCCGCCTCACCGGCCCCGGCCCCGCCGTCTCCCGGATGCCCGGCCGCCCACTGCCGCTCCACCAGGCCCTGCCGCCTGCCGCTCCGCCCGGAAGCCGTCAGACCCTCGGGCCCCTCACCATGCCGTCCGGTACGGGCCCGCCCCGTTCCCGTCCGCCCCGTGCCGGTCCCTGCCGCTTCGCCGTGCCCCGCGCAGACCTGCCCCATGGCGGCCCGCCCGTCCTGGCTCCACCTCGCTCCCGCCCGCCCCTACGGCCCCACGCCGCACCGGTCCGCCCCTCCCCGGTCCGCCCGACGCCCGTCTGCCCGGCACCTGCGCGCTCCCCTCCCCGGCCACCCCCCGCCCCCGTAGCCCCCACTCCCGTCGTTCCCGCTCCCGTCGCCCCCGCTCCCGTCGTCCATCCATCGTTCGCCCCCGCCCCGAAGCCACCGGCCCCCAGCCGGCTCCCACGCCACCGCCAGCGCCGCATCCGCGACCACGGAGACCCGCAGGCACGCTCCGCGTACCGCAGCCAATCGCGTTCCGCCGCCCGCCCGGTGGCCACCGCCCCCACCGCCTCCGCCAAACGGTCGTCGAACTCCGCGCGGGCCCGTTCGGTCAGCCCGACCCCGTTCTGCGCCACGTACGCCGACCGCAACCGCTCGGTCGCCGCGTCCACATCCGCCGCCAGCCGCCGGTCCGCCGCACCGCGTTCCGCGACGAACTGGCCGAGCGCCTCCCGTAGTTCCCCCACGCCCCGGCCGGTCGCCGCGGACAGCGCGAGCACCGCCGCGCCGGGCTCCCCGTGCTCGCCGAGCGCCAGCCCGTCCTCGTCCAGCAGCCGGCGCAGATCGTCCACCACCTGGTCGGCGGCGTCCCCGGGCAGCCGGTCCACCTGGTTGAGGACGACGAACATGACCTCGGCGTAACCCGCCAACGGCCGCAGATAGCGCTCGTGCAGCACCGCGTCCGCGTACTTCTCCGGGTCCACCACCCAGATCACCGCGTCCACCAGCTCCAGCATCCGGTCCACCTGGGCGCGGTGCTCGGTGGCCGAGGAGTCGTGGTCGGGCAGATCGATCAGGATGAGTCCGCGCAGCTCGGTGCTGCCGTCGGCCGGGACGTGCCGGCGGTGGGCGGGCACGCCGAGCCGGTGCAGCAGCCCGTCCGCGCCCGGCCGGCTGCCCGGCCAGACACAGGCCACCGGCTCCGCGGTCGTCGGCCGCCGCGGCCCGACCTGTGAACGATTCGCCCCGGCCAGCGCGTTGAACAGCGACGACTTACCACTGCCGGTCGCCCCCGCGATGGCCACAACGGTGTGCTCACCGGACAGCCGGTACCGCTCGTCCGCCGTCTCCAACACGCGGCCCGCCCCCTCCAGCGTCCGCCCGTCCAGCCGGGTCCGGGACAGCGCGATCAACTCCCGCAACGCATCCAGCCGCCCGCGCAGCCCGCCCCCCACGGCCCGCCGCCCCCCGTCCGCGACCCACCGGTACGCGCCCCAAGCGCCGCTCTCCGTCTCGGCCGGCGAACGCGGCTGAACCATCGCCTCCATACGCGGATCGGCACGGAACGCGCCACGTGAGCCCTCGCCACGCGCCCTCTCCATACGGGATCCCCCGCCATGAGCTGCCGCCGTACGGGCCTCCGCGATACGGGCTTCCGCAGTACGGGTAGCCCAGGCACCGGCCCCCTCGGCAGAGCAGGCACCTCCCGCCCGCACGCCTGAATCGACACCCGCCCCGACCGGCACACCGGCCGCTGTGCCGCCGGACGCACCGGCCGACGTGCCGACCGCGGTACCTGCCGACGCACCCACACCCGTCGCCACACCCGCCCCCACAGACAGCTCCCCCCGCGTCCCCGGCCTGGGCACACCCGCACCCCGCGCCCGCCGCGCAATCAACCCGTCATCCCACGCCCCACCCACCATTGCCTCTTGCGCAGCCACCCCAGAAGCCCCTGCGGACTCCTGCTCCGCCTCCACCACCACGCCCCCCTGAGTCCCCTGAGGCTCCACAGCCCCCACCAACTCCCCAGAAGTCACAGGAATCTCAGAAACCTCAGCCCCTGCACCCACCCCAGCCTCCCCCTCCACGGGAGACGCCCCCGCCGCCACTGCCGCCCCCGATTCCCCCGGCCTCCGCTCTCCCCCAGTCGCCGCCCCACCCGCCACCAGCGACTCACCCATCACCGGTGCACTACCGGCCACCGACCCCACACCCCTCCTCAACACCACGCCCTCACCCGGCATCACGCCCTCCCCCGCCGCACCGCCGGGCTTCCCCTCCCCCATCTCCCGCCCGTTGTTCCCCGCGCCCTCCCCGGAACCAGCCAGCTCGGAATCGCTCACCCCGACACCTCCTCCTTCTGCATCGCCCTCGCCCGCTCGTCCGTCTGCCGCTGCTCCTGCCGCGGTTCGTTCTCCGTCTCCCGCTGCTTCTCCCTCTGCAATACGGACAGCGCCGCAATCAGCTCCGGCTGTTGGTCCAGCGGCACGGTCAGCTGGTCCAGGGGAGCCAGCCGCCGCTCGCGCTCACCGTCCAGCGCGCGCTCCAGATACGTGGCCAGGAGCCGGCCGCCCCGCTCGCAGAGCCGGAGCGCGGTCTGCGCCCCCAAGAGGTCGGCGAGGTTCTCGCCCGCCGTACGGGCGCGGCGGCCGCCGAGCAGGGCGGTGGCCAGCAGCGCCGCCGACTCCTCCGGCTCCACCGACCCGGCACGCTCCCCGGCCTGTCCGGCGCGCGCCTCGCGGGTCTCCTCCTCGGCCAGCTCCTCCAGGCAGCGCCGCCAGCGCCGGACGATCACCCCGAGCCGGCCGCCCGCACCCGAGGCGCCCGCGGCGGCCGTCAGCGAGACCTCGGCCGCCGCGGGATCCCGCCGCCAGGCCTCCGCGGCCCGCTCGTCGGCCTCGTCCACGGCGCAGGTCAGCAGCGAGGTGAGCCCGTCGGTCAGGGCGTCGAGCAGCTCGTCCGACCGGCCGTCGAGCCCATGGTCGCGCCAGTGGGCGCGCGCGTCCCCGGACAGCACCTCACCGGCCGCGACCTCCTGCCGTACCCGCTCAGCGGCCCGCTCGTACGCCTCCTCGACCCGGCCGGCCAGCCGGAGCGCCGCGGCGTGCTGGGCGGCGGCGGCCCCGGCCAGTGCGGGCATCCGGCTGCGCAGCGAGGCGATCACCCCGGCGGCCGTACGCTCCGCCGCGGCGGCGCGGGCGACGGGGTCCTGCGCGTGCCGCTCCAGCCAGCCCCGCAGCGCCGCGACGGCCGTGGCGGGCAGCAGCCCGTTCCCTCCGCCGGCCGACTCGGGCAGCTCGGGAATGGTGAACCGCGGGACATGGCCGAGCCCGGCTCGCTGGAGAAGTTCGGCGTACCGCCCGGAGATGTCGGTGGCGATCTGATGCGGCACCCGGTCCAGGACGGTCACCAGCGTGACGTCGTACTCCTTGGCCGTACGCAGCAGATGCCAGGGCACCGCGTCCGCGTACCGGGCGGCCGTGGTGACCAGCACCCACACGTCCGCCGCGCAGATCAGCTCGGCGGCCAGCTCCCGGTTCCGCGCGACCAGCGAATCGATATCCGGCGCGTCCAGCAGCGCCAGCCCACTGGGCAGCGCCGGATCCGTCTCGATCCGCACCGTCAGCATCCCGGCCTCGGCCCCGCCCCCATCCCTCCCGAGCCCTACGCCGCTCCCGCCACCCCCGCCGCCGTACGCCCCATAGCCCCCACCAGCCGCACCCCCACCCACCGCGGCCCCATATCCAAGCCCCTCCGCGGCCCCCTCCTCCTCCACAAACAGCTCGGACGCCTCACGCTCCGCTCCCACCCCACGAACACCCACCGCCCCGTGCGCGCCACCATGGCTCTCCGGACCCGCCCCCGGCCCATGCCCCGCAGGTGCCTCCCGATGTCCCCCGTGAGGCGTATGACCCGCACAGGACCCATGCGCCATACGGGCGCCGGGCCCGCCGCCCGGCCCACGCCCACCACCCGCCGCATACGCGTCCTCGCCGCCGTCA
Organism: Streptomyces platensis; assembly: GCF_008704855.1. Taxonomy (NCBI): domain Bacteria; kingdom Bacillati; phylum Actinomycetota; class Actinomycetes; order Kitasatosporales; family Streptomycetaceae; genus Streptomyces; species Streptomyces platensis. Next base: position 3,129,249 of record NZ_CP023691.1, read on the forward strand.
TCCTGCTCGGGCACCCACACCCGGGCGAGCTGCGGCAGCACGCGTGGTCCGGCGAACCAGTGGAGGTCATCGGGATGGCAGACCAGCACCGGCGTACGCGTCGTCGGGCGCAGCACCCCGGCCTCCGAGACCCGCCGCCCGACCAGCGAATTGACCAGCGTGGACTTGCCCGCACCGGTCGATCCGCCGATCACCGCGAGCAGCGGGGCCTGAGGAGAGCGCAGACGGGGAATCACATAGTCATCGAGCTGGGCGAGCAGCTCGGCCCGGTTGCGCCGGGCCCGGGCAGCGCCCCGGAGTGGCAGTGGAAAGCGTGCGGCGTCGACGCGGTCGCGCAGAACGGACAGTGCGTCGATCAGCCGGGGTCGTACGTCCAAGGTCGCCACATGTGCAGAATGCCCAATTTCGTTGGGTTTTTGAAGCGTATAACCCCTCGTGCGCGCCGCAAGAACCCCCACAGAACGGGATAAGTGGCGCGCGAGACGTCCGCGACAAGTGAGGCGCAGGCATAACGAGTGCACAACACCCGCCGCACGAGGCGCCAAAAGCGGTGCAGGATTCGTACCTGCCTGCGATTATCGGGACCGCTTCACCGAACCTCCACAACGTGCCACGGAGGTGAAGCAACCGGGACGAGGCACCCGGACCTCTATCCTTGTCCGCGGTCCGTGATCCACGTCCACACCCGGCCCCCGTAGCTCAGTGGATAGAGCAGGTGCCTTCTAAGCACTTGGCCGCAGGTTCGAGTCCTGCCGGGGGCGCCATCGCCCGTACGGTGTCCAGCCCTCCCTTGTGGAGGGCTTTTTCGCTGGTCAGGGGCGGTTTGGCGGACGCGTCGTGGCAGCTTCGGCAGGGCCGGAACGGCTCCCGGCGGCGAGGGCGTCAGTCCGGCTGGCGCGGGTTTTGAACGGCTCTCCGCGGCTGGTTTTCCCGAAAACTTCCCGAAGTTTTTCGACGGTCCCTTCACAGCTGCGGGCACGGTGGGCAGCCGCTGGGGCTCTTCGATCCGCCCCTGGAGTTCGGTCAGCTCTCCGGTGATGCAGCGCGTGGAGATGGCCAGGAGGACGGGGACGCTGTTGCCCGCCCAGGCGGCGACCTGGGCCGGCGGGATGCCGTTGTTGAGCCAGGTCGTCAGGCAGGTGTGGCGAAGGTCGTACGCACGCTTGCCGACGGGCGAGCTGTACTCGTGCTCGATGAGGACGGCCTTTCGGGCCTTGCGCCAGACCCGGCGGAACACCGATCCGGTGGGCAGCCGTACGGCAAAGGCTGCTCGTACCGAAGATCACCGACGACATGCGGAAGTCGACTGTCCTCGCTCCGGGCAAGCGGACGATCGCCATCGATCCGGAGTACCCACTCTTCAGCGGCGTCCCCCTCGAAGGGATCGTCGGGGACTGGCAGATCGACCAGGACGGCGGGTTCGGCGACTTCGTCCGTAACCGGCACTACCGCCCCACCCCGACGGCGGTCGGAATGCTTCGGGCAGAGAACACGGTGGAGCGGGCCGTCCAGCTCAGGCTGCTCGGCCGCATTACGGAGGACGAACTTGTGAAGGAGCTGCGCTCCGCTCAGGTCCTGGTCCCCGTGGAGGACGACGGCAGTACGCCGCGCCTCCGGGAGCGCGGCCCCGGAGAGCGCCCATTCTTGCTGATGTACACCGGAGTGCGCCACGCACCGCAGGGCGGGGAGCATTGCCGCTGGATGAACGCCGCGGAGGTGGCGGGTCGCATGATTAATCTCGACATCGAGATCGACGAGGGGAGCGCGGCATGCCTCGACATTGCGGCTTCCAAGGTGGCGGTGAGCCCTTTCGGCTGCCCCTGAGACGCTATCCGCTTACCGAACGTGATCCTTCGATTCGGCTTGGGCGGGCATGAACTCCGGCTGGCGGCGGGGGAGATAGGACGGTTCGTCCCGACCGGGTTCCGTCCCAGTGTCCCGTAGTACCCGCACATCGCACACGCGAAGGCATAGGCGCGCAGTACTTCTTCGGCGAATCCTGACCTAGGGCATGGCACTGACAGTGGGGCCGACGCACCGGCTGAGTAAGGTGAGCGATCATGGGAGCAGCCGGAGCGGAGGGGGTGTTAGCGCCATGCTGGAGCCAGGACTGGGGACGCCGGATCCGTTCGTCTCGATGCCCGCGCCGAGTGTGAAAGGGCGTCTCTTCGGCGGCCTCTTCTTCTTTCTGGCGCTTCTCTGCGCCGGCTTCTCGCTGTACAACTCGACGCACGCAGCGGGCCTCGTCGGTCGTCACGGCACGCTCACGGTCGAGCGCTGCTGGATCGACCACGGAAGCCGTCACCACAGCGACAAGACGGTGTGCGCCGGCACCTTCCGCGCAGACGACGGAACGACCGTCGATCACGAGGCGACCATCACGGCAGACCGCGAACGGGGCGACCGCATCCCCGTCCAGCAGACCGTGAGCGGCTACCTCGCCACCGGCTTCGGCGAGATCTGGCGCTGGTGCGCGCTGTTCTTCCTCGGCTGGATCGTCGCCGCGCTGGGGATCCCGTTCGCCGCGACCGGCATCATGCCGAGCAGGGGACAGGCCATGGCCGTGGGCCGGTTGATCGCCGGAACCCGCGCGAGTGCCTGGATGAAGCGGCTGGTCCTGGGCGGCGCCGGTGGTGCGGCGCTCAGCCTCTACCTGGCCTGGATCTTCTGAGCCGGACGGCTCCGACCACGCGATCGATCGACGCAATGACCATGAGCACAACCATCAAGTGAGGGAACCGGCTTGAACAGTCAGTCGTGGGGCGACATCGTCGCCCGCCGTGCCCGTGTCCGTGGCTGTCTTCTGGGCGGGGCGATAGGCGACGCCCTGGGATACCCGATCGAGTTCCAGTCGCTGGCCTCGATCCGCAACGGCTACGGGCCGTCCGGGGTCACCGGCTTCCTGCCGGTCGGCGGCGTCGTCCTCGGCCAGGTCTCCGATGACACCCAGATGACCCTCTTCACCGCGGAAGGCCTCATCCGCGCCTACGCCCGCTACGGCCCCGCCACCGGCGACGGCATCAGCTCCGCCGGGCCCGTGATCGTGCGGAACGCCTATCTGCGCTGGCTCGACACCCAGAACCACCCCGCGCCCCCGCCGCCGGCCGAACTCGCCTACGACCGCACCGGCTGGCTGCGCCAGCAGACCTGGCTCTACGCCCGCCGTGCCCCCGGCAACGCCTGCGTCTCCGGCCTCCGCTACGAGCACATCCCCGACAAGCTCGGCGAGCTCGGAGCGCCGGGGCCGGTCAACCCCGACTCCAAGGGCTGCGGCACGGTCATGCGCTCGGCTCCCTTCGGCCTCACCGGCATGCCCGTTCGCCGAGCCTTCGAATTCGCCGCCCGCTGCGCCCAGATCACCCATGGCCATCCCACCGGCTACTACGCGGCCGGTGCCTTCGCCGCCATGATCGGACACCTACTGGACGGCGACTCCCTCGAAGGCGCCGTGCTGCGCTCGATGGAACTCCTCGCCCGCTATCCCGGCCACGAGGAGACGACGGCCGCCCTCCGCAAGGCGGTCGACCTGGCTGCCGACGGCACCGCGACCCCCGAGAAGGTCGAAACCCTCGGCGGAGGCTGGATCGCCGAGGAGGCCCTGGCCATCGCCGTCTACTGTGCCCTCGCCCGCCCCGCCGACCCGGCACCCCGGCGCACGCGCGTTGAGTCAGCCTTCCTGCTCTCCGTCAACCACTCCGGTGACAGCGACTCCACGGGATCCATCTGCGGCAACCTCCTCGGCGCCCACCACGGCGACCTCGCCCTCCCCCCGTCCTGGCTCACCGCCGTCGAGGGCCGTGGCACGATCACCGAGCTGGCCGACGACTTCTCAGCGGCGTTCCACCCCCTCACCCACCAGCCGTACAACGAGTCGTTCTTCGCCCCCGGGCGCTACCCGCGCAGCTGACGCCGCTCGGCCACGGGCGCCCACCCGGCACCGTACGGCAGTGCCCGGGCATGATGGAGGGGTGCGGCGGGAAGCGATCTCCTGGGAGCGGCTGACCGATGCGCGCGCTGACCGGATCGGAAAGCTGACGGCGGCGGACGGCGGTCCGTGGCTGCGCGTCGCGATCGACGGGGCGCCGACCGCCCATCCGGAAGGGCTGGCGGCGCGCTTGGCGGATGTCCTGCGGATCCGCGGACGCTCGGTGCAGACCGTCGGGACGGGCGGCTTCCTGCGACCCGCCTCGCTCCGGTACGAATTCGGGCCCGAGGACCCCGACGCGTACTACGACCAATGGCTCGATACGGGTGCGCTGTGGCGCGAGGTCTTCAACCCCCTGGAGGCGGACGGCAGCGGGCGCATCCTGCCCGACCTGTGGGACAGGCCCGCATCGAGATCGGATAGAAGCTCCGCGATCCACCTGGCGAGCACGTCGTCTGCAACATCGAGCGGCTGCACACAGGGGGCCTCTGGGAAGAACAAAGGCACGGCCTCGCCCAGGTCATACGCCCGCAAGGCGGCGGCCGCCGACGGGCCGGTGACCGCGCCTGCCTGGCAGCGATCATCTTCGTGGCCACCTCGGGCTGCACGTGGCGGCAACTGCCGCCGGTGTTCGGGCCGGCCTGGCCCACCGTCTACCGGCGCTTCGCCCAGTGGAGCCGGGACCGGGTGTGGGCCAGGCTGCACCGCGTCATCCTGGACGAGCTCGGCGCCCGCGGAGCGTTGGACTGGTCGCAGTGTGCGATTGACTCCGTCAGCGTCAGGGCGGCAAAAGGGGGCCACTGACCGGACCGAATCCGACCGATCGAGGCAAGAGCGGATCGAAAATCCACCCGATCACGGACCGCAACGGGCTGCCCCTGTCCCTGGGCATCTCCGGCGCCAACATGCACGACAGCCTCGGACTGGAACCACTCGTGGGCGGGATCCCGCCCATCCGCTCCCGCCGCGGACCGCGCCGCCGGCATCCAGCCAAGCTCCATGCCGACAAGGGCTACGACTACGACCACCTGCGCCGATGGCTCCGTAAGAAAGGCATCCGTCACCGCATCGCCCGCAAGGGCATCGAGTCCTCCACCCGGCTGGGCCGCCACCGCTGGGTCGTCGAAAGGACGGTCTCCTGGCTCGCCGGATGCCGCCGCCTGCTCTGGCGGCAGAGCCCGAAGGCCCCCCTGGACCTCGGTGCGGCGGACGGGCCCGTTCCGGTTGTCGGCCCGGCCGCCGGGGCAGCGTTGTCGCGGCCGCAGCGGTGCTCAGCTCGGGCAGGTAGGTCTCGAAACGCTGTTACGAGGTGGCGTCGCGGGTGCGCAGGTCTTCGTTGATGCGCTGGGCTTCTTCGAGTTGGTCTTCGAGGATGATGATGCGGCAGGCGGCTTCGATGGGGGTGCCGGCGTCGACGAGTTCGCGGGCCCGGGCGGCGATGCGTAGTTGGTAGCGGGAGTAGCGGCGGTGACCGCCTTCGGAGCGCAGCGGGGTGATCAGGCGATGCTCACCGAGGGCGCGGAGGAAGGCGGGGGCGGTGCCGATCATTTCGGCTGCCCGGCCCATGGTGTAGGCGGGGTAGTCGTCGTCGTCGAACTTGTCGACGGGGCGGGGACTGCGAGGGGGCATAGACCTCTTCTTTCGGGGACGCGTCGAGGGGCCCGAGTGCCGTTCCGGCACCCGGGCCCCGAGCTTTCAACACCATCTACCGGCTGACTGCGCCGGCCTTCTTGTTCCGCCGGCCCGCCTGGGAGGGCGGGGCTGCGGGGATCGCGGATGCGTGACCGGGGACCACCTTCCAATCCGGGGCCTGCGGTACCCGAGCGGTGTTCTTCCTCGCCCGGGCGATCCTGATGGCGTCTGCTCCTTACCTCATTCGGCTACTCGGTTGTACTGCTGGATATCGCGGGTACTGCATGCGACCCCTGGGGCCGCTCGGCCCGGCAGTCAGCGAAGGAACCACCATTTCCGGCCCCGTCGCTCCACTGCCGTTCCGCGTTCTGTCTGACCTGCTTGCACAGCAGTTCATCTCTGCTGTGCCCTCTTCGACTTCTTGGGTACGGGAAAACACTAACCTCCACACGCACCCATGTCTATGCTCGCCGTGACAGATTTTCTCAACAGCCAGTGAGCGGACTTCTGCCTCATGCGCACCCGGAAGAGTGCCATTCGGGTTGGCCGGCCCGGCGGGTACAGGCTGAGCCCTGCGGCACAACCGACTCAAGCGGGGTGTGAGCGCATGAACGACATGGCGACAGCCCACACGATAGCTCCGAGGCCCCCTCTCGTCTTCGAAGACGACAGCCCCGCCGGCATCCCACACACCCGCGGCGTAACCCGTGCCTTCGCCGACAGACTCACCCCGGCCCGGCTTCCGAGGCTGCGGCAACCCTCGCCCTGGCGGTCTCCGAACTCGCCGCCAACGCCCTGCGCAACGGCGCAGACGCACCGCCCCCTTGAGGTCTTTGCCTCGGCGCGGTGCGTGTCCGGGTCCGGTTGAGGCCCCGGTAGCGGGACCGTAAAGCCCCGCTACCGGGGGAGTTGGGCATGGATGGTTTTGCCGGTTCCGGGGGCGGGGGTGATGGTCAGGTGGCTGGTGAGGTGACGGATCATGTGCCAGCCGAAGCCACCGCTGCCGCCGTGGAGATCAGGTGTGCGTTCGCGGGGGGCCGCTGAGCTGAGGTCGCTGACCGCGGCGGTCAGCGTGTCCGGGCCGACGGAAAGTCGGAGGGTGTACCGGCCGCCGCCGTGGCGCAGGGCATTGGTGGCGAGTTCCGACACCACCAGGAGGAAGGTGTCCGCGCGCTCGGGATCCGGTGCTGGGGTGAGGTTGTCGGTGAATGCGCGGGTCGCCTCGCGGGCCCGGTGGATGCTGTCCGGGCTTTCGCCCCGCACCACGGTCGGTACGGGATGAGGGGCGCTGCTGATCTTCGTGCCGTTCCTGCGTGTACACCCCGCCTGTGCCCTGTTGCGCCTTTTGCCGTGACAGGCAGCGTGCCCGCCCCTTCAGTTCCCGCACGCCGGCAACGCGCTACCTGGTGCAGGTTTCACTAGGCGTGGCCGACAGAAGCTCGGCCCCCGTCTTCACAGAAAATCTGCCATGTCGGCGATAGACATGCGACCTCGCGGGGGTTAGAGTTTTCGTCGTAGCCAAGAGATCGAAGGCACGGCAGAGGTCGAACTGCCGCGCATGCAGTGTCAGAAGAGGCACGGCAGTGGAGTCGCGGGGCCGAAAGGTATGCACAGGGGCCCCGCGACTGACTGCCGGGCCGGGCGGCCCCCGGGGCCGCGAGCGGAACAGCCGATCCGCAGAAGCAAGCAGGTCGGCAGGAGGAGGAAAAGGAGGCAGACGCCATCAGGATCGCCCGGGCGAGGAAGTGAGTCCGCTCGGGTACCGCAGGCCCCGGATTGGAAGGTGGTCCCCGGTCACGCATCCGCGATCCCCGCACTTCCCGCCCTCTCCCGGGCGACGGTGCGGAAACAGAAGGCCGGCACCGCAGTAAGCCGGCAGATGGTGTTCAAACCCCTCGGGGCCCTGGTGCGTATTCGGCACCAGGGCCCCGCGATGCATTCCCCGACGTCCGAACTCCGTTTCCGCGCCCGAGCACGGCCGCCGGGCCCCGGGGACGTTCAGCCGGCGTCGGACGGCCTGACCCCACAGCAGCCACGCAGACGAGCTCGGTCGATGTCGTCGCCGGAGCTCTTCGCCATCAGCCTGGCGCGAACCGGACTGAGCACCGCGGTCGAGGTGTCCCCTGACCTCGCGGCAGCGTCCGAGGCTCCGCGCCTCTGAACACCGGGCGGACGAGGCATACGAGCCGGCACACCGCTGTGGTCAGCTGACGGCGAGGGCGATGGCGAGGTAGTGCGCGGTGAAGCCTGCCACGGTCAGGGCGTGGAAGACCTCGTGGAAGCCGAACCAGCTGGGTGAGGGGTTGGGGCGCTGGAGGGCGTAGACCACCGCGCCCACGCTGTAGAGGAGACCGCCGGTCACGATCAGGGCGAGTACGGCCGCTCCGCCGGTGTGCAGGAAGTCGGGCAGGTAGCGCACCGGAACCCAGCCCAGGGCCAGGTAGCAGGGGGTATACAGCCAGCGGGGAGCTCCGACCCAGAGGGCGCGGAAGGCGATGCCGACCAGCGCCCCCGTCCACACGATCCACAGCAGGACGGGCTGCTGGGCCGAAGGAAGGAGGAGCACGGCCAGGGGGGTGCAGGTGCCGGCGATGATGAGGAAGATGTTGGCGTGGTCGAGACGACGCAGAACGGCCTCGCCGAGCGACCCCCAGGTGCCGCGGTGGTAGACGGCGCTCGTCCCGAACAGCAGCAAGGCGGTGACGGCGTACACGGTGCAGGCCAGGGCAGCCTGCGGGGTCCGGGCCAGGCGGATGAGGACGACGCCAGCCATCAGCGCGGCCGGGACCGTCGCGGCATGGAGCCAGCCACGAAGCTTCGGCTTTATCGGCTCCACCAGGTCGGATGCCCGCTCCACCAGAGCGGCAGCCGGGTGAGGGCCCTCCCCGGCGCTGTCACGGCGCGCTCCGCGGGGTTGGCCGGCCGGCGCTCCTTCTCCCCTCACCGGAGCGAGGGGCATACTTCCGGATTCGGCAGCGTCGCGGGACACAGCTTCCTTCCTCCTTCGGACCGTTGGGCCTCGCTGACAACCAGGTGGCCACGCCAGGAGTCTCTCCCCACCGCGTTCGGGGAGGTCAGCCTCGGACCTGGCCCCGAGGCGGTGGCGGACTTCGAGGTACTCGAGGGGGTCGGAACGGCTGGGACCGTCTTCCGCTCTCGCCCTTCCGGCCGCTGAGTTGGCCGCTGCCGGGCGGATTCGTTGCCCACAGCGGTCCGGTCAGGCTCGAGCCGGGTGCCCCAGCAGGGCCGACGCCGTCTCCAGTGGTGTGAGACCGGCCGGCGGCACGAGCGCGGCAGCCGGGCGGCACACGAAGCCGAGGCGGCTCAGGGCTCGGGTCACTTCACCGGCGGAGAAGTCACGGCGATCCTGCCGAGTGATGATCTCCCCGACCTGCTTGACGGGGTAATGGCGGCGACCGATGAGCACGGACTCACCCGTGATGGGTTCGGCTTTGATGCCCTTCATCGCATCCTGCACCTCGGTCTTGAGCAGGTCGAAAGGGAAGCGGGCGATGACGACGCGCATAGTGCCTCTACAAGGTCGAAGAGAAGCCGGAAACGGAGCGCCGGCCTGGGCGGAGAGGGATCAACGGGTGAGGACGACGACGCCCAGGGCGTGCCCGTCCTCACCGATCACGGGTGAGGCCCGCAGCGCACGTTGACGCATGGCGCGTTCCGCGTCGTGTGCGGACATCATGGGCGAAGTGAAGGGCCCACGGTCGTAGATGAGGTCCCGCAGCCGGGTCTCCTCGGTGTACCAGGAGCCCTGGTGGTGGGCTGTCATCTGGGAGCGGGTGATCAGGCCCGTACACCGCCCGTCCTCGTCACGGACGAGGAGATGGTCGGCACGGGCCCCGATGAGGACGGACAGGGCCACGTCGACGATCATGTCGTCGCCGACCTGTGGTCCCGGCGACGACATGACGTCGCCGGCTGCCTTGCCGGAGCGGTCCGCCTGGGGGTAGCTCTGCAGCATCAACGAAAGCCTCCGTGACGATGGTGATCCGACGAGCCGAGCGTGATCGTTCCGGGACCGGCTCAGGCGGCCGGGGCCGAGGAGGTCTGCCGCGCAGTCGGTGTCGCGGTGCGGGCTGATCCTGCGGCACGGCGGGCCTGGGCGGGGCGGCTGCGGCGGCCGCGGGTGGAGGAGCCGCTGCGCTTGGTGCGTTCGACGACCGGTGCGGCGATGGTGACCGGGGTACCGGAGGGTGCCTGGGCGCCGGTGATGCGGCTCAGCTCGGCCTCGCCGGAGCGGACCTGGGTGGTCTGCGGGGTGATGCCCGCGTCCGCCATCAGGCGGTTCATGGTGCGGCGCTGGTTGGGCAGGACGAGGGTGACGACGCTGCCGGACTCGCCGGCGCGCGCGGTACGTCCGCCGCGGTGCAGGTAGTCCTTGTGGTCGCTGGGCGGGTCGACGTTGACGACGAGGTCGAGGTTGTCGACGTGGATGCCGCGGGCGGCGACGTTGGTGGCCACCAGGACGGTGACATGGCCGGTCTTGAACTGGGCCAGGGTGCGGGTGCGCTGGGGCTGGGACTTGCCGCCGTGCAGGGCCGCGGCGCGGACACCGCTGTTCAGCAGGTGCTTGGTGAGGCTGTCCACGGCGTGCTTGGTGTCCAGGAACATGATCGACCGGCCTTCGCGGGCGGCGATCTCCGTGGTGGTGGCGTGCTTGTCGGCGCCGTGGACGTGCAGCACGTGGTGCTCCATCGTCGTGACCGCGCCCGCCGAAGGGTCGACGGAGTGGACCACGGGGTCGGTCAGGTAGCGCCGGACCAGCAGGTCGACGTTGCGGTCCAGGGTGGCCGAGAAGAGCATCCGCTGCCCCTCGGGCCGGACCTGGTCGAGCAGCGCGGTGACCTGGGGCATGAAGCCCATGTCGGCCATCTGGTCGGCCTCGTCCAGCACGGTGATGCCGACCTGGTTCAGCCGGCAGTCACCGCGCTCGATGAGGTCCTTGAGCCGTCCCGGCGTGGCGACGACCACCTCGGCCCCGCCGCGCAGTGCGCCGGCCTGGCGGCCGATCGACATGCCGCCGACGACGGTGGCCAGCCGCAGCTTGAGTGACCGGGCGTAGGGGGTGAGGGCGTCGGTGACCTGCTGGGCCAGTTCCCGGGTGGGGACCAGGACCAGGGCCAGCGGCTGGCGGGGCTCGGCGCGCTGACCGGCGGTACGGGCCAGCAGGGCCAGACCGAAGGCGAGCGTCTTGCCCGATCCCGTGCGTCCGCGGCCGAGAACGTCGCGTCCGGCCAGCGAGTTCGGCAGCGTGGCGGCCTGGATGGGGAACGGGGCGGACATGCCTTCCGCGCTGAGGGCCGCCAGCAGCGCCGGCGGCATGTCCAGCTCGGCGAAAGTCCCGGCCGGGGGCAGGGCGGGAGTGTGGGTGACGGGCAGGGCGAACTCTCCCTGCAGTGTCGCGGGACGCCGTCCGGAGCCCCCGGAACGCCCCGTGCCCGAGCGGTTCGGCCCACCGGAGCGGTAGCCGCCGCGGCCTGAGCCGGACGAGCCGGCAGAGCGGGAGTAGCGGTCATTCGTGCGAGCTGTGCGGTTCATGGAGAACCTTCCTCGATGCGGTACGTCGAGGAATTCCCGGCGGCAATGAGCCGCACACAAAGAATCGCAAGAACGAACCGATGAAATGGGATGAAACGAAGCGGGGAGGAAATGTGTCGACCCTGCACACCGGGGCCGGAGGTTTCGCAAAGAAGAGCGAAACAGCCGCCGGATCGTCATTCGGGCGGGTTGCCGCCGCAGCATAGCGGTCGGGGAGTCGAACTGGCCGCCCGCTTGCCGCGTGTGCGGCCATTGCGGGGAACGCGGGAACCCCGAAAAGCAACGAGCTGGGGCCCGCACCCAAGGTGCGGGCCCCAGCTACGGTGTAACGCGTCAGGCGGGAACGATGTTCTCGGCCTGCGGGCCCTTCTGGCCCTGCGTGACGTCGAAGTTCACCTTCTGGCCTTCCTGCAGCTCGCGGAAGCCCTGGGCGGCGATGTTCGAGTAGTGGGCGAAGACGTCGGCGCCGCCACCCTCCTGCTCGATGAAGCCGAAGCCCTTTTCCGCGTTGAACCACTTCACAGTGCCAGTAGCCATGTCATATCTCCTTCGGGGCAGTGCCCGGAGCCCACACCGTGCGAGCTCCGTATCGCTGCGTTGTTTGCCCGTCCGGAAATAAACACCGGAAATACGAAAGCGCTCCGCCGTGTACGACAGCGAGCACGCTTGAAGTCTTGGGAACCACAACTGCAACTGAGATCGACGGTAGCACGGTACTGGCGGCCACACCCGGCACATGATCCCGACGGTTTCGGGAGCGTAAAAAACCCCTACCGCACCAGTGGCTATTTCTGTAGTCGCGGCGTGAGATATTCGGCATCGGCGCTCGCCCGCATTCGGCCGGAAATGCGTCGCCCCCCTCGGCCGACCGGGCTCCGCAGGCAGGCACGGGCCGGACGCCGTCGGCGCCTGCCCCGACCGCACCGCACGACCGTCGGGGACAGCACGGCGCAGCACGCCAGGAGCGGCGTGCCGGGCGGGCTCGCGGGGGCGGGGCATGGAGCCCCTTTCCGCTCGGCCCGCTGGGCATCTCCGGAGCCATGCGCTCATACAAGCAGCCGGCCCGTCTCGGAGAGGCCGGAGAAGCCGCGGCTGGTCGAGGGCAACGCGAGCGGCGGCAGGACGGAATCTGCCCCCCAGGCCGGCCCACGGTCAGCGCAGACAGCCCGGCACGCGGCTCGGCCACGGGGACAACCTTCTTCTGTTGCCGAAGTTGAGGAAAAACTACCCCGACAACAGTAGATATCGGCGGTACGCCTGCTTCCTGAGGGCCGTCGGCAAAGACTCGAGCTCCTGCTGCGCTCCGAAGGCGGCCGGGCGAGGCGGCCGGGCGCCCGGCGAGCGCCGGCGGCCACTACCCGAGCCCTCCTGGGAACGCCACGCGTTTGGCCCTGAACCCCGGCAGTGGCGCTTGGCAGGCCGGGACGGTCTCGACCGGGTTCGCGGGTGCCCCGAGGCCGGAGTCGCCGCGCAGGATCTTCTCCTCCAGCTGCCGGAGCTGCTCCATCGGGTCGACGCCCAGTTCCTCGGCCAGGATGCGACGCACACGTGTGTACGTGGCCAGCGCCTCTGCCTGTCGTCCTGTCCGGTGCAGTGCTTTGATCAAAAGCTCCCAGAGCCGTTCACGGAACGGGTGCTGAGTGGTGAGGGCCTGTAGTTCCGGGATGAGGGTGTCCGGCTGGCCGAGATCGAGCTGGGTCTGTGCATAGCGCTCAATGGCAAGCAGCCGCAATTCCCCCAGCCTCTCCAGTTCCGCCCGGAGCGGCACCCCCAAGGACAGTCCTTCCAGGGGCCTGCCCCGCCAGACTTGCAGTGCCGCCGTGAAATGCTCCGCTGCTTCCGCTATCGTGCCCTGGGCCAGCGCCTCGTCGCCCAGTCGTAATTCCTCCATGAACGTGGACAGATCCAGTTCACCGGCTTCGACCCGCAGGGCGTAACCACCGGAATGTGTGGTCAGCCGGTCCTCGGGCTCACCGGCGTCGCGCAGCAGGCGGCGCAGTCCCGCGATGTGCCCGCGGACATTGACCGTCGCCGACGGCGGCGGCTCCTGCCACCAAGCGCACTCCACCAGATAATCGGTCGCCGCCAGGTGGTTGGCGCACAGCAGAAGAGTGGCGAGTACAACCTGCTGCCGGGGAGCGCCCATTGCCATAGGGGAATCATCCGCACTCATCACAACAGGCCCAAGAATGCCAAACTTCACAGCCCCCGTACCTTTCTTTGGCTCTTTTCGCTTCGTATGCAGTAATCGCAGCAGGTCTCCCGGCGCGACCTGTCCGGACCATCACGAATTCCGGGAAAGCCAGGGGAATTACCGGGAAGGGTTCTCTCCTCTCGCGCAGACGCCCCGCCGGGCGGTCAGTTGCACGGGAAATCCCCTCCGTCGAATGGGCGATGGGAAGAAACCACAGCAGGGGGTGGAATGCCGTGTGCAAGGCTCCTCGGAGGCGCCTAACGGCTTTCCTGTACGGCGTCGGGGAGTTCCGGCTGTGGTGACAGCAACTCGGCCTCGCCGAGGTCGGGGGCCGGTCGGCGCAGCAGGGCGAGACTCATGACCACCAGCAAGGCCAGAATGCCGATCTCGACGAGCGCCGCCACCCTGACCCCATGGGTGAACGCCTTCCGGGCCATACCGAGCAGCTCGGCGCCGAGGTCACCGGGCAGTTGCCGGGCCACCCCGTTGGCACCGCCCAGAGTTGACCGAGCGGCCTCGACCAGGTCCGGACGCAGGCCGGACGGGAGCGAACCGGTGTCCATCTGGGAGCGGTAGACGGCAGCGGCGACGGATCCGGCGACGGCTACGCCCAGCGCGTTGCCGAGTTCGGCGCCCGTCTCCCCGATTCCCGAGGCGCTGCCCGCACGTTCGCGAGGCACGCTGCTGATGATCACGTCGTTCGTCAGGGCAAGCGCCGCCGAGATGCCGAAGGCCGGGATCGAGAAGCCGACGGCCGCCAGGGCGAGTCCGGACCTGTCGGTGACCTGGGCGATCATCGCCAGTCCGGCGACCGAGAACGCGAACCCCCCTGCCATGACCCATCCGGGACGGATCCGGTTGGCCACCGCCGGGGCCAGCAAGGTACCGACGACCCCTGCGGTCATCGCGGGCAGCGCCCACAACCCCGCCTCCAGCGGGGGCAGTCCCAGCACCAGCTGGAAGTACTGCAAGATCAGGAACTGGGTGCCCGTCAGCACGAAGAGGCCCATGGTCTGCGCCCCCAGCGACACCCCGAAGGCCGGACGGGAGAAGAGCCTGAGGTCGAGCATCGGGTCGGTGAGCCGGAACTGCCGGCGGACGAAGACCACACCGAGGACCAGCCCGGCGCCCACAGCCACGAACGGGATTTCCCGGACGCCGTCCTGGGCGAGTTGTTTGAAGCCATACACCACCGGCAGGACCGTGCCGATGGACAGCACCACACTGACCGCATCCAGACGCCCGGCCTTCGGACTGCGGGACTCCGGCAGCAGTATCGGGCCGGCGACCAGGAGAATCAGACCCACCGGCACACCGAGAAGGAACACCGAGCCGTACCAGAAATGCTCCAGCAGCACGCCGCCGATCAGCGGGCCGATCATTCCGCCGATGCTGAAGTTGGTCATCCACACCGCGATGGCGAAGCGGCGCTGTCCGGCATCGCGGAACATGTTGCTGATCAGAGAGAGGGTCGAGGGCATCAAGGTGGCCCCGGCCACGCCCAGCAGGGCGCGAGCCGCGATGAGCATGCCGACATTCACCGAATAGGCAGCGAGAAGTGACGCGCAGGCGAAGGCGACGGCACCGATCAGCAGAAGTCTGCGGCGGCCGATCCAGTCGCCGAGAGTTCCCATCGTGGCGAGGAAACCGGCGACCAGGAAACCGTAGATGTCGACGATCCAGAGCAATTCGGTGCTGCTCGGCCGTAAACCCTCGCTCAGCTGTGGCGCGGCGAGGTGCAGCACCGTCATGTCCAAGCCGATGAGGATCGTGGGCAGGGCGAGCACGGCAAGCCCGGTCCACTGCCTTCGGCCGGCCCGTATCGGGATGTCATCGCTCACAGATGGCTCCTGCTGTTCGCAGACCGACCGTCACAGCCGGCCCTTTCCGGTCTGGGCGATCATATGAACGCTGATTGCGCGTCCGCACGGAAGAAGATCCAAACCAGCCATCAGGGGGCGGCCAGTTGGCCCGCGCAGTCGTCCAGCAGACGGCGCACCGCATACGTGACCGGGCGGGACAGAGCCTCTCCGGGCGTGAGCCACACGGCCTCGGTGCCCTCCGGCCCGAGGGTCACCTCGAAGTCCTCGCCCGCGTCCGGCAACAGCCGGTAGACGTGCCACAGATGAGCGTCGGCGCCACGGCGGCATCCGTCTCCCGGAATCGGAGTGGTCGCCAGGTACTCCAGTGCACCGGCGGCGATACCGGTCTCCTCCTCGAGTTCCCTGGCCGCCGCGCGTTCGGGGGACTCGTCACGCTCCATATGGCCGGCGGGCACCGTCAGGCCGAACGGGAACGCCGTACGGTCGAAGAAGAGGAAGCGCCCCCGGGGGTCCTGGACGAAGACACCCGCCGTTTCGTGCCAGTACTCACCGTCGTCGGCCGTCCACCAATTGATGGCCGGATCCACCACCACCGCCCGGTCGGCCGCCCGTCCGCAGGCGTGGCACAGGCAGTACCGTCTGCCGCTGTCCTCAGTGCGCCACTCGACCGCCTCGCCGTGGCAGTGCAGGCAGTAGTGGTGGGTGGCGCCGTCGTCGGGGACATCGGGTGGCAGAAAATCGAGTCGCATCCTCTTCTCCCTTGTCTTCCGTGCCCTTCCGCACCGTTCCCCTGGCGAGGGTCCGTGCGGCAGACAGCCCTCTGGCGTGTCTGCCGCACGGAGTCGGTGCGCCGGCAGGCGGCCGGGAGTCAGGCGTCGAGACCGAACCGGGTGAACAGCTCCTTGTCACCGGTGACATAGGAGGTGTCGGTGATCGCCGTCTGGTCGGACGGGCCCCGGCTGCACATGCACATATGGCGTCCAGTGGAGATCACCTTTGCCGCGCGGGCGCCACCCGAGCTCATGATCTCCTCGGCGATGTCCTTCACCAGGTGCTCCTGGATCTGGAACCTGCGGCTGAACGCCTGCACCAGGCGGGGGAACTTGCCCAGGCCCAGGATCCGGTCGCCCGGCACGTACGAGACCGAGACCTTGCCGTAGAAGGGCAGGAAGTGGTGGGCGCAGATCGAGTAGTAGTTGATGTCGTGCACCCGGACCACACCGGCGTGCTCACCCTCGACGTCAACCGTGGTCTTCAAAATCTTCGAGGTGTCGATTTCATAACCGCTCAGCAGTTCGCGGTAGGCACGCACGATGCGCGGCTCGCACTCCGGCTCCCGGTACCAGTCCAGCGCACGCTTGTCGGTCGTGATATTGCCTTCGAGCCACTCTGCAATGCTGCTCATGGTTTCTCCTGAGATGTCGGCTGAGACTTACTCAATCGGATTCTGCCGGCGGCCAGCTCTGCGGGGGCCGCTGCCCGATGAATTCGATCACGACGTTCCGGTAGGGATGATTCCCCTTGTTGACCAGCCGGTGCGGCTTACCCCGGCGGCGGTGCACCACCTCACCGAGGTAATCGTCCTGGTCTTCTATCTCCCCGTCCTCGTACTCGAGTCGCACCTTTCCGGGGTTGTCCACGACGAATACGTAGTCCCACGGGTGTTCATGCCATTCGCTGGCGTCCTCGGGCTCCAATTCCAGGAGCCAGACCCTGGTACGTTCGTCCTCGAACAGCAGCTTCGTACCGGCGGTCCCGTAGTGACGGCCGGGCACCTTGCCCCGGAGTTCCTCCGGGATGTGCTCGTGGCCATGCCCGCTGCCGGTCTCCATCTGGGTCATTTCCGGCTGACACCTCCTGGTGCGTTCTTGACGTGCGCTTTGATCTTGCGCCGGAGACAGGCTCTCCCGAGCGCATACAGAATCGGTACAGGTTCCGTACATTCGCACATGCCCCTGGACCATTCCGTTCCGGCCCGGGTAGCCTCGGCCGGGATCTTGGAAAGGCCCGCAGCAACTACAGATCTGCAAAGGGGCAACCATGTCGACCCACAAGGTCAAGCCCGATATCGAAGGCCGGAGCAAGAAGCTGTGGCGAAACAGCGATGGCACCTGCGACATAGAACTCATTGCGAGTCTGCACAGCTACACGTATGGCCAGAACGGAATAATCCCGGAGACCGCCAAATTACGCCTGGACTTCTATGAGTCGGCCGCCTGGCGGCTCGCCGGCATGGGAGTGCGTACGGCATTCCGGGAACGGCTCGGGGACATCAGCTACCGGGCTGACTACGTGCCGGCGCCACCGTATGAGGTCATCGTGAAGAACATCGCCACCGGATCCACGGTCCGTAAGTATCCCGGACTGTTCGCGGAGGGCCACCGGTTCAGCCCGCCGGTGGTGAAGTTCGACTACCGGACCGATCCGGAGGACCAGCCGATCGGCGAGGACTATCTGCGAGCCGACGGCTGGGATGTCGAAGCGTTCCGGCAGTGTGCGCTGGAGTGCAACGAGGGCCTGCGCAGCTGGCTGGCGCCACTCGATCTCTGGGACTTCTGCCTGATCATGGGGATTGGCGCGGAGGGGGTGCCCGTCATCAACTCCGAGATCTCCCCGGACTGCATGCGGTTGCGCGACGAGGCCGGACGGCCGCTGGACAAGGACCTGTTCCGCCAGGGGGCCGAGCCGGCGGTCATCATCGACGCCTGGACCGACCTGGTGCACAGGGTCCGGGGATGACGGCGGCGGAGCGGAACGCCGGCCGCACCGTGGTGCTGACCGGCGCCAACCGGGGCACCGGCCGGGCGATCGCCGAGACGCTGCACACGGCGGGCTGGCGGGTATGGGCCCTGGGGCGCACCCCGACCGATCCTCCCTGGCTGCGGGATGTCCCTTGCGACCTGCGGTACCCGGAGACGGTCGGCCCGGCAGTGAACCAGGTCGCCGAGGAGGCGGGCGCGCTGCATGCGGTGGTGGCCAACGGTGTGGTGCGGTCCCTGGGCGCCGTCGGGTCGCTGCCTCTCGCCCAGTGGCGGGAGGCGGTCGACGTCAACCTCACCGCGGTGCTCGCGCTGACCCAGGCGGCCCTTCCCCATCTGCGGGCCGGCGGCGGCCGGATCGTCCTGATGGGAAGTCACGCGGGCAGCCGGTTCTTCGAGGGCGGAGCCGCGTACTGCGCGACCAAGGCGGCACTGAAGGCGCTCGCCGAGGTATTGCTGCTGGAGGAGCGGGTGCACGGCGTGTGCACCACGCTCGTCAGCCCCGGAGCGATCGCCAGCCTTCCGGGGGACGACTCCCCGCTGAAAATGGGGATGTCCTCGGTGGCCAGGACGGTGTGCTGGGCGCTGGAGGCTCCGGACGACACCGTGATCGGTGAGATCGAGCTCAGGCCGGCACGGCTGACCGGCCGGCCGGCGGTGTCCGGCCTCGACCGGCTCCAGGCCGTCTGACAGGAGGCAACATGAGCGAGCACACGATCGTCGGTGACACCGAACAGCCCGAAGTGAGCTGGGACTTCGGCGTCGGGGTACTGTCCATCGCGGCGGATGGCCCGGTGCCCGGGAGCAACGGCTCCCCGAGCGTACGGATCAACTTCTCCTCCCGGATCTGGATCTCCCTGGACCGCAACGGCAGTCCGGTGTCCGTCGACATCCTCGATGCGCCGGCCATCATCGCGCGTCTCGTGCCGCCGGCCCGGCGCGGGGACCCCGGACCCGGCCCGGCGACGGCAGCGGCGGGTGGCATTCCCTGGCTGCTGGACACCGACAGCGACTGGATCTGGGTCGAGTTGATCCGGTCGCCCATCTCCCAACGGCTCGAACGGAACGGCCATGTGGAGCTGCGGCTCACCGACGACAGACCGACCCAGTTGAAGCTGCGGGTGCCGGTCACCGGGGCATCCAGCCGGGAACCGGTCGCCGGTGCCCCGGACCGTGCCGGGGCGGCGCTGCCGTGACCGCGCCGGACCGCGTCCGGCTCATCTGTACCGATTTCGACGGCACGCTGCTGAACACGGCCGGGACCGTCGGTCCGGTGACCCGGAGCGCCCTTGCCGTGGCGGCGGACCACGGCCTGCCGGTGGCGGGTGTCACCGGCAGGCCGCTGCGCGATGCCCTGGCCGTGGCGCGCGACCACGGCCTGGGCGGCCTGGTGGTGTGCAGCAACGGGGCGGTCACCGCCGAGGTGGACAGCGGGCGGGTGGTGATGTGCCGGGGCTTCGCCGGGCCCGAGGTGGGTCCGGTGCTCGGGCGGCTACGGGCCCGGCTGCCGGGCGTGGTGTTGGGGGTCGACTCGCTCCGGGGGCTGTTCCTGGAGCCGGACTTCGCCGCTCTGGTGCCCGACTGCTGGCCTCATCAGCAGGTCCCCGATGCGTTCGCCTCACTCGCCCGGGACGACCAGGTGGTCAAGATTCTGGCCGTCCATCCCACCGTGCCGGGACCGGCGCTCGCCGAACCCCTCACCCGGCCGGAGGACGGCCTCAAAACCACCTGTTCCACCCCGTACTTTCTGGAGATCTCGCCGCGGGACGTGGACAAGGGCGTGTCCCTGCGCTGGCTGGCCAGGTACTACGGCACCCGGATCACCGCCACCGCCGCGATCGGGGACATGCCGAACGATCTGCCGATGCTGCACACTGCCGGGCTTGCCGCCGCGGTGGCCAACGCCCACCGGGACGTCCGGCGGGCTGCCGATCTGATCGTGCCCAGCAACGACGAGGAAGGAGTGGCGGACCTCATCATGATGGTGTGCCATGCGGGACAGGAGGCCCCGTACGCGGACCGTTGAGGACACCGTGCGCGCCTGCCCTCCTCCGCCCCGCCGGCAGGGCAGGCGAGGGCCCCCGCCGGAGCCCGCTTCGGAGCCCTCGTCGCCCGACGGCATCGGCACCCCCTCGCCGCTACTCCTGTAGTTCCTCGGCCGCCCGCCAGGCCAGGTCGGCGAAGCGGGCGGCCTGGGGGTGGGCGCCGTGGGAGGGGTAGGCGAGGTAGGCGCGGACGGTGGGGGCGCCGGTGAGGGGGACGAGGCGGACGGAGGGGTGGGTGTAGCGGCGGGCGGCGGAGACCGGGGCGGTGCCGACGCCGAGGCCGACGGCCACCTGCTCCAGCCATTCGTCCATGTTGCGGCATTCGGCGCCGACCGCGGGGCGCCGGCCGTCGGGCCACATGTCGGGGAAGGTGGTGCCGCTGACGGTGTTGATGATCAGTGGCAGGTCGGCGAGCTCCGCCCAGTCGAGTGCGGTGCGCTCGGCCAGCTGCCAGCTCGCGGGGACCGCCGCGATGCGGGACTCCTCGTAGAGGAGGACGGTGCGCAGGCCCTTCGGCAGGGGTTCGCCGCGCAGCAGGCCCAGGTGGGCCTGGCCGGTGTCGAGTCCGGCCTGGGGGGTGTCACAGCGGATGAATTCGACGCCGACCCCGGCCTCCTCGCCGAAGCGGGTGGCGAGTCGCGACAAACCCTGGGGAAGTCCCCAACTGAACCCGATGCGCAGTTTCTCCCCTTTCTGTAAATCCTGCAGCGCCGAATCGAGTTGGCGCAGCAGCGGGGCGACGGTGTCGCGCAGGGTTTGTCCTTTGTCGGTCAGCTCCGTTCTGCGGGTGCTGCGTTCGAAGAGCCGGACGCCCAGGGAGTCCTCAAGTGACCTGATGTTGCGGGTCAGGGTGGGCTGGGCGAGATGCAGGCGGCGGCCGGCGGCCGTGAAGCCGCCTTCCTCGGCTACGGCCAGAAAGCAGCGCAGATGACGCAGGTCGATGTTCATTCGCTGAGCGTATAGGCGGTTCAGCAATTTCATTTCTCCACCCCCTGCCCAGTGTCTAGTGTTCTTGGTGCCGCCGAGCGGACAGCGCCCCCGGGAAGCACCGGGCCGGTAGCCGACGCCGCTGGTGTGCAGTCACACGTTCAACGGGGGTTATGTGCAAGGACGTTGGTGTACGCCGTCAAGTGAGACGGCGCAAAATTCGGCCAAAGTGAAAGTAAAAGAGTCCCTGGCCCGTCGGGCCGTCCCGCAGGTGTCCGCGTGCGGAGTTCGTTTCCTCACTGCCCCTGCGAACGCTTCCTAGTTCCGTTACCGGACCGCACCGCCCCTTCGGCGGCGCGAGCTTCGGCTTGCTTGATTCGACCTAATGCGATGCGCCGGCCTTTCACCGTCGCTGCCTTGACGACCGTCACCCTCTGGTAAGTCTTTTTCCTTAACCTTTGCTGCCGCTTTTCCGGCTGCTCATTCACCTTCACCCCTCACCTTCACCCTTCACCTTCCTCCGCGCCCCGGCATGCTGCCGCGGCGTGCCATCGGCTGCGTTTTCCGAAATGCCCCTTCTGCTGCCGTAAATCACTGAGAAGGATTTGCTGTGCCCGTAATCGATACGCGCAACGGTCCCCTGGAACATGTCCTGATCGACGGTGACCCGGACCTGGCGCCCCTGGTCTTCCTGCACGGCGGACTCGGCTGCCTCGCGGCCTGGGGACGCTTCCCCGCCCGGCTGGCCGCCGCCACCGGACGCCGCGCCCTGGTCTACTCCCGCCACGGCAACGGCGGCAGCGGCCCCGACCCGCTGCCGCGCACCCCCCGCTATATGCACGAGCACGCCCACGACGTGCTGCCCGAACTGCTGGGCGCGCTGGGCCTGCACCGCCCCGTTCTGGTCGGCCACAGCGACGGCGCGTCCATGGCCCTGCTGTACGCCTCGGCGCACCCCGTCGAGGCCGTCATCGGGATGGGCCCGCACATGTACTTCGAGGAGGAGAACCGCGTCGGCATCGAGAACGCCCGCGCCTCCTACGACGCGGGCCCGCTCGCCAGGAAGATGGCCATGGTGCATGACGACCCCCGGGGCGTCTTCGACCGCTGGAGCGGGGTCTGGCTCTCGCCCGCCTTCCGCAGCTGGTCCCTGGAGAACGACCTCGACGTCACCGCGCCGGTGCTGATGATCCAGGGGGACGCGGACGAGTACGGCTCGCTGGCCCAGGTCGACGCCGTCGAGCGCGCCGTCAGCGGCCCGTTCCGGCGCCTGGTCCCCGAGGGCTGCGACCACTACCCCCATCTGGTCCGCCCCGACCTCGTCACCGACACCGTGTGCGACTTCCTCGCCGGGCAGGCGCAGTCCGTGGAGGCCGCCCGATGAGCGCGCCGGCCTCCGTACGCCTCGATGCCCTGCTGGCCCGCTCGGCGCGGGTCCACCCCGACCGCACCGCCCTGGAGGGGGCCGGTGAGAGCTGGACATACGCCCAACTCGACCGCGCCGTGGACGCGTTGGCGGACCGGCTGACCGCCGATGGTGTGACGCCGGGCGACCGGGTCGGCGTCTACGCTCCCAAGACCCCGGCCACCGTCATCGCCCTGTACGCGGCGCTGCGGGCCGGTGCGGTGACCGCGCCGCTGGACACCGCCGACCCGCCGGAGCGCACCGCCCGGATGATCCGCAACGCGGGGCTGTCCCTGCTGGTGACCGTCGACCGGGCCCTGACCGGGGCCCAACGGGCCGCCACCCGCGCCCGCGACGGCGCTCCGGCCGACGCGGACGTCCTCGGCCACGGTCTGCACCGGCTGCAAATCCTCGCCCCCGAGGAGCGGCCCGCGCCGCTGCCCGCGCCGACCGACTCCGGCGGCTACCTCCTCTTCACCTCCGGCAGCACCGGCTGGCCCAAGGGCGTGCTGCTCTCGCACGAGAACGTCGCCCACTACGCGCTGTGGGCCGCCGGTGAGTTCGGCCTCACCCCGGACGACCGGATCGGCTCACAGGCCGCGCTCACCTTCGACCTGACCACCTTCGACCTGTTCAGTGCCGCCGCCGCGGGGGCCTGTACGGTCCTGATGCCGGATCTGCTGCGGGCCTTCCCGCGCGATGTCGTGGGCTGGCTGACCGAACAGCGCATCACCGCCTTCATGGCCGTGCCGTCGCTCTACCACAACATGCTCCAGCAGGGCGGTATCGCCGACGCCCCGCCGCCCGCCCTGCGCATCGCGGCCTTCGGCGGGGAGGCGTTCGCGCCCGAACTGCTGGAGCGCTATCTGCGGCTGCTGGACGGGGTGCCGTTCTACAACCTGTACGGGCCGACCGAGACCAACGCCTGCACCTACTACCGGGTGCCGGCCGACTGGACCGCCGACCGGGAGCTGCCCATCGGCCGCGGGATCGGCGGCGTCCACATCGAGGTGCTCGACGGGGACGGCGCGCCCACCGACGGCGAGGGCGAGATCCATATCGCCGGGCCCGTCGTCTTCCAGGGCTATCTGCGCGGCGGCGCCCCCGACGACCCCACCACCACCGTCACCTGCCGCGACGGCGTGGCCCGCCGCGCCTACGCCAGCGGCGACCTCGGCCGGATCACCCCGGACGGCCTGGTCTTCCTGCGCGGCCGGCGCGACAACCAGGTCAAGCGGCGCGGTCACCGTATCGACCTGATGGACGTGGAGAACGCCGTCCTGGAGCTGCCGCGGATCGCCACCGCCGCGGTCGTCGCCAAGGACGGCCCGCACGCCGGCGAGATCTGGGCCTACGCACAGACCGACGCCACCGAACGGGAGGTCCTGGCCGCGCTGCGCGAGGTGCTGCCCCGGCGGATGCTGCCGGACCGGATCGTTCCGCTCGCCACCCTGCCCACCACCACCAGCGGGAAGGTCGACCGCCGCGCGCTGCGCGACACCAGCGGCCACCCCGCGGCCCCCGCACTCCCCGAGGAGATCACCGTATGAACAGCGTCGAAGAACTCTGCACCCTCATCGGCAGCCGGATCACCTGGGGGCCCGGCGAGGACGCCGGCTCCCTGGACGCCGACACCCCGCTGCTGGAACGGGGCTTGGTCGACTCGCTGGCGATCATGGAGATCGTCGCGGCGCTCGACAAGGAGGCCGGTGTCAGCCTGCCCGACACCGAGATCGTCGCCGCCAACTTCCGCAGCCCCAAGGCACTGTGGGCCGCCATCGAGAAGCTCTCCGCCGAGGGCGGCAAATGAGCGCGGCGGCCACCGCGGCGCTGTGCACCGGCGCACCGGAGACCGAGGGGTTCGTCGACAGCTACCGGGAGCTGGCCACACCGGTGCTCAAGCAGCTCGCCGGCCAGGACTTCCGCGCACAGTGGCAGGCCATGGCCGACCTCGGGGTGCTCCGGCTGGCCGCGCCGGACGCCACGGCACCCGGCCCGGTCACCCGCTCGCTCGCCATGATCGAGGGGATCGGTCTGGCCGGCGCCGACCCGGGCCTGTGCTACGCGCTGGCCTCGCAGATCTTCGGGATGCAGTTCCCGCTGCGGGACGCCCTCGGCGCCGACGCCTGGCGGGCGGTCGCCGACGTCCAGGAGGGCCGGGAGCTGCTGTGCCACGCGCTGACCGAACGCGGCGGCGGCAGCGACCCGTTCTCCATGGAGACCCGCGCCCGGCGGGACGGGGACGGCTTCGTGCTCGACGGCGCCAAGACGTTCATCACCGCAGCCCCGGTGGCCGACCGGGCGATCGTCTTCGCCCGTACCGCCGAGGGACGCTCCCCGTTCGCGCTGTCCGCGTTCCTCTTCCCGCTCGATCTGCCGGGGATCCGCCGCGGTGAGACCTTCACCAAGACGGCGCTGCCCACCGTGCCAATGGGGGAGCTCCTCTTCGAGGGCGCCCGGCTGCCGGCGAGCGCGCTGCTCGGCCAGGAGGGCTCCGGGCTGGCGGTGATGGCCTCCACCACCGCCTGGGAGCGGTCCCTCGTCCTCGGTTACGCCCTCGGCCCGATGCGGCGCCTCCTGGCCCGTACCACCGACTGGGCCGCGGAGCGCGACCACTTCGGCCGCCGCATGGGCGCGAGCCACCAGGTCGCGGGGCGGGTCAGCGAGATGGCCCTGGCGCTGCACCGCTCCCGCGTCCAGCTCTACGCGATGGCCGCCCGGCTCGACGCCGGTACACCCGCCCGGCAGCTGGCCGCCGCGGCGGCCCTCACCAAGATCTCCGTCTCCGAGGACTACGTACGGATGACCGAGCACGCCACCGCGCTGTCCGGCGTCCGGGCCTTCCTCCCCGGCTTCGACCTCGCCGCCGACCTTGCCGCCCCCATGGCCGCCCTCACCTACGCCGGTCCGAACGACCTGCTGCGTGTGGGTGTGGCCCGGCAACTCGGCCTGCCCGTCGAGAACTGACCGGTCGATGACCCGACCGGCCGACCACCGACCCGAAGGACTTCGATGACGCTGCCGACCCCCCTCGACGATCTCCTCAAACTCGCCGCGAAGACGGGCGAACGGCTCGCCCCGCTCGCCGCGGACACCGACGCCGGACACGACAACGGCCACGAGAGCTACCGCGTCCTGCGCGAGTCCGGTCTGCTCGCCCTGCTCGCCCCCCGGGAGGCGGGCGGCGCCGGCCTCGGCTTCGGCGACTACTGGCGGGTGCTGGCCGAACTCGGTGTGCACCACGGCGCCGCCGCCCTCGGCTTCAACATGCACCATGTCGTCATCGGCGCGCTCGCCGATGCCGCCGGCACCCGGCTGCCCCCGGCCGCCGAGGCCTTCCGCGCCTGGATGCTGGACGAGGTCGTGAACGGCCGCAAGCTGTTCGCCTCCGCCACCTCCGAGACCGGCCGCGGCGCCAAGCTCCGCGGTATGCAGACCCGTTACCGCCTGTCCGACGACGGCAGCCACTACCTCCTCAGCGGCAGGAAGTCGATGGTGTCGCTGGCCGGCGCCGCCGACTACTACGTCGTCGCGGCCGCCCCCGAGGGCGGCGGTGAGGACACCGGCGAGGCCTCGCACTTCGTCGTCGCCGCCGACGACCCCGGGGTCAGCTTCGGCACCGTGCCGCAGCTGTCCGCGATGTACGGCACCAGCACCGCCCCGATGACGCTGGACGAGGTCCCGGTCCCCCGCTCCCGGCTCTACCTCGGCGTCGAGGGCATGTCCCTGTTCAAGGTCGTCCGCGAACCGCACTGGATGATCGCCGGCTACACCGGCGCCTACCTCGGCATCGCCGAGGCCCTCTTCCAGCACACCGTCGACCATGTCACCGCCTCCCCCGCCCGCGCGGACTCGCCCGTGGTGCAGCAGGAGCTGGGCCGGATGTCCGCCCGGCTGCGGGCCGCCCGCGCCCTGGTGCACGAGGCCGGTGATCTCGTCACCGCGCAGCGCGGCAGCCTGGAGGCCAACGCCATGGTGCACGCCGCCAAGTACGTGGTCGGCGAGGTCGGCCCGCAGCTCGCCCAGGACGCGCTGCGGCTGTGCGGCTCGGCCGCGATCAGCCGCAGCCATCCGCTGGAGCGGCTGATCCGCGAGGCGCAGTTCGCCCATGTGATGCCGGCCAAACCGCAGGAGTGCCTGGAGTACCTGGGCAAGGCCGCCGTCGGGGTCAACCTCTACGACGCCCGGGCGTTCGCATGGTGACCCCCGTCCAGGACGAACTGGCGGTGACCCGGGACGCGTTCCGGGCCCTGATGAGCGCGCACCCCAGCGGCGTCGCCGTCATCACCACCGCCGACGCCGGGGGCACACCGTACGGCTTCACCTGCACCGCCCTGTGCTCGGTCTCCCTCGACCCGCCGCAGCTGCTGGTGTGCGCGGGCAACAACGGCAGCACCCTGCCGGTCCTCGCCGCCCGCGGGGCCTTCACCGTCAACCTGCTGCACGGCGCGGGGCGGCGGGCCGCCGAGGCGTTCGCCGGGCCGGCCGCCGAGCGCTTTTGCACCGTCCCGTGGCGGCCCGCGCCCGTCACCGGCCTGCCGGCGCTGACCGAGGACGCCCATGCCACCGCCGAGTGCCGGGTCGCCCGGCTCATCCCGGCCGGCGATCACACCATCGTGCTCGGCGAGGTGCTGGGCATCCGGACGCACACCCCGGCCGCCGACGAGGCGCCGCTGCTGTACGGCATGCGCCGCTACGCCACCTGGCCGGCCTGACCCGGCACGGCCGTCGCCCCACCGGCCGGCCCCCACCGCGGCCGCGCCGTGCCATCACCCCCTCCCACCACACGTGAGGAATCCGCATGTACCGCACCCTGATGAAGTCGAAGATCCACCGCGCCACCGTCACCCAGGCCGATCTGCACTACGTCGGCTCGGTGACCGTCGACGCCGACCTGATGAAGGCCGCGAACCTGATGGCCGGCGAGAAGGTCGACATCGTCGACATCGACAACGGCGCCCGGCTGTCCACCTACGTCATCGAGGGCCCGGCCGGCTCCGGCGTCATCGGCATCAACGGCGCCGCGGCCCGGCTCATCAGCCCCGGCGACCTCGTCATCCTCATCGCCTACGCCGCCATGACGGACGACGAGGCGGCCTCCTTCGTCCCGAACGTCGTCTTCGTCGACGCCCACAACGGCATCAGCAGGGTGGGCGGCGACCCGGCCGAGGTGCCCGAGGGCTCGGGCCTTAGGCGCGGCGACCTCGTCGCCAACTGACCGCCCGCACACGCCACTTCAGGGAGATGTCATGACGCTCTCCGTGGTCAGCGGCGGCACCCGCGGCATCGGACGGACACTGAGCCTCCGGCTCGCCGCCCTCGGCCACCGGGTGATCGCCCTCTACCGCGGTGACGACGCCGCCGCGCAGCAGACCGCGAAGGCCGGCGACGGCCGGATCGAGACGCTGCGCTGCGACCTCGCCCGGCCCGCGGAGATCCGGGCGGTCGGCGCCCGGATCACCGACGGGTACGGCGCGCCCGCCGTTCTCGTCAACAACGCCGGTGTCAACCGCGACCGGCCGTTCCTGTCGATGGCCGACGAGGACTGGGACACGGTGCTGGCCACCAATCTCTCCGGCCCCTTCCACCTCACCCGGGCCCTGGCGCCCGCGATGGTGGCGGCCGACGGCGGCAGCATCGTCAACGTCGCCTCCACCACGGCGATCCGGCCCCGGGCGAACGGCGCCAACTACTGCGCGAGCAAGGCGGGCCTGCTCCAGCTCACCAAGTGCCTGGCCCTCGAACTCGCCCCGCACATCCGGGTGAACGCCCTGCTGCCCGGCTTCACCGACACCGAAGAGGTCACCGAGCGCTACCGCCTCGACGACCCCGAGCGGCTGGCCGCCGTCCTGGACACCATCCCCGGCCGCCGGCTCGGCACGGCCGACGACATGGCCGACGCCCTCGAATTCCTGGTGACCGCGCGCAGCGGCTATGTCACCGGACAGCAACTCGTCGTCGACGGCGGGCACTTCATGGGCTGACCCCCCACCCCGGTCCGCTCAGCCCACCGGTCCGCCCCGACGGATTCCCTCACCTCTCAGGAGAAGAACCGCATGCGACTGACCCAGCAACAGGCCGACCAGTACCACGAGCAGGGGTTCCTGCTGCTCGAATCCCTCCTCGACCCGCAGGAGGTGGAGACCCTCCGCGCCGCCTTCGTCCGCGATGCGAAGGTGCCAGGACCGCAGGTGGTGACCGAGGACGGCGGCACGGAGGTGCGCGCGGTCTACTCCTCGCACCAGCGGCAGCCCGAGTACGCCGGGCTGATCCGCGACCCGCGCATCCTGGAGCCCGTCCGGCAGCTGCTCACCGACGACGTCTACATCTACCAGTTCAAGATCAACGCGAAGCCGGCGTTCGGCGGCGACAAGTGGGCCTGGCACCAGGACTTTCTCGCCTGGCGGCTGGCCGACCACCTGCCCGCGCCGCGCCAGGTCAACATCGGTGTCTTCCTCGACGACGTCACCGAGTTCAACGGCCCGGTGATCTTCCTGCCCGGCTCGCACCGGGACGGCCTCGTCCACGAGGGCCGCGCGGCCGCCGCCCGGTCCGAGCAGCACCTCGACCCCGACGACATCTCGCTGTCCCCGCAGCAGCTCGCCGAGCTCGTCGACCGGCACGGGATGACCAGCCCCAAGGGCCCGGCCGGCTCCGTCGTGCTGTTCTCCCCGGAGATCGTGCACGGCTCGTCCCCCAATATGTCGCCGTTCGCCCGCCGGCTGCTGATCGCCACCTACAACGACACCGCCAACCTGCCGCGGCCCCATGGGGAACCCCGTCCGGAGCATGTGGTGTGCCGCGACACCGAGCCGCTGCGCCCGCTGGCGGCCCCGTTCTCCCAGAGCCTGAGCGCGGTGACGGCATGACCGGGCGCACCGGACGCGCCGTCGTCCTGGAGGAGTTCGGCCGGCCGCTGCGGCTGCGGGAGTTCCCGCTGCCCCCGGCCCCCGCCGGCGGGATGGTCGTGGCCTGCGGCTACGGCGGCATCTGCGGCACCGATCTGCACCTTCAGCAGGGCCATCTGGACATCCCCGTCCCGCTGGTCCTCGGGCACGAAGGGCTCGGTGTCATACGGGAGTTGGGGGACGGCCTCCACCAGGACGCCACCGGGGCGCCGCTCGCGGCCGGCGACACGGTGATGTGGGCCTCCTCCCTCGCCTGCGGGGTCTGCCCGCCCTGCCGGCTGCACCGCGAACCGACCCTGTGCGAGCGGCGCCGCACCTACGGCGTCAACCGCGCCCTCGCCGACGGGCCGGAACTCTCCGGGGCCTGGGCCGACCACATCGTGCTGCAACCCGGCACCACCGTGATCAAGGTCCCCGACGGCACCGACCCGCTCGCCGCCATGTCGCTGGCCTGCGCCGGTCCCACCGTGGCGCACGCGCTGTACGAGCGGCGGCCGGTGCGGCTCGGGGAAACCGTCGTGGTGCAGGGCAGCGGCCCGGTCGGGCTGGCGGCCGCCGCGTTCGCGCAGCTGGCCGGGGCCGCCAAGGTGGTGGTCGTCGGCGGCCCGGCCGGGCGGCTGGAGCGGGCCGCGGCAGCCGGCATCGGTGACGTCCACCTGAACATCGCCGACGCCGCCGACCCCGGGAAGATCCTGCGCGAGGTACGGGCCGCCACCGGCGGGGACGGCGCCGACCTGGTGATCGAGTGCGCCGGGGTGCCGGCCGCCGTCGGACAGGGCCTCACCCTGGCCCGCCGGGGCGGCAGCTACCTGATCATCGGCCAGTACACGGACGCCGGGGACACCCTGATCAACCCGCACCAGATCGTCCACCGGCAGCTCGACGTGGTCGGCTCCTGGGCCTTCACCGGCGCCCATCTCGTCGAGTACGTCCGGCTGTTGCCGGCCCTCACCGCCCGGTTCGACCTGGCGAGCCTGGTGACGCCGTTCCCGCTGGAGCGGCACGCCGACGCGCTCACCGCGGTGGCCGACGGATCGGTGATGAAGGCGGTGCTCACGTCCTGACACCGCAGCCCTGACGCCCGCCCGCTGACGCACCGGCCCCCGCGGTGCGCCGTGGTGCGGGTGACGGCCCGGCCGCAGCCCTCCGGCGCGGCCGGGCCGCCGGCGCTGCCCGCGCGCCCCGCCGCACGGAGCGGCGCCGGCTCACCCGGTGAGCGCCGCCAGCGCCTCCTCGGTCGCCGGGTCGTCGGGAAGGTAGGCCAGCAGATGGTGTCCCGGCTGGTCCACGGCGGCGAGCTTGACGTACCGCAGCCGCAGATCCCCGGCCACCGGGTGCCGGAAATGGCGGACGGCGGGATGGAACGCCGAGGTCTCCCGGCGGCCGTACCAGCCGGCCGCGTCCGGGTCGGCCAGCAGCTCCTCGGTGATCTCCGCATAGCGGCCGTCCTCCGGATGCCGGGCCGCCTTCGCCCGGAACTGGCCCAGCAGACTCCGCGCCTCCGGCTCCCAACTGGCCAGCAGCGACCGGGCCGGTGGCCAGCGGAACACCAGCCACAGCAGATTGCGCTGCTTGGGCGCCAGCCGCGCCAGATCGGTGAGCAGCGCCGTGTACCCGGCGTTCCAGGCCAGCAGGTCCCAGTGCGGGTCGAGCACCACGGCCGGGTTCGGTGCCAGCTTCTCCACCAGCGACAGCAGATTGCGCGAGACCCATCCCGGTGCCTGCTCGGCCGGTGCGGCGTGCTCCCCGAACGACAGCACATGCGCGGTCTCGTCCGCGTTCAGCCGCAGCGCCCGCGCCACGGACCGCAGCACCTGCTCCGACGTACGGACCCGCCCCTGCTCCAGCCACGCGTACCAGGAGCTGCTGACTCCGGCCAGCTCGGCGACCTCCTCGCGCCGCAG
Organism: Streptomyces platensis; assembly: GCF_008704855.1. Lineage (NCBI taxonomy): Bacteria > Bacillati > Actinomycetota > Actinomycetes > Kitasatosporales > Streptomycetaceae > Streptomyces > Streptomyces platensis. The sequence goes on from NZ_CP023691.1 coordinate 3,160,324, forward strand.
GCCCGGGGTGCGGCGCCGCGGTGAGCCGGGCAGCCCGACGTCGGCGGGCGCCAGCCGCTCGCGGCGGGAGCGCAGGAACGCACCGAGTTCGCGGCGCGGGCCGCCGGATCCGCCGTCGTTCACGCCCCACTCCCCCCGCACCGGCCTGCCGCTGGGGCCTCGGCCGTGCCCCAGGGTGTGAGCAAGGGTAATCGGCTGCGGGGTCCCGTCGGTTGGCCGCGGTGATGGGCTGGACGCGCCGGTCCGACCACACCGGCAGTGCACGCCACAAGGAGCCCCATGGACACCGCCGACTCACCCCGCACCACTCCCCCGCCCGCTCCGGCCGCCGCCACCGGCCCGGCCGCCCCGCCGATGCCCGCCGCCTCGCTGCGCCTGCTGCGCACCGCCGGTTTCGTCAGCAACTTCGACCGCTTCTGCATCACCCCGATGCTGCTGCTCATCGGCACCCAGCTCGGTGTCCCGCTGACCACGGTGATGCTCGCCGCCAGTGGCTACTTCCTCGCGTACGGCCTGATGCAGCCGGTCTGGGGGCTGCTGAGCGACCGGCTGGGCCGGGTGCGGGTGATGCGGCTCTCGCTGGCCGGGGCCGCCGTCGCCGCCTTCTGCTCGGTGCTCGCACCCGGCGCGACGGTCCTGATCGTGGCGCGCGTGGCGGCCGGCGCGTTCTTCGCCGCGTCCATCGCCGCGTCCATCACCTACGTCGGGGACACCGTGCCCGCCGCGGTCCGCCAGCGTCCGCTCAGCGAGCTGATGACCGCGTTCGCGCTGGGCACCGCCGTGGCCACCGTCATCGCCGGGGCGCTGGCGCACTACGTCAGCTGGCGGCTGGTCTTCGCCCTCCCCGGCGTGATCGCCGCTTACCTGATCGTCGCCCTGCGGCGGCTGCCGGAGCCGCCGCGGGCGGCGCCCGGCGCGCTGCTCGCCCCGTTCAAGGTCGTGCTGCGGTCCCGCTGGCAGTGGTACGTCATGGCCGTCGCGATGCTCGAAGGCGCCGTCCTGCTGGGCTTCCTGACCTACCTCGCACCCGCGCTGGAGGCCCAGGGCGCCTCGGCGACGCTGGCCGGTGCCGTGTCGGCGCTGTACGGCGTGGGCTCGATGGCCGCGGCGCAGCAGGTCAAGCGGCTGGTGGGGCGCTGGACGCCGGTGCGGCTGATTGTCGTCGGCGGGGTGCAGATGGCGGTGGCGTTCGGCCTCGCCACAGCGAGCCAGTCGGTGCCCGCGCTGGTGGGGTGCGCGCTGCTGCTCGGTGGCGGCTGGTCGTTCATGCACTCCACGATCCAGTCCTGGGCCACCGCGCTGTCCCCGGCGGCCCGCGCCACCGGCGTCGCGATGTTCGGCGTGGCCCTCTACGTCGGCAGCGCCCTGGCCAGCGCCCTCGCCGCGGGCCCGGCGGAACACCACGCCTACCGGGAGATGTTCCTGACCGCCGCGGTGCTCACCGTTCCCCTGACGGTGGCCGCCGCCGTGGGCCGCGCCCGGTACCGGAGCTGACCGGACCGGGTCCGGAACGCGCCGACAGGGCGCCCAGGCTGTCCGTGCCTGGGCGCCCTGTCAGGGCTTCGACGGCGTCACGGGCCGTCTGCGCGGGACCTCGGGAGGCCGCTCCGGTCAGCCGCGGGGCTGCCCGGAGGTCTCCAGCTGCTTGTCCTGGACCTTCGCCCTCGCCGCGATGTGCGGGTTGCGGGACTTGAGGATCGCCCAGCCGACCGCCAGGCACACGGCCCAGCCGGCACCGACGTACAGCGACACCCGGCTCTCGGGGTCGATGGCGATCAGTCCGGTCACCAGGAGCAGGAACGCCACCGCGATCCAGCTGCACACCGTGCCGCCGGGCGCCGGGAAGGACGAGGCGGGCAGCCGGCCGGCGACCACCTCACGGCGGTAGCGGATGTGGCTGACGAGGATCATCAGCCAGGTCCAGATACCGGCCGCGGTGGCCACGGAGGTGACGTAGGCGAACGCCTTCTCCGGGACGACGTAGTTGAGGACCACGCCGATGCCCATGAGGACGACGGAGAGGGTGATGCCGAGGGCCGGGGTCTTGCTGGAGCTCAGCTTGCCGAGGATCTTCGGGGCCTCGGAGTTGGCCGCGAGGTCGCGGAGCATCCGGCCGGTGGAGTACATACCCGAGTTGCAGGACGACAGCGCCGCGGTCAGCACGACGAAGTTGATGATCGCCGCACCGGCTGGGATACCGATCTTCGCGAAGGCGGCCACGAACGGGCTGACACCCGGCTGGAACTCCGTCCACTTCACGACCATCAGGATCACGCTCAGCGCACCGACGTAGAAGACGATGATGCGCCACGGCAGCGTGTTGATGGCCTTGGGCAGGGTCTTCTCCGGGTTCTCGGACTCACCCGCGGTGACACCGACCAGCTCGACGGCGAGGTAGGCGAACATGACGCCCTGGAGGGTCATCAGGCTGGAGCCGATGCCGTTGGGGAAGATCCCGTCGTGGGCCCAGATGTTGGAGACCGCGGCGGTGTCGCCGGCCTGGCTGAAGCCGAGGGTGACGACGCCGAGACCGATCACGATCATGCCGATGAGCGCGGTGACCTTGACCATCGAGAACCAGAACTCGATCTCACCGAAGAGCTTCACCGAGATCAGGTTGGCCACGTACAGCAGGATCAGGAAGACCAGTGCGGTCACCCATTGCGGAATGTCCGGGAACCAGAAATGGACGTAGATCGCGGCGGCCGTCAGCTCGGCCATGCCGGTGACGACCCACATGAGCCAGTACGTCCAGCCCGTCACGAACCCGAAGAACGGACCGAGGAACTCACGGGCGTACTCCGAGAAGGACCCCGACACGGGGCGGTACATGAGCAGCTCACCGAGCGCTCGCATGATGAAGAAGACGATCACGCCGGCGAGGGCGTACATGAGGATGAGACTGGGACCGGCCTTCGCGATGTTCGCGCCCGCGCCCAGGAAGAGGCCGACGCCGATGGCGCCGCCGATGGCGATCATCTGGACCTGACGGCTGCCGAGACCGCGCTCGTAACCCTCTTCCGGCGTGTCGCCTGTGGCTCCGCTGCCGTCGCCGAGATTGGTGCCGACCTGCTTTGAGGTCATGTGTGGTGCGCCTTTCCGCTCCATGCCGACCCGCGCCTAGCTTGGCGACGGATCGGGTCTCGATCCCCCCGGATGCTGATGGAGTTGCATGCCGGCGGTGGCCGGCTCAAGCGCCCCCTACGCGGACATGGGTGACGTCCGTCAGGCGGTCGAGAAGATGTACCACGGGCGAATTCCAGCCAGCGTGATCCAGATCACGGATCGAATCGACCAAAATCCTCTGAACAGGGCAAATTACTGGCCGCTGTGACCTAATCGATACCCGGCCCAGGCAACCCGCAGGGGCAGTGCCCACTCATTGCCGACGCCTCGTGGCCGTCCGTACACGCCCTTTGCCCGATATCGCCGCGTAACAGGTCGGCCATCGCGACCCGCAAGCACCACCCACAGCCGTCGATCGGACACCCAGGGCGTCTGCCCGGTGGCGAGATCTGGCGCATGATCGGCCCGGTGATCGCCGCCATCGGCCCGGCAAATCCCTACAAACCAGGCGTAGGCTGGCAGAACGCCTTATTGCACCGTGAGTGAGCGACGGAGGCGGTGCATGACCGACCCACACGGCTTCCTCAAGGCCCCCCGCCGGCCCGTGCCGGCGCGCCCCGTCGAGGAGCGGCTGAACGACTGGCACGAGGTCTACGCGGGCCAGGCGCTGCTGCCTCTGGTGGCCGAGCAGGCGGGGCGCTGCATGGACTGCGGCATACCGTTCTGCCACAGCGGCTGCCCGCTGGGGAACCTCATCCCGGAGTGGAACGCGTACGCGACGCGGGGCAACTGGCGGGCGGCGTCCGAGCGGCTGCATGCCACGAACAACTTCCCCGAGTTCACCGGGCGGCTGTGCCCGGCGCCGTGCGAGGACGCCTGTGTCCTGGCCATCAACGCCGACCCGGTGACGATCAAGAACGTCGAGCAGGCCATCGCCGACCGGAGCTGGGAAGAGGGGTTCACGGCCCCGCACCCGCCGCAGCGGCTCAGCGGGAAGAGCGTCGGGGTCATCGGCTCCGGGCCCGCGGGGCTCGCCGCGGCGCAGCAGCTGACCCGTATCGGGCACACCGTCGCCGTCTACGAGCGCGCCGACCGCATCGGCGGACTGCTGCGCTACGGCATCCCCGCCTTCAAGCTGGAGAAGCGGTATCTGGACCGCCGGATCGCACAGATGCGGGCCGAGGGCACCAAGTTCCGTACGGGGATGGACATCGGCGGCGCGGTCGACGTGATCGAGCTGAGCAGGCGGCACGACGCGCTCGTGGTGGCCGTCGGGGCCATGGAGCGGCGCGAGCTTCCCGTCCCCGGGCGTGAACTGTGCGGCATCCACCAGGCCATGGAGTATCTGACCCTCGCCAACCGGGTCGGCGAGGGCGACCTCGCCACGACGCCGGTCACCGCCGAGGGCAGGCATGTGGTGATCGTCGGGGGCGGCGACACCGGCTCGGACTGTCTGGGCACCGCACTGCGGCAGGGCGCGGCCTCCGTGGTGCAGCTGGACATCAACCCGGAGCCGGGCGACGCCCGGACGGACACCGAGCCCTGGCCCGTCTACCCGAAGGTCTACCGGATCTCCCACGCCCATGAAGAGGCCCGCGGCCGGGCGGGCACGGATCCGCGGTTCTTCTCCTCCGCCACCCTCCGGTTCGCGGCGGACACGGCCGGCCGGGTGCGCGCGCTGCATCTGACGGAGGTGGAACCGGTGGCCAGAGCGCCGCGGCCGGACACCGAGCGGGTGATCCCGGCGGAGCTGGTGCTGATCGCCCTCGGTTTCTCCGGTCCGGAACGGGGCACCGGGCTGATGACGCAGCTGGGGCTCACGCTGGACGCCCGGGGGAACTTCGCCCGGGACGCCGGCTTCGCGGCCGTGCGGGGCGAGCGGCCGGCCGGGGCCGGGACGGACGGGGTCTTCGTCGCGGGCGACGCGGGGCGGGGGCAGTCCCTGGTGGTGTGGGCCATCGCGGAGGGCCGGGCCGCCGCGGCGGCCACGGACCGCTATCTCACCGGCGCCACCGCGCTGCCGGCCCCCATCGCCGCGACGGACCGGCCGCTGGTGGCGTGACGCCGCGGGGTGCGGGGCGCCGGTCCGTACGGCTCACCCGGGCGCGTGGGCCTCGCTCGGGTGGTGGCGGGTTGTGCGCGGTGGGGTGCGCTGGGCGCCGGAGGGGACGGCAGGGGCGCGCAGGGCAGGCGCGGGTGAGGGGCGGGCTTCTGGAGCCCTCGTATGCACCTTTGCTACTGGGCGCAACGCCCAGGCGACGACTTGACTTTGGTCATGGCGATTCAGTCCCGCTTGTTGGGTATTGACTGTCCTGTCCCGTTCTCTCTGGATATGCCAACGTGAATCGTTGGCGGCATGTGCTTGGAGGCGCACCATGGCCGCCCGACCACTCGTCGCGCGTCAGACCAACCAGCGGCTGCGGTCGCTCATCCAGGAAGCCTCACTGTCCAACTCCGCCCTGGCCCGGCAGGTGAACGTCCTGGGAGAGGCACAGGGCCTGGATCTGCGGTACGACAAGACCTCCGTGAGCCGGTGGCTGAGCGGTCAGCGGCCACGCGGCCGGGTGCCCGCCATCATCGCCGAGGCGCTGAGCGGCAAACTCGGCCGCACGGTCTCGACGGAAGAAATCGGCATGGCCAACGGCAACAGCGTGACCTGCGGGGTCGGCCTCCACTTCGCGGCCACGGTGGAGGACGCGCTGGAACAGGTCCGTGAACTATGGCATATGGACGCCGAGTCCAGGGGGCTTTTGTCGCGTTCTGCGATGACCGCCTCGGCGCTGGTCGAGCCCAGCAGGGACTGGCTGATCAGCTCCCCGGACCTCCAGGTGGCCCGCAACGGGCGGCTGGGGCCGCGGGTGGGGACGAGCGATGTGGAGCTGGTCCGGTCGACCACCCGGGCGCTGGCCGAACTCGATCACCGGGTCGGCAGCGGATATGTGCGACCGGTCATCGTCACCTGCCTCAGCAGTGTGCTGTCCGGTCTGATGGACGGGAGTTACGGCGAGGCCACCGGGCGGCAACTGTTCGCCGCGGCGGCCCGGCTGACGGAACTCGCCGGGTACACGGCGCTGGATGTCGGGCAGCCGGGGCTGGCGCAGCGGTACTACATCCAGGCGCTGCGGCTCGCACAGGCCGCGGACGACCGGTGCTACGGCGGCTATGTGCTGGCGGCCGGGCTGAGTCATCTCGCCGTCGGCGCCGGCTGCTCCCGGGAGGCGGTGCAGCTCGCCCGCGCCGCGCAGGAAGGCACCCGGGGTCAGGCCCCGCCGGCCGCGCAGGCCATGTTCTACGCGACCGAGGCGCGCGGCTACGCCATGCTCGGGGACGCGCGGATGTGCAAAATACTGGCGGACAAGGCGACCGAGGCGATGGCGCAGGTCGTTCCGGGGGACGGTCCCGAGTGGATCGGGCACTTCGACCGCGCCTATCTGGCCGACGAGTTGGCCCACTGCTACCGGGATCTCAAGCAGCCGCGGCCGGCCGCCCGGCGGGCCGAGGAGGCCCTCGCCCGGCATCCGCGGACCCGGGTACGGCGCCGGGCCATCGATCTGCTGCTGCTGGCCACCGTCTTAGCGCAGGCCGGTGATGTCGAGGAGGCGTGCCAGGCCGCCGCGCAGGCGGTGGCGCTGCTCAGCCGGCTGAAGTCGGCGCTGGGGGAACGGTACTTGCTGCACTTCATGGATGAACTGCGGCCGTTCGGCGACATGACGCCGGTGTGCGAATTCGACGCCCTGGTACAGGAGAGCGGTGTGCGGGTGCCCAGGTGACGGACGCCCGCCCGGCGCCGGGCCGCCCGTAAGGAGGCACCGACGGCCGGCGGGCCCGAACCGTCCCGCGGGGAGGGGATGCGGAGCCGGAACCCGCCTGACCGCCGGCGGCAGGGAGCCACCCGCGAGGGGTGGGGTGGCGGAGGGGTACCGGTCGCCGGTGGCGATCCGGCCCGCCCCGCCGGGGGCGTTACGGCGCCACGCCGTGCCGTACGCCGATGGCCAGCGGCACCGCGGCCCACACGGTGCAGCTGTGGTCCGCCTCGACCCTGCGGCCCCATTGCGCGGAGGACTTGGCGACCAGTTCCAGTCCCCGGCCGTGTTCCTGGCTCGGCCCCGGGCGGCGCATACGCGGCACCGAGGGCGTTCCCCCGCGGTCGTGAACCTCGATGCGCAGGTGGTCCTCCGACTTCCCTATCCGGCAGGTGACGTGGGGGCCGGCGGAATACTGGATGGCATTGGTGAACAGTTCCGAGAGAACCAGCAGCACCAGATAGCGGGTGTCCTCGTCGTGTATCTGCTGTCCGTCGAGCCAGGAGCGCACCAGGCTCCGGCAGACCGGTACGGCCCGTTTCAGCGCCGGCATACGCAGCACCACGCGCTGCGCGGAGCCCCAGCAGTCGGCGGGGACCAGAGAGTTTCTCTCCTCGGGCCAGCCGGCGATATGCCGGGCGGTCACCATGACTTCGGCCGAATGCATTGTGGTGGGTAACATGACTACCCCTTTCGTACCTGCCTCATGGACTCCGATGCCGCTTTCGCCTCATGAGCACGCCGGCGCCATCGCTGGGTCCGTCCTGGCGGCCTTGGGAGTTCGGCGCGCCTCCGGTGTGTGCACCGGACCGCTTCCGCCCTCTTTCCCGTATTTATTCAAGCAGCGTGAGCGGCCGTCCGGGAAGGCGTATGATGCGGCATTGGTAGCGGCCGGGGATATCGCCGACGCGAAATACTATCACCATAAGAAAACCGTTGCGCATTATTCGGCAATGCCATTGATGAAAAGCCGTCGGGCGGGCGCCGGAAAGGAATGCGCGGCAAGAATGCGGAAGAAATGCTACCGCTTCCACGGCGCCGTGAACAGACGGACGCCCGGCGGGCTTCGGCTGCCCGCCGGGCGTACTGTGCCCCCGATGACCGGGGAATTACGGTGCCGTCAGTTCCAGGCCCAGCTGCTCGGCGATACCGGCGGTGAGGGCGGCCAGCGTCGGATGCTCCCACACGAAGTTCCGCGGGAGGTTCAGGTCGAAGGAGCGGTCGATGCGGGCCCGTAGCTCCATGGCCAGCAGCGAGTCGAATCCCAGGGATTTCAGCGGGGTCTGCGGGTCGAGCGAGCTCTTGCCCAGCCGCAGGATGTCGCGGACATGGCCCGCCAGATGCTCCTCCAGCGCCGCCCTCCGGGCCAGGCCGGGCGGCAGCGCGGTGAGCCGGGCCCGGATGTCCTCGGTGCCGTCGGGCGCCGGGGCTGCCTGCTCAGCCGGGACGTCGTCGGACAGCCCGCTGAAGAAGGGCAGATGGCGGCCGGCGGGCGGCAGCCAGGTGTCCGGCGGGCCGGGAAGCACCCCGGTCTGCACCCGCCGGTGCGCCAGCAGCGTCTGGAGCGCCGCCAGGCCCTGGTCGGTGGGGATGGTGCGGTAGCCGCGGCTGCTGAAGTCGGTGGCGACCCCGATCTCGCCCCACGGGCCCCAGTTGACGGCCAGCGTCGGCATGCCCTGCGCCGAACGCCAGGCCGCGAACCCGTCGAGCCAGGAGTTCGCCGCGGCGTAGGAGCCCTGGCCGGGGTTGCCCAGCAGCGAGGCCATCGAGGAGAACACCGCGAACCAGTCCAGCGGATGCCCGTCCGTGGCCTGGTGGAGCTGCCAGGCGCCGGCGACCTTCGGCGTCCAGACCCGCTCCAGCTGGTCCTCGGCGACGTTGGCGATCACCGCGTCGTCCAGCACCATGGCGCAGTGCACCACGCCGTGCAGCCGGAAGCCGTCGGCCACCGCCGTCGACACCAGCCGCGCGGCGACCTCCGGCTCGGCGATGTCCCCGAGGACCACCGACACCTTGGTGGTCTTGCCGATCACCGCGGCGAGGGTCTGCGCGACCTCGGGGGACGGGGCGGAGCGGCCGTTGAGCACGAGGTGGCCGGCGCCGTGGCCCGCGAGCCATTTCGCCGTGGCCAGCCCCAGCCCGCGCAGCCCGCCGGTGACGATATAAGCGCCGCCCTCCTGTACCGGCATGTCCATATCGGGCAGCACCGCGGGGGCCTCCCCGCTGTCGGGCACGGTCAGCACCAGCTTGCCGACATGCTCGGCGGCGGCCATCGTGCGGAACGTCGTGGTGGCCTCCGACAGCGGATACTCCGTGCAGTGCAGGGGCTTGAGCCGGCCCTCCTCGAACGCGGCGAGGACCTCCTGCCACACCGTGGCGAAGGTGTCCGGGCGGTTGCGCCGCAGCTCGATCAGGTCGACGGTGCTCAGGCTGATGTTGTGCCGCAGCGGCAGCATGCCCAGCGGTGCGTCCGCCAGGATGTCGCGGACCCCCAGCTCCACGAAGCGGCCGAACGGGCGCAGCGTCTCCAGTCCGGTCCGGATGGCCGCTCCGGACAGCGAGTTGAGGACCACGTCCACGCCCTCGCCGTGGGTCGCCTCGCGGGTGCGTTCGCCGAACTCCAGCGTGCGGGAGTCCATGACGTGGCGGATGCCCATGCCCCGCAGATAGCGGCGCTTGTCCTCGCTGCCGGCCGTGGCCAGCACCTCGGCGCCCAGCATCCGGGCCACCGCGATGGCCGCCATACCGGTGCCGCCGGTGGCGGAGTGGATCAGCACCCGCTCCCCCGCGGAGAGCCGGGCGACCGAGCGCAGCGCGTACCAGGCGGTCAGGAAGGCGATCGGCAGCCCGGCCGCGACGGCCGGTTCGATACCGAACGGGACCGGGGCCACCGCGTCGGCGGGCACGGTCAGGAACGACCCGAACGCGCCGCCGCTGAGATCGACCGCGATCACCTCGTCGCCGACCTGCGGGCGGTCCACCCCGTCGCCGACCGCGGTCACCACGCCCGCGCATTCGAAGCCGATGCGGTAGCGGACGTCCGTCTCGCCGGGGAGCAGGCCCATGGCCGTGAGCACATCGCGGAAGTTCAGGCCGGCGGCGGTGACCCGCACCTCGACCTCGCCGGGCCGGGGCGCGCGCCGTTCGGTGACGGCGTACTCCAGGCTCGACAGATCGCCCAGCCGGCCGGCCCGCAGCCGGAATCCGTCCACCCCGTAGCGCACGGTGCACGCGGTGGCCGCCTCCTCCTGGCCGCCGCCGGTCCCGGCGTGCTCCAGACGGGCCACGTACCGGCCGTCGGCGCGCAGCGCGACCTCGTCGTCGTCCGCGTCCGCCAGCAGTTCCAGGGACACCTCCTCGGGATCGGCGTCGTGCGGATCGGCGTCCACCAGCACCGGCCGGAGCTCGGGGTGTTCCAGGGCGCCGACCCGCAGCAGTCCGCGCAGGGCGCTCTGGCCGAGGTCGACCTCGTCGCCCGGCACCACGCCGCGGGCGCCGCGCGTGACGACGTACAGCCGGGGCGTGTCCGTGGTGGCGGTGAGGGCCTGGAGGGCGCCGAGCAGCCGGCGGGTGCGCCGCAGGGACTGCTCGGTGGGCTCCTGGCCGTCCGCCGGGCCGCACACCAGCACCACGCCGCGCGGGGTTTCGAGGGTGGCGGCCAGCCGCCCGGTGAGGGCGTCCCGGAAGGTGTCGAGGGAGGTGTCGTCCAGCGCCCGGTCCCAGACGACCGTACGGGCGCAGCGGGTGCGCAGCGCGGCGGCCAGCGCCTGCGCCGAGCCGTCCGCCTCGCCCACGACGACCCAACTGCCCGGCGCGTGACCGCCGTCGGGGGCCGCACGGGGGGTGGCGCGCCAGCCGATCTCCAGCAGCCAGTCGTCGACCGCCGGGGTGCCGCGGGCGGCCGCGCGCCGTGCGAAGCGCAGTCCGTTGACGACGAGCACCACGGCGCCGCTGTCGTCCAGGAGGCGCACATTCGCCACGATGGCCTCCGGCGTGATCTCGCTGACGTGCGCGTGGCAGTACACGGCGGTCGCGGGATCACCGATCAGCCGCAGCGCCTGCATGCCCACCGGCAGCACCAGCGTCTGGTCCTCCTCGTTGATCAGGGGCGCCACGGCGAGCTGGGCGCAGACGTCGAGGAGGACGGGGTGCACCGGCAGCCCGGGGGACGGGCTGCCGGCCTCGCGCGGTACCGCGACCTCGGCCCAGAAACTGTCGTTGTGGCGGCCGGCGTTCAGCCGGCGCACGCCGGTGAAGGCCGGGCCGTGTTCCAGGCCGCGCCGGCGCAGCCCGGCGTAGAGGTCGGCCGGTTCGACGGACAGCGGGTGGCGCCGGCTCATGTCCTCGACGGACCGGGGCCGCAGTTCGGGCCGGACGCTGAGCCGGTGCAGCACCGCGTCGGCCTGCGCCTCCCAGTCGCCGTTCTCGTTCCGGGCGAGGATCTGGCACTCGGCGCGGTCCGGTGCGGTCATCGTGACGACGGTGGAGACCTCGGTGTCCGCCTCCAGCCGCAGCAGCTGCTTGAAGTGGATCTCGGTGACCTCCACTTCGTGCGGTGCCGCGCCGAAGGCCTCGCAGGCCACCGAGAGGGCCAGCCCGCAGTGCGCCGCCCCGGGGAAGACGGCGTTGCCGTGCACCCGGTGGTCGGCGAGCCAGGGCAGCGCGCCGGTACCGGCATCGGCCCGCCAGCAGTGCCGCACGGGCTCGCCGGGGAATTCGGTGTGGTGGCCGGGCAGCTGGGCCCGGGGGGCCTCGGCGACGGCCGGGGGCTGCGGGGAGTCGGCCCAGTGGTGGCGCCGGTCGAAGGTGACGGTGGGCACGTCCACCAGCTCGCCCTCGGCGTAGAGGTGCCGCCAGTTCACCGGCACCCCGGCGCAGTGCAGCGCGGCGAGCTGGGTCCGCAGCGTGGACTGGTCGTCCTCGTCGCGGCGCAGCGTGGGCAGCACGACGGGGTCCCCGACGAGTCCGGCCAGGCTGCTGCCGACGGAGTGGGTGACCACGGGGTGCGGGGAGACCTCGACGTAGACCACGTGCCGGTCGGCCGCCGCGGCGGCCACCGCCTCGGCGAACCGCACCGGGCGGCGCAGGTTGTCGCACCAGTAGTCGGCGTCGAAGGCCGGTGTCTCCCCCGGGTCGACGACCGTCGAGTAGAACGGCACCTTGGGCTGCCGCGGCGCGAGCCCGGACAGTGCCGAGCGCAGCGCCGGCAGCACCGGGTCCACCAGCGGGCAGTGCGAGGCGACGTCCACCGCGATCGGGAACACCGGGATCTTCCGGGCCTCCCAGGCGGCGGCCAGCCGGCTCACCTCGGTGGTCCGCCCGGCCACGACGGTGGAGTCGGGCGCCGAGAGGACGGCGACCGACACCGTGTCGGCCGCGCTGTCGGCGAGTTCGGCGCGCACCGTGGCGGCGTCCAGAGCGACGCTGAGCATGCTGCCGCTGCCGGCGATGTCGCTGAGCAGTCCGGAGCGCCGGCAGATCACCCGCACCCCGTCGGCCAGGGTCAGCGCCCCGGCCACCACCGCCGCGGCGACCTCGCCCATGGAGTGGCCGATCACCGCGGCGGGTTCGACGCCGTACGAGCGCCAGGTGGCGGCGAGGGCCACCTGGAGGGCGAACAGCACCGGCTGCACCGTGCCGCAGCCCTGCACGGGTCTGCCCTGCCGCACCACGTCGAGCACCGACACCTCGCTCTGTGCTCTGATGAGCTCGTCGAGCTCGGTCAGCGCGTCGAGGAAGGCCGGTTCGGTCTGCAGCAGTCCGCGTCCCATACCGGGCCACTGGGAGCCCTGGCCGGAGAACACCCACACCGGCTGCCGCTCGACGGCGGCGCCCACCGAGCCGGTCACCACCGCCGGGTGCCGCTCCCCGGACGCGAAGGCCCGCAGCGATCCGATGAGTTCGCGGCGTGCGGAGGTCACCACGCCCATCCGGCCGCGGCCCGCGCAGCGCCGCAGGGCCAGGGTGTGCGCGATATCGCGGAGCGGCACGTTGGCGCCGTCACCCTCCATCCAGTCCGCGAGCCGGGTGGCGGCGGTCGGCAGTACGTCCGGGGAGCCGGCCGACACCAGGAAGACATCGGAGGTCGTCCGGGTCGGCCGGCCCAGGTCCTGGCTCGGGGCGGGCCGCCGTTCCGGGGCCTGTTCCAGCACGACATGGGCGTTGGTCCCGGAGAAGCCGAACGAGGACACGGCGGCCAGCCGGGTGGCGGTGCGCAGCGGCCAGGCGGTCAGTTCGGTGGGGACGAAGAAGCGGGTGCCCCCGGGGGTGATGGCCGGGTTCCAGCGCCGGAAGTGCAGATTCGCCGGGATGGTGCCGCTCCGGAGGCACAGCACGCTCTTGATCAGCCCGGTGACCCCGGCGGCCGGTTCCAGGTGGCCCACGTTGGTCTTCACCGACGTCAGGGCGCACCGGCCGGGTCCGTAGCCATAGACCTCGGCGAGGCTGGCGAACTCGATCGGGTCGCCCACGGGGGTGCCGGTGCCATGGGTTTCGATCATGCCCACGTCCCGCGGGTCGACCCCGGCCTGGGCGAGGGCGTCCAGATACAGGGCCCGCTGGGCGGTCACCGACGGTGCCGCCAGGCCCTCGGACGAGCCGTCCTGGTTCGTCGCCGAGCCGCGCAGCACCGCCAGCACCCGGTCGCCGTCCCGCTCCGCGTCGGCGAGGCGCTTGAGCACCACGACGCCGCAGCCCTCGCCGCGGACGAACCCGTCGGCGTCGGCGTCGAAGGTCCGGCAGCGGCCGCCGGCCGACAGCATGCCCATACGGGCGAAGGACCGGGTGATGCGCGGCTGGAAGCTCAGCGTGACGCCGCCGGCGAGCGCGACCTCGCACTCACCGGCGGCCAGGGCCCGGCGGGCCATGTGCACGGCCACCAGGGAGGAGGAGCAGGCGGTGTCCAGCGCCACGCACGGCCCGTGCAGCCCGAGCAGGTAGGAGATCCGGCCGGCCGCCACACAGTGCCCGTTGGTCAGGATCGAGCCCTCCAACTCCTGCGGCTGACCGGCCAGTTGGTCCATGTAGTCGCTGTAGCTGATCCCGGCGAAGACGCCCGTGCGGGTGCCGTTCATCCGGTCCGGCGGGAGGCCGGCGTGTTCCAGGGCCTCCCAGGTGACCTCCAGCAGCAGGCGGTGCTGGGGGTCCAGGACGTCGGCCTCGCCGCCCGCGACGCCGAAGAAGGCGGCGTCGAAGCCGGTCACCTCGCGCAGATAGCCGCCCTGACGGGGCGTCGGTGCCCGGCTCCCCGGACCGGGGGAGCCCTCGGGAACCAGGCGCCGGCGCTCCGCGGGCAGCTCGCCGACGGCGTCGCCCCCGTCGACCAGCAGCCGCCACAGGGCCGCGGGCGAATCGGTGTCGCCGGGGAGCCGGCAGCCCATGCCGATCACGGCAACGGGCTCTGTCTCATGGATGGGTCGTGACTCGGCTGGCGAGCCGTGCATGTCGTTGCTCATCGGGGTCTCCGTATGTGGGAGGTGATCTGCCCGTGGTCACACGGCTTCCGGACTGCCGAGGAGGATGGCGTTCTTCACGCCGCCGACCTGGTAGTTGAAGCTCAGCGCGTAGTCGAAGTCGAGCGGGCGGGGCCGCACGCCGGGGACGGGGTCGAAGGGCAGCCCGTCGGCCGGCTGTTCGCAGTTGGCGGTGGGGCAGACCTGCCCCCGCTCCATCATCATCAGCGTCATGGCGACGCCCAGGCAGCCGGCCGGCGCCCCGTTGTGGCCGAAGCAGCCCTCCTGGGAGGTGACCAGCACATCGCTCTCCGGCCCGTACAGCTCCCGGATGGCGGCCGCCTCGAAGGCGGTGACGACGATGTTGCCGTCGCTGCCGCCGTGGACGTACGGCACGTCGTCGATCCGCCACCGGTCGCCGAGACAGCGGCGGACGGCGGCGACCAGCTCCGCGCCGGTCTCGTCGGACGCGAGGGGGTTGGCCAGGCCGTCCCGGGTCATGGCGGTGGCCAGCACCTGGCCGTACATGTGCGCACCGCGCCGGGCGGCGTGCTCACGGCTCTCCAGGATCACCGTGGCGGCGCCCTCACCGTGGTTGATGCAGTCCGCCCGCCGGTCGTAGGGCCGCATGAGGGAGGTGAAGGACGGCAGCAGCTCCGGCATGTCGGTGGTGCGGAGGGCGTCATAGGTCTGCTGCGCCCCGCTCAGCAGCCGCTGGATGTTCTGGATGAGGTGGACGTTGAAGACGTCGACGCCGGTCACGACCGCCACCTCGACCTCGCCCTGGGCGATCATCCGCCGGGCGTTGCCGACCTGTACGGCGGACGAGGCGCAGCCGCACGAGACGGTGTAGCAGGGGCCGTTGGACTGCGTCAGGGCCGCCTGGACCAGGGCGACGTCGGAGGGTGTCACGGCCTGTTCGGCCGCGACGAACAGCTCCATGGCGTCCGGCGCGCTGGTCTTGCCGGGGTCGGCACTGAGCACCGAGAGATAGCTCTCGATGTTCGCGTCGACACCACCGCGGCCGACCAGGATCGCGGCCTCGCTCAGGGCGCCGCCGTAGGTGGTCAGCCCGGCATCGGTGGTGGCCTCCGCCATCGACACCAGACCGAAACGGTGCGCCGAGGTGTAGTGGCGGGAGAAGAACGGCGGCACATCCGGGAGGCGTTCGTCGAACATCTCCTGGGTGAGCTCCACCGAGCCGTAGTAGACCTCGTCCCGCTTGAGGCAGGACCGGCCGTTGGAGATCACCGCCCACATGTCATCGGCGGTGAAGACCGGCTCCGTCTGGCCGGGCAGACAGAATCCGACGCCGGTCACCACCACATCGCGGTTCTTGTTTCGTTCTCCGGAGTTCCCGGACCGTTGGTTCATGACAGGGCTCCGTCCCTCACGAGGTTCCACATGGTCGTTCTCCTCTGTGCATTGCTTTCTGCTGCGGGCCGCATCGCGCCTACTCGGCGATTCGTGTGCGGTAACACCAGCGGTAGACCGGGACCTGTTGTCCGCCCAGGTCCGCGTATTCGCCGTAGAATTCGAAACGCTCGTACCCGTTGCCCCGCAGGAGCCTTATCGGGTCGTCCGCATCGTCGCGCATGTGCTGCGGCAGGGCATTTCCCTCCGGCCCGTCGACGAGGATCACCATTGTTCTTTTCGCCATACTGTTCTCCCGATGTTCTGTCGCAGTGGGTGGTGGGGGGCAGGCTTCAGTGGGTGAGGTGGGGGGACCTGGTGGCAGATCACTGCGGGACCGTTGCGGCGGGATGACAACTGCCGGACCGGCCAAGGCGGATGGAGCGGCGACGGCGACGTCGGGGGGCGTCGACGACGGTGCGGGCGCGGCGGAAACGGTGACCGTTCACGGTCCGGCGGCGCCCGGTGCAGGCTGCGGGATTCCGTCCCGCTCAGGCCTTGTTACTGAATTCCGCCGCGAGAAAAGCGGCGGGACGGGTGCCGGTGACGCGGGCGGCGGTCATCGGCACGCTTCCGTTGCCGAGGGAGCGGCTCATGCCGCGCAGCAGGCAATTCCCGTCCGGGGAAGCCGAGGTGGGGGATTCGAAATTCCCGCTTCCGGTGATATGGCCACCGGTGCCGGGGAATTCGGGCCGGTCACCGCGAACACCGGGGGCGACCGCTACGGGGCATCCGCCGGCGCCGGGGACCGGGACGGCCCCGGCCGGTACGAGGGTGCGGAAGCACCGGTCGGCTTCCCCGCGGACGGGGAGGGGGTACCGTCCCGCCGGGGAATCCGCAGTGGTGGTGCGCCGGCGCGTGGCCTGCGCGCTTCCGGTGTCGTGCGGAGCGTGGATGCGGTGCGGCGCCGGGATGGCGGTGCCGGACGCGGGGGCCGGACCGGCCGCGGAAACAGGCGCGGAATCCTCACCGGGCACCGGGATCGGGAGACTCAGATCACCGTCGGACCGGTCGGGTTCCGGTGCGGTCGCGGTGCGGGCCGGGATCAAGGCACCTACGCCGTTGACCCAGCGAATGGTGGAAATGGTTCGCATGACGCCCCCTGATCCGAATGTGGGGGCCGATCAGCCGGTGCCGAGGTGCCGGCACCGGCTGACGGATCCAAAACCCTCTACCGGGGACGCCCATACGGCATCTCGGTCTGACCGCAACCAGGCGCTGGGCCGGGCCAACGGGTAGGCCAGGTGCCGCTCCCCGGAGAGGATGGGCGGCCCACCGGTTGGATGCGACTAGTTATCCATGCGGCTCGGCGGGCTACAACAGTCAACCGATAAGGCCACCCGTTCGGAGCAGCGCGAAAAGCGGAATCTCGTACCAACTTGCGCAATGGCCTTTGAAGATGCCTTTATTCAACTCATGACTGATGCAGCGTTGGATTGTGCACTGCGGCGGCTTGATCACGATGAAGAACCGTGTGCAGCAGCAAGCTCACCGCTTGTCATTCTTGTGTGTGGCGGAACACAGCGGGAACCGACGCGCCGTCAATAGCCGACCGCCGCCGGCCGCCGCTGATGGTGACAATGGAAGTCACTTCAACTTCGACAAAGCCTACGCCGTCCCGCATCTTCCGTTGTCCATAAGCGAGTTGGAGGTGCGTCAATACTCCCGTACCGGTGAGTTGATCCACGGGAGGGCCGTCGGCGCGGACCGTCTGTGCGGCGGAGCCCGGCCTTTTGCACCGCCCACAGGCACGATGTGGTCACGATTTCCCGGCTTCGGTTTCACGCTCCGGAGCGCATCGCGCCAAGAGCCCCGCCGGCCGAATAACTTCCCAGCAGACAAGGGTGATTCGACAATGAACGATAACGCCGGGAGCCGGATTCCGCCCGGTACCGACACCCACACGATGTCACTCACCGCCTACGGGGAACACAGGTGGGAGGCAGCGATGCACGGCCTGGAAACCCTGACCATGTCCCCCTACCAGGCCGGGTGGCGGCTGCGCGTCGTCCCCAGCATCGGCCACGTCCTCGTGCGCAAGGTCACCCGCCGGGTCGTCAACCGCGCCCTGCACTGCTGGATCGCCGACGAATGCGGCCTGTCCACGGTGAAGAACAGCCTCGCCGTCCTCGTCCGCGTCCTGGAACAGGCCGTCCGGGACGGGGTGCTGGACGCCAATCCGGCGCGGGTGGCCGGCTGGCAGCAGGAGTACCAGCGTGCGCAGGCCGAGCGCACCGCGCCGCGGTCGCTGGCACTGCCCGGCGCGGACGCCCTGGAGCGGCTGGCGACCACCCTCGTCCGGCGGGCCTCCGACGGCTACGAGGGGTGGGGCGACATCGTCCGGTTCGCCGCCTGGACCGGTACCCGCTTCAGCGAGGTGTCCGCCCTCCGGGCCCAGGACATCGATGTGAGCACCTGGACCTGGCAGGTCCAGCACTTCACCGTGTCCGAGCCGGAAGGCCTGCACGACCGCCCGTGCCGAGGCAGACACCACCGGGTGGTGCCGCTGCGCCCCGCCGCCCGCGAACTGGCCGCGGGACGGCTGGAGACGGCGCGGCACCGGCCGCAGGCCCGGCTGTTCACCGGCCCGCACCGGAGCCGGTTCACGGCCGCGGCACTGCGGGACGCGACCCACTGGGACGACGTGGTGGACGAGCTCGGCCATGAATACCTCCGGCGCCAGGACCTGCGCCACACGGGCCTGACATGGATGGCGGACGCCGGGCTCCCACTGCCGCTGCTGTGCGGCGCCGCCGGGCGGCCCCCGCAGGACACCCGGCGGTATCTGCCCCCTGACGGGCCGCGCGTCCCCGCGCAGAGCCCCGGGGAGCCACCGGCGAGTTCGGCCCCCACCCGGCGTACGGGCGGGGGCCGAACCGTTTCCCTGCGTCCCCCTACGGAGTGACGGTGCCGGGCTTCCCGGCTAGGCCCGGCCGGGGACTGCGCATGCGGCCGACCTCAGGCGCCGGGACCCGGACCGTCCCCCACAGGGGCCGGCCGTCACAGGTAGGTGAACGACCCGGCGTTGACACTGCCGGCCGCGGTCTGAACGGTCACCTGCACCGTCGTCCCGCTGGTGCCCGGCGGAATGGTGCCGGTCACGGTCGTGCCGGCCGCATCCACCGTCACCCCCGTGGCGGGTGTGGCCCCGAAGAGCACGCTCGCCCCGAAGAGGTTGGTTCCGACGATGGTGAAGGCGCCGCCCGCGGACCCGGTGGACGGCGTCACCGTTCCGGTGACCGTCGGAGGCAGCAGCAGGTAGGTGTAACCGCCCGGGACGGACGCGGTGCCGCCCGCGGTGGTCACCACGACCGGGACGTTGCCCCCGGAGGGCGGCCCGGCCGGTGTGACACCGAACAGGACGGAGCCGGTGGGGTCCGTGCCCAGCACGGTCGCCGCGTTGCCGCCGATGGTGACGGAGGCACCCTGAAGGTTCGAACCGATCAGGGCGAACGGCGTACCGCCCGCGGTCGGCCCCGCGTTGGGGGCGATGGCCGCGGCCACCGGAGCGCCCACCGCGACGTAGGTGTACGACGCCGGGTTGCTGGTACCGGCGGCGTTGGTGACGGTGACCTGCACCGGACCCGCGGCGTGCGCCGGAGCCAGGACGGTGACGGTCAGCCCCAGCGGGTCCTGCCCGACGATGGTCGCCGACGTTCCCCCGAAGAGGACGCTGGTGGCACCGCCGAGGCCGAGACCGACCAGCTGCACCGTGTTGCCGCCCGTGGTCGGCCCCGTCGCCGGCACCGCGCCGAGCAGCAGCGGCCCGATCGAGAACGGCAGGGCCGGGAGCCCCGGCTGAATTGTGGGTGTAGACATGAAAGTCCTCCTGCTGTGTGAGCTCGTTGCTCGGCCGCTCGTGGCAGACAGGGCACACAAGCCGGAACCCGAGCACTGGCAGCAGCCGGCCGCACAGGAGGACGACGCAGACGGGCGGACCTGGCCGGCGCGCACCTGGGCGGTGCGGGGGGCCATCGCGCTCCTGGCCGCCCTGCACAGCACCTCAGCGAAGAGGACTGGTGGGCGGGCCGACTACCGAAACCCGAGGGGGATGGACGGCCCACCGACAGGCCACACCAGTAACCCAGAAGAGTCGCCACCAGGCAATCGTGTTGACCCCGGAGCACCCGATCGGCGGAGCGCGAAAACGGGTGGCTTCACTACGAGCGGGGGCGGGGGCGGGGCCCGGGGGGGCGGGGCCGAGCGGGCGGGGCCGAGGGGGCGGGGGCGGGGCGTTCGCAGCGGGGGCTTCGGGGGGCTCCCCCTCCCCCCGCCCTCCCCCTCCCCGCCCCAGCCCCCTCGCCACCCTCGCCGGTCACCTCAAGTAAGCCTCATACACCACCAGTTGCGCCTATCCACTACCCACCACCCCCGTCACCCCACAGTCGAGGCCGGCCCCGTGACCAACGACGGGTAGTCCTCCAGCGTGATCGCCGCCGAGACGTCGTGGCCCTGTTCCAGCATGGCGGTGACGGTGGACGGGGTGTTCAGGGCGGTGTTGCGAGCGTCGATTGCCTCCTGGGTGGTGGGGGCGAAGAACTCGCCGGCTCCGCGGCCGCCTTCCTGACAGCGGGTGACGTAGGGGCGCAGCTTCTGTTCGTAGCGGGCGAAGGCCGTGCGGTGGTCGGCCCCGGCGAGGGCCAGTTCGCCGGCGAGGACATAGGCGCCGACGATCGCCGAGCCGGTGCCCATGCCGCCGAGTGTGGCGCCGTACGCGGCGTCTCCGAGGAGGGCTATGCGGCCCGTGGACCAGTGCGGCACATCGACGCGGCTGATCGAGTCGAAGTAAAGGTCGTCGGTCTGCCACAGGGTGTCGAGCAGTTCCGGTGTGCGCCAGCCGGCTCCCTCGTAGGCGCGGGCTATGACCCGCTTCTGGGACCGGATGTCCCGCCGGTCGTAGGGGAGTTCGTCCTCGGAGGCGAAGACGCAGAAGGCTTCGCCGGTGTAGCCGGGCTCCCCGGTGCGGCGGGGCAGGCGGCCGACCGTGACCAGCCGGCCGGGTTCGCCGTAGCCGACCGGGCGGGCGCCGAGGTCTCCGGCGCCGGCGGGCAGGTCCCATGCGGCGAAGTAGTAGCCGAGGTGGCTGACGCATCGCTCCTCGGGGGCGAAGGCGAGCCGGCGCACGGTGGAGTGCAGACCGTCGGCGCCGATCACGAGGTCGAAGGTGCGTGGCGCGCCCCGTTCGAAGGTGGCGTGGACGCCGTCGGCGGTCTCGGTGAGTGAGGTGAGGGAGTCGCCGAAAAGGTACTCGGGGGCGGGGCCGCCGTCGGGCGGGGTCAGGCTGTGTTCGTGGAGGAGGCGGGCCAGCTCGGAGCGGAGTATTTCGACCTCGCCGGCGGCGAATTCGGGCGGGAGGGTGGAGAGGTCGCGGCCCTGCCCGTCGATGAACGTCATGGGGGTGCCGGGGCCGGTGCGGTGCCGTCTGATGGCTTCCAGGACGCCCATGCGCTCCAGGACCACCCGATGTGCCGCGCCGCGGAAGTCGACCGCGAAGCCGCCACCGCGCAGGGCGGGGGCCAGCTCGATCACCGTCGTCCGGTAGCCGTAGCGGCCGAGCCAGTAGGCCAGGGCCGGGCCGGCCACGCTGGCGCCGGAGATCAGAATTCTGCGCTGTGGTGGTGCCGTTCGCTCCCCCCGCGCCCGGTCGGGCCGGCCCGCGGCCGGGTGTCCCGCTGTCATTTCGTACGTCATCGCACGCTCCCCACGTCGATCGGTCGTACCGACAAGAGGAACTGTATCCGATGGACACTATTTTGTGTACCCCGGACACAGTTTTAGGATGCGGGGATGGCTGGAGACGACGAAAAGCGCAGCGTGTTCGGGGATCAGGCGGGCAGCGTCGAGTTGCTGTGGGGCGGGCGCGAGCGGCCCAGCCGGGGACCCAAGCCGGCGCTGAGCCTGGAGCGGATCACGCTGACGGCCATCGACCTCGCCGACACCGGCGGGCTCGGGGCAGTCTCCATGCAACGGGTCGCAGCCGAACTGGACTTCACCAAGATGTCCCTGTACCGCTATGTGCCGGGCAAGAGTGAGCTGATCGCGCTGATGATCGACCGGGCGATGGGGGAACCGCCGGGCGCGCCGTCACCGGACACCGCCGGCCGGAGCGGCGAGGAGCCGTGGCGGGTGGAGCTGCGGGCCTGGGCGCACGCGCTGGCGGAGGTCTACCACCAGCACCCCTGGCTGCTGGGCGCGGCCGTCGGCCCCCGGGTCATGGGGCCGCAGGAACTCGGCTGGACCGAGCGGGCGCTCGCCGCGCTCGCGGACACCGGGCTGACCGGTGCCGAACAGCTCGACGCGGTGGTCGTGGTCAGCGGCCACATCCGGGCCATCGCCCAGGTCGCGACCTCGATGGGGCTGGGCAGCGCTCGGGCCAAGGACCCCGAGCAGGTCATGAGCGCGGCCCTGAACGAACTGCTCGCGGGCCGCGCCGACCGCTTTCCCGCGGTCGCCGCGGCCGTCGCGGCCACCGAGACCGACCGCGCCTCCCGCGACCGGGCCGGGGAGTTCGGCCTGGAGCGGATCCTGGACGGCCTGGCGGCCTACATGAGCCGGGCGCGGGGCAGCGCCTAGGGCCCGGCCGCGCCCCCGTCCCCGGGATCGCCGTGCGCCCGCCCGTTGCCCCCTAAGCCGCCACCCGCACCGCACCCTCCGGCAAAGACCGCAGCCAGTCGACCATCAGCCGGTTGACCTCCTCGGGGCGTTCCTGCTGGACCCAGTGGCCGCAGCCGTCGAGGAGGTGGGCGGCACAGAGGCCGGGGAGGGTGTGGGGGAAGGCCTTGATGGCGTCGGCCAGCCAGTGGGTGGTGGCGTCGTGTTCGCCGCCGATGAAGAGGGCGGGCTGGGTGAGCGGGGCGCCGGTCCAGGCGGCGAGGTCCTCCCAGTCGCGGTCGACGTTGCGGTAGCGGTTGAGTCCGCCGGTCAGGCCGGTGCGCTCGAACTCGGCGGCGTAGAAGTCGAGATCGGCTTCGGTGAGCCAGGAGAGGGGCCGGGGCGGTCCGGCGGGGAAGCGGTCGGACATCTTGCCGCCCGGGGGGATGAAGAAGAGGCCGGGGCCGGAGGTGGGCTCGGCGTCGCCCGAGAGTCCGGCGTAGAAGCCGGCGAGCCAGGTGCGGACATCGGGTTCGATCTCCGCCTCCGCCCGGCCCGGCTCCTGGAAGTAGTTGATGTAGAACTCCTCGGCTTCGCCGATTCGCGCGAAGGCCTCGGTGGGGCGGGTCGTGCCGCGCGGCGTGTACGGCACGCTCAGCAGTGCCACGGCGGTGAAGACGTCGGGGCGCAGCAGCGCCGAGTGGGCGGCGATGGGTGAGCCCCAGTCATGGCCCGCGATGACGGCGGTCTCCTCGCCGAGGGCGCGCACCACGGCGGCGTTGTCGGCGACATGGGCCAGCATCCGGTAGGCCGCCACCTCGCGGGGCTTCGACGAGCGTCCGTAGCCGCGTACGTCGAGGGCGACCGCCCGGTAGCCCGCCGCGGCGAGGGCGGGGAGCTGGTGGCGCCACGAGTACCACGACTCGGGGAATCCGTGGACCAGCAGGACGAGCGGTCCGGTGCCCTGCTCCACCAGGTGGATGCGGCCGCCGGGGGTCTCGACCGTGCGGTGGGTGGCCGGCGGGACGGCGGCGGCCCGGTCCGGTGCCTCTCCCGGGGGCGTGGCCGGCGGGGGCGTCGTCTCGGCGGACTGCGGCATGGTTCCTCCTGGGGCGAGTACGGCCGTGCTCATGAGGGCGGTGCACAGGGCCCGCGCGGCGTCATGCCCCGCCGTGGCCCGGCCCGCTCCGCCACGATCATGGCGCGGCCGGCCCGGCGGGCGCGAGGGTTGTTGCCGGAACGGCAAACGCCCCTCGCGGACGCCGGGTTGCGCCTGCTACAACCGCACCGTCTTCCGCGGCTGCTGCTTGGCGCCGGTCAACAGGCCGTGCAGGGAGGCGAATTCGTCGACGCACTTGGCGGTGCCGTTGACCACGCAGTCCAGGGGCTCGTCGGCGACCCGGACGGGGACGCCCATCTCCTGGCGCAGCCGCCGGTCCAGGCCGCGGAGCAGGGCGCCGCCGCCGGTGAGGGCGATGCCGTGCTCGACGATGTCGCCGGAGAGCTCGGGCGGGCAGTCGTCGAGGGTGCGGTGGACGGCGCGGACGATCGCGTCGACGGGCTCGGCCAGTGCCTCGCGGATCTCCTCCTCGGTGATCTCCTGGATGCGGGGCAGGCCGTTGACGTGGTCGCGGCCGCGGACGGTGTAGGTGGACGGGCGGTCCGGTTCACCGTCCTCGTCGACGTCGACCGGGGTCCAGACCGCCGAGCCGATCGCGATCTTGATGTCCTCGGCGGTGCGCTCACCGATGTCCAGGGCGTGCTTCTTCTTGATGTAGCCGCTGACGGCCGCGTCCATGGCGTCCCCGGCGACCCGTACGGACTGGGCGGTGACCAGGCCGCCCATGGAGACGACGGCGACCTCGGTGGTGCCGCCGCCGATGTCCACCACCATGCAGCCGACCGGCTCGTCCACCGGGAGGCCGGCGCCGATCGCGGCGGCCATCGGCTCCTCGATGAGGTGCACTTCGCGGGCGCCGGCGCCCCGGGCGGAATCGACGACCGCGCGCCGTTCGACGCCGGTGATGCCGGAGGGGACGCAGATGACGACCCGTGGCCGGGAGAAGCGGCGGCTGGGCAGGGCCTTCTTCATCAGGGCGCGGAGCATCTGCTCGGCGGCGTCGAAGTCGGCGATGACGCCTTCGCGCAGCGGGCGCATCGCGGTGATCCCGGACGGGGTGCGGCCGATGGTCCGCTTGGCTTCCAGGCCCACGGCGATCACCGCACCGGCGGCGTTGACCGCGACGACGGACGGCTCGTTCAGCACCACGCCCTTGCCGCGGGCGTACACCAGGGTGTTGGCGGTGCCGAGGTCGATGCCTATGTCGTACGTACCGGACGAAGTGCTGGAGGCCATGGGGGGTTCGTGTGCTCTCTCGCGACGGGGTGGGCTCCCGGGGCATTGCGCTTCAGACAACCCCATGGGCTACCAATAGCGTTCATTGCGGGCAACTGTTAAGACTACCGGGGACACCGATTGGTTCCCCTCCGTACCGCCTCCTCTCCGCTCACCGGCTGCTGTTCTCCTCGGCGCCGCGGGTCTCCCCGCGGTCGGTGCCCGGCTCCCTGGACAGCGCCTCGGCCAGGTCGTCGAGGGCGTCGAGAAGCAGGTCCGCGACGCGCAGGGCGACACCACGGTTCTCGTCCTCCGCGTCCCATCTCTCCCATACGGCCCGCAGCTCGGTCCAGTTCAGTTCGCCCCGGTCCCGGACCGCCTGGGTGGCCTCCTCCAGGGAGGCCCGCAGCTCGAAGGCGAACGCGGTGGCACCCGGTGAGGACGCGGCGTCCCGTTCGGGGAGGTGGACCTCCAGGATCATGGTGACCCGGCCCATGGTGGCGAGCGCTGCGCCGGCCGCCTTCGCCGAGGCGGGCGACAGGCCGCGGTGGCGTACGGGTTCCTTCTCGGCGCGGGCCTCGCTCTCCTCCCAGGCGGCGCGGGCGGCCCGGGAGTCCAGCAGGGCGTCGCGGACCTGCCGGGGGCGGCGTTCGGCGGGTGTGGCGTACAGGTCGAACACGGCCAGGGCGTAGTCCCCGTTGGCGGCCAGCCAGGCGGCGAGACCGTCGCGGAGCCTGGGGGTCTCCCAGGCGGGGAACAGCGCGTACGACAGCATCGCGAGCAGCCCGCCGAGGAGGGTGAGCACGACGCGTTCCTGGACGGTCTGTTCCCAGCCCGCGCCGGCGATGCCCAGCAGGAAGACGACATAGGCGGCCACACACGCCGAGGTCACCGAGAAGCCGGTGCGCATCAGCAGATACATCAGCGCGACGCAGACCACGGCCAGCCCGGCGCTGACGTAGATGCCCGGATGCGTCAGCGCCATCAGCGCCCCGGCGATTCCGACGCCGACGAGGGTGCCGCAGAAACGGGCGACGCCTCGCGAGTAGGTCTGGGCGAAGTCGGGGCGCATCACCATGACGGAGGCGAGCGGCGCCCAGTAGCCGTGGCCGAACGGGAGCGCGGTGCCCAGCAGATAGCCGGCCGCGGCGACCGCGGCGACCCGGAGGGCGTGCCGGAAGATGTGCGAGGTCCAGCGGGCCTCGCGGTGCAGGGCGCGCAGGGCGCCCGGTACCAGCCGGGGGACGCTGGGGCGCAGCAGATGGCCGCGTTCGGCCTCGGTGGTGGGGCGGGTGGCCTCGACCGGCTCATCGGTGAGTTCGACGGCGTCGGCGAGCAGGGAGATCAGGCGGTAGGCGGAGCGGCGGGCGGCCCCGTGGAGCATCGGGCCGGTCGCGGGGACTTCGAGGGTGGCCATCGCCTCGGGCGGCAGCCGGACCGGCTTCGCGTGCCGTACGGCATGGGCGACGGCGTCCAGGACGGTGGCCGCGGCGCCCAGCAGATCGCGGACCCGGTCGCGTTCGGGGCCGTCCGTCGGGGCGCCGACGACCGGGTCGGCGAGGGCGGCGAGGACCGGCCGGACGCGTTCGGCGAGGCCGCGCGGGCCGTGCAGTTGGACGGGGCGGCGGCGGGCCTGACGCGGGGTCACGGCGGAGGCGAGCCGGGCGTCCATCAGGGGCGCCGGGTCGAACGGGGCGACCGGGTCGTGCCGCAGCCGCCGCGCGTAGTCGGCCTCGGCGGCCAGGGCGTCGGCGAGCGCATCACGCTGGACGCCCCAGGGGCGGACCGGGAAGACCACGATGAGGGTGGCCTGGACGAGCCCGCCGAAGAAGATCAGCGCGGCGTGTTCGGCCGCGCCGAGGACGGACGTCGGCAGGGTGACGGTGACCAGCATGATCGCCACGGTCTGGGTGCCGGCCAGCCCGGAGACCGGGCCGATCGCCCAGGCCATGCCCGCCAGGAAGGTCCAGCCGGCCAGCAGCAGCACGAACGCGACGACATGGGCGGCGGCCAGATAGCCGAGGAAGGTGGAGACCGCCAGCGCGCCGGCGACGGCGAGCGCGAGCACCGGCCGCGGCCGCATGCTGCGCTGGAAGGTGACGATGCCGGAGGAGAACGCGCCGAAGGCGGAGGAGACCGCCAGCGCCGGGTCGCCCAGCCACAGGCACAGCCCGATGACGACGGCGACGCCGGCCGAACCGCGGATCGCGATCAGGGGGGTGAGCTTGGTCCGCTCGATGGTCAGCCCCGAGCGGGCGGCTTCCTTGAGCGCACGCGACCAGGTCATAGCGAGAGGATACGGGGCCGGAGGCGGGGGTTCCGGAATGTCCTGAGCGGGCTCCGCGTCCCCGCGTGCCGCCCGTGCACCGGGAAAATCCCGGTAAAACCGCCTTCCCGCTCCGCGGGCAACATCCCAGGTCACCAAGGGGATGCCGGCATTCCGGACGGGCGGTGCGAGGAAGCCGACACCCCGGTGAGGAAACCGGGGGCCGGGCCACCGCCCTCTTGCTCCCCAGCCGGGACAAGTCCCGGGTGTCCGGCAAGGAGAAAGACCCGTGCACAGAGCCCCGTTCCGCCCGGTGATCGCACTGATCGCCCTGACCGTCCTCGCCGCCACGGCCGGCTGCGGCACCAGCGCCTCCCAGGCCGCCCCCGTCCGGTTCGCAAGCACCCAGGCCGACGCCGCGGTCCACGCCGGCCCGCCCGGGAAGCGGTCGCTGGTGCAGTGGCCCACCCGGCCGATCAGCTTCGACGAGGAGAGCCGGGTCGGCGGGGCGGGCGGGAACACCCCGATCGGCGTGACCACCCTGCACGGCCCGAAGTCGGGCTTCACCGGGAAGGTCTGGGTCTGGGCCCCGCCGGAGTACTACGAGAAGCGGAACGCGCACAAGGGCTTCCCGGTGATGGAGGCGCTGCCCGGCTCGTACGGCTACCCCGTCAACTACTGGAAAGGCGCCGACCTCAAGCTCCAGGAGAACCTCGCTCGCTGGTCGAAGAACGGCAGCAGCCTGCCGTTCATCGTCGTCATGCCGGTGCTCAACCCCGACGACAAGCAGTACTACGACGGCAGCGACATACCGGGACAGCCGAAGATCGGCACCTGGCTCAGCCAGGACGTGCCCGACCTCGTACGGCAGAACTTCCGCACCCTCAAAACGCGCGACGCCTGGGCGATCATGGGCTCCTCGTCGGGCGGCTTCGCGGCGCTGAAGAACGTGCTCCAGAACCCGGACACGTTCAAGGTGGCGATACCCAACGGGCCGGACATCGTGCCCGACTCACCGCTGTGGAACGGCCACGCCCGCGAGGAGCGGGAGAACAACCCGGAGGTGCTGGCCCGCCGGCTGATGGCACGCGGCGGACCGGACGTCTACCTCGCCTTCCAGGACGGCTCCCGGGAGTACACGGTGCTGCCGAAGGTACGGAAGTTCCTCGCGCAATACGGGCACGGCCCGGTGCACACCCGGCTCCAGATAGTGCCGGACGGCACCCACAGCGCGGCCACCTATGTACGGGGCCTGGGCGAGGGCACCATGCGCTGGGTCAGCGCGCACATGCAGGGGCCGACGGCCTGACGGGGGCGGGCCCGGGGGACGGGCGCCGCGATGGGCGGCCCACCGTCACGCCCACCCGGCCCCGCCGTCTCGCCGCCCCGTCCCCGCCCTACGACACCACGTCCTTGCGCGCGAACCCCCGGAACGCCAGCGCGCACAGCACCAGGGCGTACGCCACCGAGACCGCCGAGCCCTGGATCATCCCGGACCACTCCATCCGGGGCTGGAGGGCGTCCGCCCAGGAGTACTGCCAGTGCGCGGGCAGCACGTTGCGCCAGGTGCCCAGGGCCGTGACCTGGTCGAGGACATTGCCGACGATGGTCAGCCCGACGGCGCCGCCGACCGCGCCCAGCGGCGCGTCGGTCACCGTCGACAGCCAGAACGCCAGGGCCGCGGTGACCAGCTGGCTGACGAAGACATAGCCGACCACGACCGCCAGCCGCGGCACCGCCTCGCCCGCGGACAGCGCGCCGCCGGTGGGCAGTTGCAGCGGCCCCCAGCCGTACGCGGCGCTGCCCACCCCCAGCGCCACCAGCGGCAGCAGCAGCATCGCGGCGGCGCTGAACAGCAGCCCGACGGTGAGCTTGCTCAGCAGCAGCCGGGCCCGGGGGACCGGTGCGGCGAGCAGATAGCGCAGCGAGGCCCAGCTCGCCTCCGACGCGACCGTGTCACCGCAGAACAGCGCCACCGGCACCACCAGCAGAAAGCCCGCGGAGACGAACAGCGCGGTGGCGGCGAAGTTGCCGCCGGACGCGGTGGCGGTGTCCATCAGGGTGATCCGGCCGTTGCCCCGGCCGGCCGGGTCGCCGCCGATCGCGAACGCCGCCACCAGCACGAACGGCAGCGCCGTCAGGATGGCGGCGATCACCAGCGTGCGGCGGCGGCGCAGCTGGCGGCGGGCCTCGACGCGCAGCGGGAGGGTGCGGCGCGGGCGGTAGCCCGCCGCCCGCGCCATGGGGGTCGCGGTCATCGGTCCCCTCCGATCAGGGTGAGGAAGGCGTCCTCCAGGCGTCGGTGCGGGCCGACGCGGTCCACCGGCACCCCCAGCCGGAGGAGTTCGGCGAGCAGTTGGGGCGTGTCGGCGCCGTCCAGCCGTACCAGCAGGCCGCCCTCGGCGCGTACGGCGGAGGCGACGCCCGGCAGCGCGGCCACCTTCTCCACCACGGCGTCGTCGACTTCCTCCGCGACCCCGACCAGCAGGGTGTCGCCGGAGCCGACGATCTCGGCGACCGGACCGGCCTGCACCAGCCGGCCGCGGTCCATGACGACCAGATGCGTACAGCTCTGCTCGACCTCGGACAGCAGATGGCTGGAGACGATGACGGTGCGGCCGGCCGCGGCGTAGCGGATCATCACGTCCCGCATCTCCCGGATCTGCGGCGGGTCGAGCCCGTTCGTCGGCTCGTCGAGGATCAGCAGATCCGGCAGGCCGAGCATGGCCTGGGCCAGGGCGAGGCGCTGGCGCATGCCCTGGGAGTAGGTGCGCACGGCACGCTGGAGGGCATCGCCGAGACCGGCGATCTCCAGCGCCTGGTCGAAATGTGCGTCGGCGACGGGCCGGCCGGTGGCCTGCCAGTACAGGTCGAGGTTGGCGCGGCCGGACAGATGCGGCAGGAAACCGGGGCCCTCCACGAACGCGCCGACCCGCGACAGCACCGGGGCGCCCGGCCGGACGGCGTGCCCGAAGATCCTGATCTCGCCCTCGTCCGGCGTGATCAGCCCCATCAGCATCCGCAGGGTGGTGGTCTTGCCGGCGCCGTTGGGCCCGAGCAGCCCCAGCACCTGCCCCTTCTCGACGCGGAAGGACAACTCCCGTACGGCGTACCTGTCGGTGGACTTCGCGTACCGCTTGCTCAGCCCGCCGATCTCCAGCGGGACCTCGGCGAGCGCCTCATCGGGCGCGGGCGCCGCGGTCCGGCGGCGGGCGGTGAGCAGCAGCAGCGCGGCCACCACCGCGGCCGCGGCCGGCAGCTCCCAGGTCCAGGCGGGCAGCGGGGCGGCGGCGCTGCGCACCTCCGGCGCGGTGGGCACGTCGAGGGCGCCGCCCTTCAGGGAGACGGTGTAGGTGGCGGGTTCGGCCGGGGAGGCATAGCCGAGGTCGGTGGTGGAGAGGACCAGCCGCATCCGGTGGCCGGCCGCGAAGTCATGGTCGACGGCGGGCATCCGGAGCCGCACGGTCCGGCCCTTGTCGGCGTCCTTGATCCGGTACGGCGTGACGAGCTGGGACGGCAGCACCTGGCGGCGGCCGTCCGGGCCGACGTCGTAGACCTTGGCGAAGAACACCGCATCCGGGGAGTCGGAGCGGACATGGACGGTGGCGGTGGGGCTGCCGGTGAGGTGGACGGGGCTGCGCAGCGGCGCCGATTCGAAGCGGGCGTACTGGCCGGAGAAGTCCAGCGACAGGCCGCCGGCGCCGAGCGAGGAGAGGTTGCCGAGCGCCCCGACCCCGGGCACCGCGGAGATCGCCGGCGGTCCGGCGCCGGGCGGGTTGCTGAAGGTCTGGGCGCGGCCGGCCAGCCGGATCCGCCGCGGGTCGTGCTCCAGTCCGGCGTAGCGGTCGGCGTGCGCGCCGCGCAGCCGCACCGCGCCGTTGGTGGAGTCCACTCCCCCGCTGCGGCTGATACGGAACGCGGGACCGGTGTCGGCGTGCTTGTCGCCCTTGAGGTAGCGGTCGAACCAGGTCTTCGTCCGCCCCTCCAGGCGGGCGGCCTCCCGGTCGCCGCCGTCGTGCCCGCCGGAGATCCAGTCGACGCCGACCGGCGCCCCGTTCTCGCGGAGCTTCTTGTAGAGGGCGTCGGACTGGTCGAGCGGGAACAGTGAGTCGGTCTGGCCCTGCATGATCAGGGTCGGCACCTTGATGCGGTCGCCGACGGCGGACGGGCTGCGGTCCGCCAGGAGCTTCCGGGCGGCGTCGTCCGGCCGGCCGTGGACGGCGACCCGCTGGTACATCCGGCACAGCTCGGGCTCGAACCGCCCGCAGCCCCCGGACGTGGTGGGGGCGGGCCCCGGCGAGCCGGTGGCGGTGCCGGCCGAGCCGGTGGTGAAGAAGATCCCGGCCCACAGCTTCTTGAACACACCGTGCGGGAAGAGGGCGTCGGCGAGGTTCCAGTAGGTGATCTGCGGGGCGATGGCGTCGACCCGCCGGTCGTGGCCGGCCGCCAGCAGCGAGATCGCCCCGCCGTAGGAGCCGCCGGCCACCCCCACCCGGGGGTCGCCGGCCTTGTCGAGCTGCACCTCGGGGCGCTCGGCCAGCCAGTCGATCAGCCGGCGGACGTCGGCGACCTCACCGTCCGCGGCGTTCAGCCCGATCTTGCCGGTGGACTTCCCGAAGCCGCGCGCCGACCAGGTCAGAACGGCGTAACCGTCCCGGGCCAGCTGCTCGGCCTGGGGGCGGAGGTTGGCCTTGCTGGCGCCGAATCCGTGGGCGAGCAGCACCGCGGGCCGCCGCCCGGAGCCGCCTCCCGCGGTGAAGTAGGAGGTGTCGATCCGCACCTTCTTCGCGCTGCCGGGCTTCTCCGGCATCGTCATCAGCCGGTCCGTACGGTGCACGGCGGGCGCGGCGTCCGAGGAGGCGGCCGCCCAGGTGCCGCCTCCTATGAGGACGGCCAGCGCGCCCGCGGCGGCGTACCAGCGCCGGCCGCGCAGTCGGATACCTCGGAGATCCATACCGTGAATCCTAGGGAGGACCCGGACCGGGCGGCCGGTACCCCGGGCGGAACCCGGCAGCCTCCCTGGGGAGTAGGGTGCGCCCTCCCGTACCGCGGATGCGGTAGCCGGCCGGGGAGCCGGGCCCGCCGTCCGGACCAGCCGAGGCGGCGGTGCACGCCCGTGCCGGGTCGGCCGCCTACCGCGGGAGGACGACCCGCATGATCAGCCCGCCGCCCTCCCGCGGCTGCGCCGTGATGCTCCCGTCATGGGCCCGCACCACCGACCGCACGATCGACAACCCCAGACCCACACCCTTGTCACTGCCCGTGCGCTCGGTCCGCAGCCGCCGGAACGGCTCGAAAAGATTCTCCACCTCATACGCCGGCACCACCGGCCCCGTATTGGCCACCACCAACACCGCACACCCCGGCTGCGACTCGGTCACCACCTCCACCCAACCCCCCTCCGGCACGTTGTACCGCACCGCGTTCTGCACCAAATTCAACGCAATCCGCTCCAGCAGCACCCCATTACCCTGCACAAACACCTGCTGCCGCGCCCCACGCAGCTCCACCCCCTTGGCGTGCGCCTCCTCCCGCGTCTGATCCACCGCCTGCGCCGCCACCTCCGACACATCCACCGGCTTCTTGTCCACCACCCGGTTCTCACTCCGCGCCAGCAGCAACAACCCCTCCACCAACTGCTCACTGCGCTCATTCGTCGCCAACAGCGTCTTGCCCAACTGCGCCAGCTCCGGCGACGCCGCCGGATCCGCCAGCTGCACCTCCAACAACGTCCGATTGATCGCCAACGGCGTCCGCAACTCATGCGACGCATTCGCCACAAACCGCCGCTGCGACTCAAACGCCCGGTCCAACCGGTCCAGCATCTGATCGAACGTGTCCGCCAACTCCTTCAGCTCATCATCCGGACCCCCCAACTCGATCCGACGATGCAAATCCGAACCCGCCACCCGCTGCGCCGTCCGCGTGATCCGCCCCAACGGCGACAACACCCGCCCCGCCATCGCATAACCAAAAGCGAACGCCACCACCGTCAGGGCCACCAGAACGGTCAGCGAGTGGTTCAGGAAGCTGTGCAGCGCCCCTTCGCGCTGGTCGTGGAGGCAGTCGCTGATCGCCGCGTTGATCTCGCCGGCCGTGCCGAGCGACGGCAGACCGGGACAGCTGACATTGCCCACCCGGACGTCGGTGCCGAAGATCCGGAACTCCGGGGTGCCCTGCGTGAGGGTCTGGGCCGCCAGGATGTAGATGAGCGTGAGCAGTACGACCCCGGCCACCAGGAACATGCCGCCGTACAGCAGCGTCAGCCGTATCCGGATGGTGGGCCGCAGCCACGGCGGCGGGCGGCGCCGCGGCTCGGGCTCCGTGGGGGGCGCCGGCGGCAGGCGCGGCGGCGCGGGTGCCTGGGAAGCGGGTGCCACGGCGCTCAACCCCGGGGAGCCGGCGAAGCGGGCATCGCGACCGGTAGCGGGGCAAGAGGTAAACGCACGACTGATCCTTCCTCAGATGTCGTAAGGCACAGGACAGTTGCCAGGCATGTGCCATCCTGCACAAAGGGGTCATAAACCGGCAGTAAACAACGGTTCACCGCTCGGCCCCACAGCCCCGCCCCCACCTGCCCTTTCCGCGCCGGGCACGCCGCCGGGGCCCGTGGAACGAGCCCCGGCGGCGTGCCGTACAGGACCTAGCCGGCGGCCGGTTCCGGCGCCGTCAGCCGGTAGCGCGCGAGCCGGTCATCGCTGCTCCAGCGCACCAGCCCGGCCTTCTCCAGGACCCGGCCGGACGCCGGGTTCGACAGCTCCACATCCGCGCACACCGTGTGCACGCCCGGTGCCGTGCACGCGAACGCCACCATGGCGCGGGCGGCCTCGGTGGCGTAGCCGCGCCCACGCCGGGACGGCACGATGCCGTAGCCGAACTCCAGCGCCCCGTCGCGCGGCGGCCAGAACAGCCCGATGGCGCCGACCACCGCGCCGCCGTCCCGTTCGAGGATCTGCCGCTGGCCGTACACGCCGCGGGCGTCGGGGTTTTGGGCGGTGAAGCCGGCGATGACCCGGTCGCCGTCGGCGGGGAAGTCCGCCGCCCAGTGCGGCTGTCGTGTCCCGTCGAGCACGGCGGTGAGCTCACCGTCGGTCCAGGGCCGCAGCAGCAGCCGCGCGGTGCGCAGCTCCGCACCGTTCAGCGAGAAGGCGGAGTCCGGGGAGTCCGGGGAGTCCGCGGCATCACGGGAATCAGCGGAATCGGAGGACTTGGGGGAATCGGAGGAAAGAAAGGAAGACACGCGTCACTCCTGGTCGTTCGTCGACGACCGGGCCGCGCTCAGGACATCGGGCGCTCAGGCGTCCGCTCAGGCGGCGGCCCGGACAAGGGCATGCTGATGAGGCGTCTGGCGGGCCATATTCATCAACCTCCCTCGTCCGACGGTGATCGCGCTCCGGGCGCGCGCCGTCGCACCGTATCAACCGGCGGGCGGCCGCCCCCAGTTGTTTTCCGCGGGCGGACCGCCGGGCCGGTGACACGGGACGGGCACCGCCCCTTCGCGCACCGGCCGCCGGGACCGGCAGCCGGGGGTCAGTACTGCGGCGGCCCGAACCCGCCCTGCGGGTGCGGCGGAGTGCCGGGCGGCACCGGCGGGGCACCGGGCGGCGGCATCGGCGGACCGCTGACCGGGGGCACCGGCCCGGCGGGCGGCTGCCAGACCGGCGGGGCATGCGGGCCGGGCGGCGGTACGAAGCCGGGGGCGGCGAACTGCGGGGCCTGGGACGGCGGGTACCAGGCGGGGGCGACCGGCTCGCCGCGGCCCATCAGGGCCAGCAGGACCACCGAGCCGAACAGGTCCAGCGCCAGCTGGAGACGGTTGATCAAGTCCATGCCCGGCACGGCGCCGGACAGCTCGAACAGGTTGCCGTTGCCGGCCATCCCGATCACCGCCAGCAGGGCGCCGGGCAGCGACACCACCGACAGTCCGATGGCCAGCCCGCGAGCCGCGGGGCCGCGCATCAGGCAGCTGAGCGCGGCCGGCGCGGTCAGCACGAGGAAGAACACGGCGGACCAGCCGGAGGCCATTCCCAGCAGCGCGCCGAGACCGCCGCCCTTGCCGAAGTAGAACATGGCGAAGAATTCGCTGCCGCCCTCCACCAGCATGTAGCCGTGCCAGACCAGGAGGAGCAGCACCATCGCGCCGAGGATCAGACCGGCCACCACACCGGCCGTTTTAGCCGGGCGCATCGGCGGGTCACTGGGCTTCTGGCGCGGCCAGGAACGCATCCCGGCGAGCAGCACGATGCCCGCGACCAGGCACAGCGGGAACATCCCCAGGCTGCTCAGGAAGACGCCGTCGAAGGTGTCGGTGCCCGTTTCGGCATGCCGGAACCAGCGGTCGTCGCTGGTGTGGCTGCCGACGCTGACGAGGGCTTGCAGCACGGTGGCGAAGGTCAAGGTGGTGGCGACGGCCAGCAGCCCGCCGGCCACCCGCTGCCCCGCGAACGCCGTGAACACCGCCGCCAACAGCACCAGGGCCAGCCCGAAATGGAACGGGGTGGTGACCTGGTTCAGTCCGCCGCCCTTCTGGTAGGTCCAGTTCTCCCAGACGCCGTCCAGGCCGAACTGGCTGAGGTCGACGACGATCCAGGTGGCGAAGAAGAGGAAGAACAGCAGGCAGAAAATCCCGCCGGTGATACGGGCGCCCTTGGCGAGCGCCATGGATTGTTGCATCTCATCCCCCGTTGTGTCCGTGCTGCGCGAGGAAGCACGGTAGCAACGCACCGGCAGGCCGAGGACACCGCCATCGCCCGCACCTGCCGGACCCCCGGCCGGCGGGGGTCCGGCCAGGGGTCCGTCTGAACGTCCTCAGTGGTTGCTGGGGAAGCCCAGGTTGATGCCGCCGTCGGACGGGTCCGGCCAGCGGGTGGTGACGACCTTGCCGCGGGTGTAGAAGTGCACGCCGTCGTTGCCGTAGATGTGGTGGTCGCCGAAGAGCGAGTCCTTCCAGCCACCGAAGGAGTGGTAGCCGACCGGCACCGGGATCGGCACGTTCACGCCGACCATGCCGGCCTCGACCTCCATCTGGAAGCGGCGGGCCGCGCCGCCGTCCCGGGTGAAGATCGCGGTGCCATTGCCCCACGGCGAGCTGTTCATCAGCGCGATGGCCTCGTCGTAGGTCTCGACGCGGACCACGGACAGCACCGGGCCGAAGATCTCGTCGCGGTAGGCGTCCATCTCGGGCGTGACGTTGTCCAGGAGGGAGACACCCATCCAGTGCCCGTCCTCATAGCCCTCGACGGTGTAGCCGCTGCCGTCGATGACGACATCGGCGCCCTGGGCCGCGGCGCCCGTGACGTACGAGGCGACCTTGTCGCGGTGGACCTTGGTGATCAGCGGGCCCATCTCCGAGGCCGGGTCGTCGCCGGGGCCGATCCGCAGCTTGTCGGCGCGCTCCTTGATCTTGCCGATCAGCGGGTCGGCGGTCTCGCCGACGGCCACGACGACGGAGATCGCCATGCAGCGCTCACCGGCCGAGCCGTACGCGGCGTTGATCGCGGAGTCCGCGGCCAGGTCGAGGTCGGCGTCCGGGAGGACCAGCATGTGGTTCTTGGCGCCGCCCAGCGCCTGCACCCGCTTGCCGTTGGCGGTGCCGGTGGTGTGGATGTAGCGGGCGATGGGGGTGGAGCCGACGAAGGAGACCGCGGCGATGTCCGGGTGCTCCAGGATGGCGTCGACGGCCACCTTGTCGCCGTTGACGACATTGAGCACACCGTCGGGCAGCCCCGCCTCGGCGGCCAGCTCGGCGAGCTTGAAGGCGGCGCTGGGCACCTTCTCGCTCGGCTTGAGGACGAAGGTGTTACCGCAGGCGATGGCGAGTGGGAACATCCACATCGGCACCATCGCCGGGAAGTTGAACGGCGTGATGCCGGCGACCACACCGAGCGACTGGCGGATCGCCGCCACATCGACGCGGGTGGAGACCTGGGTGGACAGCTCGCCCTTGAGCTTCTCGGGGATACCGCAGGCCAGCTCCACGATCTCCAGGCCGCGGGCGACCTCGCCGAGCGCGTCGGAGTGCACCTTGCCGTGCTCGGCGGTGATCAGCTGCGCGATCTCCTCGCGGTGCGCGTCGAGCAGCTCGCGGTACTTGAACAGCACCGAGGTGCGCTTGGCCAGGGAGCTGCTGCCCCAGGTCCGGAAGGCTTCCTTGGCCGCGCGGACGGCCGCGTCGACCTCGTCGGCCGAGGCGAAGGCGACCTGCTTCTCCTGGGCGCCGGTGGCCGGGTTGTAGACCGGGCCGAAGTTGCCGGAGACGCCCCCGACGGGCTTGCCGCCGATCCAGTGGCTGATGGTCTTCATGCGAGGGGCCTTTCTGGGTGACGACTTCGAGCGGGAGTCAGAGGTGGCGGCGCCGTCCGGCGGCGTGCCGGTCGTACGCCTCGCGGGCGGCCACCGCCGCCGGACGTGTCGCGGTCTCGGCAACAGGCACATCCCACCAGGCCTGTGCCTCCGGCGCGCCCGGCACAGTGTCAGCCGTTTCGGTCTCGACATAGACACATGTGGGCCGGTTCGCGCCACGCGCCTCGGCGAGCGCGGCACGCAGCTCACCGACCGTGGCCGCGCGCAGCACCCGCATACCGAGCGAGGCGGCATTGGCCGCCAGATCGACGGGCAGCGGCGCGCCGGTGTACGTGCCGTCCGCGGCGCGGAAGCGGTAGTCGGTGCCGAACCGCTCCCCGCCGGTCGCCTGGGACAGCCCGCCGATCGAGGCGTAGCCGTGGTTCTGGATGAGGACGAGGGTGATGGGGACGCCCTCCTGGACCGCGGTGACGATTTCGGTGGGGTTCATCAGATACGTACCGTCGCCGACCAGCGCCCACACCGGCCGGCCGGGGGCGGCCATCCGCACGCCGATCGCGGCGGGGATCTCGTAGCCCATGCAGGAGTAGCCGTATTCCAGGTGGTACTGCCGGCGGGACCGGGCGCGCCACAGTTTGTGCAGGTCACCGGGGAGGGACCCGGCCGCGTTGAGGATGATGTCGGTGTCGTCGACGAGGGCGTCCAGCGCCCCGAGCACCTGCGTCTGGGAGGGCCGTACGGAGTCGTCCGCGGCGCCGAACGCGGCGTCCACCCGCCGCTCCCAGGCCGCCTTGTCCGCCCCGTAGGCGGCCTCGTACGCCGCGTCGACGCGGTGCCCGGACAGCTCCTTGGTGAGCGCTTCGAGTCCGGCGCGGGCATCGGCGACGAGCGAGGCGGCGCCGAGCTTGTGGGCGTCGAACGGGGCGATGTTGAGGTTCAGGAAGCGCACCCCGGGCGCGGCGAACAGCGTCGCGGAAGCGGTGGTGAAGTCGGTGTAGCGGGTGCCGACGCCGATGACCAGATCGGCCTCGCGGGCGAGGGCGTCGGCGGTGGCGGTGCCGGTGTGGCCGATACCGCCGATGTCGGCGGGGTGGTCGTACCGCAGCGAGCCCTTGCCGGCCTGGGTGGACGCGACCGGGATGCCGGTGGCGTCGGCGAAGGCGCACAGCGCGTCCTCGGCCTCGGAGTGGTGCACCCCGCCGCCCGCGATCAGCAACGGCCGGCGGGCACCGCGGATCGCCGCGACGGCCTCCGCGAGGGCATCGGCGTCGGGGAGCGGCCGGGTGACGCGCCAGACCCGGTCGGCGAAGAACTCCTCCGGCCAGTCGTACGCCTCGGCCTGCACGTCCTGCGGGAGCGCGAGGGTCACCGCGCCGGTGTCGACGGGGTCGGCGAGCACCCGCATCGCCTGGAGGGCGGCCGGGATCAGCGCCTCGGGCCGGGTGACCCGGTCGAAGTAGCGGGAGACCGGGCGCAGCGCGTCATTGACCGACACGTCTCCCGCCTGCGGGACCTCCAGCTGCTGCAAGACGGGGTCTGCCGTCCGGGTGGCAAAGGTGTCGCCGGGCAGCAGCAGGACCGGGAGGCGGTTGACGGTGGCGAGGGCGGCGCCGGTGACGAGGTTGGTGGCGCCGGGGCCGATGGAGGTGGTGACGGCGTGCGCGGAGAGCCGGTCGCACTGCCGGGCGTAGCCGACCGCGGCATGCACCATGGCCTGTTCGTTGCGGCCCTGGAGGTACGGGAGCGCGTCTCCGGATTCCAGCAGGGCCTGGCCGAGACCGGCGACATTGCCGTGGCCGAAGATGCCCCAGCAGGCGTTGATCAGGCGGTGCCGGCGGCCGTCCCGCTCGGTGTACTGGTGGGCGAGGAACTCGACCAGGGCCTGCGCGACCGTGAGCCGGCGCGTCGTCGGAACGTTCATCGGGCGGCTCCTGCGGGCGCTTCGTAGAGGGGGAGGCGGGGGTCGACGGGCTGCTCGGGCCAGGTGCCGCGGATCCAGCCGTGATCGGGGTGATCGCAGATCAGCCACTCACGGGTCTCCCCCGGACCGGCCATCACATTCAGGTAGTACATGGCGTGGCCGGGCGCGGCGATGGACGGCCCGTGCCAGCCGTCGGGGATCAGGACGGCGTCCCCGCTGCGGACCTCCGCCAGGACATCGGTGCCGCGGCCCTGCCCCGAGGGGGTCACCCGCTGGTAGCCGACCCCGTCCGTACCGTGCGCGGACTCGATCTCGAAGTAGTAGATCTCCTCCAGCTCGGACTCCTCGCCGGGGCGGCACTCGTCGTGCTTGTGCGGCGGATAGGAGGACCAGTTGCCGCCGGGGGTGAGCACCTCCACCGCGATCAGCCGGTCGCACGCGAAGGTGCCGGCCGCGCCGAAGTTGTTGACCTGGCGGGAGCAGTTGCCGGTGCCGCGCAGCTCCACGGGGACGCCGGACGCGGGGCCGTAACGGGCCGGCAGGCGGTTCTCGCAGCGGGCGCCGGTGAGCGCGAAGCGGCCGCCGGACCCGGCCTCGATCCGGACGTGCACGTCGCGCGGTACGTAGGCGAAGTCCGTCACCCCGCTGAACACGCTCTCCCGGCCGGTCAGTTCGAAGGTCTCGCCGTCGTCGGTCAGCACCGTGCAGCCGCCGGACAGCGGCAGCACGATCCATTCGCTGTCGCCGGTGGCGAAGGAGTGGTGGGCACCGGGCGGCAGCTCCAGAACACGCAGCGAGGAGTAGCCCCAGCCGGCCCGCTCCGGGTTGATGTCCAGGGCGTACGGGCCCGCTGCCGCGGCTCCGGCCCCCAGATGGAATTCAGTGCTCATATGTCGAGTCTCCTGCGGAATTCGCGGCGTTCACAGCAGGCCTACGGCGGTGTCCACGGCGGCCGCGACATCCCCGTCGGCGGGGTAGAGCAGGGAGCGGCCGACGACCAGGCCCTGCACGGTCGGCAGCCGCAGCGCCTTGCGCCACTTCTCGTAGGCGGCTTCCTGGTCCTGCACGGTGCTGCCGACGTCGCCGCCGAGCAGCACGGTCGGCAGGGTGGTGGTCTCGCAGACCCGGGCCATGGCGTCGGGGTCGTCGGTGACCGGCAGTTTGAGCCAGGTGTAGGCGGACGTGCCGCCGAGTCCGGAGGCGATGGCCACGGAGCGGGTGACGGCTTCGGGGCTCAGATCGTTGCGGACCGTGCCGTCCGCCCGGGAGGAGAGGAACGGCTCGACGAAGACGGGCAGCTGCCGCTCGGCCATCGCGTCGATGGCGCGGGCGGTGGCCTCCAGGGTGGACAGCGAACCGGGGTCGCGGTAGTCGATGCGCAGCAGCAGTTTGCCGGCGTCGAAGCGGAGCCGGGCGAGGTCCTCGGGCCGGTGGCCGGTGAACCGGTCGTCCATCTCGAAGGAGGCTCCGGCCAGCCCGCCGCGGTTCATGGAGCCCATCACGACCTTGCCGTCGAGGGCGCCGATCAGCAGCAGGTCCTCCAGTATGTCGGCGGTGGCCAGCACCCCGTCCACACCGGGCCGCGACAGCGCCAGCACCAGACGTTCGAGCAGGTCGAAGCGGTTGGCCATGGCGAGCTGCCGGTCACCGACGGCCAGCGCGCCACGGGCCGGGTGATCAGCGGCGACGATCATCAGCCGCCCGCTGTCACCGAGCAGCGGCCGACGGGCACGACGGGCGGCGGCCTCCGCGACAGCTTCAGGATGCCGGGCCCGCAACATCGCAAGGTCACTGATCCGAGGAGTCAAGGCTCAACTCACCTTCTTGAGTACACAGGTGGAGGGGGTGCGGCGGGCGGTCGGGGCAGGCGACGAGGGCGCGGGGCGGGGGCGCCGGGCGGGGGTCGGGCGTGGTGGCCGCCGGGGCCCGCCGCGGGGGCACCGCCGGGCGGGCCCCGGCTGCGGGGGCCGCCGGACGAGTCGGGGCCTCGCGGGTCACCGGACGAGCCCCGGCCGCGGGCATCATCCGGCGGGCCCCGGCCACGAGGCTCACCGGCCGGCCAGGAAGGCGTCGACCTCATCGGCCGTCGGCATCGCGGAGGAGCAGGCGAGACGGGAGGCGACGATGGCGCCCGCGGCGTTGGCGTAGCGCATCATCGGCGCCAGCTCCCAGCCGGCCAGCAGCCCGTGGCACAGCGCCCCGCCGAAGGAGTCGCCGGCGCCCAGGCCGTTGACGACCTCGACGGGGGTGGGCGGGACCTCGGCGGTACGGCCGTCGCGGTGGACGGCGAGCACACCCTTGGGGCCCTGTTTGATGACGGCGAGTTCGACGCCCATGTCCAGCAGCGCCTCGGCGCATGCCTTGGGCTCACGCAGCCCGGTGGCGACCTCGGCCTCATCGACATTGCCGACCGCCACGGTGACGTGCCGCAGCGCCGCTTCGTAATACGGCCGGGCGGTGGCCATCGCCGCGGCCCCGGTCGCCCCGCCGTCCCCGGAGGCGCCGCCCTCACCACCCCAGAACATCGGCCGCCAGTCGAGGTCGAAGACGGTGGTGCCCGCCTTGGCGCGGGCCTCCAGCGCGGCCAGGGTGGCGCTGCGGCTGGGCTCCTCACACAGCCCCGTGCCCGTGATCCAGAAGATCCGGGCCGCCGCGATGGCGTCCTGGTCCAGTTCCTCGGGCCGGATGACCAGGTCAGGGGCCTTCGGCCGGCGGTAGAAGTAGAGCGGGAAGTCGTCCGGCGGAAAGATCTCGCAGAAGGTGACCGGCGTCGGGTAGGCGTCGACGGCGGTCACCCAGCGGTCGTCCACCCCGAAGTCACGCAGCGCCTGGTGGAGGTAGTCGCCGAACGGGTCGCGGCCGGTGCGGCTGATGACCGCGCTACGGCGCCCGAGCCGGGCGGCGGCCACCGCGACATTGGCGGCGGAGCCGCCGAGGAATTTCCCGAAGGTCTCGACCTGCGCCAGCGGCACACCGGTCTGCAACGGGTAGATGTCGACTCCGATGCGGCCCATGGTGATCAGGTCGTACGGCTGGGTCATGTGCGCCCCTTCGGGTCACCCGGCGCGGCGGGTTCGGCGGGTTCGGCTCCGAGGAAAGGTCTAACGGGGAGAGCCAGACCCTGTCAACAATTTGTCCTTACATACTGACGTCAGGGAGAACAATGAACGGGCCGCGAAGGGCCAGCCGCAACAAGCGAGCCTCCACCCCAAGAGCCCCACCGCCAGCCCCACGCCCCACACATCCCAGGCGCGCCACCGTCAGGCCCACGCCCCACACACCCCGCACACCGCTCCCCGCACCCCCGACGGGAGGCACGCCCCCACGCACCCCACCCGACAAAGTCCTTAAGTCCTTATGTCAGGACGAAGTCTTGACACTCCCCGGGGCGCCAGAGAGGCTGTGCCCCACAACCCCACCCCAGCGCCTCCCGGTCACCGCCGACCGGCGAGAGGAGAGCCGCAGCATGTCCGTTCCCCATGCCGCCCAGCCCGTCCTGGACCGCATCCGCGTCGGTTCCGCACCCGACTCGTGGGGAGTCTGGTTCCCCGACGACGCCCAGCAGGTCCCCTGGCAGCGCTTCCTGGACGAGGTCACCGAGGCGGGCTACGAGTGGATCGAACTCGGCCCGTACGGCTACCTGCCCACCGACCCCGCCGTCCTGCGCGACGAGATCGCCCGCCGCAGCCTGCGGGTCTCGGCCGGCACGATCTTCACCTCGCTGCACCACGGCCCGTCCGTATGGGACAAGACCTGGGCGCACGTCTCCGAGGTCGCCACCCTCACCCAGGCCATGGGCGCGCGGCACCTCGTCGTCATCCCCTCCTTCTGGCGCGACGACAAGACCGCCGAGGAGATCGAGCCGCGCGAGCTGACCGCGGAGCAGTGGAAGCAGCTGACCACCGGCATGGAGCGGCTGGGCAAGCAGGTACGCGACGAGTTCGGGCTGGACATCGTCGTGCACCCGCACGCCGACACCCATATCGACACCGAGGAACATGTCGAACGGTTCCTGCACGCGACCGACTCCGACCTGGTCAACCTCTGCCTGGACACCGGCCATTACGCCTACTGCGGCGGCGACAGTGTCAAGCTGATCCGCACCTACGGCGAGCGGATCGGCTACCTCCACCTCAAGCAGGTGGACCCCGACATCCTCAGCGATGTCGTCGCCAAGGGCACGCCGTTCGGGCCCGCGGTCAAGCAGGGTGTGATGTGCGAACCGCCGCTCGGCGTACCGGCGCTGCCGCCCGTCCTGGAAGCCGCCCAGGAGCTGAACGTCGACCTCTTCGCCATCGTCGAGCAGGACATGTACCCCTGCCCGCCCGACCAGCCCTTCCCCATCGCCGAACGCACCCGCCGCTTCCTGCGCTCGTGCGGCGCGTGAGCCGCCGGCGCCTCCTTGGCCCGCCTCGCGACGCCTCCTCCTCTCACCCCGGCAACGATTACGGAGAGTAATCAGTTCCATGCCCAGGGTATCTCTGACACTACGTAGTACGTAAGGACTTGTGGACGACATGACTTCGCACGAAACGCTGGGTGTGGCGGTCATCGGTACCGGCCGGATGGGTGCCGACCACGTACGCCGGATCAACGAGGTGATCAGCGGCGCCCGGGTGGCGGCGGTGGTCGACATCGACGCGGCGCGGGTCAAGCACCTCGCCGACGGCATCGAAGGGTGCACCGCCTACACCGACCCGGCCGCCGCCATGGACGACCCCGGGGTGGACGCCGTACTGATCGCCTCGCCGGGGCCCGCGCACGAGGCGGCGCTGCTGGACGCCTTCGCGCGGGATCTGCCCGTGCTGTGCGAGAAGCCGCTGACGCCGGACGCCGCCTCCGCGCTGCGGGTGCTGGAGGCCGAGCAGGCGCTGGGGCACCGCCGGGTCCAGGTCGGTTTCATGCGCCGCTACGACGCCGACTACCGCACCCTCAAGTCCCTTCTGGACCAGGGCACTTACGGCCGCCCGCTGATGCTGCACAACAAGCACCGCAACCCCGGCTCCCCGCCCGGCTTCACCAACGCCATGATGGTCAACGACTCGCTGGTGCATGAGATCGATGTGACCCGCTGGCTGCTGGCGGAGGAGATCACCGCGGTGCGGGTGCTGCGCCCGGCCCCCACCGGCAACGCCCCGGAGGGCCTCAGCGACCCCCAGCTGATCCTCTTCGAGACGGCGGGCGGCCAGGTCGTGGACACCGAGCTCTTCGTCAACTGCGGCTTCGGCTACCAGGTCAGCTGTGAGGCGGTCTGCGAGGGCGGCACGGCCAGGATCGGTGACGACCACGGGGTGTTCAGCAACACCGCGGGCCACTGGGGCGGCGCGATCACCCCCGGTTTCGTGGAGCGCTTCGAGGAGGCCTACGACCGGCAGGTGCAGCGCTGGGTGAACGCCACCCGGCGCGGCGAGATCGAGGGCCCCAGCTGCTGGGACGGCTATGCCGCGGCGGCGGTGTGCGAGGCGGGGGTACGCGCCCAGACGACGGGCGAGCGGGTCGCGGTCGAACTCAT
The DNA here is from genome assembly GCF_008704855.1 of Streptomyces platensis. Classification (NCBI taxonomy): domain Bacteria; kingdom Bacillati; phylum Actinomycetota; class Actinomycetes; order Kitasatosporales; family Streptomycetaceae; genus Streptomyces; species Streptomyces platensis. The sequence goes on from NZ_CP023691.1 coordinate 3,204,984, forward strand.
CGAGCGGCCTGCGCTGTATCGGTGAGGCGGTCGGCCTCCCCTCCTCCTCCCCCTCCCCCGGGTCACGCCCATCCCCCCACCGGGCCGCCGCGCCCCACGCCCCGAGCCACCGAAAGGGCCCCATCCCATGCACGCCGCACCACCCCTCCCGCTTCCCCTCCCCCCACGCCAATTCCCGACTCCTGACGCCGGGGTGGTCGCCCGTCCCGCGAGCCGGGGCTGATGATGGCGGCCCCCACCAGCCAGTTGGTGTCCGACGGCCCGTGTGAGAGTGTGCGGGCCCGCCGCGCCAGGCGCTTCATCGTGGGCATCGCTGCCGTCGCCGCGCTCGGCGGCGCCCTGTTCGGCTATGACACCGGGGTGATATCCGGCGCGCTCCCGTTCATGGAGGGCCACTTCGGCCTCACGTCCCTGGGCGAGGGCATCATCACCAGCGCGCTGCTGATCGGCGCGGCCTTCGGCTCGCTGATCGGCGGGCGGATGTCCGATGCGCTCGGCCGGCGCAACTCGCTGCTGTGGGCGGGCGCCGTGTTCATCGGCGGGGCGCTGGCCGTGGCGCTCGCCCCCGATGTGCCGTTCATGACCGTGGCGCGCTTCGTCCTCGGCCTCGCCGTCGGCAGCGCGTCGGTCATCACCCCGCTCTATCTCTCCGAGATCGCGCCCCCGCACATCCGGGGCCGGCTGGTCTCGTTCAATTCGCTGATGATCGTCAGCGGCCAGTTGCTCGCCTATCTCATCAATGCCTTCCTGGCGCAGTGGGGGGCCTGGCGCTGGATGCTGGGCCTGGCGGCGCTGCCCGCGGTGGCGCTGTTCGCCGGGCTGTTCTTCCTGCCGGACACCCCGCGCTGGTACATCAGCAAGGGGCGGCAGGACGACGCGGCCCGGGTACTGCGCCGTACGCTGCCCGCCGAGGACGTGCCCGCCGAGCTGGCCCGGATCGATCACGCCCACAGTCTGGAGGCCGACGCCCGGAGCGGTGGCTGGCAAAAGCTGCGCACCCCCTGGGTACGGCGGCTGCTGCTGGTCGGTATCGGGCTGGCGGCCGTGCAGCAGATCACCGGCGTCAATGCCGTGGTCTATTTCGCGCCGAAGATCCTGGCGTCGACGGGCCTGGGTACCGGGGCCTCGATCACCGCCACCATCGCGATCGGTGTGATCTCGGTGCTCGCCACCGCGCTGGGGATGTCCCTGATCGACCGGGTCGGCCGGCGGCCCCTGCTGCTCACCGGCCTGGCCGGGATGACCGTCTCGCTCGCCCTGCTCGGCGCCGCCTTCCAGCTCCCGCACTCCCCCGCTGTCAGCATCCTGGTCCTGGGTCTGATGGTCCTCTACATGGCTTTCATGCAGGGCACGCTCAACACCGGGGTCTGGCTGCTGCTGGCCGAGATGTTCCCGCTCAGGGTGCGTGGACTGGCCATGGGCGCCGCGGTGTTCATGATGTGGCTGGTCAACTTCGCGGTGGCGCTGGCCTTTCCGCTGCTGCTCGACGCGGTCGGCGCCGGCACCACCTTCTGGCTCTTCGGCGTGATGTGTGTGCTGTCCCTGGTGTTCTGCAAGCGGTACGCACCGGAGACGAAGGGGCTGGCGCTGGAGGATCTGGAGCACGAGCTGCGGAGGGCGGCGGAGACCGCACCGGCCACGAACTGACGGGGCGGAGGGGGGATCCGGCAGGGCGGCGGACCCGAACCGCCCGGAGGGGCCGGCCGGAACCACCAGGCCACCGGCCGGTCGCAAGGTACCGGGCAATCGCCGGGAACCACGGACCGCGTTCCGGGCGTCACAGCGGGTGGAATCACATCCAACGGGATCCAACGGGGGAAACGGTGGAATTCGTGAAAACCAACGCACTCAGCCGAACCGTCAAGCGCACGGCCGTCCTCACCGCCACCGCGGGCCTGCTGACCGCGGGGCTGCTCACCGGCCCGGCGTCCGCGGACGCTCCGGCCGGCGGACGGGCCGACACCCTGGCCGCCTGCGCCTACTACAACGGCAACGCCCTCACCGTCTACGGACAGCGCGGCGACCGCGTCTCGCAGGCACAGTGCCTGCTGGCCAACCGCCGCTATCTCCCCTGGGGAGACGTGACCGGGTACTTCGGCCCCAAGACCCGGGCCGCGGTGAAGAAGTTCCAGTCCCGGCACCATCTGACCGCTGACGGCAAGGTCGGCAAGAAGACCTGGTACGCGCTGTACCACGCCTGATCCGCTTCCGATCGTCGGCAACTCCCTTGTGGCGGGCCGGTTCCCCAGCCGGGGACCGGCCCGCCACACGGCTGTGCGCCCACGCCACCCGGCTGTCACCCACGGCACCGGGGCCGCGTCCATGGCCCGCCCGTCCGGAGCCCCGCCCTGTCCGGACCCCCGTCCCGTCCCTCAACACCCCGCCCCCGCCCCGTACGGAGCGTCCCGCCCTGGCCTCTGATCGTCCCGCCCCCGTCACAGCCGTCCGCCCCGCGTCACCGCTGTCACCGTTACGCGCGCCTTACGTCACAGCCGTTCAACAGCCCCTCCCCGATGGTTACTCGGTGTCGTTGTCCAGGCACAGGGTGAGTGATCACCAGGCCGTACCAGCCCCCTGCCGGCTCTCCGGGCCGTCCCTGCGTACGGCACTCAGGAGGTGGCAGAGATGACCGACCGCAAGCTCTGGTCGTACAAGGAGATCGCCGCGCACATCCAGGTGCAGCCGGACACCGTCCGCTCCTACCGCAAGCACGGGTTGCTGCCCGAACCGGATCTGGTGGAGGGCGGGAAACCGTACTGGTTCGCCGACACGGTCAGAAGGTGGGTGGCGCAGCGGCCGGGCCAACGCGGCCGGCGCTGAGCCACCTGACCGGCCCCCGGCTCCGGCGCCCCGGGCGGCACCGGGGCCCGGGCGGCATTGCGGCCGGACGCACCCGGCCGCCGCGGGTCAGTCGGGCGGGGGCGCTGCCGTCGAGCCCCTGATCTCCAGTTCCGGGGCGACGAGTTGCTGGCCGGCCGGGGCATCGGGGCGTTCCATACGGTCCAGCAGGCAGCGTGCCGCGCGCCTGCCGACCTCGTGGCTGGCGTTGTTCACCGAGTTGAGCCAGAGGTGGCGGATGCGGGCGAGATAGGTGTTGTCGTAGCCGACGAGGGAGAGGTCGGAGGGTATGCGCAGCCCCAGTTCCTGGGCAGCGGACAGCGCACCGACACCGGAGATGTCGTTGAACGCGAAGACAGCGGTGGGGCGTTGGGTGGCGCACGGCCGGTCAGCGGGGCGTACGGGGGCGGAGGGTGGGGTGAGGAGCCGGACGGCGGCGCGGTAGCCGCCTTCCTCGGTGCCGTCGCCGCTGGTCACGACGGCGCTCCCGGCCAGGCCGTGGGCGCGCATCGCCGTCTCGAAACCGCGCCGTCGCAGCTCGCCGACCAGGCCCTGTCCGGCGATATGGGCGATCCGCCGGTGGCCGAGGCCGATGAGGTGCTCGGTGGCGAGCCGGGCGCCGCGCTCGTCGTCGTTGGCGACGAGGTCGGCATGCGGCAGCCGGGGTTCGTGGTTGCCCGCGATGACGGTCGGCAGCCGCGCGGCGACCTCGGCGAGGCCGTCGGTGTCCGGGAGGGTGCCGACGACGACGAGGCCGTCGACCCGCAGTTCCTGAAAGGTGCGGGCGAAGTCCTGGCCGGCCCGTCGGTCCAGCCGCCCGTCGGCCATCAGCATCCGCAGCCCGTGCGCCTGAAGCAGCGAGTTCAGTCCGTCGAGCACCTCGACGAACCAGGGGTTGCGCATATCGTTCAGCAGCACCCCGACGGTGTGCGTACGGCGGGCCACCAGGCTGCGGGCGGCGGCGTTCGGCCGGTAGCCCAGCTCCTCGATGGCGTCCAGAACGGCCTGCCGCTTGGTGTCGCTTACTCGTGGTGAGCCCTGAAGCACCAGCGAGACCAGCGATTTCGAGACGCCCGCGCGCTCGGCGACGCCGCGGATCGTGGGCGGCCGGCCCGTGCCACCCGCACCCGTCCGCTCGGCGGCCCGCCCCCCGGCTTGCTCGTCGGCTTGCTCATGGGCCCGCTCGTCGAGACGCCCGTTGGACCGTTCCATGGACGAAATCCTTCCATCGGCGCAGGTCGGCGTCAACGCACAACCGTCCCACCCTGCACGGTGGTTGACATGCGGACATCAGGACATGCAAGGTGCGGGTATCGCGGCTCATTGGACCGTTCCAAACGCCAACACCCCCGCCCCACCAGGCCGGTCCGCCGCCCGTCACCACTCCGCCCCATCCCTCCCCGTAGGCGGCCCCCTCCCTCTCCCCTCCCCGGAAAGGACCCGAGGCATGAAGATCGGTCTGATCGGCACCGGGCGCATCGGCGCGTTCCACGCCACCACCCTCCGGAGCGTCCCGGGCGTCACCGACGTCGTCGTCGCGGACCTGGACGCCGCACGCGCCGCCGCGTTGGCGGACACCCTTGGCGTGCGCGCCGCCGCGGGCATCGAGGAGATGTACGCGGACGGCCTGGACGGTGTGGTGATCACCGCCGCGACCAGCGCGCACGCCCCGCTGATCCATCAGGCCCTGGACGCGGGGGTGCCGGTGTTCTGCGAGAAGCCGGTCGCCCTGGACGTTCCCGGCACGGTCGGGGTGGTGGAGCGGGCGCAGGCCGGCACCGTGCCCGTGCAGATCGGTTTCCAGCGGCGCTTCGACGCGGGCTATCGCGCCGCCCGCGAGGCGCTGCGCTCCGGCGAGCTGGGCTGGCTGCACACCCTGCGCGCCTGCACCAGCGACCGGACGCCGCCGCCCGCCGGCTACATCCCCACCTCCGGCGGGCTGTTCCGGGATTGCAGCATCCATGACTTCGACATCCTGCGCTGGCTCACCGGCCGCGAGGTGGTCTCGGTCTACGCACAGGGCGCCAACCGCGGGGCGTCCTTCTTCGCGGACGGCGACGATGTCGACACCTGTGCGGCGCTGTTGCGCTTCGACGACGACACTCTGGCCACCGTGACGGCGACCCGCTACAACGGCGCGGGCCATGACGTCCGGCTGGAGGTCTGCGGCTCGGAGGGGGCCCGCTTCGTCGGGCTCGACGACCGGGCGCCGCTGCCGTCCGCCGAGGCGAAGCTGTCCTGGCGGCGGGCGGCCGATCCGTACGCCACGTTCATGGAGCGCTTCCACGACGCCTACGTCACCGAGCTGGGCGTCTTCGCCGGGGTCGCGGCGGGCCGGACGCCGAGCCCGTGTGCGCCGGCGGAGGCGCTGGAGGCGCTCTATGTCGCCGAGGCGTGCGAGCGCTCGCGGCGCACCGGCCAGCCGGTGGCCGTGGCGGACGTCCGGGCCCCGGCGGTCGCCCCGGGGGCGTGAAGGCGCACAAGGCCACCGCGACCCCGCCCGCCCGGCGCCCGTCACCCCGTCATGTCGCCGCCACCGAGGACGCCCGTCCGCCGGGATCCTCGCCGTCTCCGTTGCGGGGGCCGCCGCCCTCGCCTTCACCGCCGCCCTCCGAGGGCTCGCGCAGGGCGCGGCGGCGGGCGGCCCATTGGATGGCGGCGCCGACCGCGGCGACCGCGCAGGAGACGCCGAAGCCGATGGCGGCGGCGTACAGCGGGCGGCCGGTGGTGGCGGTGCCGAGGTAGCCGAGGCCGACGGAGTAGGTGGCCCAGGTGGCTTCGGCGATGCCGGCACCGAGGACGTACTTGCGGAGCGGGTAGCGCAGCACGCCGGAGGCCAGCGCGCCGGCGATCCGCCCGCTGGGCAGGAACCGTACGGCGATCACGAACGGCAGGCCGTAGTGCTCGATCCGGCCGGAGGTCCAGTCCAGTAGTGCCCGGCGGCGGGGTTTGCGCCGCATCCAGTTGCGTACGGGTCCGCCGAACCGCCGCGCGGCCAGGTACATCAGCAGGTCTCCGAGCAGGGCGCTGCCGGCGACGATCAGCAGGATCAGCGGGAGGAACAGTTCGCCGCGGGAGGCGAGGACGCCGACGGAGACCAGCAGGGCGGAGTTGGGGACCAGCGGCGGCAGTGTGGTGAGCACGAGCAGGCCGTAGAGGGCGAGTACGTCCATCCGGCCGCCTCCTCGGATCCGCCCCGAGCCCGTATCCCAAGGCTGACGCGTGGTGGAGCGCACGGCAACGCGGATGGGGGTCCCCCCCCGCGCCGTTCAGGCGTGGGGGAGCACCGACGGCTTGGATTGATACCCCCTAGGGGTATAAGCTCCTTAAGGTCGGGGGCAATGGCAGTTGCCGGGGCCTCGCATGGCACGCTTCGGCACTCCGACACTTGCACCACACGGAACGCATCAGCACCACAAGGAGAGTCCCCATGGCTGAGAACAGCTCCTGCTGCACCCCGGAAGGCTCCTGCCAATCCGGCGGCACCGATGTCGAGGTCGGGGCGGTGACCACGACCTACCGCGTCACCGGCATGACCTGCGGCCACTGCGAGGGTGCGGTGTCGGCCGAGATCGGCGAGATCGCCGGGGTCAGCTCGGTGCAGGCGGTCGCGGCCACCGGCCTGGTGACCGTCACATCGAAGGCCCCGCTGGACGAGGAAGCCGTCCGCGCGGCCGTCGACGAGGCCGGCTACGAGCTCGTGGGGCAGGCGGCCTGACCCCATGTCCGGTTCCACCGCACAGGCGCGGGTCGAGCTCGCCATCGGCGGGATGACCTGCGCCTCGTGCGCCGCGCGCGTCGAGAAGAAGCTCAACCGCATGGACGGCGTGCTGGCCACGGTCAACTACGCGACGGAGAAGGCGCAGGTCTCGTACGAGGGCGGGGTCTCGGTCGGGGATCTGATCGCCACCGTCGAGCGGACCGGCTACACGGCACGACCCCCGGCGCCACCGCCGGAGCCCGCCGGGGCGGCCGATGCGGCCGGTGCGGCGCAGGGCGACGGCGCGGACCTCTCCACGGATCCGCAGGCGGATCTGCGCCCCCTGCGGCAGCGGCTGACGGTCTCGGCCGTACTGGCCGTCCCCGTGATCGTGCTGTCCATGGTGCCCGCGCTCCAGTTCCTCTCCTGGCAGTGGCTTTCGCTGGCCCTCGCCGCGCCGGTGGTCGTCTGGGGCGGCCTGCCGTTCCACCGGGCCGCCTGGACGAATCTGCGGCACGGCGCCGCCACCATGGACACCCTGGTCTCCCTCGGCACACTGGCCGCCTTCGGCTGGTCGGTGTGGGCGCTGTTCCTCGGCGACGCGGGCATGCCGGGTATGCGGCACGGCTTCGATCTCACCGTGTCCCGTGCGGACGCCGGCACCCAGATCTATCTGGAGGCGGCGGCCGGTGTGACCGCGTTCCTGCTGCTCGGCCGGTATCTGGAGGCCCGCTCGAAGCGGCGGGCGGGCGCGGCGCTGCGGGCGCTGCTGGAGCTGGGCGCCAAGGATGTGGCCGTCCTCCGGGACGGGCGTGAGGTGCGGATTCCGGTGGCGGAGCTGGCGGTCGGCGACCGTTTCGTGGTCCGGCCCGGCGAGAAGATCGCCACGGACGGGCGGGTGGCGGCGGGCGCGTCCGCCGTGGATACGTCGATGCTGACCGGGGAGTCCGTCCCGGTGGAGGTCGCACCCGGGGACGGGGTCACGGGCGGGACGGTGAACGCGTCGGGGCGGCTGGAGATCGAGGCCACCGTGGTCGGCGCGGACACCCGGCTCGCCCGTATGGCGCGGCTGGTGGAGGACGCCCAGAACGGGAAGGCCGCGGTGCAGCGGCTGGCCGACCGGGTCTCCGCGGTCTTCGTTCCGGTGGTGCTGCTGATCGCGGCCGGCACCCTGGCCGGCTGGCTGCTGGCGACCGGGGAGGCGACCGCGTCGTTCACCGCCGCGGTGGCGGTCTTGATCATCGCCTGCCCGTGCGCGCTGGGGCTGGCCACGCCGACCGCGCTGATGGTCGGCACCGGGCGCGGCGCCCAGCTCGGCATCCTGATCAAGGGCCCGGAGGTGTTGGAGTCGACCCGCCGGGTGGACACCGTGCTGCTGGACAAGACCGGCACGGTCACCAGCGGCCGGATGCGGCTCCAGGAGGTCGTGCCCGCCCCGGGTGTCGCGGAGGACGAGCTGCTGCGGCTGGCAGGGGCGCTGGAGCACGCCTCGGAGCATCCGGTGGCCCGTGCCCTGGCCGAGGGTGCGGCCCGCCGGGTGGGGGCGCTGCCGGCCGTGGCGGACTTCGCGAACGTGCCGGGGCTGGGGGTGCGCGGGACGGTCGGTGGCCACCGGGTGCTGGCGGGGCGGGCGCGGCTGGCCGAGGAGGCCGGGGTCGTGCTGCCGGCAGAGCTTCGGGAGGCGCTGGCCGCCGCCGCGGCCGCGGGCCGTACGGCCGTGGTGGTGGCCTGGGACGGCCGGGCGCGCGGGGTGCTGGCGGTCGCCGATGCGGTGAAGCCGGGCAGCGCGGCGGCCGTGCGGGAGCTGCGCCGGATGGGGCTGGCCCCGGTGCTGCTGACCGGTGACCACGAGGCCGTCGCGAAGGCGGTGGCCGCCGAGGTCGGGATCGACGAGGTGATCGCCGAGGTGCTGCCCGAGGACAAGGTCGCGGTGGTGGAGCGGCTGCGGGCCCGGGGCCGTACGGTCGCGATGGTCGGCGACGGGGTCAATGACGCGGCGGCGCTGGCCACCGCGGATCTGGGGCTGGCGATGGGCACCGGCACGGACGCCGCGATCGAGGCCGGTGACCTCACGCTCGTACGGGGCGATCTGCGGGTGGCGGCGGACGCCATCCGGCTGGCGCGGGCCACACTCGGCACGATCAAGGGGAATCTGTTCTGGGCGTTCGGCTACAACGTCGCGGCGCTGCCGCTGGCCGCGGCCGGACTGCTCAACCCGATGATCGCGGGGGCGGCGATGGCCTTCTCGTCGGTCTTCGTGGTCGCGAACAGCCTGCGGCTACGAAATTTCACATAGCCCTTACAACTGACACAACACCCATACCGCAGGGCCTCGATCTTCAGATAGGAGCCCTTGACCGCATTCGCCCCCATATGGCAAGAGACCCAGATCACACTCATCGGAACGTAACCATTGAGGGGGGTCGTGAGTCTAACCGGGCAGTGCAGGCACCCCGGCGGGGCTTGCACAGCAACAGCCGTGCTGATCTTGGGGGATCGTGCCCGGCTACGCGTGGCCGGGGCGACGTGCCCGGGGAGCTTTGAGCGGCCCTCCCGAACGTGCGCGTCCCGGCAGATCGCGGTGCAACCCGGAACGCCCGGACGGATCCCGTGGGGGGAATCCAACCGGGACACGGGAAGCGCCCCGCACTCTGGACCCGTGGGGGGATCCGGAGGCGGGGCGCTTCTTTTATGCCTGCGGGCTGCCTCGAAGGGCGGCCGTCAGCGCTCCTCGACCGGCACGAAGTCGCGCTCGACGACACCGGTGTAGATCTGCCGCGGACGGCCGATACGGGAGCCGGGCTCCTTGATCATCTCGTGCCACTGGGCGATCCAGCCGGGCAGCCGGCCGAGCGCGAAGAGCACGGTGAACATCTCGGTCGGGAAGCCCATGGCCCGGTAGATCAGGCCGGTGTAGAAGTCGACGTTCGGGTAGAGCTTGCGCTCGACGAAGTAGTCGTCGGAGAGCGCGTGCTCCTCCAGCTTCAGGGCGATGTCCAGCAGCTCGTCGGACTTGCCGAGCGCGGAGAGGACATCGTGCGCCGCCGCCTTGATGATCTTCGCCCGGGGGTCGAAGTTCTTGTAGACGCGGTGCCCGAAGCCCATGAGCTTCACGCCGTCTTCCTTGTTCTTCACCTTGCGGATGAAGGAGTCGACGTCGCCGCCGTCGCGCTGGATGCCTTCCAGCATCTCCAGCACGGACTGGTTGGCGCCACCGTGCAGGGGGCCCCACAGGGCGTTGATACCGGCCGAGATCGAGGCGAAGAGGTTCGCCTGCGAGGAACCCACCAGGCGGACCGTGGAGGTGGAGCAGTTCTGCTCGTGGTCCGCGTGCAGGATCAGCAGCTTGTCGAGGGCGCTGACCACGACCGGGTCGAGGTCGTAGTCCGCGGCCGGCACCGAGAAGGTCATGCGCAGGAAGTTCTCGACGTACCCGAGGTCGTTGCTCGGGTAGACGACCGGGTGGCCGACCGACTTCTTGAACGCGTAGGCCGCGATCGTCGGGAGCTTGGCCAGCAGCCGGATCGTGGAGATGTGGCGCTGCTGCTCGTCGAACGGGTTGTGGCTGTCCTGGTAGAAGGTCGACAGCGCGCTGACGACCGACGACAGCATCGCCATCGGGTGGGCGTCCCGGGGGAAGCCGTCGTAGAAGCGCTTGACATCCTCGTGCAGCAGGGTGTGGTAGGTGATGTCCTGCTTGAAGTTCGCCAGCTCATCGACGGTGGGCAGCTCGCCGTTGATGAGGAGGTACGCGGTCTCGACGAACGTGCTGCGCTCTGCAAGCTGCTCGATCGGGTACCCGCGGTAACGAAGAATGCCGTTCTCACCGTCGAGATAGGTGATCGCGGATTTATACGCCGCGGTGTTGCCGTAACCGGAATCCAGGGTCACCAGACCGGTCTGGGCGCGCAGCTTCGAGATATCGAAGCCCTTGTCGCCAACAGTGCTGTCGACGACCGGGTAGCTGTATTCGCCGTCCCCGTAACGCAGTACTACAGAGTTGTCGCTCACGTCATCCCTCACCGACGTTGTGCCTCTTCTTCGAGGTGCCCTGACTGCCTATACCTTCCCCCATTTGGGCCTTGGATGTGCACTCGGGGTCGGCCATAGGGCCTGTCTGCGGCACTGAGTGCCGCGTGAGCGCCCATCCTGCCCCTCTTCGCCCCGAATGGGAAAGAGGGGTGACATCACATCGCACCGGCGAGCCGGTGATCGAGCGCCGTACACCGCCGACCGGCGGATACCGTGCGGACGGCCTGTCCCAGGGCTTTCCGGGAGCCGACCAGCACCACCAAACGCTTTGCCCGGGTCACGGCGGTATACAGCAGATTGCGCTGAAGCATCATCCAGGCACTGGTGGTGACCGGAATCACCACCGCTGGATACTCACTACCCTGCGAACGATGGATCGTCACGGCATAGGCGTGGGCGAGTTCGTCGAGTTCGTCGAAGTCGTAGGGAACCTCCTCGTCCTCGTCGGTGCGCACGGTCAGCCGCTGCTCGTCGTTGTCCAGAGCGGTGACCACGCCGACCGTGCCGTTGAAGACGCCGTTGCGGCCCTTTTCATAATTGTTCCTGATCTGGGTGACCTTGTCGCCGACACGGAAGACCCGGCCGCCGAAGCGGCGCTCGGGCAGATCGGGGCGGGCGGGGGTGACGGCCTGCTGGAGCAGGCCGTTCAGGGCGCCGGCGCCGGCCGGGCCGCGGTGCATCGGCGTGAGCACCTGGACGTCCCGGCGCGGGTCGAGGCCGAACTTCGCCGGGATGCGGCGGGCCACGACATCCACCGTCAGCCGCCCGGCCTCTTCGGCGTCCTCCTCGGCGAACAGGAAGAAGTCCGTCATTCCGGACGTCAGGGGCGGGGCGCCGGAGTTGATGCGGTGGGCGTTGGTGACCACCCCGGACTGCTGGGCCTGACGGAAGATCCGGGTCAGCCGGACGGCCGGCACCGGGCCGGCGCCGTCCAGCAGATCGCGCAGCACCTCGCCCGCGCCCACCGACGGGAGCTGGTCGACGTCCCCGACCAGCAGCAGATGGGCGCCCGGCGGCACCGCCTTGACCAGCTTGTTGGCGAGCAGCAGATCCAGCATCGAGGCCTCGTCGACGACCACCAGGTCGGCGTCCAGCGGCCGGTCCGCGTCATAGGCGGCGTCCCCGCCCGGCTTGAGCTCCAGGAGGCGGTGGACCGTGGAGGCCTCCGCCCCGGTCAGCTCCGAGAGCCGCTTGGCCGCCCGGCCCGTGGGCGCCGCCAGCACGACCGTGGCCTTCTTGGCGCGGGCCAGCTCGACGACGGACCGGACCGTGAAGGACTTGCCGCAGCCGGGGCCGCCGGTGAGCACCGCGACCTTCTGCGTCAGCGCCAGCCGCACCGCCTGCTGCTGCTCGGGGGCCAGCTCGGCGCCCGTACGCCGAGCCAGCCATGCCAGCGCCTTGTCCCAGTCGACGTCCCGGAAGGCCGGCATCCGGTCCTCGTCCGTGCGCAGCAGCCGGGTCAGCCGGCCGGCCAGGGAGATCTCGGCGCGGTGGAACGGCACCAGATAAACGGCGGTGACCGGCGGCGCACCGTCCGCGTCGCCCGGTACCTGCTCGCGGACCACGCCCTCCGGGTCGGCGGCCAGCTCGCCCAGGCAGTCGATGACCAGGCCGGTGTCCACCTGGAGCAACTTCACCGCGTCGGCGATCAGTTGCTCCTCGGGGAGGAAGCAGTGGCCCTGGTCGGTGGACTGCGACAGGGCGTACTGGAGGCCCGCCTTGACCCGGTCCGGGCTGTCGTGCGGGATGCCCACGGACTGCGCGATGCGGTCGGCGGTCAGGAAGCCGATGCCCCAGACGTCGGCGGCCAGTCGGTAGGGCTCGTTGCGGGTGACGGAGATGGCGGCGTCGCCGTACTTCTTGTAGATCCGCACCGCGATGGAGGTGGACACCCCGACGCCCTGGAGGAAGACCATGACCTCCTTGATGGCCTTCTGCTCCTCCCACGCCGCGCCGATCAGCTTCGTCCGCTTGGGGCCCAGGCCCGGTACCTCGACGAGGCGGCCGGGCTCGCGCTCGATGATGTCGAGGGTGTCCGTGCCGAAGTGCTCGACGATACGGTCCGCGATCCGCGGGCCGATGCCCTTGATGAGGCCGGAGCCCAGATAGCGGCGGATGCCCTGGATCGTGGCGGGCAGGACGGTGGTGTAGTTCTCGACCATGAACTGCTTGCCGAATTGCGGGTGGGAGCCCCACCGGCCCTCCATCCGCAGCGACTCGCCCGGCTGGGCGCCGAGCAGCGCGCCGACGACGGTCAGCAGATCGCCGGAGCCGCGGCCGGTGTCGACCCGCGCGACCGTGTAGCCGTTCTCCTCATTGGCGTAGGTGATCCGCTCCAGGACCCCTTCGAGCACGGCTGCGTTGACCATGCACCGACCGTACCGCCGGGGTCTGACACCGCGCGGGTCCGCTGTCGCGCCGGGCCGGAATGCCCGGTTCCCATCGAGGGGCCCGTCCGATGGTCGGGCCCCTCGATTCCCCCTCCATGCCGGCCCCGGATCCCCCCGGATCCCTCCCCATTTCGGGACCAGCGTCAGCTATGACCTTTGTGGGCGGCCAACGGTTGCACTCTTCCGCGGAGTTATTTCCCGGCCGGCCGAGGGCGGTTCCCCGGTCATCCGACGTGCGTACGGACGCGCCGGACGACCTCGGCCAGGACCTCGGCGCCGTCCCGTGCCCACAGCGCCGGGTTGAAGATCTCCACCTCGACCGGGCCCCGGTAACCGGCCGCCTCGACCCGCTCCCGGAACCACCGCAGATCAACCGAGCCGTCCCCGAGTTGCCCGCGCCCCAGCAGGACTCCTTCGGGCAGCGGGGTGACCCAGTCGGCGAGCTGGAAGGCGGCGATCCGGGAGCCGGCCGCGCCGCCGGTGCCGCCCGCGCGCCCGATCTGCGCGCCGACCGTGTCGTCCCACCACAGGTGGTAGGTGTCCACGACCACCCCCACCCGGTCGGCGGGGAACCGTTCGGCGAGGTCCAGGGCCTGCGCGAGCGTGGAGACCACGCACCGGTCCGCGGCGTACATCGGGTGCAGCGGTTCGAGCGCCAGGCGGACGCCCCGCTCGGCGGCGTACGGCGCCAACTCGCCCAGGGCGTCCGCGATCCGCTCCCGGGCGCCGGCCAGGTCCCGGCTGCCGGGCGGCAGCCCGCCGGAGACCAGGACCAGAGTGTCGGTCCCCAGGGCGGCCGCCTCGTCGAGGGCCGCCCGGTTGTCGTCCAGGGCGGCTGCCCGCTCGCCCGGTTCCAGGGCGGTGAAGAACCCGCCCCGGCACAGGCTGCTGACCCGCAGCCCGGCGTCCCGTATCAGCCGGGCGGCCGCGGCCACCCCGTACTGCTGGACGGGTGCGCGCCACAGGCCCACGCCCCGTACGCCGGCCCGTGCGCAGCCGTCGGCCAGTTCGGGCAGCGACCACTGGCGGAGGGTCTCCTGGTTGAGGCTGAGACGGTCGAGGAGTGACGGGGCGCCGTGGCTCATGCGCCCCCTCCCCCGTATACCGCGAGCAGGGTGCGCATCCGGTGGGCGGCGAGCCCGGGGTCCGGGAACAGGCCGAGCGCGTCGGCCAGTTGGTGGGCGCGCCGCAGATGCGGCAGCGAACGGGCCGACTGGAGGCCGCCGACCATGGTGAAGTGCGGCTGGTGGCCCGCCAGCCAGGCCAGCAGGACCACACCGGTCTTGTAGTGGCGGGTGGGTGCCGCGAAGAGGTGCCGGGCGAGCGTGACGGTGGGGTCCAGGGCGGCCCGGAAACCCGCGGTGTCCCCGGTGTCGAGGCGGCGGACGGCCGCCGCGGCCAGGGGGGCGAGCGGGTCGAAGACGCCCAGCAGGGCATCGCTGAAGCCGTGTGTGTCGCCCGCGATCAGCTCCGGGTAGTGGAAGTCGTCGCCGGTGTAGCAGCGCACGTCCGGGGGCAGCCGGCGGCGCAGCGCCACCTCCCGGACGGGGTCCAGCAGGGAGATCTTGACGCCGTCCACCGTGCCGGGGTGGTCGGCGACGAGCGCGAGGAGCGTCTCGGTGGCGGCGCCGGGATCCGCGCTGCCCCAGTAGCCCGCCAGTGCCGGGTCGAACATCGGGCCGAGCCAGTGCAGGATCGCCGGCCGGGTGGTCTGGCGCAGCAGATGGCCGTAGAGCTCCCGGTAGTCGTCGGGGCCGGTGGCGGCCGCGGCGAGCTGACGGGACGCCATCAGGACGGGCCGGGCGCCGGCCGCCTCGACGGTGCCGAGCTGTTCCTCGTACGCGTCCCGGACATCGGCCAAGGAGGCGCCGTGGGCGGGTAGTTGATCGGTGCCGGCGCCGCAGGCGAGCAGCCCGCCGACCGAGTGTGCCTCGGCGGCGGAGCGCCGGATCAGCTCGGCGGCGGCGCCCCAGTCCAGGCCGGCACCGCGCTGCGCGGTGTCCATCGCCTCGGCCACGCCCAGGCCGTGCGCCCACAGGTGGTGCCGGAAGGCGAGGGTGGCGTCCCAGTCGACGGCGGCCGGGCCGTCCGGGGTGGTGTCGGCGTACGGATCGGCGACCACATGGGCGGCGGCGTAGACCGTGCGGGAGCGCAAGGGGGGCGGCGGGGAAGCGGTCGGGGATACGGGGTCCGGCGCGGAACGGGCGGGGTGCGCCGGGGCGTTCACCGGATCGCCTCCGGCACGTCCAGGCGGCGTCCCTCCGAAGAGGAACGCCGCGCCAGTTCGGCGAGCTGGACGCCGCGGGCGCCCGCCGCCAGGTCCCAGCGCCAGGGCTCGTCGCGTACGACATGCCGGAGGAACAGCTCCCACTGGACCTTGAACCCGTTGTCGAAGTCGGCGTTGTCGGGGACGTCCTGCCATTGCGCGCGGAACGGCTCGGATGCCGGGACATCGGGGTTCCAGACGGGCTTGGGGGTGCCGGCGCGGTGCTGGATGCGGCAGTGGCGCAGCCCGGCGACGGCCGAGCCCTCGGTGCCGTCCACCTGGAACTCCACGAGTTCGTCGCGGTGCACCCGGACCGCCCAGGAGGAGTTGATCTGCGCGACGATGCCGCCGGCCAGTTCGAAGATGCCGTAGGCGGCGTCGTCGGCGGTGGCGTCGTACGGGGCGCCCGACTCGTCCCAGCGGCGCGGGATGTGGGTGGTGAGGTGCGCCTGGACGCTTCTGACCGGCCCGAACAGTTCGTGCAGGAGGTACTCCCAGTGCGGGAACATGTCCGCCGCGATGCCGCCGCCGTCCTCGGCGCGGTAGTTCCAGGAGGGGCGCTGCGCCGGCTGGGTGTCCCCTTCGAAGACCCAGTAGCCGAACTCGCCCCGTACGGACAGGAGGCGGCCGAAGAAACCGCTCTCGACGAGGCGGCGGAGCTTGCGGAGGCCGGGCAGGAAGAGCTTGTCCTGGACGACACCGTTCTTGACGCCCGCCTCCTGGGCCAGCCGGGCCAGCTTCAGGGCGCCGGCCAGGCCGCTCGCGGTGGGCTTCTCGACGTACAGATGCTTTCCGGCGGCGATCGCCTTGCCCACCGCTTCCTCGCGGGCGGCGGTGATCTGGGCGTCGAAGTAGACGTCGATGGTGTCGTCACCCAGTACGGAGTCGAGGTCGCAGCTCCAGTGCTCCACACCGTGGCGGTCGGCCAGCGCCCGCAGTTTGTGCGCGGAGCGGCCGACGAGGACGGGCTCGGGCCGGATCCGGGTCCCGTCGGCGAGCTCCAGGCCGCCCTGGTCGCGCAGGGCCAGGACGGAGCGGACCAGATGCTGGCGGTGTCCCATGCGTCCGGTCACGCCGTTCATGGCGATGCGTACGGTCGTGTGTGTCACGGCCCGGCCTCCCTCGCTCGCGGCGGGTGGGGAGCGTCCGCGGTGCGCGCTCTCCCGCGAGGACGCTAGCCCGCGCGCGAAGTCATCAACAGGGTGCGAAATTGCCGTGCGCGGTGCGGCCTCCTTCACCTATCCTTGACTAAGTCAAGGGTGAGGGGTCGATGATGACAACCGGTACGGCATCCGGCATGACCTCCGGCGCGGCGCGCGACGCCACGCCCGAGGTCCGCGAGCTGCGCAGATTCAACCGCTTCTACACGAACCTGATCGGCGCCCTCGACTACGGGCGGCATCTCTACACCCCCTTCACCCTCACCGAGGCCCGGGTGCTCTACGAGGTCGCGCACCACGAGCGGGTGGACGCCGCGGATCTGCGGGCCTCGCTGTCGCTGGACGCCGGCTATCTGAGCAGGCTGCTCGGCAAGTTCGAGGACCGCGAGCTGATCACCCGCGGCAAGTCCGAGCAGGACCCCCGCCGGCAGCGCATCACGCTGACCGACGGCGGCCGGGAGGCGGCCGGCCTGCTGGAGGAGCGCTCGCAGGACGCCGCCGGGTCGCTGCTGGAGCAGCTCCCGGACGAGGACCGGGCCCGGCTGGTGGACTCGATGCGGACCATCCGCGCCCTGCTCGGCGAGGGCGCCGCACACCCGGCCGAGAACCGGGCGGAGGTGACGCTGCGCACGTCCCGCCCCGGGGACCTGGGCTGGATGGTCGAGCGCAACGCCGCGCTCTACGCCGCCGAGTACGGCTTCGATCTGAGCTATGAGGCGCTGGTGGCCCGGATCATCGCCGAGTACGCCGAGGCCTTCGACCCGCGGTGGGACCGCACCTGGATAGCCGAGCTGGACGGGCGCCGGGCGGGCTCGGTGATGTGCGTACGGGACAGGCCCGGGGTGGCCCGGCTGCGGCTGCTGCTGGTGGAGCCGGACGCCCGCGGGCACGGCGTGGGCCGTCAACTCGTCGACGCCTGCGTGGAGTTCGCCCGCGAGGCCGGGTACGGCGAGATGGTGCTGTGGACCAACTCCGTCCTCGGCGCGGCCCGCCGTATCTATCAGCGGGCCGGGTTCGAGCTGGTCGCCGAGTCGGCGCACCACAGCTTCGGGCAGGACCTGGTCGGCCAGGACTGGCGGATGGTCCTGTGATGCCGCGGGCATTGCGGGCAGGGTGGAAGGGACGGACGACGATGGCGTGAACCACGAGGAGGAGCCCAGGCATGGTCAGCACCGGCAACGCACATGGCACCGCCCCCGCGATGCGCTTCGCTTTCTCCACACTCGGTGTGCCCGGCATGCCGGTGGCCGACGTCCTGCGGCTGGCCACCGACACCGGGTATCAGGGCGTGGAGCTGCGGGCCCATCCGGAGGAACCGGTGCATCCACTGATCGGGATGCGGGAACGGGCCGCGGTGCGCAAGCAGTTCGCGGACGCCGGGGTCGAGATCCTGGCCGTCGCCGGATACGCCCAGGTGGCCGCGGCCCGGGACACGGCGGGCGAGGAGGAGCTGGCGCAGGAGCTGAGCGAGCTGGTGTGGCTCGCCGCGGATCTGGGGGCGCCGTATGTCCGGGTCTTCCCCGGCGGCGGGGAGCGCCCGGCGGCCGAGGCGGACGCGGACGCCGCCCGCCGGCTCGCCGCGGTGGCCCCGCTCGCGGCCGAACGGGGCGTCCGGGTGCTGCTGGAGACCCATGACTCGCACCGTACGGGCGCGGCCGCCGCCCGGGTGCTGGGCCCCGTGGGGCACCGTCAGGTCGGGGCGCTCTGGGACGTGCTGCACAGCTGGCTCGGTGGCGAGGAGCCGACCGACACCCATGCCGCGCTCGCCCCGCATCTGGGCTATGTCCAGGTCAAGGACGTCGCCTCGGCCGAGGACCGCACCCCCCTCCCGCTCGGCGCCGGCACCGTCCCACTGGCCGCCGCCCTGGCCACCCTGGGCCAGGACCCCGCCGACGCCCACGGCCCGGTACCGGCCCCCGAGGGCACCTACGACCAGGGCGCGGGCGGCTGGCTGTGCTGGGAGTACGAGAAGCGCTGGTACCCGGGCGCGACCGACCTCCCCGCCCTGCTGGCCCCGGGCCGCGCCCATCTCCAGCGGCTCCTGGGAGACGGGCCTGCGGCTTCCTGAGGGGGAAGTGGCGGGCGGCGGCGGGTCGGGATACGGCCGGCCGGTCGCCTCGGGGGCGTCTCCGGCCGCCCCGCACGCCGTCGCCCGCATGGCCCGCGTCGTCGTCGGCCCCCAGGCCGCACCCACCGGCCCCGCGCCGGCGTCGGCCCACCCGCACGCCGCCACCCACCGCCCCCGCTCCTCCGCCGCCCCACCCCGGGCCGCGCCACCCGACGCCCCATCACACATCCCCCGCCGCCGCGCAATTGCTGGGCGCCACCGCGGATCGCGTCATTGACCGACAATTGTTTTCCGGCTATCCGTGTCTCCTTGGAAGTTTCCTTCAATGAGTCGAGGAAGCCCTCCGGAAGGAGCGCAGATGCACTCCAGACGTACCGTCCTGACCACCGCGGCCGCCGCGGCCGCCGCTGCCGCGGGCGCAGGCGCGGGTGCCGCCCCCGCGCACGGCACGGCGCCCGCCGTCGGCCAGCAGCCCGCCGCCCCCGCCCCGTCCGCCGCCACCCGGGCCCGGCTGCGCCGCCTCATCTCCCGTATGACTCCGGAGGAAAAGGTCGGCCAGCTCTTCGTCATGCGGGTCTACGGGCACTCCGCCACCGACCCCGACCCGGCCGATGCCGCCGCGAACCAGAAGGAGATCGGCGTCGCCAACGCCGCCGAGCTGATCGCCAAGTACCACGTCGGCGGCATCATCTACTTCGGCTGGGCACACAACACCCGTGAGCCGCACCAGATCGCCGATCTCTCCAACGGCATCCAGAAGGCCGCCGCCGCCCAGCGCGTCCCCGTGCCGGTGCTGATCTCCACCGACCAGGAACACGGCATAGTGGCCCGCGTCGGTGCGCCCGCGACGCTCTTCCCCGGGGCGATGGCGCTCGGCGCGGGCGGCTCCCGCGACGATGCCCGTACGGCGGCCCGGATCGCCGGCGAGGAGCTGCTCGCCATGGGCATCCGGCAGGACTACGCGCCGGACGCCGATGTCAATGTCAACCCCGCCAACCCGGTCATCGGGGTGCGCTCCTTCGGCGCGGACCCGCAGGCCGTGGCCCGTATGGTCGCCGCCGAGGTGAAGGGCTATCAGGGCGCCGGGATCGCCTCCTGCGCCAAGCACTTCCCCGGCCACGGCGACACCGACACCGACAGCCATGTCGGGCTGCCGTACATCCACCACAGTGCGCAGGAGTGGGAGCGGCTGGACGCGCCGCCCTTCAAGGCCGCGATCGCCGCCGGTATCGACTCGATCATGACGGCGCATATCGTCGTGCCCGCCTTCGACCCGAGCGAGGACCCGGCCACCCTCTCCCGCCCGATCCTCACCGGCATCCTGCGCGAAAAGCTCGGTTACGACGGTGTGGTGGTGACCGACTCCCTCGGGATGGAGGGCGTACGGGTGAAGTACGGCGACGCCCGGGTGCCGGTGCTGGCCCTCAAGGCCGGGGTCGACCAGTTGCTGAACCCGCCGGATCTGGCCGTCGCGCACGGTGCCGTCCTGGCCGCGCTCAAGGAGGGCGAGCTGACCGAGCGGGACCTCGACGCGAAGCTGCTGCGCATCCTGCTGCTCAAGGAACGGCGCGGACTCTTCAAGGACCCGTACACCACCCACCGGGCCGTGGACCGGGTGGTCGGCACCCGCGCGCACCTCGCCACCGCCGACCGGATCGCGGACCGCACCACCACACTGCTGCGCAACGACACCGGCATCCTGCCGCTGTCCCGGCGCCGGGAGGGCCGGGTGCTGGTGGCGGGCGTCGACGCGGCCGCGCCGTCCGGGACCGGCGGCCCGCCCACCACGGTGCTGGCGCGGGCCCTGACCGAGCTGGGCTTCACGGCCACCGCCCTGTCCACGGGCCAGACGCCGACTCAGCAGCGGATCGAGGAGGCGGTGGCGGCGCTCCGTGAGCGGGACGCGGTGGTGGTGGCCACCTATAACGTGACCGCGGCCTCGGGCCAGCGGAGGCTGGTGGAGGCGCTCCTCGCGACGGGTAAGCCGGTGGTGCAGCTGGCGGTCCGCAACCCGTATGACATCGCCCAGTTGACCGGGGTCACGGCGGCTCTGGCGAGCTATTCCTGGACGGATGTGGAGCTGCGGGCGGCGGCCCGGGTGATCGCCGGGCAGCGGAATCCGGCGGGCCGGCTGCCCGTCCCGATAATGCGCGCCGACGCCCCGACCCGGGCGCTCTACCAGATGGGCCACGGGCTGACGTACTGAGCCGACCCGGACACGGCGCGCTCCCCCGGTCCCTCGGGGAGCGCGCCGTTCGGCCGGTCACCGCACCGCGGCCGCGGGGCGCGGCGGCCCCGCGGCGGGTGGCGGACTCAGGGCCGCAGCAGCGGCATCCGCCGGATCTCCTGCTTGTCCAGCTTCTTGTTGTCCGGGGCCAGCGGGGCGGGCTTGCCGGCCGGGGCCTGGACACCGGCCCAGTCGAGAAGCTCGGCGGTGGCCTTGGTGCGGTCGGCCTCCTTCAGCTTCGCGATGTTCGAGCCGTGGTTGCCGCCGGGCACGGTGAAGACGTAGGAGTCCCGGGCGCCCTTGCCGACCTCGAAGTGCTCCGAACTCCACGGGTCGTACTCACCGTTGACGAACATCATCCGCTGTGCGTGGTGGCGCACCCAGCGGTCGACGTCGGGCATCGCGCGCCGGTCGAAGCGCATCGGGATGTCCTTCGGCACGAACGACCGGGAGTTGTTGATGCCGGGGTACTTCAGCAGACCGGACAGCTGCGGGTAGCCGTAGCCGGGCTCTCCGAGCTGGGTGCCCGCCTGGTAGTAGTACGGCGTGTACGGCTCCATGCCCTGGTCGGTGTAGCTGTCGAAGCCGCCGACCTTGTCCATCCACTTCCACAGCTCATCGGTGGAGACGGTCGGCTTGGGCACCTCGGCGCAGGCGGTCTCGGCCGGCTGGTACTGCCAGAACCCGAACACCAGGTCCGTGACCATGACTTCGTAGGCCCGGTCCGCGTTGCCGACCTTGGTGAAGGTCTGCTTCTCCTTGTCGGCCCACTTCTGGAAGCGCTTGACCATCTCGCCGCGGCGCAGCAGGGCCTCGCGCTCGATGGCGGTGAGGGCGGTGCGGCACTGCGCGGTCCCGACGGTGCGGAAGAACCGGTCGTACGCCGAGTCCTCGTCGTTGCGTACGTCATTGGGCGCGACATAGGCGACGGTGCCGTTCATGTCGTGCGGGAAGAAACGGCGGTAGTACGTGGCGGTCATGCCGCCCTTGCTGCCGCCGGTGTCGATCCAGTTCTTGCCGTAGATACGGTGCAGCGCCCGGAAGATACGGTGCTGGTCGTTGGCGGCCTGCCGGATGTCCAGCTTCTTCCAGTCGGTGGGCGTGGGCCGCGACGGGGTGAAGTACCGGTATTCCATCGAGACTTGGTTGCCGTCGATGATCTTGGTGGGTTCGCTGCGGGACGGCGTGGTGTTCACGTTGTACCCGGAGGTGAAGAACACCGTCGGCCGGTCCACCGACTTGTGCAGCAGGGTCAGCCGCTGCTGGAAGGTCCCCTTCGAGGGGTGCCGGTGGTCAACCGGCTGGGTGTAATTCAAAACGAAGTAGCGGTAGCCGTCGACCGGCTTTTCCTCGATGAGGCTCATCCCCGGAATCGCCAGGATCCGGTCCTTGATGTCCTCGGTCCGCGGCCCGGCGGCGGTAGCCGCCCCGGCCGGCGTGCTGCCGGCTCCCGCCGTGCCTATGAGCACCGCGAGCGACAGCAGCCATCTGGTGGCCTTGCGCATGCACCCTCCCCTTGGGATAGCAAAGGTCGGGCTGAACCTATCGGCGCGGCGGGGGTGCCACCAGCCCCTGGCGCCGTTCGGTGGATCAGCCGTTCGCGGCACGGCCGCCGCGACGCTGTGGTGGAACGGCCGCGGACGGGGCCGGGGCCGCCCCGGGGCGGCCCCCGAACGCCCCCTCAGGCCGCCAGTTCCTCCTCCTCGCCCGTGAAGGTGCGCCACAGCTCCGCGTAGCGGCCGTCGTGGGCGAGGAGCTGGCCGTGGCTGCCGTCCTCGACTATCCGGCCCTGGTCGAGCAGCACCACCCGGTCCGCGCGGGCCGCGGTGGTCAGCCGGTGGGCGACCACGAGGGTGGTACGGCGCCCCACGAGCCGGTCGGTGGCCTGGTTGACGACCGCTTCGGTGGCCAGGTCCAGGGACGCGGTGGCCTCGTCGAGCAACAGCACGTCCGGGTCGACGAGTTCGGCGCGGGCCAGCGCCAGCAGCTGCCGCTGGCCGGCCGAGAGGTTGCGGCCGCGCTCGGCGACCTCGTGGAGGTAGCCGCCGTCGAGGGTGGCGATCATCGCGTGGGCGCCGACGGCCCGGGCGGCGGCCTCCACCTCGGCGTCGGTGGCGTCCGGGCGGCCGTAGGCGATGGCGTCGCGGACCGTGCCGGCGAAGAGGTAGGACTCCTGTGGGACCACGCCGAGGCGGCGGCGGTAGCCGGTCAGGTCCAGCTCGCGCAGGTCGGTGCCGTCGACCCGGACGGCGCCCGAGGACGGGTCGTAGTACCGCGCGACCAGCTTGACCAGCGTGGACTTACCGGCGCCGGTCTCCCCGACGAAGGCGACGGTCTGGCCGGCCGGGATGGTCAGCGCGATACCGGCCAGCGCCGGCTCCTCGCCGTCGCCGCCGTAGTGGAAGTGCACATCGTCGAAGGTGATGGCACCCCGCAGCGCGGGCACCGCGCGGGGCCGCTCGACGGCCGGGGTGGTGGTCGGCTCGCGCAGCAGCTCCTGGATGCGGCCGAGCGAGACGGACGCCTGCTGGTAGCCGTCGAAGACCTGGGAGAGCTGCTGGACCGGGGCGAAGAACAGGTCGATGTAGAGCAGGTAGGCGACCAGTGCACCCGCGGTGAGGGTCTCGGAGCCGACCCGGCCGGCGCCGACGATCAGCACCAGCGCCGCCGCCACGGACGACAGCAGCTGGACGAAGGGGAAGTAGACGGATATCAGGAACTGGCCGCGGACCCGGGCCTGCCGGTAGGCGTCGCTGCGGGCGGCGAACCGCTCCGCGCCCTGCCCCTCGCGCCGGAACGCCTGCACGATCCGCAGTCCGGCCACGCTCTCCTGGAGGTCGCCGTTGACGACGCTGATCCGCTCGCGGGCGAGCTCGTAGGCCTTCACACTCTGCTTGCGGAAGAAGTACGTGCCGATGATCAGCGGCGGGAGGGTGGCGAAGACGACCAGGGCCAGCTGGAGGTCGATGGCCAGCAGCGCGATGAAGATGCCGAAGAAGGTCAGCATCGAGACCAGGGCGGTGACCAGACCGGTCTGGAGGAACGTGGACAGGGCGTCCACGTCCGTGGTCATCCTGGTCATGATCTTGCCGGTCAGCTCCCGCTCGTAGTAGTCGAGCCCGAGGCGCTGGAGCTGCGCGAAGATCTTGAGACGGAGGGCGTAGAGGATCCGCTCACCGATGCGTCCGGTCATGCGGTTGCCGCCGATCTGCGCGGCCCACTGGGCCAGGACCACGACCAGGGCGATGGCGGCGGCCGTCCAGACACCGATCAGCGCGCCGCGGCGGACGCCCTCGTCGATGCCCTGGCGGATCAGCACCGGCAGCAGCAGCCCGGCGAGCGCGTCCACGGCGACCAGTGCCAGCGCGAAGGCCAGCGGTCCGCCGAAGCCGTCCAGCAGCCGGCGCAGGCCGTAGGAGCGCTCGGGGCGGACGGCCCGGTCCTCGTCGACGTCCGGGGTGTCCGTGGCGGGCGGCAGCGCGGCGACCTGGGCGAGCAGCTCGGGTGTCGCGGGCAGTCCGGCCATCGCGGCGCCGATGCCGGGCCCGGCGGCGACGGCCGCGCGGGCCGCCATTCCGGCGCCGCCCGCCTCGGCCTCCTGCTCCCGGCGGACCCACAGCTCGGGGGTGATGGTGCCGTCCGCCCCGTCCCGGCCCGCCGCGCCGTCCCGTACGCCGTCGCGCCCGTCGGCGTCCGCTGCCGGGTCCCGCTGTCCGTCGGCGGCGAACTCGCCGTCGAAGGCACCGGCCAGCTCACCGGCCGGGTCCCGCTCGACGCCGCCCAGCTCCTCCGGGTCGGTCAGCAGCCTGCGGTAGAGGGGACAGCGTTCCGCCAGCTCCTCCTGGGTGCCGAGGTCGACCAGCCGCCCGCCGTCGAGGACGGCGACCCGGTCGGCGAGCGCCAGGGTGGAGGCGCGGTGCGCGATGAGCAGCGTCGTCCGGCCCGCCATGACGCCGCGCAGCGCCTCATGGATCTCGTGCTCGACCCGGGCGTCGACCGCCGAGGTCGCATCGTCCAGGACCAGCAGCCGGGGGTCGGTGAGGATGGCGCGGGCCAGGGCGACGCGCTGGCGCTGGCCGCCGGACAGGGTCAGCCCCTGCTCGCCGACCTTGGTGTCATAGCCCTCGGGGAGCTCGGATATGAAGCCGTCGGCCTGGGCGGCGCGGGCCGCGGCGCGCACCTGCTCATCGGTGGCGTCCGGATGGCCGTAGGCGATGTTGTCGCGCACGGAGTCGGAGAACAGGAAGCTGCTCTCGGGCACCAGGCCGATGGCGGCCCGCAGCGACTCCAGGGTCAGCTCGCGCACATCGTGGCCGCCGACCAGGACCCGGCCGGCGGAGACGTCGTAGAAGCGCGGCAGCAGCAGCGAGACGGTGGACTTGCCGCTGCCGGACGTGCCGACCACGGCGACGGTCTCCCCCGCCTCGATGCGCAGCGAGAAGTCATCGAGGACCGGGCGGACGGGACGGGCGGCGGACGGGGCATCCGGGGCGTCCGGGGCGGGGCCGGTGCCCTCGCCGTCGCCCTCGCCCCCGTCCGCGTCCCCGTGCAGCGGTGCGTAGCCGAACGTCACGCGGTCGAAGACGACGGTGGCCGGGGCGTCGGCGGGCAGCTCATGGGCGTCCGGCCGCTCGGCGAGCGTGGGCTCGGTGTCGATCAGCTCGTAGACCCGCTCCACACCGGCCCGGGCCTGCTGGCCGACGGTCAGCATCATCGCCAGCATCCGGACCGGTCCGACCAGCTGCGCCAGATAGGTGGAGAAGGCGACGAAGGTGCCGAGGGTGATCTGTCCCTGGGTGGCCATCCAGCCGCCGAGGGCCAGCATCGCGACCTGGCCGAGCGCGGGGACGGCCTGGAGGGCGGGGGTGTAGCGGGCGTTGAGGCGGACCGTGCGCAGCCGCCCGGCGAACAGCCGGCGGCTGACCTCGCGCAGCTTCCCGGTCTCCTGCTCCTCCTGCCCGAAGCCCTTGACGACCCGCACCCCGGCTACGGCGCCGTCCACGACCCCGGCCACCGCGGCCGCCTGCCCCTGGGCGTACCAGGTGGCGGGGAAGAGGCGGGCGCGGCTGCGCTTGGCGATGAACCACAGGGCGGGGGCGACGGCCAGCGCGACGACGGTGAGCAGCGGCGACAGCACCGCCATCACGGCCAGCGAGACCGCGAACAGCAGGACGTTCCCGATCATCATCGGGAGCATGAACAGCAGGCTCTGGATCAGCTGGAGGTCGCTGGTGGCGCGGCCGACCACCTGGCCGGTGCTGAGCTCGTCCTGCCGCCGCCCGTCGAGCCGGGCGATCGAGCCGAACATCCGGGTCCGCAGATCGTGCTGGAGGTCCAGGGCGAGCCGGCCGCCGTAGAAGCGGCGGATGTAGGTGAGGACGTAGACGACGAGCGCGGCCACGACCATGAGGGCGGCCCAGGGGCCGAGGGGGCGCGCCTGCCGGACGATGACATCGTCGATGATCAGCTTCGGTACGAGCGGGACCAGGGCCAGCACGGCCATCCCGGCGAGCGAGGAGCCCAGGGCCAGCAGCACGTCTTTCCGGTACTGCCAGCAGTCGCGGGTCAGCCGCCGCGCCCAGCCCGCTCGTTCCGTGTCCGTCGCCGCCACCCGGTGCCTCCCGCCCCTCGACCTTTTCGAACTGTTCGAGGGCACTAACACCGCGTGACGCGGATTTCATCCCGCTGCCACGAACTTCTGTGCGCGCCCGGCCCCCGGCACGGCGGACGGCCCCGTTCCGGATCTCGTCCGGGACGGGGCCGTCGCTCAGCGGGGCCGTTACTCAGCGGGCGCGGCGGGCTACTTCCCCCGCTCCGCCGCCGGGTCCGGCACCCGCTCCACCGTCAGCTCCGAGATCCCCGGATGCGGCTTGGGCTTGCCGTCGGCCGACGGGCTCCGGTCACCGTGCACCGTGACCCGTACGTACCGGGCCGGGCTGCGGCCCGCGTATCCGGTCCCCGTCCAGTGCTTGCCGTCCAGGGAGACCTGGACGGTGTAGGACGTGGGCCGGGTCCCGTTCCAGTGCGGGGTGATCTGGCCGACGCGGGTGGTCCGGCCGAGGTCGACGGTGAGGGTGCCGGTGGCGGCGTCGGGCACCCAGGCCGTGGTGGCGTTGCCGTCCACCGCGGCGCCCGCGTAGAGACCGGGCTCCTCCGAGGTCGCGGTGGCCGTGGTGCACCGGGCCGCGTTCGAGGTGGCCGCCAGGTCCGGGCGGCGGGTCTTGAGGACGGCGGGCACACCCCGGCTGACGATCTTCTCGCCCTCCGGCGACTCGATCCGCATCGGCGCACCGGCGGTCAGCCGCACGGTGGTCTGGTGCGCGCCGATCCCGATGTCGTAGGTCCGGCCCTGCCAGTGCAGTCCGCGCAGCGTGACGCCGTCGGAGAGCTGCGGCGGCAGCATCGGGTCGAGCCGCACCCGGTCCTCGCGCAGCCGCAGCCCTGTCAGCCCGTGGGTGAAGGTCTGGAGGAAGCCGCCCTTGCCGGTGAGGAAGTCCTGGGCGGGCTTGCCGGCGTGCGGGTCGGAGGCACCGGCCTTCTCGCCGCGCGCCTCGGAGAACTGCTGGAACGGCCCGCGGACGAACGGCTTGATGGACCGCAGCAGATAGGTGTACGTGGAGCAGCCGGCCTCGCCGATACCGGCCGCGTCGATGGCGTGCACCGAGTCGGTCATGGCCGGGCCGTCCGGGTCGGTGTGCCCGGCGTAGAAGTCCAGCGTGCGGGCCGCCTGCGTCTGCGACATCGGCCATTCCAGCGGGTACATCAGCAGCACGGTGTCGGCCTGCTTGATGGTCGTGCCCTGGTAGCCGGCGTACTGCTCGAAGACCTTCTTCTTGCTGTCGTACGGGATGCGCAGCTTGTCGGCGACGGTCTTCCAGGAGGCCGGTGCCTTCTCGCCGAGGATCGCGGCGACCCGGCCGGCGTGCCGCAGCGCGGTGGCGGCCCCGGCGTTGGTGAACACCGCGTCGTTGACGCCGTTGCTGTACTCGTCGGGACCGGCGACGTTCTTGACGGAGTAACTGCCGTCGGTGTTACGGGTGGCCCGGGACGCCCAGAATTCGGCGATGCCCTTGAGGACCGGCCAGCCGCGGGACCGCAGCCAGGCGGTGTCCTTGGTGGCGAGGTAGTACTGCCAGGTGGCCAGGGAGATATCGCCCATGAGGTGGTTCTGGGTCTTGCAGTGCGGCGGGTCCCAGCTGTGGCACTCGGTCCACAGATCGCCCTTGCTGCCGCTGGTCCAGGAGTAGAAGAGCCCCTTGTAGCCGAGCTTGCGGGCGTTGGCGGCGGCCCCGGCCCGGGTCTTGTAGCGGTAGTCGACGATCGACCTGGCGAGGGCGGGGTGGGCGGCGAGCAGGCCCGGGTACATCCAGGTCTCGGCGTCCCAGAAGATCTCGCCGGCGTAGTTGTCGCTGGTCAGACCGGTGGGGCCGATGCTGTTGCGGTTGCCCGCGCGGGTGTTGGCCAGCAGGCCGTACTGCGCCGAGCGGACCCAGGACTGGAGGTCCCGGCGGCCCTTGACCTCGATGTCGCTGCGCCACAGCCGCTGCCAGGCGGCGCTGTGCCGGGCGAACAGGGCGTCCCAGCCGCGGTCGGCGGCCCGCCGCGAGGCAGCGTCGGCGGCGGCGCGCGGGGTGCGGGAGGTGAGTGCGGTGTCCACGCCGACGTACTTGGTCAGCTCGTACGAGCGGCCGCTGCGGACCGGGAAGGACACCTGCTGCCGGTTGCTCAGCTTGTCCTGCGCCGCCGGGCGGGGCGGGTTGGCGCGTACGCCGGGCCCGGTGCGCAGGGTGGAGGCCACCGCGCCCTCGGTCTTCGTCCCGTCCGTGCGGAACCCGACGTCCATGGTGCGGCCGGGGGCCGCGCCGCCGGCTTCCTTGCCGCCGGTCGCCGCGCCGCCCGTCTCCTTGCCGCCGGCCTCCTTGCCTCCGGTGGTGGCCCCGTCCTCGGAGGGCGTCATCCGGCGGGCGCCGCGGCCGTCGAGGCCGTCGGTGACCGTGGACGAGCCGCTCCAATGGGGCGTCATCCGCAGGCGTACGGCGCCGGTGTGGGCGTCGGTGCGGTCGGCGAGCACGTCGTAGACCAGGTCGGTGACGCGGCCGTCGGCGGCGGTCCAGGTCAGCGACGTACGGACGAATCCGCAGCGCAGGGAGAGCGTCTGACGGTAGTGCGAGATCCGGCCGGGCGCGGTGGCGGAGGAGAAGGTGTCGGGGTGCGCGCCGCCGGTGGCGACGTCGAGGGTGGTCCAGGTGGGGAGCGCGGCGATGGCCTGCCGGCCCTTGAGGTCCTTGGGCCCCTTGGCGTACAGCCCGGAGACGAACGAGCCGTCGTATTCGGGGGTCTTGAGCGGCCAGCCGGTCGTTCCGCCGGGGGCCGCGTAGCCGGTGCCGTTGGGCGGCACCCGCTGTCCGAGGTAGCCGTTGCCCACGAACGCGTGGTGACTGTCCTTCGGGTCGATCCTGGTGGCGGTGGCGGTCCAGCCGTCGCCCTTCATACAGGGCCCCTGCGGGGAACCGGGCGGTTCCGGCGCCGGAGTGGGCGCCGCTGCGGAGGCCGAGACGGGCGCGAGGAGCGCGATCAGCGCGGTGGCGAGCAGGGGGGCGACCAGCTTGCGGGAGCGCGGCGCCACGGGACGGACCGGCCGCTGCGGCGGCCGGTCCACGGGGTGCTGTGCCGAAGGGTGCATGGTTCTCCGTCGTCTGTGCGCGGTCCGCACCGCTCCCGCGATACGGACTCACCATGGACATCATCAGGCCCCCGCCTGCCCTGCACCCTAGGACGGCTCCCCCGTTCGGGTCACGGGATCGACGAGGCCGGCTTCAGCCCGGGTCCTCCAATTGGTCAACAAGGCCCTCCATAGGGCACACTTTTAGACTGACCAGTCAGATCAAAAGGGGAGGGGTGTCGGTGAACACCACCCGCCAGGGGGCGGCGGTCCACGCCGACGGAATCGGAGTGGAGGGCCCACGGGGATGGGCCTTCCGAGCGGTCGACATCACCGCGGAACCGGGCACGCTGATCGCGGTCCAGGGCCCCTCCGGCTCCGGCCGCACCTGTCTGCTGCTGGCCCTCACCGGCCGGATGCGGATCACGGAAGGGGAGGCGACGGTCGCCGGGCTCGCGCTGCCCAAGCGGATGGGGTCGGTGCGCAGCCGTACCGCCCTCGCCCATGTGCCGGGCGTCGCCGACCTCGAACCGGCCCTCACGGTCGGCGAACACCTCAAGGAGCGCGCCCTGCTGGGCCCCCGTATCCAGGGCTCGCCGCTCGCTTCGCTCCCCTGGGGCAAGCGCCACAAGGAGGCCACCCGGGCCCGGGTCGACGCCGCCCTCGCGGCCGCCCGGCTCGACCCCGAGACCCTCCCCAAGGGTCTGCGCACGACCGTGCGCGATCTGGAGCGGATCGAGGCGCTGCGGCTCTCCGTCGCACTCGGGCTGATGCACGGCCCGCAGCTGCTGGCCGTCGACGACGTGGACCTCAAGCTCGCCGACGCCGAGCGCACCGAGGCCTGGCAGCTGCTGCGGGACCTCACCCGCGAGGGCCTCACCGTCATGGCCGCCGGCGACGGCGCACCGGAGGACGCACTGATCGTCCGCACCGCGCGCACGGCCGCCGAGGCCGCCGAGGCCGCCGAGGCCGCCGAGGCCGACCCCACCCCCGTCCAGGACGACGCCCACACCACCGAGGAGGAGGCAGCGGATGCGTTCGCCGAAGCTGGCCGCTCTTGAGCTCAGGCGGTTCAGCAGGGGCAAGCTGCCCCGGCTGGGCCTGGTGGCCCTGACGCTGATCCCCCTGCTCTACGGAGCCCTGTACCTCTGCTCGTTCTGGGACCCGTACAGCCGCCTGGACAAGATCCCGGTGGCTCTCGTCAACGACGACCGCGGCGCCACCACCGGCGGCAAAGAGATCCACGTGGGCGACGAGCTGGCCGAGAACCTCAAGGACAGCAAGAAGTTCCACTGGGAGGACGTCAGCGCCGCCGACGCCGCCAAGGGCGTCGAGAACGGCACGTACTACCTCTCGCTGACCGTCCCCGAGGACTTCAGCGAGCGGATCGCCTCCAGCTCCGGGAAGACCCCGCAGACCGGCGCGCTCAAGGTCCGGACGAACGACGCCAACAACTACGTCGTCGGCTCGATCTCCAAGACGGTGTTCTCCGAGGTCCGTGCCAAGACCTCGGCCGCTTCGTCGCGGACCATGCTCGACAAGATCTTCATCTCGTTCTCCGATCTGCACGACAAGACGGCAGAGGCCGCGGACGGCGCCGGGAAACTCGATGACGGCCTCGGCACCGCCAAGGACAAGACCGGCCGGCTCGCCGACGGCCTCGGCAAGCTGAACAAGGGCGCGGACCGGATCAGCAAGGGCGCGGCGGAGGCCGCCACGAAGGCCAGGCAGCTGAGCCTGGGCGCCCGCAAGGTCTCGGACGGTACCCAGCAGCTCGCCGACAAGGTCCACGGCATCGCCCGTAAGGACCTCCCCTACCTGAGGGAGCACGGCCGGGAGATCGGGCAGTGGGCCCAGGTCGTCGCCGACCTCAGCCAGAAGCTCGACGAGGACCTCGGCCGGCTGCCGGGGGACTCCGCCAAGGCCGCCCAGCAGGCACGGGAGAACGCCGACAACGCCGCGGAGCTCTACCAGGACCGCTGCAACGGCCTCGTCGACACCGACCCCGACTGCCCCAAGCTGAAGGCGATCGCGGACGGCAGCGCCCTCGCCGCCGACACGGCGGAGAAGGTCAACGACACCGTCGCCCACACGGACTTCGGCCAGCTGCGCACCAAGGTGCGGGAGCTGCACCACGGCGCCGCGATGGTCGCCAATGAGGCACCGGGCATCGCGAACCGGGCGGACAAGGCGATCGGCCAGATCAACCAGCTCAACGCGGGTGCCCACAAGGTCTCCCAGGGCGCCGGGCTGTTCGCCGACGGCATCGGCACGCTCGCCGACGGCGCCGGCAAGCTCCACGACGGCCTGGGCGTCGCCAAGGACGGTGCCGACAAGCTCACCGGCGGCCTGTTCAAGCTCAAGGACGGCAGCAACCAGCTGTCCGACGGGCTGCACAGCGGCGTCTCCAAGATCCCGGACTACAACAAGAAGGACCGCGACACCCGCACCGGGGTGATGGCCGACCCGGTCGAGCTGGCCGCCAAGTCGCTGCACAAGGCGCCCAACTACGGCACCGGCCTGGCGCCGTACTTCATCCCGCTCTCCCTCTGGGTCGGCGCGATGGTGGCCTTCATGCTGCTCCAGCCGCTGGGCAAGCGCGCACTGGCCGCGGGCGCCCCGGGCTGGCGGATCGCCCTCGGTTCCTGGCTGCCGGCCTACGCGATCGGCGTCGTCCAGGTGCTCGCGCTGATGGCCGTGCTCCACTGGGGCCTCGGCCTGGAGATGGCCCGCACGGCCGGCACCGTCGGCTTCCTGCTGCTGGCCACGGCCTGCTTCACCGCCATCATCCAGCTGCTGGGCGCGTTCTTCGGCCCGGCCGGCCGGGTGCTGACCCTGGTCGTCCTGATGCTCCAGCTGACCTCGGCGGGCGGCACCTACCCGGTGCAGACCAGCCCCGGCTTCTTCGCCGCCATTCACCCCTTCCTGCCGATGAGTTACGTGGTCGACGGCCTGCGCCGGCTGATCACCGGCGGTGACCTCGCCATCGTGCAGCAGGGCTGTGTGGTCCTGGCGGTCTTCACCGTCGGCGCGCTGGCACTCACCGCCCTCGCGGCGCGCAGCCGGCAGGTCGTCCGGATGAAGGACCTGCATCCGGAACTGAGCCTGTGAGCGAACGGAGTGAGTTCACCATGAAGAGGTGCGCGCTGAGCGCATGCGAAGCCGAGCACAGCGAGGTTTCGGCATGAGCGTCCTCCCGGGGCCCCGGGGCGGTGCCGTCGACGGCACCGCCCCGGGGGCTTCCCCCGTCACCCGCCGCAGCTCCACGCGCCGCCGGCTCTTCGACGCCGCCGTCACCCTCATCGCGGAACAGGGCTTCTCCGCCACCACCGTCGACGAGATCGCTGACCGCGCCGGCGTCGCCAAGGGCACCGTCTACTACAACTTCGCCAGCAAGAACGTCCTCTACGAGGAGCTGCTGCGGGACGGCATCGATCTGCTCGCCGACTCCCTGCGCCGGGCCGCCGACGCCACCGCGGCCCGCGGCGGCACCCGGGTCGACGCCCTGGACGCGATGATCCGGGCCGGCCTGGACTTCATCGCCTGCTCCCCCGCCCTGATCCAGCTCTACGTCGCCGAACTCTGGCGCACCAACCGCACCTGGCGCGACACCCTCACCTCCGTACGCGGCCGGGCCCAGGCCGTCGTCGAGGACGTCCTCCGGGACGCCGTACGGAACGGGGAGCTCTCCGACGAGCTCGACATCCCCCTCACCGCCTCCGCCCTCCTCGGCATGGTCCTGGTGGCCGCCCTGGACTGGCAGTCCTTCCAGCCGGACCGCTCGGTCGAGGACGTGCACGCGGCGCTGTCCCGGCTGCTCCAGGGCCGGGTGGGGGCAGGCCGGAACCCCTCCGAGGGACCGTAGTTCCGCGGCCCGCCCACCAGGAGCCTCAGGCGTCCAGGTGGGTGGGCGCGAACATCCGCAGCCGGGCCGGGAGGACGACGACCGACGGGCCGGGGGCCGCCAGCGCCGCCGCCAGGTCCGTACGCAGCCGCTCCGGGCTCGTCCGGACCGCGGGCACGCCGAACGACCCGGCCAGGGCCACGAAGTCCGGCCGGGTGAGTTCGGTGGCGGTGGCCTCGCCGAACGCGTCGGTCATGTACTCGCGCAGGATGCCGTAGCCGCCGTCGTCCACGATGAGCCAGGTCACCGGCAGGTCGTACTGCCGGGCGGTGGCCAGCTCGGCGATCGAGTACATCGCGCCGCCGTCCCCGGAGACCGCCAGCACCGGCCGCGCCGGATCGGCGACGGCCACGCCCAGCGCCGCCGGGTAGCCGTACCCCAGCCCGCCGGCGCCCTGCGCCGAATGCAGCGCGTTGCTGCGCCGCGGGTCGAAGGCGGACCAGGCCCAGTACGCGAGGATCGTCATGTCCCAGCAGCTGACCGCGCCGTCGGGCAGCGCGTCCCGTACCGAGGCCAGGATCCGCTGCTCCAGGTCGAGTTCCTGCCCGGCGATCCGGTCGTGGACACGGGCCAGGAGGGCGGCTACGGCGGCTTCGGGGGTGGCGGGTTCGGCTCCGGCCTCTCCGGCGGGACCGGTGTCCCGGGGCCCGTGGTCCTCTTGGATCTCCCCGTTCTCCCCGTCCTCCCCGTCCTCCCCTTCCTCCCCGACCGCCTCGACCAGCGCGGCCAGCGCCGCTCGCGCGTCCGCGTGGATGCCCAGCGCGGCATGGTTCGACTCCAGCTTGCCGAGGTCCGCCTCGATCTGCACGACCTGCCCCCGCGGCCGGAACGTGTGGTAGTTCGAGGAGAGTTCACCCAGTCCCGAGCCGACCACCAGCAGGGTGTCCGCGTCCTCCAGGAAGGTGGTGGTGTGGCGGTCCTCCATCCAGGACCGGAGGGAGAGCGGATGCTCCCACGGGAAGGCGCCCTTACCGCCGAAGGTGGTGGCCACCGGAGCCCGCAGCTGCTGGGCGAGCGCCAGCAGCTCCGCCTCGGCCCCGGCCCGGACCACGCCGCCGCCGGCCAGGATCACCGGCCGCCGGGCCCGGGTCAGCCGGCTCGCCGCCGCCGCGATCAGCTCCGGCCGTGGCAGCAACTCCCGTGGGGTGGCGTCCAGTTGAGCCACCGGCGGAACGTCGACCTCCGCCAGCAGCACATCCTGCGGAATCTCCAGCCACACCGGCCCGTGCGGGGCACTCAGTGCCGACTCCCAGGCGGCGGCCACCGCCGAGGGGATCTGTGAGGCGGTACGCGCCGTATGGACGGACTTGACCACCCCGCGGAACGAGGCGCTCTGGTCGGCGAGTTCATGCAGATAGCCATGGCGCCCGCCGCCGATCCCGGCCAGCGGCACCTGGCTGCCGATGGCCAGTACGGCCGCCGAACCGGCCGCCGCCTCCTGGAGCGCGGCCAGCGTCATCAGCGCACCGGGCCCGGTGGAGACCAGCAGCGGCGCGACCCCGTGCGTGGCCCTGGCGTACGCATCGGCGGCGAAGCCCGCGTTGTTCTCCACCCGCAGCCCCACGTAGCGCAGGGCGGAGCGGCGCAGCGCGTCGAACACCCCGAGCGCATGCTGCCCCGGCAGCCCGAAGACGGTACGCGCGCCCAGCGCGGCCAGCGACTCGATGACCAGGTCACCGCCGTTGCGCCGGTGCCGCGTGGCGGTGGGGTGGGTGCTGCTCATGGGTGCGGGGTGCCTTCCTGGTGGGGGCGGACGGGCGGATGGAGGGGTGAGGGATGGAGGGATGGAGGGGTGGGCGGACGGGCCGATGGGCGGGAGAGCGGGTGTCGGGGCGGGGCCGGGGTCAGGCGCCGCCTGAGGCGGACGTGGTCACCGGTGCCGCTCCCCCGGCCGCTTCCCCGTCCGCTTCCCCGTCCGAACCGCCGTCCGGGCCGTCTCCCGTCCGCCCGGCCAACCGCGCCCGCCAGGCGGCCAGTACCGCCGCGTCCGTGGGCGGAGTGGCCAGGCTGACGCCCCCATAGGCCACGAGCGAGGCGAGCAGCCCGTAATAGATCGGCTCGTTCGCGAGGACGCCGAGCGAGACCATCAGGCCGATGACGGTCAGGCCGCCGACCGCGACCGAGGCCAGTGCACCGGCGGCGGTGCCGCGCTTCCACAGCAGCCCGCCGAGGATGGGCACCAGCAGCCCGCCGACGAGGACGTTGTAGGCGAGGGTGAGCGCCTCGACGACATTGTTGAGCACGAGCGCGATGACGATGACCGCGAGGCCCATGAGGAGGATGAAGGCGCGGTTGCCGCGCACCTCGTCCGGCGCCTCGGCACCTTCCCCGGCCCGGTCCGCCGACAGTGACCCGCCGGTGTCGCCCGAGTCGCCGGAGTCTCCCGAGTCGCTGGAGTCTCCCGCGTGCGGCTTCCGGCGCACCGCGACGACGCCCTTCACCCGCGCCCAGATGTCGTTGTGGGCGACCGTGGCACAGGCGATCAGCGCGCCCGAGGACGTGGACATCACCGCGGACAGCGCCGCCGCCAGCACCAGCCCGCGCACGCCCACCGGCAGCGCGTCCCTGACGATCGTGGCGAAGGCGTCGTCCGGGCTGCCCAGATGCGGGTAGAGCACCTTGGCGGCGGTGCCGATGACCGCACCGGCCAGGGCGTAGGCCAGACAGTACGTACCGGCCGCGGTGCCGCCCAGCCGCGCCACCTTGTCGCTGCGCGCGGTGAACACCCGCTGCCAGATGTCCTGCCCGATCAGCATGCCGAACGAATAGATCAGTACGTAGGTGAAGACCGTCTGCCCGCCGATGCCCAGGGGCGCGAAGTAGTCGTCCGGCAGCTGCGCCTTCATCTCGGCGAAGCCGCCCGCCTTGATGACCGCGAGGGGCAGCAGGAGCAGCAGCACCCCGATCGTCTTGACGACGAACTGGACCATGTCGGTGAGGGTGATCGACCACATCCCGCCGAGCGTCGAGTACGCGACGACGATGGCTCCGCCGAGGATGATCGAGAGCGACCGGTCGAGGCCGAAGAGCACATCGAAGATGGTCGCGTAGGCGATCGTCGAGGTCACCGCCAGCATCAGGGTGTACGCCCACATGACGACACCGGAGATGATCCCGGCGGAGCCGCCGTAGCGCAGGTCCAGCATCTCGGAGACCGTGTAGACCTTCAGCCGGGCGATCCGGGCCGAGAAGAAGACGCTCAGCGCGAGCAGCCCGAGGCCGATGGTGAAGACCATCCAGGCGCCGGAGAGGCCGTATCGGTAGCCGAGGCCCACCCCGCCGATGGTGGAGGCGCCGCCGAGCACGATCGCCGCCATCGTTCCCGAGTACATCGCGGGGCCGAGGCGGCGGCCCGCGACCAGGAAGTCGCTCTTCGATTTGGCGCGGCGCATCCCCCACCAGCCCATGGCGAGCATTCCGGCCAGATAGAGCACGATCACCGCATAGTCGACAGCCATGGGCCATCCCTTCCAGCTGCGCCGAGGGGAGAGGGGAGAGGGGGTGAAGCGCGGGGGGTGTGGGGCACGGGGGGGGACGACGGGCGCTCGGCGAGCGGGGGTCCCGTCCGAGCGCCGCGTCCCGGGGGTTGACCCTAGGAGGCGGCCGGACGACGCTGAAGTGTACGTTTCCTCCACTCACCACCCCCCGATGTGGAGGGTCCGCACATGCCGCGCCCGTTGCCCCCGCCGTCCACCCCGCCGGTACCACTGGCGGATCTCCTCGCCCGTACGGACCTGGGCCTGCGCCAGCTCGCCGGCCCGCGCGAGGGCGTCGCCATCCACTGGGTCCACACCTCCGAGATGGCCGACCCGGTCCCGTACCTCCTGGGCGGCGAGATGCTGCTGACGGCGGGGATGCATCTGGCGAAGGTGACGGGCGGGGCGGACGAGGCGGGCGCGACGGGACCGGGCCGGGCGGGCGCGTCAGACGAGGCAGGCGCGACGGGACCGGGCCCGGCGGGCGCGGCGGACGTCACGGCATCGGGCCCGGCAGACGCCGCCGGTCCGGACCCCGCGGAACCGGCCCCGGCGGCACCGGCCCCCGCCGCACCCACCGCGGCGACCTCCCCACCCGCTGCCCTCGACTCCTATCTCGACGGCTACGTCGCCCGTACCGTCGCGGCCGGTGCCGCCGCCCTCGGCTTCGGGATCGCGCCGGTGCACGACACCGTGCCCGCCGCCCTGGTGGCGGCCTGCGACCGGCACGGGCTGCCGCTCGTCGAGGTCCCGGTGGGCACCCCGTTCACCGCCGTGGAGAGCGCCGTATGGCAGGCCGTGACGGAGGCCAGACACCGCGAGCTGACCCGGCTCAGCGAGGCCCAGCGCGCCCTGGCCGCGGCCGCCGCCCGCCCCGACCCGGCATCCGCCGTACTGCGCGCCCTCGCCCGCCATGTGCACGGCTGGACCGCGCTGCTCGCCCCGGACGGCGCGGAACACGGCACCGCCGGCCCCCGCCCCGACGCTCCCGTACGGGCCGCGGCCGGGCGTCTCGCCCGGGTCCTCGGCGCGGGCGGAC
Organism: Streptomyces platensis; assembly: GCF_008704855.1. Lineage (NCBI taxonomy): Bacteria > Bacillati > Actinomycetota > Actinomycetes > Kitasatosporales > Streptomycetaceae > Streptomyces > Streptomyces platensis. The sequence continues at coordinate 3,242,746 of NZ_CP023691.1, forward strand.
CGTCCTCCGCCACCGACACCCTCCCCGGCACCTCGCTGTCCGCCTACGCCCTGACCGGCCGCGGCCCCGGCCGCCAGGCACTCGCCCTCGTGGTCGCCGCGAACCCGCACGACCCGCCCGCGCACGCCATCGCGGGCGTCGCCGCCGTACTCCTCGCCCTGATCACCGGCCCCGCCACCGCCCATGGCCCGGCCGCCGCCGAGCACTCCGCGGCCCTGGTCCGGCTGCTCCTCGGCGCCCGCCCCGCCGACGTCGCCCCGCTCCTGGGCGCGCCCCTCTGGACCGTCGTACACGCCGAACGCCGCCGGGACACCACGGAGTCGACGGCCTCACTGGCCGCCGCCCTGGGCACCTCCCTCGTCGCCCCGGGTGCCGCCGCCGAACTCCCCGCCGCCTCTGGGGCGCCCCCCGCCACCAAGTCGACGGCCCGCACCGAGGCGGTCACGGCCCCGGGCGCCGCCCCCGCTCTCCGCGCCCTGATCCCCGCCGGCCAGGAGGTCACCGCGCACCCCGGCTGGACACTCGGCGTCAGCGAACCCGCCCCGGTCGCCGAACTCGCGACCGCCGACCGGCATGCCGCCGCCGCGCTGCGCCGCGCCCTGGCCGGCCGCACCGCTCTCGTCCGCCATCGCACCCCCGGCCCCCACAGCATCACCTCCCTCGTCGCCCCCACGGATGCCCGGCAGCACGCCCAGGCTCTGCTCGCCCCGCTGGCCGACTCCCCGCCCCTCCTCGCCACACTCCACAACTGGCTCTCCCTGCACGGCAGTTGGGACCGCACCGCCACCGCCCTCGGCATCCACCGCAACACCGTCCGCCAGCGCATCACCCGTATCGCCGGCCTCCTCGACACCGACCTGGACGACCCCGACGTCCGTATGGAGCTGTGGTTCGCCCTCCGCTCCCTCGACCGGGACGCCTCACGGACCTGACGCCCTGCGGGCCCGACGCCTCACGGACCTGATGCCTCACGGACCTGGCGCCTCACGCATCCGATGGCCCGCCCCGACTCCCGCACGACCGGGTTCGTCACGGCGGGACCGCACGGCCAAACCGGGCGCATGCCACACCTCCTGACGTACCCCCCCCAACCCAGGCCCACCCGGCGATACGTGCCCCCTCCATCAGTGACACCCTTGTGACAGCACACTCCTTGAGGCGGCACGGGCATACCCCACTAGACTCGTTGAAAGTTGTGCGGTCACGACGACGCTTCCAGGGAACGGGGGACGCCATGGCAGGAGACGGGCTACAGGCCGACATTCCGTCACTGAAGTCCGGCGGCAAGGACTTCACCAGCGTCGGCCAGCGCTATCAGGGCGCGGTGACCAAGCTGAAGAGCGCGCTGACCGGCCTGGAGGGCAAGGACACCCCGCCGTGGGGCGATGACGAGATCGGCGAGAAGTTCGGCGTGGTCTACGAGGGTCTGCGCGACGGCATGTACGAATCCATGGGGCATCTGGCCGCAAAGCTCCAGGAGATCGGCGGCGCCCTGACCACCATGGGCGACAACCACCAGGCCGACGAGGACTTCAACGACTCCCTGATGAAGCAGCACATCGCCAACGCCGAGGCGGAGAGCCAGCAGATCGTCACCCTCAAGTCGCCCCACGTCTGACGCTTCATCAACTGACCTGCGTCGCCACATTTGTGATCAAGCTTTACCGTTTTCCGGGGGATTGCCGCCATGTCGCTCATGCTTCCTGACTGGCTCGAGTGGGTACTCGAGATGCTCGGCTACGACTGGCCGACGGGCGACGAGGACAAGATGAACGACTCCGCCACGGCGTGGCGGGAGTTCGCGAATGCTGTCGAGCAGTTGCAGTCCGAGGGCGTCACCGCGGCGGGCAATGTGGTGTCGGCCAACTCCGGCGACAGCATCGACGGCTTCAGCAAGACCTGGGAGAAGTACTCCGGCAACGGCTCCGGATACCTCGACGACGCCCGTAGCGCCGCCGAACTCATCGCGTTCGCGCTGGACGCCGGCTCCGGGGTCATCATCGGGATGAAAGTCGCGGTGATCGCCCAGTTGGCGATCCTCGCGGCAGAGATCATCGCGGCTCAAGCGGCCGCGCCCTTCACGTTCGGCCTCTCCGAAATCGGCGCGGCCGCGGCCACCCAGGCCACCCGGCTGATCGTGCGCCGCATCCTGAAGGAAGCGCGTGAGGCGCTGGTCGAGGCGATCGTCGAGACGGTCAAGGAGCCGGCCGTCTCGGCGCTGGAGGCGATGGTCTCCGACGCCATCGCGCAGGGCATGAACATGCACTTCGGGGCGCAGAACGGCTTCGACGTCGGCCGCAGCGCCAAGACCGGCGCCGAGGCGGGCGTGGAGGCGCTCAAGAACTCCGGCCAGACCTTCGCCGAGTCCCTGCGCGACGGGGCGGGCAGCCGAGCGGGCCACCATGCCCGCAACGGTCTGGAGCACGCCGCCGGACGGGGCGGGAGCGAGGACGGCAGCGAGGACAGCGGCGGGAACGACGGGGGCGGCAGCGAGTCCACGGGTTCCGGCAGCGGGTCCGGCAGCGGCAACAGCAACAGCGGCAACAGCAGTGGTGACGGCGGAGGATCCGGCAGCGCGTCGGGGTCCGGAAGCGATTCCGGCAGCGGCTCGGGGTCCGGGTCGGACGGGAGCGGGTCGGGGTCCGGGTCGGGGTCGGGGTCGGGGTCGGGAAGTGACTCAGGTGCCGGCAGTGGGTCCGGTTCCGACGGCGGCGGGACCGGCACGGACAGTACGTCCGGGTCGGGATCCGGGTCAGGGTCAGGGTCAGGGTCGAACGGGAGCGGATCGGGCAACGGCTCCGACTCCGGCGGCCCTTCGCACTCCCCCCGCCCGGGCGATACATCCCCGAACAGCGGTTCCGGCAGCGGCCCCGCCACCACCTCCGACAGCGGCACCCCGGGCCCGGACGGCAACCGTGCCACCCCCGAGTCCCAGCCCCTGCCGCCCCCGGACCAGCGCACCGCCTTCGACGAGGGCTACACGGGCGGCAACAACCACAACCCGTACGGGAACTCCCCCACCCCCGACTCGGGCGGCCCCACCCCGGACGCCTCCCGCCCGGACTCGGTCAGCACCCAGCCAGCCCCCGACAACACCCCGGACTCGGCACGTCCGCACGCGGACTCCGGCAGCACCCAGCCGACACCTGGCCCGTCCGTCCACCCGGACGCCGGCCCGACCCCCGACTCGGGGTCAGCCCCGTCCCCCGGCCCGTCCCCGGACTCCGGTCCGTCCCCGGACCAGGGCTCGTCGCCCCAGTCCAACTCGCCCACCCCGGACGGCCCCTCCCACCCCGACGCGGCACAGTCGCCGCAGCAGTCCCCGCAGTCCCCGCAGCAGTCGTCGCCCTCCCCCGACCCGGTATCCGGGAATCCGCCCGGCGACGGCGCCGCATCGCACGGCGACAACAGCAGCAACGGCTCCTCCAACGGCGACAGTTCCCAGAGCGGTACCGGCGGCGGACGGCCCTCCACACCCCACGTGGGCGTGCCCTCCCAGGGCGCTCCGGTACAGCACTCCGGCTCGTCCGGCCCGCCCGTCGGGCAGCGGGACCCGGCCCCCGGCGACCCGATGCCGCATGTCCGCGAGGACGACGACACCACGGTCACCACGCAGTCCGCCGACACGCTGACGGCTCCCGCGCCGACCGCGCACACGACGGACACCGGCACGCCGTCCACGCCCCAGCAGTCCCCCCAGAACACCCCGCAGACCTCCGGCCCGGTGATGGGCATGCCGACCGCCGTGCCCTCCCAGGGCGGCCCGGCCACCCCCAACTCAGGCGCCCCACACGGCGGCACACCCTCCAACGGGAACACCCCCGGGCCCACCAACCGCCGCCCCGACGGCTCCCAGGCGATCCGCGACGTCACCCAGCAGCGCCGCCCCGAACCCCCGCCGTATAACCCGCGCCTCGACGGCCCGCGCCCCAACACCACCGCCCCGGGCCCGAACCGCCGCGCCGACGGCTCCCAGATCATCCACGACGCCACCCAACAGCGCCGCCCCGAACCACCCCCTTACAACCCACGCCTCGACGGCCCCCGCCCGGACCAGAACCAGCAGCCCCCACACGACCAGCAGTCCGGCCGCCCGCCCCAGAACCAGAACCAGGCACCCCAGCAGAACCAGCAGGGCCCCCGCCCGGAGCAGACACGTCCGGACCAGCAGGGCCCGCGCGCGGACCAGAACCAGCCGCACCCGGACCAGACGCAGCCGGTCCGCCCCGACCAGACCAACCCGCAGTCGTCCCCCCAGAACCAGCAGGGCCCGCGCCCGGATCAGAATCAGCCGCACCCGGACCAGACCCAGCCCGTACGGCCCGACCAGCAGCACCCCCAGAACCAGCGTCCGGACACGCCACGCCCCGACGCCTCGCGCCCTGACCAGTCACATCCGCGCTCGGACGCCACCCGCCCGGACGACCCGCGCAACCCCCAGAACGGGCGCCCGGACCCCCGTCAGCAGCGCCCCGACCAGGCCCCGCCGCGCCCGGACACCGCCCGGCCCGACGCCACCCGTCCGGACACCGCGCGTCCGGACAGCACCCAGCGTCCTCCGCAGCAGCAACCGCACGACCCGAACCAGCAGCGTCCGCAGCAACAGCAGCCGACGCAGCAGCAGCCGCCTCGTGCGGACCCGCGCCAGCCGCAGCCGGACCGTCCGGACCCCCGTCAGCAGCCGACGCTCCAGAGCCACCAGCCTCAGTCGCAGCCGCCGAGCCAGCAGCACCCGCAGCAGCAACAAAACCCGCAGCAACAGAACCAGCCTCAAAACCAACAGCAGCAGCCGCACCAGCAGCCGCAGCACCAAGGCCCGACGCAGCACCACCACCAGAACCAGCAGCCCCAGCACCAGCAGCCGGCGCACCAACAGCAACAGCCCGCGACGCCCAGCAACCCCCCGCGGCCGAGCCACAGCGACGTCCGGGCGAGCCTCAACCACCAGCCCAGCGGGCTGTATTCACCGTTCCCGCACGACCAGCAGGCGCTGGAGAACCAGTTCCCGCGTAATCCGGACGGCAGCCCGCAGCGTCATGCGGACCCCTTCCAGCCCTGGTCCCAGCTCCAGAACGACGGCGGCCCGAGCGTCCCCGGCCGCTCCAACAACTGCGCCGACTGCACCCGCTCGTTCATGGAGTCCTGGTACGGCAACCCGCAGGTCTCGGCACCCCGTACCTACGACAACGACGGCCACGGCGGGCTGGACCGGGTCAGCGGTGAGCGCGACGGCACCAACAACATTCAGAACTGGGCCGGCACCAACTTCCGCCACTCCGGCCAGAACGCCCAGGACAGCTACCAGCACATCGCCGACGAACTCCGTCAGTCCGGCCACGGCTCGGCGGCCGCCGTCCTCGTCACCTGGCCCAGGAACCCCGACGGCTCCGGCGGCGGCGCCCACGTCTTCAACGCCGTCAACCACAACGGCCGGGTCGTCTGGGTCGACAGCCAGACCGGCGAGATCAGCCAACAGCCCATCCACACCCACGCCGACGGCGTCTGGCACCTGACCCTGGACGCCGACCGCAAGCCCTTCGACCCCGCAGCCGCCCAGCAGCAGGGCCAGGGGCAGAGCCAAGGCCAGGGGCAAAACCAGGGCCAAGGCCAGCACCAGAACCCCCAGACCCAGCAGCCTGGCCCGCACCAGTCCCAGAACCAGGGCTGGCCCCAGCAGCAGAACCCGCAACAACACCCGCAGAACGCCCCCGGCCCCCACCCCGCCGGCACCCCCGGGGACGGCACCACGTCCGACGCCCCCTCCGGCAGCCCGGATCACCACTCCCCGACCGATCCGTCGCCGTCCCACCGGCCCCCGGACCACGGCAACCCGAACAACGGGACCCCGAACGACCGGACTCCGGACAACGGAACCCCGCACCACCAGCCCCCCACCCAGCACACCGCCGAGAACCCGGCAGGGGCCGGCAACCCGGCAAACGCCGACACCCCACGAGGCACCGACACCCCCGCAGACGCCAACAACCCCCATCCACCACCCCCGTCCCCCGAGAACCCATCCGGCCTGGACAACCCCCACCCTCCCTCCGACCCGTCGGGCACCAAGCGGCCCGCCGAGGACGACATCCAGGAGGGCGACTCCAAGCATCCGCGTACGGACATGGAGATCGACAGCCCGGAGCCCGAGGGCGGGCACGAGGACGATCACTCTTCGCCGTCCCCGATGGACATCGACGGACCGGAGCAGCAGACCGATTCGGACCCCCAATCGGCGGAGAACACCCGGGAAGCGCGCAACTCCGATCTGCCCGAGCCCGAGCGGACCACGGACCACCACGCGTCCCTGCCCGCGGACTCGGAGCAGCAGGGAATCCGCATCGACCCGGACCACCCCGACGCGCCCCATCCGCACCCCGTTTACCGCATCGGGCTCGATCCGGTCCACGACCGCATGCAGCACTGGGCGAACGACGGAAGCCTCGCCGATCTGCTCCAGCGGGCCGCCGACCGGAAGGCCGCCGCCGACGCCGCCCGGGCGAACAACAAGCAGGACGGCAAGGACCCGGTCGAGATTCCGCCGACGGCCTTCACCGAGCGGGAACTGCGCGAGGTGCTCGGCGAGGACTTCGCCGACATGAACGACGGCCAGCGGGGTGCCGTCGTGGCCACGCTCGCCCGGATGAGCCAGGCGTTCCACGAGGACAACGGCGTGGGCCAGAGCCCGCAGCGGGCCACCGACGGCGAGAACCCGTACCACGGCGCCCCGCCCCGTAAGAAGGACGGGAAGCCCGACCCCATCGAGCAGAACGAGGTCTCCGCCGGTGCCCACTCCCGTGAGCAGTCGAAGCCCGCGGGGTCGTGGCCGCAGGAGTACCGGGAGCCCGGCACGCCGGAGCACCAGGCGCTGACCGATCTCCGCGACGCGCGCCGTCCCAATCTGGCCGACCGCGACCTGACCACCGCGCACGTCAACCAGATGCTGCGCGAGGCGGGTTCCACCCGGCCCGACTTCACCGGCAAGAACTACGCGGTGATCGAGGTCGTCGACAGCGACGGGAACAGCACCTACGTCGTCGACTCCTCCATTCCGGCCGGAAACTCGGGTTACACCCCGCGGCACTCCGAACGGCATCTGCTGGAGTGGGTGGAGCGGCTCAACAAGAGCCAGACGGCCAGCGGCCAGGGCACGTACGACATCGCCGGTCTGTACACCGAACGCGAGCCGTGCGGCGAGGGGCTGGGGCACGCCCACTGCACCACGGAGATCCAGAAGCGCCCGCCGTTCCCGATCTACTACAGCACGACCTACCGGACCGACCCGGACGGCCAGCCTGCCCGTGACGTGGAACGTGCCCGCCTCCTGCAGGAACGCAAGGACCTCCTGGCGAGCATGGACGGCCAGTCGGAGGCCGCCCAGAAGGCGGCCCTGCGCAAGGCGGGGCTGTCCGACTCCAAGATCGATGAGCGGGTGAAGGAGCACCGGCAGCCCAGGGAACAGATCATGGACGAGGAGATGGACGATCACCTGCGGAAGATGGGCCGTATGTGGGCGTCCACCCGCATGCATATGCTGCCGAAGCCGAAGCCGTAGTCGAGGAGAGCAGCGATGAGCAGTAACACCCCGGTGCTGGAGGCCGTTTCCGCGCAGGCGGCGGCCGATCGGCTGCTGCGGTGGTGGCAGGACACCTCCGATCCGCTGGCGCCGGGGGGCTGGCTGAGCCTGGTCGGCGAGGGTGCGGCGGACGGCGGGCAGGTGCTGCGGGAGGTGGGCGCGCAGGTCGCGTCGAGCGTCCTGGTCGATGCCACGGAGCGCACCGCGGAGGAGCTGCTCGGGGAGGTGCTGGCGGCGCTGGGGCTGGAGTCCCGGCGCTACGGCGGCCGCAGGTGGATCTCCGAGGTGCGGGCCCTCCCGGAACGGCGGCTGGTGCTGCTCACGCAGGTGCACCGGATGGGCCGTACCCGTCGTTCGTACGAGGCGGAGCGGCTGCTGACCGGAACGCTGAAGGCACTGTGCGCGCGCACCGGGCTTCAGGTGATCGCCCAGGTGGATGCGCCCGCTCTGCTGCGCTCCGGCGACGCCGGCCTCCGGCTGGAGCCGGCCGGAGCGGACCCGGCGCCCGCCCCGCCGGCCTGGCCGGACGAGGTGCGGGCGCTGGCGCTCGCCGAGCCGCGCACGGTGCCGCCGCGCGCCTGGGCGGCGCTCGTGGCGGGCTTGCGCGCGGACGACGACCACCCGGTCACCGAGGACGCGCTCCAGGCCGTGCTGGCCGAGCACGACCGGTGGCTGGAGCGGCGCGAGGACGGTGTCGGCTTCGTCGACGAGGCGGTGGCCGAGTCGCTGCGGCGCGAGACCGCCCCGGAAACCGTCACCCGGGTGAACCGCCATATGACGGCCTGGCTGCGGACGCTGGCCCCGGAACTCGCCCACCCCGACGGCTGGGCGGCGGGCGGAGCGCTCGGCAGGTACGCGGCCGCGGGGCTGGCCATGCACGCGGCGCAGGCCGACCACGAGCAGAAGTGGACCACGCAGACTCTCGACGAACTGGTCGCCCGGGGCGAGCTGGTGGCCCATCTGCCGCAGACCGCCCTGCTCGATGCCGCGCGCTGCGCACACTACGGCGGCATCGGCGGCAACAGCGCCGCGGCGGACGCCGCGTACCTCTGGGACTACGGGGTGGTCCCAGCCACCCAGACCGCCTGGGCCGCCTGGCTGCACCTGATGGCGACCGCCCGCAGCGACGAGGACTTCGTGACCGGACTCCTCGCCTCGGGGATCCGCCTCCCGTGGAAGGCGGTGTGGACCCGCTGGCGTCCGCCGGGCGGTTTCCACGCGTCGTTCCTGGCGCCGGGCGTGGTCGGCGAGACGGCCGAGGTCCGCTGGCACGGCCGGCCCGCCGTGGCCGCGCTCGGCACACCGGAGGTGGACGTCACCATCTGGGACGCGCACACCGGCGAACCGCTCGCCGGCCCCTGGCCGGAGGACTCCGTCGTCCCGGAGGACGCCCACACCGCCCTGACCCGGCCGGACGAGTCGGGCACCGGTGACGCGATCACCACGCTCGACGCACTCGAAGCCGCCGTCCCCGGCACCGGCATGGCACACCCGAGCCTGCTCTCCGCTCCGGTACTGACCGTGGGCGAACTGGCCATCCTGGGCGGCCCCGGCGGCCTCTTCGCCCTGTCCCCCGCCAAGGGCTGGGAGGAGACGGCCGGCACCCCCGGCCGCGCCCCGCTCACCGGACCGTACGCGGCGGCGGGCCCGACCACCCCGCAGCACGCCACACCCCCCGGCACGGCGGACCTGCGCGCCGTAGTGGGCGAGGACGCCTTCCGCCCCGTCAAGGAGGACCACCTGCCGGCGGGCCTGGAGGAGGACGGCGCCCGCGAGCTGCTGACCGGCCTCGGCATCCCCGCCTTCGACGAGAGCGGCCTGCGCCTCGCCCCCGACGACGACACCTTCCTCACCGAATTCACCTGGCCGGACGACGCGGCCGAAGCCCCCGAAACCGAGGGGCCGTTCTTCCACCTCGGCCGCTGGATGGGCGCCGACCTGGTCCTGGACGGAACCGGCGGCGAGGTCTTCCGGGTGGGCGACGAGGACGACCCGGTCGACGGCGCCCTGGTGGCGTCCTCCCTGGAGAACTTCCTCGCCATGACCGCCCAGTGGCTGATCGGCCTGCGCATCTCCGCGACGGTCGACAACAGCGACGAACAGTACGCCCTGCGCCAGCACGTCAGCGGCGAACTCTGGATGCTCGACGACACCGGCTCGGAGTCCGCCGCCTGGATGTACATCTTCGAGAACGACTGACGGGGCGGGGCCCCTCACCCCGCCACTCCCATCCGCTGCGTGCCGACGACCGACAGCAGTCGCAGTGCCTCTTCCGACGGCGAGCCGGGGGCGGCGGTGTACAGGAAGACTCGCTGGTCCCGGTCGGCGATGTCCAGGACGTCGCAGTTGACGGACACGGGGCCGACGAGGGGGTGCGCGAAGGTCTTGCAGAGGGTGGGCCGGTCGGTCACGTCGTGGGCGGCCCAGAGCCGGGCGAACTCCGCACTGCCGTCCAGGAGTTCGGCGACCAGGCCGGTCACCTCCGGGGCGTTGGGGTAGCGGGCCGCGGCGGCGCGCAGGTGCTGGGTCGCGGTCCGGGCGAACGCGTCCGCGTCCGAGACGCCGTACAGCCGCCGGCCGTTCCGGTACGGGCCGAGGAAGGCACGTCGGATGAGGTTCCGGTCCCGGCGCGACAGGTCGGAGAAGTCCTCCATCAGGGCAGCGGCCAGGTCGTTCCAGGCGATGACCTCATACGTCGCCGACACCACGAGCGCCGCGGCCTCCGGCAACCGGCGCAGCAGGTCCACGATGCTCTGCCGTATCTCCCGCGAGGGCCCGGGCGGCGGTCCGGGCGGGGCACCGGCGAGGTGGTGCAGATGGTCGCGCTCGGCGTCCGACAGGCGCAGCGCGCGGGCGAGTTGGGCCAGCACCTCACGGGAGGGGTGGGGAGCGCGGGCCTGCTCCAGGCGGGCGTAGTACTCGGTCGAGATGAACGCCAGCTGCGCCACCTCCTCGCGGCGCAGTCCCGGGGTACGGCGGCGCTGCCCGGCGGGCAGCCCCACGTCGGCGGGGGTGATGCGCTCGCGTCTGCTGCGCAGGAAGCCGGCCAGTTCTCGTCGATCCATCTCCCCAGTGTGTGCGGCGCCGAGGTGCCCTGCCAGGTACTGCCGGTGCCTGGATGTGCCGGGCCGCCGGAAGCAGGCTCGTCGTCATGAACCAGACACCGATCATGTCCACCACGACCTCGGGCCTGCTCTCCGGCAAGGTCGCCTTCATCACCGGTGCCGGCCGCGGCATCGGCGCGGCAGCAGCGCGCCTCTTCGCCCGGGAGGGCGCCCGGGTACTTCTCACGGCCCGCACGGAGTCCCAGCTCAAGGCGGTGACCGAGGAGATCCGGGCGGCCGGCGGCACCGCGGACTACGTGGTGTGCGATCTGACCGACCCGGCCGGCGTCCGGGCCGCCGTCAACCGGTCCGTGGAGCTGTACGGCCGGCTGGACGTGGCCTTCAACAACGGCGCGACGGGCCAGCCGCCCGGCCCGATGGATGAGCTGTCGGAGGCCGACTTCGACCGTGTCTGCGCCGTCAACCTCAAGGGCCCGTGGCTGGCCATGACCGCCGAGATCGCCGCCATCCGTGCCACCGCGGGGCGCGGAGCCCTCGTCAACACCTCCAGCGTCGGCAGCCTGATGGCCAACCCCGCGCTGCCCGCGTACGGCGCGGCGAAGGGGGCGATCAACAGCCTCACCGCGTCGGCAGCCGCCACGTACGGCCCGGAGGGGATCCGCGTCAACGCCATCGCGCCCGGCACGACGCTCACCGAGATGCTGTACGACTGGGACGCGGAGTCCCCCGGCACGATCGAGCAGCTCAACGCCCGGACCCCGCTGGGCCGCGCCGCCGATCCGGACGAGATCGCCCAGGCCGCCGCCTGGCTCCTGAGCGACCGCTCCTCCTACGTCACCGGCACGGTCCTCCGGGTCGACGGCGGCATGCGGGCCTGAGCCGGAACGGGGGTGTGCGCAGGGCGCCGGGCCCCCGCCGCGCTCCCACCGCGCGGGACACCGCCGCCCCTGCCACGCCCGTCTGCCCCTACTCCCCCTGGCGGGAGGCCGCGATCTGCCGCGACATGATCGTCGTCAGCTCGTACGCGGTGTGCGAGGCGGCGACGGCGGTGATCTCCGCGTGGTCGTACGCGGGCGCGACCTCGACGACGTCCGCCGAGACCAGGTTGCAGGACGCGAGCCCGCGCAGGATCTCCAGGAGCTCGCGGGAGGTCATGCCGCCCGCCTCCGGCGTACCGGTGCCCGGGGCGTGCGCCGGGTCCAGCACGTCGATGTCGATGGAGATGTACAGCGGACGGTCACCGATGCGCTGGCGCAGCTGGTCGGCGACCTCGTCCACCCCGCGCCGCATGACATCCGCCGAGGTGACGATGCCGAAGCCCATCTTCTCGTCCTCGTCGAGGTCCTTCTTGCCGTAGAGCGGACCGCGGGTGCCGACGTGGGAGAGCGCGGAGGTGTCGAGGATGCCTTCCTCGACGGCGCGGCGGAACGGGGTGCCGTGGGTGTATTCGGCGCCGAAGTACGTGTCCCAGGTGTCCAGGTGCGCGTCGAAGTGCAGCAGCGCGACCGGGCCGTGCTTCTTGGCGACCGAGCGGAGGAGGGGCAGGGCGATGGTGTGGTCGCCGCCGAGCGTCATCATCCGGGCGCCGCCGGCGAGCAGGTCGTCGGCCGCGGCCTCGACCGTCTCCACGGCCTCGTTGATGTTGAACGGGTTCGCGGCGATGTCACCGGCGTCGGCGACCTGGGCGAGCGCGAACGGCGACGCGTCCTGGGCCGGGTTGTACGGCCGCAGCAGCCGGGACGCCTCACGGATGGCGTTGCCGCCGAAGCGGGCCCCGGGGCGGTAGGAGACACCGGTGTCGAAGGGGACACCGACGACGGCCACATCGGCCCGGCCGCCGACCTCGTCGAGGCGGGGCAGGCGGGCGAACGTCGCGGGCCCGGCGTAGCGCGGGACACGGGAGGAGTCGACGGGGCCCACGGGCCCGTTGGATGCGCTGGCTGCGGTGGTCATGACCGTGAGGGTAGGGAGCGCCGGGCGCCGGGCCCATGGACATGTGCGTCACCGGGGCCGGGAGCGTTCGACATTTTGTCCAGGCTGGCGACGGCAGGGCGCTGACCAGGCATTCCTGGCTCCCGCGGCACGCCGCCACCCTCTCCGCAGGACGCCGCCACCTGTCCGCAGGGCGGTGCGCCCGCTCCGGCATCCGCACCCCGGTGTCCGGGCTGCGGAACTCCCCGGCCCCGGAACAGGTGTACGGGCACAATGGGCGCTATGCCGATAGCCTCCGCAGCCGCTGCCCCCTCACGCGCCGAACTCGTCGATCATCTCGTCCGGACCCGGATCGCCGGTGAGGTCGCCACCCCCCGCGAGAACAACCTCTCCCACTACCGCAGGCTCGCCAACGGCGAACGCCACTACTGGTTCGGCCTGGAGTTCGGCGACCGGTGGGTGGACGAGCAGGACGTGCTGGCCGTGATGGCGGAGCGCTGCGGCGTCGTCGACGACCCGCACCACCGGCAGGGGCAGGACACCATCGACCCGGAGCTGACGATCGACGCGCTGGACCGCACCGCCGCGGTGCTGCGCAAGGCGGCCGCCGGGCAGCACCGGGTGCTGTTCGCGACCGGCCACCCGGGCGGCCTTCTCGATGTGCACCGGGCGACCGCCGAGGCACTGCGCGTGGCGGGCTGCGAGATCGTCGTCATCCCGGACGGGCTGCGGGCGGACGACGGCATGGTCTTCCAGTTCGCCGACGTGGCGATGCTGGAGCGCGGTGCGACGCTCTGGCACACCCACTCCCCCGAGCCGATGGCCGCCGTCCTGGACGGCCTGGAGCGCGAGGGCCGCCCGCTGCCGGACCTGGTGATGGCCGACCACGGCTGGGCGGGCTGCGCGGGCCAGCGCGGTATCGACGCGGTGGGCTTCGCCGACTGCAACGACCCGGCCCTCTTCCTCGCCGAGGCCGAAGGCACCCTCCAGGTCACGATCCCCCTGGACGACCACGTCCTGAGCCCCCGCCACTACGACCCGCTGACCGCGTATCTGCTGGAGGCGGCGGGGCTGCGCTGAGGGGGCGCCCCCTGGGGGCCGCCGCGGCCCCGTGTCCTACGCGCCGCCGGGCCCGTCGAGAAGGCGCATCAACACGGCAGCCTCCGCACGGAGCCGCGCGGCCCGGTCGGCATGCGCCGGCGCACTCAACTGCGCGGCGGCCTCCAGCCGTTCGTCCGCCTCGGCACGTACGACCTCCACCACCCGCCGCTCACTCAGCTCACACCGCGCCACCTCGGTGACACCAACGCCCACCGGCGCCTGCTCAATGGCCACACCCCGAAGCCCGGCCTCCCCCACGGGAACCGCCTCAGCGTTGTCCAGCACGGCCAGCGTCGCCCGCAGCACACTCACCGCGACCTTGTCCCGGGCACGCATCGCTTCGGGCAACGCCTGACGCATACGAAGTCGCAAAGACATGCGGTGACTTTATGGCGGCGGCCTGGCGCCCACAACGCGATATACGTGGGCGACCGCTGAGGCCGGCCGCCCGACACCCCGGGCCTCGCGCTGCCGCTCTCCACAGCTGTGGACGACGGACGCGAGGTGTTTCCGGCGCTCCCCTACGAGTGGAAGGCAGTGAAGAAATGGGCGAGTTCCCTGATTTCCCCACAGCCGCCGTTGTCGCCGCCGAAGCGGCCTGCGGCATTCCGGTCGAACTGGAGGAGATCTCCTACCGGCGTGGCGCGGCGGTGTGGAAGGCAACCGGCCCAGAGGGGGCAGTGGCGGTCAAGACCGGCGACGGCGAGGGTGCGGCCGTCACTCAGCGGGAGGCGGCGGTCCTCAAGGCGATCGGTTGGCCCGGCTACCTGCTGGCCTCCGGCGGGGACGAGGGTGTTGCCTGGCTGGTGACCCCATGGTTCGCGGGGCCGTCGACCTGGCACGCCTTCGCTCCTGTGCGGGGTGCGGCGGACGGGAAGTCCGGCGCACTGGTGGCCTCCGTGGACCTGTGCCGGGCCGTGGCCGCGCTCCACTCCTCCGGCTGGATCCACGCCGACCTCCAGCCGTCTCACGGCATCCACACCGACCATGGCGTACGGCTGATCGACTGCTCCTGGTCCTGGCGCACAGGTACGGAACCGGCCGCCGGTTTCCGCGGTGGCCTCACCCACCTGGTGGCGCCGGAACTGGCCGCGTCCATCGAAGCCGGCCGCCGACCGGTCACCCCGAGCGTTGCCGCCGACGTGTACGCCCTCGCCGGAACGTTATGGACCTGCCTCACCGGCCGCTGGCCACTGGACTACGCCGCGGCCGGGATCGAGCCCGTCCGGCTCACCCCGGCAGAAATCCGCGTGCGCATCGCAAGCCGCTGCGTCCCCCTCGACACCGCGGCCCCCTGGCCGGCGTTCCAGGACATCCTGCGACCGGTCCTCCTCGGCAGGGCGAATGACCGGCCGACGGCCGCCGAACTCGCCGAATCCCTGGCGAAGGTGGCCGGGTGATCGAGCTGCGGAATCTCACGACCCGCTTCACAAGTGCAGCTGGCATGAAGCGGATCGTGAGGTTGTGAAGCCAGATTTGAGACCCTTCATTGCTGCCCGCCGGCCGATCAGTTCATCTCTTGATGGCCGGATAGATGCCCCGCCTCGGCCGGGCCCTCCTCCAGCCCGGGGCGGGCGGTGCGGCGGGCGTCTGCCGACGACGGGACATGGGCTGCTGTGGCTCCTCACCGGCTCAGCCGCGCACCCCTGCTCTCCGCGACACGACGCACATCCCGCAGCACAGCACTCAACTGCTCACCCAGATAACGGAGTTGCCGATCCGTCGCCCTACCGTCCCCGAGCAGGTCGGCCGCGTGATCGAGCAGCCGGTCCGCCAGATCGAGCTGCACGTCCTCGATACGGTCCGCGACACGGGAGAAGCCGCTCTCACCCCTGCCGTCGCTCACAAGGAAGCAGGTCTTTCCATCAGGACTCACCCACGACAGCAGGCGCGTGGTCTGCGACTCACTCATCGCACCGCCACCTCCACCCCCAGGACGCGCATACGAGGAAATCGACGTTGCCGCGAAAGGCACACAGACACGGGGAACCACCGCCTTGCTCCTTGGTTGCACTAAAATTGAGACCGTATCGCTATTCACGAAAAGCAGCAAGGTAGCCGGAGGGTGGTTGCCTTCAGGGGTCGCTTACCGTGTAGGCAAAGGGTTGAGATCACCTGTCGCCAGGAGGACGCGTGGGTACCAGCGAGTGGGTCAGCACCTCGATGCCGTATCTGACGCCCCGCGAGAAAGGGCAGTCTGATGCCTGGAACGCGGAGACCGCCGCCCGTGGCCGCCGTGGCAGCCAACGCATCGTTCACGCAGGGGAGATCGCGGCACCGCCCGAGATCGCGGAACTTCTGGGAATCGCGGAGGGCGAGAACGTCGTCGTACGCCGTCGCGTGATGTATCTCGACGACGCGCCCTGCGAACTGACCGACACCTACTACCCCGTCCACATCGCACAGGGGACCCGCCTGGCCGGGACCGCCAAGATTCCCGGCGGCGCGATCTCGCTCCTCGCTGACCTCGGGCACGTCGGCGCACGGGTCCAGGAGGACGTCGTCGCCCGGATGCCCAGCCGCGAGGAACGCGAAGCGCTGCGGACCGGTGACGACGAACCGGTGCTTCAGTTGACACGGGTCACGCTGGACGCACACGACAAGCCGATCCAGGTCGACAGGATGGCGATGCCCGGACGCCTTCAGCGGCTGCGCTACGAGATCAAGATCGGATGACTGTGCCGAGAACCGAAGACGACGCGTACGACCGCCGTTCCCTGCACGAACGGATCGCCGCCGACCTACGCGACGAGATCATGAGCGGTGACCTGGAACCGGGCGCGAAACTGCCGTCCACGACGCACCTCAAGACACGGTTCGACGCTTCCGTGCAGAAGGCGCTCCAACTTCTCAAGGACGAACGCCTCGTCGTGGGTCGCGCCGGAGCGGCGGTGACTGTACGGGAACACCGGCAGCAGACCATGCGGCCCGCTTCCTTCATGGCACCTGTCGGCCCCGGCGAGCAGTACCGCTGGCTCACCGAGGCGACGAAGCGCGGAGGCCGGGCGCACAGCGCGCTGCTGGAGGTCACCGAGGCCACGCCGCCCAGTGATGCCGCAGCGGCCCTGAATCTCCCGGAAGGCGGAACGGCACTGCTCCGCCGCCAGATTCTCCTGGTCGACGACGAACCGGTCGAACTGGTCAAGTCCTACTACCCGTTGGACATCGCCCGCGGTACCGCGATGACGGAACGCCGCAGGATCAAGGGCGGTACGCCCACTCTCCTGGCCGAGCTGGGTCACCCGCCCCGCCTCAGCGTCGACCGGGTCTCCGCCCGCGTACCCACTCAGGAGCAGTACGAGGCCCTCCGCCTTCCCAGCAGCCTGCCCGTCCTCCGGACCCTGCGAGTGGTCTACACGGACGACGAACGGCCCATCGAGGTCACCATCATGGTCAAGGCGGGCCATCTCCATGAACTCCAATACGAGTTCACGCCAGAGTGAGGCCCGCGACGACCTGCGTGTTGAGTGGGACGAGCGTGCCCGCCATTGCCGAGGGCGGCCGGCGTGGCCGGCGGGTGCCGCACGGCGAGGACGTCTAACCCCGCGGCACCCGGATAACCCCCTCCTGAATCACCGACACCGCCAGCTGCCCCTCCGCCGTGAAGATGCGGCCCTTGCCGAGGCCGCGGCCGCTTTGGGCGGTGGGGGACTCCTGGTCGTACAGGAGCCATTCGTCGGCGCGCAGGGGGCGGTGGAACCACATCGCGTGGTCCAGGCTGGCGCCGACGACGTCGCCCACCGCCCAGCCGCCGCGGCCGTGGGCGAGCAGGATCGAGTCCAGCAGGGTCATGTCGGAGACGTAGGTGACCAGGCAGATGTCCAGCAGGGGGCGGGGGATGGCGCTGTCGTCGTCGAGCTTGCCCTGGGTGCGGAACCAGACCTGGGAGCGGGGCTCGCGGGGTTCGCCGACGGTGACGTAGGGCGGCTCGTCGACGTACCGCAGGTCGATCGCGGCGCGGGCCTCCAGGAGGCGTTCGGCGACGTCGGGGGCGAGGAAGCGCTCGGCGTGCCGGGGCAGCATCTCGGCGGCGGTGGGCAGCTCCAGCGGGTCCGGTGCCGGCGGCATCGGCTCCTGGTGCTCCAGCCCTTCCTCGGCCGTCTGGAAGGAGGCGGAGAGGTGGAAGACCGGCTGGCCGTGCTGGACGGCGACGACCCGGCGGGTGGTGAAGGAGCGGCCGTCGCGGATGCGGTCGACGGTGTAGACGATGGGCGCGCCGGGGTCTCCCGGGCGCAGGAAGTACGCGTGCAGGGAGTGCGGCGGCCGGTCGGCGGGGACCGTGCGCCCGGCCGCGACCAGGGCCTGGGCGGCGACCTGGCCGCCGAAGACCCGGGGTACGACCGAGGCGCGGCTCTCGCCCCGGAAGATGTCCTGCTCGATCCGCTCCAGTGCGAGCAGATCGAGCAGGGACCGGAGTGCGTCGTTCACGTGCGCGGGGCCCTTGCGGCCTAGAGGCCCATGGACTTGGCGATGATGGACTTCATGACCTCGCTGGTGCCGCCGTAGATGCGGTTGACGCGGTTGTCCGCGTAGAGGCGGGCGATCGGGTACTCGTTCATGAAGCCGTAGCCGCCGTGCAGCTGGAGGCAGCGGTCGATGACGCGGTGCGCGACCTCGGTGCAGAACAGCTTGGCGGAGGCGGCCTCGGCCGGGGTCAGCTCGCCGGCGTCCAGCGCTTCGAGCGCGCGGTCGGCGACGGCCTCGGCGGCGTCCACCTCGGCCTGGCAGGCGGCCAGTTCGAACTTGGTGTTCTGGAAGGAGGCGACCGTCTTGCCGAAGATCGTGCGCTCCTGCACGTACTCCTTGGCGAACCGGACGGCGGCCTTGGCCTGGGCGTACGCGCCGAAGGCGATGCCCCAGCGCTCGGAGGCGAGGTTCAGGCCCAGGTAGGCGAAGCCCTTGTTCTCCTCGCCCAGCAGGTCCTCGACCGGGACCTTGACGTCGACGAAGGCCAGCTCGGCGGTGTCGGAGATCTTCAGGCCGAGCTTGTCCAGCTTGCGGCCGACGGAGTAGCCGGCGGACTTGGCGTCCACGGCGAAGAGCGAGATGCCGAAGCGGCGGTCGTCCTCACGGGGGGCCGCGGTGCGGGCGCAGACGATGACGCGGTCGGCGTGCACCCCGCCGGTGATGAAGGTCTTGGCACCGTTGAGGACGTAGTGCGTGCCGTCCTCCGACAGCTTCGCGGTGGACTTCATGCCGGCGAGGTCGGAGCCGGTGCCCGGCTCGGTCATCGCCAGCGCCCACATCTCCTCGCCGCTGACGAACTTCGGCAGGAAGCGCTTCTTCTGCTCGTCGGTGGCGAGCATCTGGATGTACGGGAGGCCGAGCAGCACATGCACGCCGGAGCCGCCGAAGGTGACGCCCGCGCGGGAGGTCTCCTCGTAGATCACGGCCTCGAACTTGTGCGAGTCGATGCCGGCGCCGCCGTACTCCTCGGGCACGCGGATACCGAAGACGCCCAGCTCGGCGAGCTTGTAGTAGAAGTCGCGCGGGGCCTGACCGGCGGCGAACCATTCGTCGTGGACCGGGACGACCTCGGCCTCGATGAAGGCGCGTATGGTCTCGCGGAACGCCTCATGATCCTCGTTGAACACCGTACGGCGCATTGCTACGTCGCCTCCTCCAGGTCGCCGGTCCAAGCGCATGGCTAAGCGCTTGCTCAGCGAAAGCTACCGGCCAGTTACCTAAGCTGTCCAGAGGTCAACGAAAATCCGTGCGAGCCGGCGGACCTGCCCCTAGGCGCCCGGCGCCGACGCCGCCACCGGCTCCCCGGCCTCCGGCTCCCCCGCCACCGCGCCGAACGCGCCCAGCGCGAGCCGGTGCAGCAGCTCCGCCATCTCCGTACGGCCCGGCAGGGCACCCGGGCGGCCGAGGTGCGGGGTGGAGTTGAGCAGGCCGAAGACGGCGTGCACCGCGGCGCGGGCCCGGGACTCGGAGGGGCCCGGGTGGACCCGGCGGACGACCTCCACCCACAGCTCCACGTACTGCCGCTGGAGCTGACGGACCCGCTTGCGGTCGGCCTCCCGCAGCCGGTCCAGCTCCCGGTCGTGCAGGGTGATCAGCGGCCGGTCGTCCAGCGCGAAGTCGATATGGCCGTCGATCAGCGCGTCCAGCACCGCCTCGGGGCTGCCGCCGCCCTCCGCGACCCGCATCCGGCCGCCCGCGAGCAGCCGCTCGCTGATCCCGACCAGCAGCTCGGCGAGCATCGCGTCCTTGCCGGCGAAGTGCCGGTAGAGGCCCGGACCGGAGATGCCCACGGCCGCCCCTATCTCGTCCACGCCGACGCCGTGGAAGCCGCGCTCCGCGAAGAGCCGGGCGGCCTCCTTGAGGATCTGCTCGCGGCGGCTGGTCGGGGTGGCGGGCTGCGCATTACTCATGCCGTCGATTGTAGACAGCCGGGTTAGTGCTCGTTAACCTGAAGGCAATGAGGTTAACGCCCATTAACCCGGATGGACCGGCCGCCGCGGACCGCGGTGACGGGACAGGCGATCGAGCAAGGGGGCTCGTAACGATGGAGCAGGCACCGGTGCTGGGGAGTACCGCCGATCCGGCGTCCGACTCCTGGCGGGCCAATGAGGCCGCGCACCGCGAGCTGGCCGCACAGCTGCGCGAGAAGCTCGCGGCGGCCCGGCTGGGCGGCGGCGAGAAGGCCAGGGCGCGGCACACCGCGCGCGGCAAACTGCTGCCCCGCGACCGGGTGGACGCCCTGCTGGACCCCGGCTCGCCGTTCCTGGAGCTGGCGCCGCTGGCCGCGGACGGGATGTACGGCGGGGCCGCACCGGCCGCGGGCGTGATCGCCGGGATCGGCCGGGTCTCCGGCCGGGAGACGGTGATCGTCGCCAATGACGCCACGGTCAAGGGCGGCACGTACTACCCGATGACGGTCAAGAAGCACCTCCGGGCGCAGGAGATCGCCCTGGAGAACCGTCTCCCCTGTCTTTACCTGGTCGACTCCGGCGGCGCCTTCCTGCCGATGCAGGACGAGGTCTTCCCCGACCGGGAGCACTTCGGGCGGATCTTCTACAACCAGGCGCGGATGTCGGGGGCGGGGATTCCGCAGATCGCCGCGGTGCTGGGCTCGTGCACGGCCGGCGGCGCCTACGTCCCGGCCATGAGCGACGAGGCCGTGATCGTCCGCAATCAGGGCACGATCTTCCTGGGCGGGCCGCCGCTGGTGAAGGCCGCCACCGGTGAGGTGGTCACCGCCGAGGAGCTGGGCGGCGGCGAGGTGCACGCCAAGACCTCCGGGGTCACCGACCATCTCGCCGAGGACGACGCCCATGCGCTGCGCCTGGTGCGCACCATCGTCTCCACCCTCGGCGAGCGCGCGCCGCTCCCGTGGACCGTGCGGACCGTCGAGGAGCCCAAGGCCGACCCGGCCGGTCTGTACGGGGCGGTGCCCGCGGACTCCCGTACGCCCTATGACGTCCGGGAGGTGATCGCCCGCCTCGTGGACGGCTCGCGCTTCGCGGAGTTCAAGGCGGAGTACGGGACGACGCTGGTCACCGGCTTCGCCCATATCCACGGCCACCCGGTCGGCATCGTCGCCAACAACGGCATCCTGTTCTCCGAATCCGCCCAGAAGGGCGCCCACTTCATCGAGCTGTGCGACCAGCGCGGCATCCCGCTGCTGTTCCTCCAGAACATCTCCGGCTTCATGGTGGGGCGCTCGTACGAGGCCGGCGGGATCGCCAAGCACGGCGCGAAGATGGTGACGGCGGTGGCCTGCACCCGCGTCCCCAAGCTGACCGTCGTCATCGGCGGCTCCTACGGGGCGGGCAACTACTCCATGTGCGGACGGGCCTATTCGCCGCGCTTCCTGTGGATGTGGCCGAACGCCAAGATCTCGGTGATGGGCGGCGAACAGGCCGCCTCCGTCCTCGCCACCGTCAAGCGCGACCAGCTGGAGGCGCACGGCGAGGAGTGGAGCGCCGAGGACGAGGCCGCCTTCAAGGCGCCGGTCCGCGAGCAGTACGACACCCAGGGCAGCGCCTACTATGCGACCGCGCGGCTGTGGGACGACGGTGTGATCGACCCGCTGGAGACCCGGCAGGTGCTGGGGCTGGCGCTGACGGCCTGTGCCAACGCGCCGCTCCCCCAGAAGGACAGCACCGCGCCCGGCTACGGCGTCTTCCGGATGTGAGAGGGATGTCCCCAGCAATGGTCACCAACTTCGACACCGTGCTCATCGCCAACCGCGGCGAGATCGCGGTCCGTGTCATCCGCACGCTGCGCGCCCTCGGCATCCGTTCGGTCGCCGTCTACAGCGACGCGGACGCCGACGCCCGCCATGTCCACGAGGCCGACACCGCCGTACGGATCGGTCCGGCGCCGGCCGCCGAGAGCTATCTGTCCGTGGAGCGGCTGCTGGAGGCGGCCGCCCGTACGGGCGCCCAGGCGGTCCACCCGGGCTACGGCTTCCTCGCCGAGAACGCCGCCTTCGCCCGGGCCGTCACGGACGCCGGGCTGGTCTTCATCGGCCCGTCCGCCGACGCCATCGAGCTGATGGGCGACAAGATCCGCGCCAAGGAGACGGTGCGGGAGGCCGGTGTCCCGGTCGTCCCCGGCTCCTCGGGCAGCGGGCTGGACGACGGTCAACTGGCCGCAGCGGCCCGGGAGATCGGCATGCCGGTGCTGCTCAAGCCGTCCGCGGGCGGCGGCGGCAAGGGGATGCGGCTGGTCCGCGACGAGGCGCTGCTGGCCGACGAGATCGCCGCCGCCCGCCGGGAGGCCCGCTCCTCCTTCGGCGATGACACCCTGCTCGTCGAGCGCTGGATCGACCGGCCCCGGCACATCGAGATCCAGGTGCTGGCGGACGGCCACGGCAACGTGATCCATCTCGGCGAGCGCGAGTGCTCCCTCCAGCGCCGCCACCAGAAGGTCATCGAGGAGGCCCCCTCGGTCCTGCTGGACGAGGCGACCCGCGCCGCGATGGGCGAGGCGGCCGTGCAGGCGGCCCGCTCCTGCGGCTACCGCGGCGCCGGCACCGTGGAGTTCATCGTCCCGGGCAAGGACCCGGCCTCCTACTACTTCATGGAGATGAACACCCGCCTCCAGGTCGAGCACCCGGTCACCGAGCTGATCACGGGGCTCGACCTGGTGGAGTGGCAGCTGCGGGTCGCGGCCGGCGAGGTGCTCCCGTACGCCCAGGAGGACATCACCCTCACCGGGCACGCCATCGAGGCACGGATCTGCGCCGAGGACCCCGCCCGCGACTTCCTGCCGACCGGCGGCACGGTGCTGGCGCTGCACGAGCCGCAGGGCGGCGGAGTCCGCACGGACTCCGGGCTCTCCGAGGGCGGGGAGGTCGGCAGCCGCTACGACCCGATGCTGTCCAAGGTGATCGCCCACGGCCCGGACCGGGCGAGCGCGCTGCGCCGGCTGCGGGCCGCGCTGGCCGAGACGGTCACCCTCGGCGTCACCACCAACGCCGGGTTCCTGCGGCGGCTGCTGGCCCACCCGGACGTGGTCTCCGGCGAGCTGGACACCGGCCTGGTGGAGCGGGAGGCGGCCGGTTTGGTCGACGGCACGGTGCCGGAGGAGGTGTACGCGGCGGCCGCGGCGGTGCGGCAGGCCGCCCTGGAGCCGGCGGTGGCCGACGGCGGCTGGCGCGACCCGTTCGCCGCGCCCAACGGCTTCCGGCTCGGCGGCGAGCCCGCACCGGTCCGCCACTGGCTGCGGGTCCCGGGACACGACCCGGTGCCGCACGACGTACGGCCCGGCGCCCCGGCCGCTCAGCTGGAGCCCGGCCGCGTACGGGTCACCGTCGACGGGGTGCTGCACACCTTCCACCACAGCGGCGACTGGCTCGGCCGGGACGGCGA
Organism: Streptomyces platensis; assembly: GCF_008704855.1. Taxonomy (NCBI): domain Bacteria; kingdom Bacillati; phylum Actinomycetota; class Actinomycetes; order Kitasatosporales; family Streptomycetaceae; genus Streptomyces; species Streptomyces platensis. Next base: position 3,266,241 of record NZ_CP023691.1, read on the forward strand.
CTCCTGGCAGGTGACCAGCCACGACCCGGTGGCCGCGGCGCTGCGCGGAGCCGCGGGGGCGCACGGCGCGGACACCCTGGCCGCCCCGATGCCCGGCACCGTCACCGTCGTCAAGGTCGCCGTCGGCGACGAGGTGGCCGCGGGCCAGGGCCTGTTGGTCGTGGAGGCGATGAAGATGGAGCACGTCATCTCCGCGCCGCACGCCGGGACCGTCACCGAACTCGACGTCACCGCGGGCTCGACCGTCGCCATGGACCAGATCCTGGCCGTGGTCGCCCCGCACGAGGAGCCCGACGGGGCCGCCGCGTCCGCGAGCGCCCCCGAGGGCGGGCAGGAGAGCACCTCATGACCGCGGCCGGACTGCCGATGGAGGTCCCCGCGGAGGGACTGCCCACCCGCGTACGGATCCACGAGGTCGGCGCGCGCGACGGCCTGCAGAACGAGCAGACGGTGGTGCCCACGGAGATCAAGGCGGAGTTCATCCACCGGCTCGCCGCCGCGGGCCTGCCGACCGTGGAGGCCACCAGCTTCGTCCACCCCAAGTGGGTGCCCCAACTCGCCGACGCCGAGCAGCTGTTCCCGCTGCTGGACGATCTCGATCCGCAGCGGCTGCCGGTGCTGGTCCCCAACGAGCGCGGCCTGGACCGGGCGCTCGCCCTGGGCGCCCGCCGGATCGCGGTCTTCGGCAGCGCCACCGAGTCGTTCGCCAAGGCCAACCTCAACCGCACGGTCGACGAGGCGCTGGCGATGTTCGCGCCGGTCATCGCGCGGGCCAAGGACGCCCGGGTGGAGGTCCGCGGCTATCTCTCGATGTGCTTCGGCGACCCCTGGGAGGGACCGGTACCGGTCGCGCAGACCGTCCGGGTCTGCCGGGCGCTGCTCGACCTGGGCTGCGACGAACTGAGCCTGGGCGACACCATCGGGGTGGCCACCCCCGGTCATGTGCAGACCCTGCTGGCCGCCCTCAACGAGGCCGGGGTGCCCACCTCCCGTATCGGCGTGCACTTCCACGACACCTACGGGCAGGCCCTCGCCAACACCTTCGCCGCGCTCCAGCACGGCATCACCACCATCGACGCCTCGGCGGGCGGCCTCGGCGGCTGCCCGTATGCCAAGAGCGCCACCGGAAACCTCGCCACCGAAGACCTCGTGTGGATGCTGCACGGCCTCGGCATCGAGACCGGGGTCGACCTGGACCGTCTGACCGCCACCAGCGTGTGGATGGCCGAGGCCCTGGGCCGGCCGAGCCCCTCGCGTACCCTCCGTGCCCTCTCCCACAAGGAGTGACCCTCATGTCCCTGGACCACCGCCTGCCCGACGAGCTGGAAGAACTCCGGCGCACGGTCGAGGCGTTCGCACACGACGTCGTCGCCCTCAAGATCGGCGAGTACTACGAGCAGCATGCGTTCCCGTACGAGATCGTGCAGGAAATGGGCCGGATGGGCCTGTTCGGCCTGCCCTTCCCCGAGGAGTACGGCGGGATGGGCGGCGACTACCTCGCCCTCGGCATCGCCCTGGAGGAGCTGGCCCGGGTCGACTCCTCGGTGGCCATCACCCTGGAGGCGGGCGTCTCCCTGGGCGCCATGCCCGTCTACCACTTCGGTACGGAGGAGCAGAAGCGCGCGTGGCTGCCCAAGCTGTGCAGCGGTGAGATGCTCGGCGCCTTCGGCCTCACCGAACCGGACGGCGGCTCGGACGCCGGGGCGACCCGGACGACCGCCGTACGGGAGGGCGACGACTGGGTGATCAACGGCAGCAAGTGCTTCATCACCAACTCCGGTACGGACATCACCGGACTGGTCACGGTCACCGCCGTCACCGGCCGCAAAGACGACGGCAGCCCGCTGATCTCCTCGATCATCGTGCCCTCCGGCACCCCGGGCTTCACGGTCGGCGCCCCGTACTCCAAGGTCGGCTGGAACGCCTCGGACACCCGCGAGCTGTCGTTCTCCGACGTCCGGGTCCCGGCCGCCAACCTGCTGGGCGAGGAGGGCCGCGGCTACGCCCAGTTCCTGCGGATCCTCGACGAGGGCCGGATCGCCATCGCCGCGCTGGCCACCGGCCTGGCGCAGGGCTGTGTGGACGAGTCGGTGCGCTACGCCAAGGAGCGGCACGCCTTCGGCCGCGCCATCGGCAGCAACCAGGCGATCCAGTTCAAGCTCGCCGACATGGAGATGCGCGCGCACACCTCCCGGCTGTCCTGGCGCCATGCCGCGTCCAAGCTGGTCCACGGCGAGCCCTTCAAGAAGGAGGCCGCGCTCGCCAAGCTCTACTCGTCCGAGATCGCGGTGGACAACGCCCGCGAGGCCACCCAGATCCACGGCGGCTACGGCTTCATGAACGAGTACCCGGTGGCCCGGATGTGGCGGGACGCCAAGATCCTGGAGATCGGCGAGGGCACCAGCGAGGTCCAGCGGATGCTGATCGCCCGGGAGTTGGGCGTCGCCTAGGTGTATTGATCACGAGCGTTGTTAACAGTCGCCGGGCTTGATCATGGCGAAGACCTCCGGTGTGGTGGAGGTGTCTAGGACTACACCGCACGGAGGTCTTCGTGTCCCACCGTAATGCCCGGCTGACCGTTTACGGCAGGCGGCTGCTGGTCGAACGTGTCCGCGCCGGACGGCCCGTGGCCCACGTCGCCGCCGAAATGGGCATATCGCGGCCCACAGCTCACAAGTGGATGCGACGGTGGCGGACAGAAGGAGACGCCGGCCTGCAGGACCGCTCCAGCCGACCGCACAGGACCCCCCACCGCACGGCGCCTGACGTCGAAGACCGTGTCTGCGCGCTTCGGCAGACCCGCAAGCTGGGCCCGGCCAGAATCGGTCCGATCCTCGCCCTCCCGGCCTCCACCGCCCACCGCATACTTGCCCGCCACGGCCTGCACCGGTTGGCCTGGCTCGACCGGCCCACAGGCGAGCCGATCCGCCGCTACGAACGGTCAGGCCCCGGCGAGCTGGTCCATGTCGACATCAAGAAACTCGGCAGTATCCCCGACGGAGGCGGCTGGCGCACGGTCGGCAGGACCGCGGGCGCCCACAACAAGCAGGCCACCACCGACCAGCGCAAGAGCTCCAAGCCGGTGATCGGCTACAGCTACATCCACTCCGCCGTCGACGACCACTCCCGCCTGGCCTACAGCGAAGTCCTCACCAACGAACGCAAGGAAACCGCCATCGCCTTCTGGCAGCGGGCCCAGGCATTCTTCGCCCGCCACGGCATCACGGTCGAGCGTGTCCTGACCGACAACGGCTCCTGCTACAAGTCCAAGCTGTTCACCCAGACCCTCACCGCGGCCGGCATCGCCCACAAACACATCCGCCCCTACCGGCCACAGACCAACGGCAAGGTCGAACGCTTCAACCGCACCCTGCTCGACGAATGGGCCTACCTACGGCCCTACACCAGCAACGACGAGCGCACCGCCGCACTGGACACCTTCCTGCACAACTACAACCATCACCGGTGCCACACCGCACTCGGAGGCAAGCCACCCATCAGCCGCGTTAACAACCCTCCGGGTCAATACACCTAGGGCGTCGTCCCGGGCCTGGCCCGGTGACGTGAGACGTGGGCGGTCCGGTCGCATCAGGCGACCGGACCGCCGTTTTTTGTGCGCCGGGTGCTCCCGCCCGCCCCGGCGCCCGCCGGCGCTGCCCCCGTCCGACCGCTCGTCCGCCCGGCGCTCGGCCGCCGCTGCGCGCGGCCGCGCCTGTACCCCGGTGCGTCCGGAGCATGCGGCGGCGGGAGGGCGCGCGGGCGCACCACCATGATCCGTCTGCAACGCCTGGAGGTTTATGCCTCTCGGATGCGAGGTCGCCCCCTTTCACGCCGTACCGCCACAGCCGTCCCTCCTGTTTGGCTTGCTCCTGCACGCGGCCGCTTTGCTCGCCACCGGCCGCTTTGCTCACGTCTGTTCATGTCCCGGGAGGGAAAGTGTCCGTACCGGACGGCGTCACCGGTTCCACCACCGAAGAGCCCGCTCTCGCACCACCCGCAGACAGCGCGCCCACCAGCCTCGGCACCCAGGCCGCGCGCCAACTGGCGACCACCACCAAGTCCGAGCCCCAGATGCAGGCCATCACCTCGCGGTGGCTGCTGAAGACGCTGCCCTGGGTGGATGTCAAGGGCGGCGCCTACCGGGTCAACCGGCGCCTCCAGCTCCGCGTCGGCCGCGGCCGGGTTCAGTTCGAGCAGAACGGCGCGGACGACATCAGAGTCATCCCGCAGACGCTCACCGAACTGCCCGCCCTGCGCGGCTACCCCGACACCGAGGTCCTCAAGGAGCTCGCCGGCCGCTTCCGGGTCCGGGAGGTCCGGGCCGGCCAGGTCCTCTTCGAGGCCGGGCAGCCCACCACCGAGGCGTATCTCGTCGTCCACGGCCGTTTCGCCCGCTACACGACCGGCAAATACGGCGACGAGGAGGTCATCGGCGTCGTCACGGACGGCGACCAGATGGGGGACGAGGCGATCGGCCGGCCCGACCCGCGGTGGCTGAGCTCGGTCCGGGCCGAGACGGCGGGCGTGCTGATGGTGCTGCCCTGGGACGTGGTCCGGGAGTTCACCGACCGGGTGCCGTCCCTGGCCGCCCACCTGACGGCGTACGCGGAGCAGCAGCAGCGCCCCATGAACCGCAAGGGCGAGGCGGAGGTGCCGGTACAGGCGGGGCACGTCGGCGAGCCGACGCTGTCGTCCGGCTTCGTCGACTACGACCTCGCCCCGCGCGAGTACGAGCTCTCCCTGACCCAGACCGTGCTGCGGGTCCACAGCCGGGTCGCCGATCTCTACAACGACCCCATGGACCAGACGCAGCAGCAGCTCCGGCTCACCGTGGAGGAGATCCGCGAGCGCCAGGAGTGGGAGATGGTCAACAACCGGGAGTTCGGCCTGCTGCACAACGCCGACTACGGCCAGCGGATCAGCACCTACACCGGTCCGCCCACCCCCGACGACATGGACGAGCTGTTGTCCATGCGCCGCAAGACCCGGCTGTTCCTGGCCCACCCGAAGGCGATCGCCGCCTTCTTCCGGCAGTGCAACAAGCGCGGTCTGGTGCCGGGCACGGCGAATGTCGACGGGCACGAGGTGCCCGCCTGGCGCGGGGTCCCGATCTTCCCCTGCGGCAAGATCCCGATCAGCGACAGCCACACCAGCAGCATCCTCGCGCTGCGTACCGGCGAGGCGGACCAGGGCGTCGTCGGCCTGCACCAGACCGGCATCCCCGAGGAGTACGAGCCCGGTCTGAACGTCCGGTTCATGGGCATCGACCCGTCCGCGGTCATCAACTACCTCGTCACCGCCTACTACTCGCTGGCCATCCTCGTGCCCGACGCCGTCGGAGTCCTGGAGAACGTCCAGATCGGCCGGAGTGCCGACTGACCAGGTGGAGTCCCTCACCATGAGCACCCCCCCGAACACCGCCGCCACGTGGTCGATGCCCGGCCCGCCGAACCTCGCCCGCACCCTGCGGACCCGCCGCGCCGGCGGCGCCGTCCCCGGGCTCAGGTACCGGCCCGCCGCCCCCGCCGACCCGGAGAAGGCCGCGGAGATCGACCGCAGACTGGAGGCCTGGGCCCGCCGGCTGGACCTGTTCCCCGCGCAGTGGACCGGGGACTTCACGGAGTTCCAGTTCGGCCGGGCGGTCGTCCTCCAGCATCCCGGCGCCGCCGACCTCGAACGCCTCACCGCGGCGGGCAAGCTGCTGCTGGCCGAGAACATCGTCGACAACTGCTACTGCGAGGAGGACGAGGGCAAGGGCGGCGCGCACCGCGGCCTGGGCGGCCGGCTGATCATGGCCCAGTCGGCCCTCGACCCGCTGCACGCCACCCCCGCGCTGGAGGAGGAGTGGCGCCACGGCGTGCAGGCCGACGGGCCGCTGCGCTCGTACCACTGGGCGCTGAAGGACTACGCGGCGCTCGCCACCCCCAGCCAGACCGACCGGTTCGTCCAGGACATCGCCCGGCTGCACCTCGGCTATCTCGCCGAGGCCGCCTGGGCGGAGACCCGGCATGCGCCGCGGGTCTGGGAGTACCTGGTCATGCGGCAGTTCAACAACTTCCGTCCCTGCCTGTCCATCGTCGACGCGGTGGACGGCTACGAACTGCCCGAGGCGCTCTACGCCCGCCCCGAGGTCCAGCGGGTCACCGCCCTGGCGTGCAACGCCACGACCATCGTCAACGACCTGTACTCCTTTACCAGGGAGCTGGCGAGTGACCCGCACCATCTGAACCTGCCGCAAGTGGTGGCCGCCAACGACCGACGCGGCCTGAAGGACGCCTACTTGAAGAGCGTCGAGATCCACAACCAGATCATGGCGGCCTTCGAGACGGAGTCGGCCCCGCTGTCGGCCGGCTCGCCCCTCCTCGAACGCTACGTCCGGAGCCTCGCCGACTGGGTGTCCGGCAACCACGAGTGGCACGCCACCAACACCGACCGCTACCAACTGCCCAACTACTGGTAGACCGATCCGCGCACCACAGCAAGGAGCCACCGTTGACCATCGCTCACGCCGACACCGCCCGCACGCCGGTGCCGACCCAGTCCACGTACCAGTCCCGGGTCGCGGACTACTGGAACGCCGAGGAAAACCCGGTCAACCTCGAACTCGGCAGGATCGACGACCTGTACCACCATCACTACGGCATCGGGGACGCCGACCGGTCGGTGCTGAACGAGCCGGACCCCGGCCGGCGCCGGGACCGGGTCACCGGTGAACTGCACCGCCTGGAACACGCCCAGGCCGAGCTGCTCGCCTCCCACCTGGGCGACGTCTCCCCCACCGACCGCGTCTTCGACGCCGGGTGCGGCCGCGGCGGCGGCAGCGTGGTCGCGAATCTGCGCTACGGCTGCCACACCGACGGCGCCACCATCTCCGCCAAGCAGGCCGATTTCGCCAACGCCCAGGCCCGCAAGCGCGGTGTCGACGACAAGGTGCGCTACCACCACCGCAACATGCTCGACACCGGCTTCACCACCGGCGCGTACGCGGCGTCCTGGAACAACGAGTCGAGCATGTACGTCGAGCTGGACCTGCTGTTCGCCGAGCACGCGCGGCTGCTGCGGCGCGGTGGCCGCTATGTGGTGATCACCGGCTGCTACAACGACGCCTACGGGCGCGCCTCCCGCGAGGTGTCCCTCATCAACGCCCACTACATCTGCGATATCCACCCGCGGTCGGCGTACTTCCGCGCCATGGCCCGCAACCGGCTGGTCCCCGTGCACGTCGAGGACCTGACGGCGGCCGCGCTCCCGTACTGGGAACTGCGCCGGGAGGCCGACCACCTGGTCACGGGGATCGAGGACACCTTCCTGACCGCGTACCGCAACGGCAGCTTCCAGTACCTGCTGATCGCCGCCGACCGGGTCTGAGAACTCCGCGGTCCGTGCCGGGCGTCCCACGACGCCCGGCACAGCCGTGTCAGCGCGCCGGCCAGGGCACTTCCGGCGCGCGGTAGTAGTTGATGCCCAGCGCGTCCCAGCGCGGCCCCTGGGCGGCCAGCCGGACCTTGTAGTCGTCCCAGTCATGGGTGCTCGCCGGGGACCAGCCCAGCTCGGCGATGCCGGGCAGCCGCGGGAAGGCCATGTACTCGATGTGCGCGGACGTGGAGAGCGTCTCGGACCACAGGGGCGCCTCCACGCCGAGGACGGAGTCCGCGGGCGCGCCGTCGAGGTAGCGGCCCGGGTCCCAGTCGTAGGAGCGCCTGACGTCCACATAGCCGGCCCAGGACAGGCCCAGCGGCGTGTCCTTGTCGTACTTCATGTCGAGGTAGGCGCGGTCGGCGGGCGAGAGGATCAGCCGGGTGCCGTTCCGGGCGGCGTCGGCGACCTGCTGCCGCTCCGCCGCGCCCGTCTTGTCGTAGCCCCAGTACTGCGCGGCGGCGCCCTTGGCCGGGTGCGCACCGGTCAGCTGGTGCCAGCCGACGACGGTCTTGCCGTATTTGGCGACCACCGGCTGCACCTTGTCCATGAAGGCCACATAGTCCGCATGGCTGGTGGAGTGCGCCTCGTCGCCGCCGATGTGCAGGGAGCGGCCGGGTGTCAGGGCCGCGAGCTCGCGGATGACGTCGTCCACGAAGTCGTAGGTCTCCTGCTTGGGCACGCACAGGGAGCTGAAGCCGACCTGGGTGCCGGTGTAGAGCGGCGGCGCCTGGCCGTTGCAGTTGAGCGGGGCGTAGGAGGCCAGTGCGGCGTTGGTGTGGCCCGGCATGTCGATCTCCGGGACGACGGTCAGATAGCGGGCCGCGGCGTAGCGGACGATCTCGCGGTAGTCGTCCTTGGTGTAGTAGCCGCCGCGTCCGCCGCCGACCTGGGTGGAGCCGCCGTAGGTCGCCAGCCGTGGCCAGGACTTGATGGCGATCCGCCAGCCCTGGTCGTCCGAGAGATGCAGATGCAGCTTGTTGATCTTGTACATGGCGAGCTGGTCGATGTACCGCTTGACCTGCGCCACGGTGAAGAAGTGCCGGGAGACATCGAGCATCGCGCCCCGGTAGCCGTAGCGCGGGGAGTCGGCGATGGTGCCCCCGGCGATCCGCCAGGGCCCGCGCCGGGCCCGCTGCTGCTCCAGGTCGGCGGGCAGCAGCTGGCGCAGCGTCTGCACGCCGTGGAAGAGCCCGGCGGGGCGGGCGGCGCTGAGGGTGACCGCACGGCCGTCGGAGGTCAGCCGGTAGCCCTCGGCGCCCAGCCCGCCGGTGCCGCTGCCGCCGAGCCGCAGGACGATGCCGTCCCGGCCGTCCTTGGTGGTGACGGGGAGGGCGAGGCCGGTGGCGGGCCGCAGCAGCCCCGCCAGATAGCCGGCGATCCGCTTGGCCTCCCCGGAGCCGCCGGGCACCCGGATCCGGGTGCGGTCACCGAGGGTGTACGCCTCCCCGCCGCCGCGTACGGACGCGGGTGCGGGGATCACCCGGTCCAGTGGGGTGGCGGTCCGGGGAGCGGCCCCGGCGGCGCCCTGCGGCGGTACGGCGGCGGTCCCCAGCCCCGCCGCCGCGACCAGCAGCAGCGAGAACAGCAGTCTGCGTCGTCTCATCGACGGTCCCTTCGGCGAACCTCGTGCATGGCATGGTGCATGGCATGGAGCGACCGAACGGTGACCATGCGTACCGTGAGCCTCGATTCCGGTCAAGGTTCAGACCACTTTCGAGCCCCCAAATCGGGGACGTGCCCGATAGCGGGCAGATTTCTTGCGAATCTCCGCGCCGCCCCGCAGTATCTACGGGTGCTCGAACGCCGTCACCGCAGCGCTGAAGCGCCGCACGAAGACCTGGTGGACCACCTGGTGCGCAGCACACCGCTTCAGCGCGGTGAGGCCGCCCGGGTGGTGCTCGACGTGCTGGCGTACTTCGACGAGACCACGGAGGAATTCGTCCGCCGCCGCCATCGGGAGCTCCAGTCCCAGGGACTGCGCAACGAGGCGATCTTCGAACGGATCGGCCACGAGATGCCGCACCGCGCCGTGGCCCCGCCCGGGCTCTCGCCCCGCCAGCTGCGGCGCATCGTCTACGGCTGACGGCCACGCCCGGGACGCCGGGCAGCACGCACCATTGCCACAACGCTTTACTGGGAGGGTCACTGTATGTGCGGGATCGTTGGATACATCGGCAAACGTGATGTCGCCCCGCTGCTCCTCGAGGGCCTTCAGCGCCTGGAGTACCGGGGTTACGACTCCGCGGGCATCGCCATCCACGCCAAGGGCACCGGCAAGGCCGCGGGCGGCCTGAAGACCGCCAAGGCCAAGGGGCGGGTCCGTGAGCTGGAGTCCCGGCTGCCCAAGCGCTTCGCGGGCTCCACCGGCATCGCGCACACCCGCTGGGCCACCCACGGCGCGCCGACCGACGAGAACGCCCACCCGCACCGGGACACCGAGGGCAAGGTCGCGGTCGTCCACAACGGCATCATCGACAACGCCTCCGACCTGCGCGCCCGCCTGACCGCCGAGGGCGTCGTCTTCGCCTCCGAGACCGACACCGAGGTGCTGGCCCACCTCATCGGCCGCTCCACGGCCGAGAAGCTGGAGGAGCGGGTCCGCGAGGCGCTGCGGCACATCGAGGGCACCTACGGCATCGCCGTGCTGCACGCCGACTTCCCCGACCGCATCGTGGTGGCCCGCAACGGCTCCCCGGTCGTCCTCGGCATCGGCGAGCACGAGATGTTCGTCTCCTCCGACGTCGCCGCGCTGGTCTCGCACACCCGCCAGGTCGTCACCCTCGACGACGGCGAGATGGCCACCCTCAAGGCCGACGACTACCGCACGTACACCACCGAGGGCTCGCGGACCACGTCCGCTCCGGAGACCGTCGAGTACGCGGCCGAGTCGTACGACCTGGGCGGCCACGACACCTACATGCACAAGGAGATCTCCGAGCAGGCGGACGCGGTGGACCGCGCGCTGCGCGGCCGGATCGACGACCGCTTCTCCACCGTGCACCTCGGCGGCCTGAACCTCGACGCCCGCGAGGCGCGCGGGGTGCGCCGGGTGAAGATCCTGGGCTGCGGCACCTCGTACCACGCGGGCCAGATCGGCGCGCAGATGATCGAGGAGCTGGCCCGTATCCCCTCGGACGCCGAGCCGGCCTCCGAGTTCCGCTACCGCAACCCGGTGGTGGACCCCGACACGCTGTACGTGGCGGTCTCCCAGTCCGGTGAGACCTACGACGTACTGGCGGCCGTCCAGGAGCTCAAGCGCAAGGGCGCCCGGGTCCTGGGCCTGGTGAACGTGGTCGGCTCGGCGATCGCCCGGGAGACCGACGGCGGCATCTATGTGCACGCCGGCCCCGAGGTCTGCGTGGTCTCCACCAAGTGCTTCACCAACATGGTGGTGTCCTTCGCGCTGCTCGCCCTGCACCTGGGCCGGATCCGTGACCTGTCGGTCGCGGACGGCAAGCGGATCATCGAGGGCCTGCGCAAGCTGCCCGCGCAGATCGACGAGATCCTCAAGGGCGAGGAGGACATCAAGAAGCTGTCGGCCGCCTACGCGGACGCCAAGTCGATGATGTTCATCGGCCGGGTGCGCGGCTACCCCGTGGCCCGTGAGGCCTCCCTGAAGCTCAAGGAGGTCTCCTACATCCACGCCGAGGCCTACCCGGCCTCCGAGCTCAAGCACGGCCCGCTGGCCCTCATCGAGCCCGCGATGCCGACCGTCGCGATCGTCCCGGACGATGACCTGCTGGAGAAGAACCGCGCCGCGCTGGAGGAGATCAAGGCCCGCAGCGGCCGCATCCTGGCCGTCGCGCACCAGGAGCAGGAGAAGGCCGACCACACCATCGTCGTCCCGAAGAACGAGCCCGAGCTGGACCCGATCCTGATGGGCATCCCGCTCCAACTGCTCGCCTACCACACGGCCTTGGCCCTCGGCCGCGACATCGACAAGCCGCGCAACCTCGCGAAGTCCGTCACGGTCGAATAACCCACCCGGGCGGCTCCGCGCGTGCCACCAGCGCGCGGAGCCGCCGCCTCCCCTTCGCCGGCGTCGCCCATCCGCCGGCGGGATGCCGCCGCCCCGGGAGCCGTCACCTCCCGGCCGGCAGCACGAAGTTGCCGTGCGCGCGGCCGCCGGGCCCGTGATGCGGCGCGCCCACGTGGCGGTTTCCTACCCCTCGCGGGCGGCCGATTCACCTTGCCGCGTCAGCGGAAGTGCGGCTGCGCACAATCCTCATGACGCCCCCGCACCTGTGTGCATGACGGGGAGAAAGATCGTGTGAAGAGGCGGCGCGGCACGGGGAGTTGGGCGCACGCCGAGGCCGCGCCCGCACCGAGGGTGCGTCAGGGAATCACGATCACCGGGCGCTGCGCCCGGCGGGCCAGCCGGCCGGCCACCGAGCCGAAGATCCGGCCGACGATGCCGTGCGTGGAGCCGACCACGATCGCGTCGGCCTCGTACTCCCGGCCGACCTCCTCCAGCTCGTGGCAGATGTCCCCGCCGCGCTCGACGAGGATCCAGGGCACCTCGGTGAGATGATCCGCACAGGCCAGCTCCAGGCCGAGCACTTCGGTGCGGTGATCCGGCACGTCCACGAAGACGGGGGGCTCACAGCCCGCCCAGACGGTCGTCGGCAGCCGGTTGGCCACATGGACGATGATCAAACCGGAGCCCAGGCGCCGGGCCATACCGATTGCATACGCCAATGCGCGCTCGCTCGACATGGAGCCGTCGAAGCCGACCACGACGCCGTGCCGGAACGCGGGGTCGCAGGAGTGGCGCGTCTTTTCCGCCGCTTCGAGGTCCGCCATGGGATCGGCGACCTGCTTGCGGTCCGCGGGTTCGGGGATTTCGTGACCGGCCATTGGTGTCTCGGCGAGGACGTCCTCTTGCGGAGGGGCGAACGGGGAACGGCGATTGACTTGATCCGGCAGTTGACTGAGCTGACTCGCCCGAAGTGCGGGAGCCATAGTTCAAAGAGGAACGATACGACTGGGAATCATCTTCCCAACCCGATACCCCAAGAGTACGGCGCCACTCCCCCGCTGCCCAGAGCCCGCCGTGGACGCACAGCGCCCGTGCGAGGTGGGTGGGGCCTCGAAACGTTCCCCGGAGCATGCCGGAGCGTGGCGCGGATGGCAATGCCCCGGCCTGCCCCCGTACGTACCCCTCGCGGTGACCCATGATCGTCGGCTGCGTTGTAGTAGCAGCCCGTCCGAGGGGAGTGCGCGGTGCCGTTGCCGTCCGACAGATCACCCGACCCAGTGAGTGATGTGGTGCGCTGGGGCGCGTTCAGCTGCGCCCTGGTGCCCCTCGTCCTGATCTTCAGTGGCGCCTCCTGGGCCGGCGCGGCCGGTGCCGCCGCCGGTCTGGCCGCGGTGACCGGCGTCTGTCGCGCGCTGTTGCGGCATTCCGAACGGACCGCCGCACGGGTCCGCGTGCGCGAGGTCGGACGACACCGGGACAGAAACGGACGTTCAGGGACAACAGCGCACGGGGGCGGCCGGCACTCCGAAAGGCGTACGCCGGTCGATTGAGGCGTCTGCAAGTCTGCGCGCGACCGTTTTCAGCCAACTTCCGGCCGAGGTCCACACCTTGCCCGCGGCACCCCTCAACCCTGGTGTGAGCAGGGAGGAAAGGACCGCTGGGCATGGTTGTGCCCTACTGCGAACGGGCAGAGCCGAGACGCGTACTTCCCATGTAGGCCCGACGAGTGGAACGCTTCGTGATCGAATGCTTCGCGCCAAGTTGCCATATCGACATACCAGCGGGTGGTGAACTTGGCACTCCATCCTCACGGAACACAGTAGATTCGATCTTGGTAGCAATGGCGGGGGAACTGTGCAGGACCGAGAGGGCGAGACGACCGAGGGGGGCTTAAGTGCCATGAGCCAGGACTCCGCTGCCGTACCAGATGCCGCACGCAAGCTCGCCGCCCGACGACGCCGCGAAATAGTCGCGGTGCTCCTCTTCAGCGGCGGCCCCATTTTCGAGAGCTCCATTCCGCTCTCGGTCTTCGGCATCGACCGACAGGACGCAGGCGTTCCGCGGTACCGGCTGCTTGTGTGCGCGGGCGAAGATGCGCCTTTGCGCACGACCGGGGGGCTCGAACTATCCGCCCCCTACGGGCTGGAGGCGATCTCCCGTGCCGGGACGGTCGTCGTACCGGCCTGGCGATCCATCACCCAGGCCCCGCCGCCCGCCGCGCTCGACGCGCTGCGCCGCGCGCATGAAGAAGGGGCCAGAATCGTCGGGCTGTGCACGGGGGCGTTCGTCCTCGCCGCGGCCGGACTGCTCGACGGCCGCCCGGCCACCACCCACTGGATGTACGCACCGACGCTCGCCAAGCGTTACCCGTCCGTCCATGTGGACCCCCGCGAGCTCTTCGTCGATGACGGCGATGTGCTCACGTCCGCGGGAACGGCGGCCGGTATCGACCTGTGTCTGCACATCGTGCGCACCGACCACGGCGCGGACGCCGCGAACGCGCTGGCCCGCCGGCTCGTCGTGCCGCCCCGCCGGACCGCGTCCGACATGGGGCACCAGCGCTACCTGGACAGGTCATTACCTGAAGAGATCGGCGCCGACCCGCTCGCCGAGGTCGTCGCCTGGGCGCTGGAGCATCTCCACGAGCAGTTCGACGTGGAGACGCTGGCCGCGCGTGCGTACATGAGCCGGCGCACCTTCGACCGGCGCTTCCGCTCGCTGACCGGCAGCGCTCCGCTCCAGTGGCTGATCACCCAGCGGGTGCTCCAGGCCCAGCGGCTGCTGGAGACCTCCGACTATTCGGTGGACGAGGTCGCCGGGCGCTGCGGCTTCCGCTCGCCGGTCGCCCTGCGCGGGCACTTCCGGCGGCAGCTGGGCGCCTCGCCCGCGGCCTACCGTGCGGCCTACCGCGCGCGCCGGCCGCAGAACGGGGGACCCGAGCCCGCGCTCAGACCGGAGCGTGCCGAGCGGCCGGAGCGGGAGCGGGCGATGCTCGGGGCGGGCAGCGGGGAGCGGTATGCCGCCGCCGCGCTGGCCGGCCACGGGCTGGCGACCGCGGAAGGGGCCGAAGCGGGCAAACCGCAGTCGGACGTCTACGCCTCCCGGCTGCCGGAATCCCCGGGCGGCCGGGGTCCGGGCCGCCCCGTGCTGCCCGGACAGCGGGAGCGCCCCGTAGGGTGAGATGTATGAACGATCGCATGGTGTGGATCGACTGCGAGATGACCGGACTCTCGCTGGCGAATGACGCGCTCATCGAGGTGGCCGCCCTGGTCACCGACTCGGAGCTGAATGTGCTGGGCGACGGGGTGGATGTGGTGATCCGCCCTCCGGCCGAGGCGCTCGGCACCATGCCGGAGGTGGTGCGCCAGATGCACACCGCCTCCGGGCTGCTGGAGGAGCTCGACAGCGGTACGACGCTGGAGGCGGCGGAGGCGCAGGTGCTTGCGTACATCAAGCAGCATGTGCCGGACCCAGGGAAGGCGCCGCTGTGCGGCAATTCCGTGGGCACCGACCGTGGCTTCCTGCTGCGCGACATGCCGACGCTGGAGAGCTACCTCCACTACCGGATCGTCGATGTCTCGTCCGTGAAGGAACTGGCCCGGCGCTGGTTCCCGCGGGCCTACTTCAACAGTCCGGACAAAAACGGCAACCACCGGGCGCTGGCGGACATCCGTGAATCCATCGCGGAACTGCGCTACTACCGGGAGGCGGTCTTCGTGCCGCAGCCCGGTCCCGACTCGGACACCGCGAAGGCCATCGCCGCCAAGCACGTCCTTCCCGCTGAGCCGCAGTCCACGCCGTAGCGAGCCACAGGGCGCGTGTCGTGCGGGTGCCCACGGGGCCACCGTGACCCGCACGACACGCCCTCGGGCCCGGGACACAAAACCTGGGCGCGAGCACCCCTCCGGACCCTGTACACTTTTTCTCAGCCGGTGGGGAAAAAGAACCACACAGCACCGGTCATGGTGGGTATAGCTCAGCTGGTAGAGCACCTGGTTGTGGTCCAGGATGTCGCGGGTTCAAGTCCCGTTACTCACCCCACTTCAAGGCCCCCGACCTCAGGTCGGGGGCCTTGGCGTTTGTCGGGGCCCGGCCGGAGGCGCCTATATAAGGGGACGGGGCCCGGGCCGGGGCGAGGATGGTGCCGGTGATCACACTCAGGTGCCGAGGGGTCGCGATGATCTTCACGAGGTTACCGAGAGTGCCGCCGACCTCGCGGAGGCCGATCGTAGGCCGATCGTGCGCATGACAGGTCCCCTGCCGTAGCGACAAGACGGCGGGGCGCAGCGGGTGGGGGGAGCCCGCTGCGCCCCGGCCTGGGGACGGACGGCCCGTGGGGGCGGACCGCCGGTGGGTGTCAGCCCTGGTACGCGCCGAAGGCCCTGGTGAAGTCCAGCGGCTTCTGCTCGATGGAACTACAGGTCGGCTGCGCGGAGTTGCCGGTGCCGCCGGGGCAGGCCCGGTCCCGGGTCGAGGACCACATCGACAGCCAGGCCAGGTGCTTGGTCCGGGCGAACTTCACCAGCTGGGTGGCGTCGCCGCGGCGGAAGACCTCGTTCTGGACGTCGTTGACGCCGATCATCGGGGTCACGGCCACGGTCTTCCAGGCGGCCGCGTCGCTCAGGCCGAGGGCCTTCTTGAGCTGGCTCTGGGTGGCGGTGGCGGCCTGGGTGGCGTAGGTGCCCATGTCGCCGCTGTAGGCCGGGCCGTAGTCCATCGCCATGATGTTGACGGCGGAGATCTTGACGCCGTTCTTCTTGGCGTCGGCGAGCAGGTTCACCCCGTCCTGGGTCAGGCCCTCGGGCATGACCGGCAGGGTGAAGGAGACATCGAGGCCGGGGTGCTTCTTCTGGAGCCGGTTGATGGCCTGGGCGCGGCGGGTGTTGGCGGCGGTGTCGGGCAGGGCGCCGCCCTCGATGTCGAAGTCGGCCCTGGTGAGCTTGAACCGGTCGATGACCTTGCCGTAGGCGGCGGCCAGCTCGCCCGTGGAGCCGCAGGCCACCCCGAGCTCGGAGCCGTTGGCACCGCCGAAGGAGACCCGGACGTCGCCGCCGGCCGCGCGCAGCGCCGGGATCTGCCGGGCCACCGCGTCGTCGCCCAGCTCGCCGGAGCCGCCCCACTTCGGCACACAGCCGCCGCCGGAGGTGACGAAGGCCAGGGTGAAGGTCTTCACCCCGGTCTTCTTGGCGGTGCCGACCAGGTCGTAGGCGGGGCTGAGCGAGGTGTCGACGTACGGGGCGAAGCCGGCCGCCGCCTTCGCGGTGGGGCCGCCCGTCCGCGGTGCCTTGGCGGCCAGGGCGGAACCGGCGACGGCGAAGGCGCCGCCGGCCGCGACCGCGGCGGCCGCACCGGTCACGATCAGCTTGGTGGTGCGGCTCTTGCGCCGGCGGTGTACCGAGGAACTCATCGCGTGCCTGCCTGTCGTCACATGGGGGGGAGGGAGTGCACCGTGGTGCGTCCCGCACGCTAGCGACAGCGAAACGGACAAATGTCGGGAATGGGCCGGCAGTTGGTGGAATTATGGCGGCCTTAAGGCGGCGGAAGGGGGTGGTTAAGAGCCCCTGGCATGTGCCCGGCGGGCCGCCCGGCCCGCGCCCCGCTCAGGTCCCGGTGCGCGCGGCCCGGCGCCTCCGGGTGCGGAGCGTGCGGCGCAGCCGGTGGCCGCGCCGTCCGCCGTGCGGGGCGCGCCCGCCGTCCAGCGCCAGCCAGACCCGTACCTCGGTGCCCCCGAGCACCGAGCGGCCGATGCGCACATCGCCGCCGGTGGACTCGGCCAGCCGGCGCACGATGTCCAGCCCGAGGCCGGTCGAGCCGTCCCCTCCCCCGCCGTGGCCGCGGCGCAGCGCGGCGTCCGGGTCGGCGATGCCCGGCCCGGCGTCCGAGACCAGCACGATCACCGCCTCCTCCGCGTTGTGGACATCGACCGCGAACGCGGTGCCCTCGGGGGTGTGCCGGAAGACGTTGCCGAGCATCGCGTCCAGGGCGGCGGCGAGGTCGGGGCGGGCGACGGGGAGGCGTACGGGGCGGTCCGCGCCGGCGATGCGTACGGTGCGGCCCTCGTCCTCGGCGAGCGCCGACCAGAACGCCATCCGCTCGTGGATCACCTCGGCGGCGTCACAGCCGGCCACGGCGGCCGCCTGCTGGGTCTGGGCCTTCTGCTCGCGGGCGGTGCGGATGATCTGGTCGACCTCGCGCTCCAGTTGCTCGACGGCCGACCGGGTCTGGTCGGCGGCCGGGGAATCACCGAGCGAGGCGGCGTTGAGCCGGAGCACGGTCAGCGGGGTGCGCAGCCGGTGCGAGAGATCGGCGGCCAGCTCCCGTTCGTTGGCGAGCAGTTGGACGACCTGGTCGGCCATGGCGTTGAACGCGCTGGCCGCGGACCGCAGTTCCTTGGGGCCGTCCTCCGGGACGCGGACGCCGAGCCTGCCCCTGCCGAGGTCGTGGGCGGCTCCGGCCAGCCGTTCAGCGGGCCGCACCATGCGGGTGCCGAGCCGGTCGGCGACCGCGACCGAGCCGATGACCAGCGCCAGGCCGACACCGGCCAGCACCAGCCAGGAGGTGGCGACGCCCCTGGTCAGCGCCTCGTCGGGGACGAACACCTCGACGACGGCGATACCGGCGGCGACCGCGGTCGGCTGGAGGAGCGAGGAGCCGCCGGAGACCGGTGAGATGGCGGCCCGGCCCAGCTTGGCGGCGGCCGCCACATCGGCCTGCGGGGCGCGCCGGGAGCCGATCTCGGCGGGCCGGCCGTTCTTGCCGCTCGCCGGTACATGGACGCCGATCCGGCCGCCGGAGCCGGTCTCGGCGCTGGCGACGGCGCGCTCCAGCTGGGTGCGGTCGGTGGTGATGGCGAGGACCGGGCCGATGGTGGCGGCCTGCCGTTCGGCATTGGAGTAGGCGCGGTCGCGGGCCAGTTCCTTGACGACCAGCCCGAGGGGGACGGCGAAGGCGACCACGACCATCGCGGTGACCGCCAGCGCCACCTTGACCAGGGCCCATCTCACGGTGTCTCATCCTTCTCTTCTCCGCCCACGAGGCGCAGAGGTGCGGCCTTCGCGGCCGTCTGCGGCCCGGCGGCCTCGCGCGCGACGCTCACCGCGGCGGCTCCAGCTTCACCCCGACACCCCGCAGGGTGTGCAAGTAGCGGGGCCGCGCGGCGGTTTCGCCCAGTTTGCGGCGCAGCCAGGACAGATGGACGTCGATGGTCTGGTCGTCGCCGTAGGACTGCTGCCAGACCTCGGCGAGGAGTTCCCTGCGGGGCACGACGACGCCCGGCCGGCCGGCGAGGAAGGCCAGCAGGTCGAACTCCCTGCGGGTCAGGTCGAGGACGGCGCCGTCCAGTTCGGCCTGCCGGCGCAGCGGGTCGATGGACAGGCCGCCGACCCGGATCACCCGTGAGGGCGGTTCCGCGCCGGCGGCCCGGGAGCGGCGCAGCACGGCCGCCATCCGGGCCGAGAGGTGCTCGACGGAGAACGGCTTGGTGAGGTAGTCGTCGGCACCGTCGTTCAACAGCCGGACGATGTCGGCCTCGTCGTCCCGGGCGGTGGCGATGATCACTGGTACATCGGTGATGCCGCGAAGCATCTTGAGCGCCTCGCCCCCGTCCAGATCGGGCAGCCCGAGGTCGAGAATCACGACGTCGAAGCCGATGTGGGCCACCTCACGCAGCGCCTCCAGAGCGGTACCGACACTGCGTACCGTGTGGGCGGCCTCGGTCAGATGCCGGATGAGGGCCGAGCGTACGAACTGGTCGTCCTCGACCACGAGCACACGTGCCATGGGCGGCACCGTACGCCATTCGAGGGCGGGTCCCGGCCCGTTGTTGACAGCGGAGTGATCCGGTCCGCGGTGCCGCGGCAGGCTACGCACGGACAGCGCGGTGGTGCAGTATGAGCCCGATGCAACGAGGACTGGTTCACGCGGCGGCCTGGACGCTGGCGACCGGCGCCGCGGTCACCCTGTCGTGGTTCGGCGTGCACACCGTGCTGTCCGGCACGGCCTACGACGCGCCGCGCGCCCTGCCGCTCACCGGCCAAGTGGCCTCCTCGGAACGGCAGCCGGACGACGGCGCCACCCCGCGGGTCTCCTCCACGCACCGCCCCAGACCGTCCGCGTCACCCACCCCCGGCACCTCGCCCGGCGACCACGCCACGTCGTCGCCGGCCACACCGTCCCACACCGGCTCCGCCCGCCCCCGGCACCCGGACAGCGGCCCCCCGGGCGGCGCCACCCCGGCCTCCGACGGCCGGGTGAAGAGCTACGTCACGGCGGGCGGCCGGGTGGTCCTCGACATGGGCAACCGGTCCGCCGAGCTGGTGTCGGCGACGCCGAACCCGGGCTGGGAGATGCAGGTGTGGAAGCAGGTGGGGTGGCTGCGGGTCGACTTCACCGGCGGCGGCTCCCATACGTCCGTGATCTGCACCTGGAACGGCCATCCGCCGACGGTGCAGACCAGCGATCAGGCGACCTGAGCCGGGGCGCGCGCCCGTAGGCCGTCAGTCGAAGACGTCGGCAGGCGGGGCGGGCGAGGCGGTGGCGGTGGCGTCGGTGACCGGGGCCGCGCCGGCGGTGAAGTCCAGCAGTGCGCGGCCGTGTTCGACCCGGCCGGACTGGGGGTCGGTCGCCGCCCGCCGGGTCAGTTCGGCGACGGGCAGTTCCGCTTCGGCGGCCAGCAGCACGGCGTTGCCGAAGCGCTTGCCGCGCAGGACGGCCGGGTCGGCGGTCAGGCACAGTTCGGGGAAGACCGTACGGACGGTGGCGATTTGGCCGCGCAGAAACCGCAGCGGCGGCCCGTCGGCGAGATTCGCCGCGTAGAACCCGCCGGGCCGCAGCGCCCGGTGGACCTCCGTCACGAATTCGGTGCTGGTCAGATGCGCGGGCGTACGGGCACCGGCGAAGACATCGGCGATGATCAGGTCCGCCCAGCCGTCCGGGACCTTCGCGAGACCGGCGCGGGCGTCGCCGCCGCGCACCCGTATCCGCCAGCCGCTGTCCAGCGGCAGCTGCCGGCGGATGAGCTGGACCAGGGCCGCGTCGATCTCCACGACCTGCTGGGTGGACCGCGGGCGGGTCGCCGCGACGTAGCGGGCCAGGGTCAGGGCGCCGCCGCCGAGATGGACGACGCGCAGCGGTTTGCCGGCCGGTCCGGCCAGGTCGGCGACGTGCCCGAGCCGCCGTTGATAGGAGAAGTCCAGGTATGCCGGGTCGTCGAGGTCCACATGGGACTGGGGAGCACCGTCGATCAGCAGCGTCCAGCCGCGTGGCCGGTCCCGGTCGGGCCGTAGCTCGGCCAGCCCGCCGTCCACCGTTCCGGTGACGGGTTCCGGGCCGCCGCGCCCGCGTCTGCTCTTCGCCATGCCCCCAGTATGGCCGGTGCCCGGGATGCCGTATCCGCTGGTCAGCGCGATAGCGGTGCCCGGGAGGCCCGGGGGCCGAGGGCGCGGAGCAGAGTGGCGGACCACCCACGACCGAGGTCAGGGGCGATCCGCCAACTGCACTTCATGACCCGTGCCGGTCCGAGGTCCATCCGGACCGGCGGGCGGGTCACCTATTGATGCAGACGTTCCCGAATGCCGGGTTCAGCGCCGCGACAAGGTTGAGGCTGTTGCCGCAGATGTTGATCGGGATATTGATCGGGACCTGGACATTGTTGCCGCTGAGAATGCCCGGGGAACCCGCCGCAAAGCCCGCCGCGTTGGCACCACTGCGGTGGTTGTACAGCCCGCGGTGGTCGTGACGGTTGTAGTGGTCGCCACGGCCGTGACGGCCGTGGTCCCCGCTTGCGGATGCGATGCCTGCGCCACCCAGAACCATGGCACAGCTGGCCGCAGTCACCGCGGCGGTCGTAACAAACCGCTTCATCCCATTCTCCTTTCAGTTCGCGAATGGGGCAACCGGTCACAACGAGCGAAATGAGGCAGGGATGCGGGCGTTCCCTCTTCCGGGAAATCCTTAGCCCTTCTGGCAGTAACAGCCGGGCGGTGCGAACTCCCGCATTCCCCTGAATGGCCGCCCCCGGCCAGGGTCCGGCGTGCCTGCCGCGGTTTCCAACATGATTTCTGTCAGAGTGCTCTCCTGTTTGACTGATTGAAGTCGGAGAGGAAGACATGCGGAAGTCGATGGACCGCACCGGGCGCGGCGTCGTATGCGCGCTGGCGTCCTTGGCATTGTCGGCCGCGCTGTCTTCGGCGGTGGCCGCACCGGCCCCCGGGGAATCCGCACGAATTCCATTCACCGAGCGCTATCACGCCACTCAGCACGGCGGTATCGCCCGTGCCGCCAACTCCTCGGTCACCTGCAAAACGGCGGCCGGCCGCACCGCGACCCCGTGTGCGGTGGCCCAGCAGGGCGGCGCCGGCCGGAACGGCCTCTACCGGATGGCCGCCATCGACGTCGACTCCGACGCCCGCACCGCCAACTCCAGCAGCGCCACCCTGCGCATCCCGGCCGGTTCCCGGGTGAGCTACGCCCGGCTGTACTGGGGCGGCAGCCGGCGGGGCGGCACCCGGCAGACCGCCGGGAACAACGGCCGGGTGCTGATCGCCGAGCCCGGCGGCCGGTACCGGCAGGTGGTCGCCGACACCCTGACCGGGCACCGCCCGCATTCCGCTGCCGAGGGATTCCAGGCGTCCGCGGATGTCACCCAAATGGTGCGGAGCAGTGGCGGCGGCGCCTATACCGTGGCGCAGATCAATATGGCGACGGGCCATTCCGCCACCGGTGTCTGGGGCGGCTGGACTTTGGTGGCCGCTTACGAGAACAAAAAGCAGCCGCTGCGCAGCATCGCGCTGTGGGACGGTTTCCAGGAGGTGGGCGCCGACCGCCGGGAGCTTTCGGTGCGGCTGCCCGGACAGCGTATCCCGGCGAATTCACACGGCCTGGCCGGCGTGGTGGCATACAACGGCGACCGGGGCCGCGGAAATGACACGCTCTCCGTCCGGGCCGGCCGGCACACCGCGCAGACGGTGCGCAACGCCGCCAATCCGGCGACCGACGTGATGAATTCGACCGTCACCGATTTCGGCCGGACGGCGGTGCGGTGGCCCGCTTACCGGAACACCCTCGGATTCGATTCCGACGTATTCGACATCACCCCCGCGCTGCGGTCCGGCGGCGATCGGCTCACCTTCCGCTTCACCAGCCGCGACCCCGGATATCTGCTCGGCGCGCTCTTCGTCCAGACCGATACCCGGCGCTGAGCGGACGCCCCGGAAATTCCCGCCGTGCCCGGAGAGCAGAGAGCGGATCAGCCGATGACGACGGAGAGCGCGGACGCGCACCGCGCCGCCCGGGTCCCGCCCCCGCCGGCGGTCCCCCGCCCGGCGGCCGCGGTCCGTCCGCCGCGCGGGCCGGGGCGGGAAACCCTGCCCCCGCCCCGGCCCGGCCGCGGCGTACGCCGGCGGATCGTCGCCCCGCTCCTGGCCACCGACGCGCTGGCCACCGCCGCCACCGCCCTGCTCGTCCTCGGCACCGCGACCACACCGGCCGCCCTCGGCCTCCTGCCGGCGCTTCTGCTGCTGCTCCACTCCCACGCCGGCCTCTACCGCCCCGGCCCCGCCCCGCGGGCGCTGGCCGAACTGCCGACGCTGCTGGGCCGGTCCGCCGTCTGCTGGTGCGCCGCGGCCGCGGTGCTCGCCGCCGTACGCCCCGGGCAGGCGCTGCCACCGGTCCTGCTGGCCGGTGCGGTGGCCGGGCACACCGCACTGGTCTGCGGCGGCCGGGCCGCGGTCCACCGGGCCCGCCGCCGGGCCGCCCGCCGCCGGCCGCGCGCCACGCTGATCGTCGGCACCGACCCGGCGGCCCGGCAGCTCGCCGCCGTGCTGCACGCCCACCCCGAGTCCGGACTGCGCCCGGTGGCGGTGGTCACCCCGCCATGGCTGCCGCCCGGCGGGCCCGCGGACGCGCTCCCGCCCCCCGCCGGACCGCCGCTGCCGCGGATCGGCTCCGCCCCCGACATCACCCGGGCCGTCATCCAGCACACCGTGCGGGACGTGGTGTTCACCCTGCCGCCGTACGGCGATCCGCACACCGCCGCGCTGCTGCGCCGCTTCATCGACCAGGGCTCGGCCGTCTGGCTGGCCGGCGCCGCGGCCGCCCGCGAGGGCCGGACCCCGCACGCCGGCACCGACCATCTGTGGGGCTTCGCCTGCCGGCGCCTGGAGACCGCCCCGCCCCGGCACGGCGGCAGGAGCAAGCGGCTGCTGGACCTCACGCTGGCCGCGTCGGCGCTGGTGCTCACCGCGCCCCTGCTGCTGGGCTGCGCCCTCGCCGTACGGCTCGCCGACGGGCCCGGCGTGCTTTTCCGGCAGGAACGGATCGGCCGCGGGGGCCGCACCTTCACCCTGCTGAAGTTCCGCACCTGGCACCCGAGCGACGCGCACGAGGCGGCGACGCGCTGGAGCCTGGCGGACGAGCCCCGGATGAGCCGGACCGGGCGGCTGCTGCGGCGCACCTCGCTGGACGAGCTGCCGCAGCTGTGGAACGTGCTGCGCGGCGAGATGAGCCTGGTCGGGCCGCGGCCGGAACGCCCCTTCTTCGTCGAGCAGTTCCTCGGCACCTGCCCCGAGTACGGCGCCCGGCACCGGATGCCGGCGGGCATGACCGGCCTGGCGCAGGTGCACGGGCTGCGCGGCGACACCTCCATCGAGGACCGGGCCCGCTTCGACAATCTCTACATCGACAGCTGGTCGCTCCGGCTGGACCTGCTGATCCTGCTGCGCACCGTGGCCTCGGTGGTGCGGCTGGAGGGCAGATGAGCGCGGGCGCGCCGCCGCCCCGCCCCGGCCGCACCGCCGCGGTGCCCGCCCTGCCCGGCAGCCCCCGGGGCGGCCACGCCGGGGACCGGCCCGGCCCCCGTGACCGCGCCCGGCATCCGCTGCGGCGCCGTGCCCTGCCCCCCGACCGGACCACCACCCCGGCCGCTACCTCAGGAGGCATCCGGTGAAGGTTCTGCATGTGATCACAGACCTCGACGTGGGCGGCGCCGAACAGCAGCTGCGGCTGCTGCTGCGCCGGCTCCCCGTTCCCTGCGAGGTCCTCACCCTGACCAGTCCGGGCCCGGTCGCCGAGGGCATCCAGGCCGACGGTACCCCCGTCACCCACCTCGGGATGACCGGCAACCGGGACCTGACCGCACTCCCCCGCCTCACCCGGCTGATCCGCGACGGCGGCTACGACCTGGTGCACACCCACCTCTACCGCGCCTGCGTCTACGGCCGGGTCGCCGCCCGGCTGGCCGGCGTACGGGCCGTGGTCGCCACCGAACACTCCCTGGGCGACGCGGTCATCGAGGGCCGCCGGCTGACCCGGGGCGTCCGCACGCTCTACCGGGCCACCGAACGGCTGGGGACGGCCACCGTCGCCGTCTCGGACACCGTCGCCGCCCGGCTGCGCCGCTGGGGCGTACCGGAGCAGCGGATCCATGTGGTGCCCAACGGCATCGAGGCACACCGTTTCGGCTTCGATCCGGCGGCGCGGGCCCTGGTGCGGACCCGGCTGGGGCTGCCGCTGGACGCCTTCGTGGTCGGCGGCGCCGGGCGGCTGGTACCCGGCAAGCGGTTCGACGTACTGGTCCGGGCGGTCACCCAACTGCCCGGTGTGCACCTGCTGTTGGCGGGCGCGGGACCGGAGCGGGACATGCTGCGGCGGATGGCGGAGCAGTTCGGCTCGGGCGACCGGATCCATCTGCTGGGCGAGCGCGACGGGGCGGTCGACGGGGCGGCCGCCGACGGCCCCGGGGGCTTCGGGCCGGACATCCCCGGCCTGCTCTCGGCCATCGACGTCTTCGTCTCGCCCTCCCCCGACGAGGCGTTCGGCCTGGCCGTCCTGGAGGCGCTCGCGTCCGGCCTGCACGTCCTCTACGGCAGCTGCCCGGCCGTCGACGAACTCCCCGCCGACCAGGCCCCCGGCGCCCGCCACTTCGGCCTCAACGTCCATGAACTGGCCACCGCCCTGAGGGAACTACGACGCCAGGGCCCGGGCCGGTTGCCGGTCCCGCCCGTGGTGCGGCGCTACGACATCACCCGCAGCGCCGAGGCCCTGCTGTCCGTATACGAGCAGGCCCTGGCCGACACCCCGGCCCGGCGCGGCAGCCCGACGCCGGTACCACCACGCCAGGGGCGGGCGGCCGCGCTCCCGCCGGCAAGCGTGTCACTGCCGGATCCGGCCCGGTCGCCGGATCCGTCGCCGATGTCGAATCGGTAGGTGGGGGGCGTTGGCACGAGGTCTGGATCGGGGCAGGTTCGGCGGCCCGGGATCGGGCCGCCGAACCCGGCTTCCGGCGCTCCCCCGCCCCCTCCCCCTCTCCCCCTTCGGGGGAGGGGGCGGGGGGTGGGTTCGGGGGTGGGGGGGAGCCGCACCACGCGACGCGGCCACGGGAGTCCGCACCACGCCGCGCGGCTACGGGAACCCACACCACGCAACGCGGCCACGGAAACCCGCACCACCCAACGCAACGCCCGTAAGCCGTCCCCGCCCCCCGGGACCACACACCCACCTCCCCACACCACCCAAAGAGAAAGCGCAGGGAACTTCCATGTACGACCTCGTCGTGGTGGGCGCCGGCCCCTACGGACTCTCGATCGCCGCGCACGCGGCGGCGGCCGGACTACGGCTGCGGGTCCTGGGCCGGCCGATGGCCTCGTGGCGCGACCACATGCCCGACGGCATACTCCTCACGTCCGAGCCCTGGTCCACGGACCTCGCCGCCCCGGCCGGCGGCCACACCCTGGCCGACTACTGCGCCGCCCACGAGCTGACCGCCGAGCACGGCGTCCCGCTGCCCCTCGGCACCTTCGCCGCGTACGGCAGCTGGTTCGGCGAACAGGCCGTGCCGCAGGTCGAGGAGGTCACGGTCACCGCCGTACGCCCGGACGGCGAGGGCTTCCACGTCGAGACGGACACCGGTGAGCAGATCGCGGCCCGGACCGTGGTGCTCGCCGTCGGGGTGCTGCCGTTCGCCAACCGCCCCTGGCCGCTGCTCGAACTCCCCCCGGAACTCGCCTCGCACAGCAGCGACCACCGCGATCTGCGCCGCTTCGTAGGCCAGGACGTCACGGTGATCGGCTCCGGGCAGTCCGCGCTGGAGACCGCGACCCTGCTGGCCGAACAGGGCGCCCGGCCCCGCCTCGTGGCCCGTGCCGACCAGCTGCGCTGGCACACCCCGCCACCGCCACTGGAGCGCGGCCGGCTGCGGGCGCTGCGCGACCCGCACTCCGGGCTGGGCCCCGGCTGGCCGAGCTGGCTGTGGTCGGAGCTCCCCGGGGCGGTGCGCCGGCTGCCCCCGGCGACCCGGGTGCATCTCGCGGAGCACGTACCGGGCCCGGCGGGCGCGTGGTGGCTGCGGGAGCGCTTCGAGCCGGCGGTGCCGGTCCAGCTGGGCCACCGGATCCGGGCGGCGACGCCCCACGAGGGCGGGGTGCGGCTCCAACTCACCCATACGGACGGCGGTTCCGAGACCGTCGACACCGATCACGTGGTGGCGGCCACCGGCTTCACCCCGGACCTCGGGCGGCTGCGGCTGCTGCACCCCCGGGTGCGCACCACCCTGCGGACGGTGGGCGGCAGCCGGGCGCCCGAGCTGAGCGCCGGTTTCGAGTCGTCCTGGCCGGGACTGTTCTTCGCGGGGCTGCTGTCCGCGCCGTCGTTCGGCCCGTCGATGCGCTTCGTGTACGGCGCGTCCTTCACCGCGGCGCGGCTGCTGCGCGGCGTACAGCGCCGGCTCGGCGACCGCCGCGGCGCCACCACCATCCCCCGCCCGGCACGGGACAGCACCCCGGCCGCGCACTAGCGACCGCCCGCCCTCAGTCCGCCGGCCTGGAGACCGCCCGTCCGCCGGCCAGCCTCCCGCGACCGCCCGCCCGAGGGGCCACCCGCAGGGGCCGTCCGGCCAATGGCCGGGCGGCCCCTCCCGCGTGCGGTCCGGCGAGGGTTACCGGCAGCTCTCGCGTGCGGTCCTGCCCGGAGTTACTGGCAGCGGTCGACGGCCTCGATCGTGCGGGCCGCCTCGCCGAGTGCCTCGCGCAGGACGGCCGGATCGGTGGCGGCGGCGCCCGCGCCCTCCGGCGGCACCAGCCAGCCGGTGCCGGTCACCGGCGGCTCCTCCGGGGCGCCTTCGTCGCACAGTGCGCCCAGGGCGATCCCCCGCCCGGAGGTCTGGGTGCAGGCGCTGCCCGGCACGTCCCAGCCGTCCGCGGTGCCCGCGGGCACGAGGAAGCCGAGGGTGTCGCAGGCGCCGTCGTGCAGGACGGGGCCGACCCCGTCCCGCAGCCGGAGGATGTCGACGGCTTCCAGACCCTGCCGGGCGGGCACCGTGACGAGGTCACACGCCTGGGCCGGTACGGCCGGTGTCCCGGCCACGGCGGCCGGCCCCCGCCCGCCGCCGGTCCGGCCCGCGGACCCCTTGCCGCCCCTGCTCACGCCGGTCTCCCACACGGAGAACCCCTCCTCCTGCACGTACCCGACCCTTTACACCGACTTCAACGGCCGGACGTGTCAACAGCTACGGCGGCGTAACGCTGCAAAGGATGGCAGTTCATGGCAGATCACGCGCGAGATATCCGATTTGTAGCCAAACTGTGCGTATCGGAGCCATCACAGCCGGTACGGTCAACCCGCCGCACCGCCAGGAGGCGGCAACGCCACCTGATGGCACGGAGAGGGCACGGAGAGGGTCCGCCATGGCGTCGCCAGCAGCTAGTTCAGCGTCGTCCCGCACCGTACCCGCCCGCCCGAACCTCGCTTTCCGACAGCTGCGCGGCCGGCTGTCACCGGGCGAGTTCGCGGCGGCGGTCCGACGGTCCGCCCGTGAGATCGGCGAACAGGTCTCGTGCGACGCCCGCTATGTGGGCCGCGTCGAGTCCGGGGAGATCCGGTGTCCGAACTACGCCTACGAGCGGGTGTTCCGGCACATGTTCCCCGGGCTGACGCTGCCCGACATGGGCTTCGCGCCGCGCGAGGCGGTACGCGGACGGGGGGCGCGTACGGCGGCGGTCGGCGCCGCGCCCCTGGCAACCGACCCCGACCACCGCGATACCCGTATCCAGATCTGCGAGGAGAGCGACGTGCTGCGTCGCGCGTTCATCACCGGCGGCCCGGCAGCAGCCCTGGGCTTCGCCGCCCTGCATCCCATCGAGGCCGCTGCCGCGCCCGCCCGTGTGCCGGGCCCACGCGTACCCGTCACCGGGCGGCCCGGCGCCGCCGAGGCCGCCGCCGTCGAGGAGGCCGTCCGCCACATCCGGCTGCTGGACGACCGGCACGGCGCGGAGGGCATCTACCGCCGCGCCACCCAGCCGCTGCGCGCCGCCTACGAGTTGCTGGACGCGGGCGTACAGCGCAGATCGGTCTCCGACCGGCTGCACGCCGGGGCCGGTGAACTCGCCATCACCGTGGGCTGGCTGGCGCATGACTCGGGCCGTTTCGGCGATGCCCGCTCGCACTACGCGGAGGCCCTGGCCACCGCCCGGGTCTGCGGGGATGCCGCCCTGGAGGCGCACGCGTTCTGCAATACCGCCTTCCTCGCCCGCGATGCCGGCCGGCCGCGGGAGGCGGTGCGGGCCGCGCAGGCGGCGCAGCAGGCCGCCAAACAGCTGGCCTCGCCGCGGCTGCTGTCGCTGCTGGCGCTGCGGGAGGCGGGCGGCTGGGCGGGGCTGGCCGACCGGGCCGGCTGTGAGCAGGCGCTGGCGCGGGCCGAGCGGCTGTTCGCGGGCGGGCCGCGGGACGGCGACCCGGAGTGGATGACGTTCTACGGGGAGGCCGAACTGGCGGGCCTGGAGGCGCAGTGCTGGTCGGCCCTGGGCGACGCGGGGCGCGCGGTGGAGCATGCGCGCCGGGCGGTGGCGCTCCAGGATGCCCATTTCACCCGCAATATCGCGCTGTTCACCGCGGAGCTCGCGGGCGATCTCGCGGCCGGCGGCGAGCCCGAGGAGGCGGCGGCGGCCGGGGTCCGGGCGCTGTCCCTGCTGGAGGAGGTCCGTTCGGCCCGTATCCGGACGATGCTCGACGGCACGGCCGGGGCGCTGCGGGCCTACCGGGACGGTGGTGTGGTCGCCGACTTCCTGGAGCGGCACGCGGCCTCGGCCGCGTCCGGTGGCGGGACGCCGGCAGGGGACTCCGCCGGCTGACGGCCCGCCGGGTGTCCGACGGGCCGTCAGCCGGCGGAGTCCCCTGCCGGGCGGCCGTCGTTCAGCCCAGGTGTCCGGTGTCGTTCCAGCGCTCGATCGCCGGTTCCCCGTAGGCCCAGCCGAGCACCGACAGGGACGTCGGCTCCAGCCGGATCCGGGCGCCGAAGGAGATGTCCAGGCCCAGCCAGCGGGCGCCGAGGGTGCGCAGGATGTGGCCGTGCGCGAAGACCAGCACATCGCGGTCGGCGGACCGCGCCCAGCTGACGACCTCGTCCGCCCGCGCGGCCACCTCGGCGAGCGTCTCCCCCTCCGGCACCCCGTCGCGCCAGAGGAGCCAGTCGGGCCGGCCGGACTTGATCTCGGCCGGGGTCAGGCCCTCGTACGCGCCGTAGTCGACCTCCAGCAGCGCGTCCCACGGCTGCGCCCGGTCACCGAATCCGGCCAGCTCGCAGGTCTCCTTGGCGCGTACCAGGGGGCTGGTGCGGACCTCGACGCCCGGCAGGCCGTCCCAGGGGGCGCGGTGCAGCCGCTCGCCCAGCAGCTTGGCGCCGCGTCGGCCCTCGTCCAGCAGCGGGACGTCCGTACGGCCGGTGTGCCTGCCGGTCAGGGACCACTCGGTCTGCCCGTGTCTGGCCAGGAATATGCGCGCTGCCATGGGTCGTACCTCTCGCCGATCGCTCGGCTGCTCGTTGCTCGGTGCGGGCGGCGGTGACCGCGGGCTTTCCATCATCGCGCATCCGGTCGATTTGTCCCTGACCGGGGGAGCCGTCCCGCCCGGAGGCGGGCTCCCGGGGCCTTGTCGGATACGGCGCAGGGGGCGGGGAGCGGCATCCGGCGGCGGCCGGCCGGCCGGCGAGCGCCCCGCATGTCGGTGCCGGATGCGAGACTTCCGCGGGTGAACGTTTCGCGCGACAGTCGATCCGCGTCGGCCGCCCCTGCGGCGGAGCAGCCGACGGCAACGCCGAGCCTGCGTCGGAGGCTCGCCGAGCTGCGCGGCCCCGGCGTCCGCCCCCGCTCGCTCGACGCCCGCGCACTCGCCGCGCTGGCCGCCAACCCCGGCTGCCGGCGCCGCGCGCTGCTGGACGGCGCGGGCATCGACAAGGGCGCGCTGGCCCAGGCACTGGGCTCCCCGGCGGCGTACGGCCAGTCCCAGTTCGCGATCGTCCGCGGCAATGCCTTCGAGGCCCGGGTGAAGGCCGACGGCGGCACGGAGCTGCTGCGGCTGCTGCACGAGCGGCTGGCGCCCGGCACCCCGCCGCCCGTGCCGGAGGAGGTCGCCACCCCCGAGCTGTCCGCGGCCGGGCCGGAGGGCCGGGCGGCGCGTACGGCGCTGGCGCTGCGCGAGGCGACCGCGGCCGGCGGCTGGGCGCTGCTCGACCATCCGATGCTGGTCGTCGAGGTGGCCGGTTCGCCGGCCTATGTGGAGCCGGATGCGGTGGTGGTGCATCCGGACGGCAGCTGGACGGTCGTCGAGATCAAGTCGTTCCCGATGATCGACGGTTCGGCGGACGCCGCCAAGGTGGGCGCCGCGGCACGGCAGGCGGCCGTCTATGCGCTGGCCCTGGAGCCGGTCGCCGGTCGGGTCGCCGCGCACACCGGCCGCGCGGTCCGGGTCCGCGACCGGGTGCTGCTGGTGTGCCCGAAGGACTTCTCCAACCTCGCCACGGCCGCCGCCGTCGACGTCCGCAAGCAGCTGGCCACGACCCGGCGGCAGCTGTCCCGGCTCACCCGGGTCGAGGAGATCGCCGCCGCCCTCCCCCCGGAGACCACCTTCGACCTGCGGCTGGCGGACGACGGGAAGACGGCGACCCGTAGTCCCGAGGAGCTGGCCGAGGCCGTCGAGGTGGTCGGCGCGGCCTACGCCCCCGAGTGCCTGGCCGCGTGCGAGCTGGCCTTCCACTGCCGGACGCGGTCCCGTGAGGACGGCGCGGTGGAGGCGCTGGGGCGCGGCGTCCGGGGCGAGTTGGGCGGGCTGCGCACCATCGAGGAGGTGCTGGCGGCGGCCCGTCCCGAGGCCCGTTCACAGGAGCCGGAGCCGCCCGCCGACGACGGGCCGGACGACCCGGCCGTCGTCGCGCTGCGGCGGGCCGCAGCGCTGCGGGACGGGGCGCTGGCCCGCCCCACCGTGCCGGGACCGCGAGCGGAGGAGCCGGGATGTCACTGATGGAGACGCTGGCCCGGATGGAGGCGGTGGCGGCGGGCCGCGCCCAGCCGCGGTGCACGGTCCGGCACCGCCATCTGTCCGAACGCCCGCTGGTGTTCGTCCCGTTGACGACGGCCGGCGAGGCCGGTGCCCCACTGGGGGCGCTGGTCGGCACGGACCGCGAGAAGCCGGCGCTGCTGGCCGTGCCGCAGCCGCGCGACCGCGATCTGCGCTTCGCCTTCCTCGCCGAGCTGGCCGAGACGGTGCTGCCGTATGTGGACGGCTTCGCGGACGCCATCGAGTGGGAGGAGCGCAAGGAGACCGACCCGGAGACCGGCAAGAAGGTCCCGGTGCAGGTCGAACTGTGCGCGGACGCCCCGCAGTTGATCGTGCCGAGCGCCGCCGGTATCGACTTCGTCCGGCTGCTGGGCCGCTCGATGCGGTTCCGGCGGACGGCCGAGCAGGAGCCCGAGGCGCCGTATCCCGCGCCGCCGCATGTCCCGCTGCTGGGCCGCTGGCTGACCCATTTCGGCGAGCGGGCGCGGGTCCCGGGCGCGAGCCTGCTGCTGCCCATGACGGGCCTGCTGACCCGGCATTGGGCGACGGGCCAGAGCGTGCTGGAGGACCAGCACCTGGGCGCGCTGCTCTCCTGGATCGACCCGCCGCCGGGGATGTCGGGCCGGGAGGCGGCCGAGTACGCGGAGTCGGCGCGGGACGCGGACGGGCAGCTGCGGTGCCCGCCGGCCGGACCGGCCACCGACCCGGCGTTCGACAACCGGCTGCTCGCCCCCGCGATGGCCCGCTACGACGCCGGGCTGCCGGGCGCCGAGGAGGCGCTCCGCACCCTCGTCGAGGGGCAGCTGCGGCCGACCTGGGACGCCGTCTGGCAGGGCATCGATCTGCTGCGGACGCTCCCGGCGGGCGCCCGGGTCCCCGACCGCTGGAAGCGCGACCGCTGGTCGTACACCGCGCACCGGGACCGGATCCGCGCCGGGGAGCCCCCGCAGCCCAAGCAGGACGACGCGGTCACCGCCGCGCAGAAGCTGTCCACACGGGAGACCGCCCAGGCCCAACTGGACGCCCAGGAAGCCCTGGACGACCCACTGGTGATGGCCGGGCGCCGGCTGGCCGGCGAGGCGTTCCAGGGCACGGTCACCGCCGTCGAGATGGCCTTCTCCGAGGGCAAGCGGCCGATGCCCCGCCCGCTGGTCACGCTCCGGACCGCCGACCGGCCGCAGCTCTCCGAGGGCGGCAAGCTCTACCGCCCCCTGACGGACGGCAAGACACAGACCGCGGAGTACGTGGCACCCGTGGCGGGTGAGCCCGGCGCGCTGGTGGTCCGGCTGACCGGCGGGATGGGTCGCGGGAAGACGCCGGAGCCCGGTTCGGTGCCGGAGCCGGACGACGCGGTGTGCTGGACGCTCTTCGAGCACGCCCCGCGCGGCGGCCCGGAGCTCCCGGCCCCCGAGGACACCCCGTGGACCCATGGCGGCCCGCCGCCCGGCGCCGCCGACCTGCCACACCCCGCCCCCGACCCCGTGACCGCGGAGGACTTCCTGTGACCCGCGCCCGGCCCTCGACCGCACTGGAGAACGCTCCCGTATGACGGCCATTCAGGATCCGCACCCCAGCATGGACGGTCCCTTCGACCCCGCCGCCGCGGCCGCCGCGGCGACCGACGCGATCCTGCGGGACACCCTGCACGGCACCCGGCGCGGCGTGGTCGTGGACTCCCCGCCCGGCGCCGGCAAGTCCACCCTCGTGGTGCGGGCAGCCCGTGAACTCGCCTCCGCCGGACGCCCGTTGATGGTGGTCGCACAGACCAACGCCCAGGTCGACGACCTGGTGCTGCGGCTCGCCGAGAAGGATCCGCAGCTGCCGGTCGGCCGGCTGCACAGCAGTGAGCCCGGCGCGTTCGACCCGGCACTGGCCGAGCTGCCCGCGGTCCGTACGTCCGCGAAGATCGCCGACCTGGCCGGGCTGGACATCGTGGTCTCGACGGCCGCGAAATGGGCGTACACCAAGGTCGACGAGCCATGGCGGCACGCCATCGTGGACGAGGCCTATCAGATGCGCTCCGATGCGCTGCTGAGCGTCGCCGGGCTCTTCGAGCGGGCGCTGTTCGTCGGCGACCCGGGCCAGCTGGACCCCTTCAGCGTGGTCGGCGCGGAGCAGTGGGCGGGGCTGGCCTACGACCCGTCGTCCAGCGCGGTCTCCACCCTCCTGGCGCACAACCCCGACCTGCCGCAGCACCGGCTGCCGGTCTCCTGGCGGCTGCCCGCCTCGGCGGCGCCGCTGGTCTCCGCCGCGTTCTACCCGTACACCCCGTTCCGCAGCGGCACCGGCCACGGCGACCGCCGGCTGGCGTTCGGGGTGCCGGGCGACGGCTCGGGCGTGGACCGGGTGCTGGACGAGGCCGCCGAGTCCGGCTGGGGCCTGCTGGAGCTTCCCGCCCGCCATACGCCGCGTACGGACCCGGAGGCGGTCCGTGCGGTGGCCCACGTCGTGCGCCGGCTCCTCGACCGCGGCGGCGCCACGACCAGCGAGGCGCATGGGGCCGCGGAGGGGGCCGCGCCCGCCCCGGCACCGCTGACCGCCGGCCGGATCGCGGTCGGCACCGCCCACCGTGACCAGGCGGCAGCGGTCCGCTCCGCGCTCGCCGAGCTGGGGGTGACCGGCGTCGCGGTGGACACCGCCAACCGTCTCCAGGGCCGCGAGTTCGATGTCACGGTCGTCCTGCATCCGCTGTCCGGCCGGCCCGACGCCACCGCCTTCCATCTGGAGACCGGCCGGCTGTGTGTGCTCGCCTCCCGCCACCGGCACGCCTGCATCGTGGTGTGCCGCGCGGGCGTCGCCGACCTGCTGGACGAACACCCCGCGACCGAGCCGGTCCAGCTCGGCGTCACCGTCAAGTTCCCGGACGGCTGGGAAGCCAACCACGCCGTCCTCGCCCACCTCGCGGAACACCGGGTCAGCTGGCGCTAGCCGGGTCACCCGGACGGCGCCCAGCAGCGCCTGCGGCCACTCCCCGGGGCCCACTTGCGCACAGCGGGACAATGGAATGCGGCACACGATCTGGAGGTAGGTACATGTCCGAGCCGCGACCGGCTCCCGACCCGCGTGGTACGGCGCCCGGACCACGGCGGATGAAGCCCGCGCAGCTGCTCTTCGAGCCGCCCGAGGCCGTCGCCGACCCCGAGCACTTCTTCGGCCTGGAGTCGATGGAGGACCCGCACGAGCTGCTCGGCCGCGCCACGGAGCTGACCCTGGCCTTCCGCGCCGCGGCCGACCGCGCCACGGAGTTCCAGGCGCTGGCCGCTGCCCAGCTGTCCGACCCCAGCCGGTTCGACCGGCTGCCGCTGGCCGTGCTCGCCGAGCAGGCGGAGTGGACCGAGGACTACGCACAGAAGATGATCGAGTTCGGCCGCAGCCTGATGCGCAGCGGCGGCACCCTGCCGGGCGACATGGACTGACCGCCCCGGCCCCGCCGGCCCCCGGGAACCCACCCGTCCGACCTGCCTCACCAGCGGCCCATGGTCCATGATCATGGGCCGCTGGCATATGCAAGGGGGGAAAGATACCGGCTCCTCCACCATCCCGTCCCGTTTTCCGGCAATCCGCCAAGTACCGTGTGCCGGCTGGGTAGACCTGTTCCCATGAGCGACTGGCTGCCTGAGACCCCCCGCACCCTGGCCTTTCCGACCGCGGCTTATGTCACCCTCGCGGGCGCCGACTGGCTCGCCTCAGCCAGCCCCCACCCGGACGAGATGCACGCCCTGTGGGCCACCCGGCCCGCCGCGCCCAGCGCACTGCCCTGCGGCACCGCCTTCGACGTGATCAACGCCCCGGCGCTCTTCGGGCGGCGCATGGTGGACCGCTTATGGTCCGACGGCCCCGGCTCGGGGCCGGTGGCGGCGCACCGCGGCCGCATCCTGCTGTTCGCCGCCCCGGGCACGGCCCAGCGGCTGCCGGCGCTGCTCGTCTGGGAGGAGTGGGCCACCGCCGTCCCGCCGCTGCTGTGCCACGGCAGCGGCGACGCGGTCACCATCCCGCCGCTGCACCCCCGCCGGAGCCCGGCCATGGACCGGACCGCGGGCCCCGGCGCCCCGGCCGGCGAGGATCCGGCCGGCCCGTCCGCCTCCCGCTGGCTGGTGGCACCGGATGTCCGCCACCCCTGGCTGCCCGGTCCCGACGTACTGCTCTGGGCCTGTGTCCGCGCGGCCCGCTCGATGGCCGGCCCGGCACCTGAAGCCGCAGCTCAGCACCCTGTTTCACTGCTGACCGCGGGCTGAGGCAAACCGATTTTTGTCCTCCCCGACCATGATGCTAATGTTTTCCCCGTCAGCAGGCGCCGCTAGCTCAGTTGGTTAGAGCAGCTGACTCTTAATCAGCGGGTCCGGGGTTCGAGTCCCTGGCGGCGCACAGACAGTCGAAGGCCTCCACTCCGGTGGGGGCCTTCGTCGTTGCGGCGTACGGCCCGGTCAGCCGCGGTTCACCTTCACGGCCCAGTCCCCGTCGGCCGTCCGGCCCTCCACCTGGATTCGGACGCCGTCCTCGGCATCGTCCAGGCTCTCCCCCACGCCCAGCGGCGCGTCCGCGAGCGGCGGATAGACCGAGGTGCCCCAGCAGGCCGAGGTGGCCGGATGCCCGTCGAGCACCTGCACGGGGCCCGACCCGGAGGCCGTCCGGCTGCGCACCCGGTAGACCAGGACGCCCTCGGTGCACAGGCCGCGGTCATTGCCGCCGGCACCGCGTGCCTCGATGGCGAGTGCGCTGTCGGGGCCCGTACGGACCACCAGCAGCCGCGGGCGGCGCTGGGCGCGGGGCTCCTTGGGGGCGGACAGCGGCCGCAGGGAGTGCATGGCGGGCCCGGCCGGATCGACGCAGTCCACCTGGCTGTCGGAGATCCAGCCGAGCTTCCACTTGTGCCAGGCGAACGGGTCCGGGGCCAGTCCGAACTGGCTGCCCATGAGGTCCCAGTCGCCGACGTAGGTGTCCCAGTCGCCCTTGCCGTCCTCCGGCCGGTGATAGAGGTCCGGCAGGTCGAAGACGTGCCCGGTCTCGTGGGCGAGGACATTGCGGTCCGGCGGGCTCTGCTCGAAGACGGTGACGAACCGGCGCAGATCATGATCGTCGGCGTGCATCGGCCGGTCGAGGTTGACGACCTTGGTGGCGTCCGAGTCGACGCCGGGGGCGTCCGGGTCGGCGACGAAATAGACCACGTCGTAGCGGCTGAAGTCGATGGACGGGTCGGCGGCGGTGACCGCGTCGTGCAGGTAGGACGAGCGCCGGCCGGCGTCCCAGTCGCGCCGTATCCCGTAGGCGGCGGACGGGCGCGGCATCCGCACCCAGTGGCGGTGGATGTGCGGGCGCAGCCGGAACTTCCCGTAGGAGGCGCGCTCGAAGAAGCCGGAGGTGGCGGGGAAGTAGGCGCGGGACAGCTCCTGCGGCGCCGAGCGGGGCCGGGCGTCCGGGAAAGACAGATGGATCATGACGGCGTTGAGCGGGCGGTCCGGGCGCGGATAGGCCCCGTTCCAGCTGTCGACGCCCTCGGAGTGGTGCGCGTCGGTGCGTCCCAGGGCGCACGGGAGCACGGCCTCGGAGGCGGTGGCGGGCCCCGCGACGATGGAGGTCGCGATGAGCGCGCTCAGAGAAGTGACGACGGCCGCGACGCGCCGCAGGCTGCGGCGCTCCACCCCGTCGAGTGTCTGGGCGCGCGGCACACATACCTCCAGGGACGGATTCGGAGACCTCATCTACCCTGTGGCGATTTAATGCTATTCGTCCTGTTTTGAAGGCCCGGACGAGTGACCGGCGCGTCTTGGCCCTCCCGTAACGGAAAGTCACAAACGACCAAGGGGGCAATCCGTACGAACAGAGCCGGGCAGAAATGGCCGAAGTTCCGTCACGCGGGCGGGCGATCACGGCTGCGTCGCTGGATCGGCCGTCGTGCCAGCCTCTATGATCGCCACACTTTCCAGCGCGAGACCCCCCTCCATCACGAGACAGCGCCATGCGGGAGCGAGCAGTGAGCGGACACCCCGACAGCCCGGGCCGCACGCCCGGAGCGACGCTCCCCTCAGTGACGGAGCGTGAGGATACGGCCAAAGAATCCACCGAGGCCCGGCCGGCCCCGAGCGGCCCCGGCGACGACACCGCCGCCTCGCTCGGCGACTACCGCGCCACGTTCTACGCGGCGCGGGTGGCGATGGCCGTCCTCAACCGCGACGGCCTGGTCCTCGCCGCCAACCCGGCCTTCGGCGAGCTGGTCGGCACCGACCCGGCCGAGCTGGTCGCCGCCACCGCGGCCGACCTCACCGACCTCGGCGCCGACCCGCGGGGGTGGACCGCCTACCGCGAGGTGCTGTGCGGCCGCAGCGACCGGATGCGCTGCACCCGCCGCCTCAAACACCCCGAAGGGCACTCCGTCTGGGTGGAGGTGACCGTCGAGCCGCTCACCCCGGAGCCGCTCAGCGGTGAGGAGCGGATGCTGCTGTCGGTGGCGGACATCAGCGACCGGCACGACCTGCTGGCCCGGCTGCGGCATCTCCAGATGCACGACCCGGTGACCCGGCTGCCCAACCGGGCGCTGTTCTTCGAGCGGCTCGCCGCCGCCCTGGAGACCGCCTCCTTCGCCCCGTCCGGCACCGGCCGCATCGGGCTCTGCTACCTCGACCTGGACGGCTTCAAGGCCGTCAACGACACCCTCGGGCACCGCGTCGGCGACCGGCTGCTGAGCGCGGTGGCGCAGCGGCTGACGCGCTGCGCGGAGGCGGCGGAGGACCGCGGGCCGGGCCGCGGCGGGTACCTGGTCGCCCGGCTCGGCGGTGACGAGTTCGCTCTTTTGGTGGAGGACTCCACCGGCACCGACCAGCTCGCCGAGCTGGCCCAGAGTGTGCTGGACGCGCTGCAGCGCCCGTTCGACCTGGCCGGGCAGCGGCTGTCGGTCTCGGCGAGCATCGGCGTCGTGGAGCGGACCGCCACCGGCACCACCGCGACCGGTCTGATGCAGGCCGCGGACACCACGCTGTACTGGGCCAAGGAGGACGGCAAGGCCCGCTGGACGCTCTTCGACCCGGAGCGCAACGCCCACCGGATGACCCGGCAGGCGCTCTCCAGCACCCTGCGCCCGGCCGTGGACCGCGGCGAATTCACCCTGGAGTACCAGCCGCTGGTCGGGCTGGGCGACGGCCGCGCGCAGGGTGTCGAGGCGCTGGTGCGCTGGCGGCATCCGCAGTTCGGGACGCTGTCGCCGAATCGGTTCATCGCCCTGGCGGAGGAGAACGGCGCGATCGTCGAGCTGGGCCGCTGGGTGCTGGAGCGGGCCTGCTATCAGGCGCGCGCCTGGCAGCTGGCCCACCCCGGCGAGCCGCTGTTCGTCAGCGTCAATGTGGCCGTACGTCAGGTGTGGGACTCCGACCTGGTCGCCGATGTCGCCGGGATTCTCGCCGAGACCGGGCTGCCGCCGGAGCTGCTCCAGCTGGAGCTGACCGAGTCGGCGGTGATGGGCTCGGCCGGCCGGCCGCTCCAGGCCCTCCAGGCGCTGAGCGACATGGGCGTACGGATCGCCATCGACGACTTCGGCACCGGCTACTCCAACCTCGCCTACCTCAGCCGTCTCCCGGTCTCCGTACTGAAGCTGGACGGGTCCTTCGTCCGCGGCTTCCGCTCGCAGGAGCATCCCAACCCGGCGGACGAGATGATCGTGGAGGCGCTGGTGGCGCTGGCACACCGGCTCGGCCTCACCGTCACCGCCGAGTGTGTGGAGAGCGCCGAGCAGGCCGAACGGCTCCGCCGGATCGGCTGCGACACCGGCCAGGGCTGGCTCTACTCCCGCCCCGTCGCCCCCGACCGCGTCGAGGCCCTCCTCGACGCGGGCCGGCACACGGGGGCCTGAGGGGCCCAGGCCCTACCCCGGCAGGCCGTACGCGTCGGCGATCAGCTCGTACGAGCGCAGGCGGGCCGGGCCGCCGTGCGCGTTGGCGGTGATCATCAGCTCGTCGGCGCCGGTGCGCTTGGCGAGATCGTCCAGGCCCTGGCGGACGGCGTCCGGGGTGCCGTGGATGACATTGCCGAGCCAGCTGTCGACGAAGCCCCGCTCCAACTCGTTGAAGCGGTACGCCTCGGCCTCCTCCGGGCTGGGGACCAGACCCGGGCGGCCGGTGCGCAGCCGGACCATGGACAGCGCGCCGGTCATGACCTGGCGGCGGGCCTCCTGCTCCGCCTCGGCGGCCAGCGCCGCGACCCCGATCAGGGCGTACGGCTCCGCCAGCGCCTCGGAGGGGCGGAAGGAGGCGCGGTAGAGGTCCAGCGCGGGGAGGGTGTTGGCCGCCGAGAAGTGGTGCGCGAAGGCGAACGGCAGGCCGAGGGTGCCGGCCAGCCGGGCGCTGAAGCCGGAGGAGCCCAGCAGCCACAGGGGCGGGCGGTGCGGGTCCTGGACCCCGCCCGGCGAGGTGGCCTGGACCGGGCCGGGGACGGCGTGGATCTTGGCGTACGGATGGCCGTCGGGGAAGGAGTCGTCCAGGAAGCGGGTCAACTCGGCCAGCTGCTGCGGAAATTCGTCGGCCCCCTCGTGCAGCCTCTCCGTCCTGCGCAGCGCGGCCGCGGTGGCGCCGTCGGTGCCCGGTGCACGGCCCAGGCCCAGGTCGACCCGGCCGGGGGCCATCGCCTCCAGGGTGCCGAACTGCTCGGCGATCACCAGCGGGGCGTGGTTGGGCAGCATGACGCCGCCGGAGCCGAGGCGGATGCGCTCGGTGTGGGCGGCGAGGTGGGCGAGCAGCACCGCGGGCGAGGACGAGGCGACGCCGGGCATGGAGTGGTGCTCGGCGACCCAGTAGCGGTGGAAGCCGCGGCGTTCGGCCGTACGGGCGATGTCGACGGCCGTACGCACCGCACGGGAGGCGGTGCTGCCGGCCCCGACCGTCACCAGGTCGAGCACCGACAGCGGGACGGGTGCGGTGCCCCGTATGCCGTCGCCGGCCGTCTCGCCGCCGGCCCGGATCTCCTCGTCTTCGCCGCTCACGGTGCGGTTCCTCCTCGCGTCGGTGGTCTGCGAGGAGGGTAACCGGAGACGTTCTCCACTTATTCCCGGGTCAGATCCCCGGCGCCGCACCGCGGTCGGCGGGGCTGCCGGACCTCCCTCGTCCGGGGCCCCTTCGGCCGAGCGCCTCCTAGGAGTGCGCGGTCCGCGAGAAGAGGGTGCCGAGCGCCGGACAGCTGATCGTCCGGTCGAGCAGCCGCAGCCCCTCCCAGGCCGTCACCTGATTGGCGGTGAGCACCGGCTTGCGCAGCTCCGCTTCGAGGGCCGGCAGATGTTCGGCGGTGTGCAGCGCCGTGTCGGGCAGCAGCACCACCTCGGCGTCCGGATGGTCACCGGCGCGGGCGAGCGCCAATACCTCCTCGGCGCCCCAGGTCCCGACCTCGGCGGCGGTGATGATGCCGCTGCCGCGGGTCGAGACGACCTCCGCCCCGGCGGACTTCAGGAAGGCGTGGAAGCGCTCGGCCACGTCGTCGGGGTAGGTGGCGGCGATCGCGACCCGCCGGGCGCCGAGCGCCTGGACGGCATGGGCGAAGGCGAACGACGTACTGGAGGCGGGCAGGCCGGCGGTGGCGGACAGCTCCCTGACCTGAACGCGCGCACCCTCCCAGCCGAAGACGAAGCTGGCGCTCGTACAGGCCCAGACGACGGCCTCGGCGCCGCGCTCCTTGAGCTCGTCGACGCCGGCCGCCAGCCGCCCGGCGGAGCCCATCTCCAGCAGCGCGTCGACGCGGTGGGCGTCCTCGCCGATGTCGGTGTGGACCAGCGGCAGGCGGACCGTGCCGCCCAGGAGCGTTTCGAGCCGGGGGTAGTCGTCCTCCGCGGAGTGGCCGGGGTAGAGGAAGCCGACCGATGCCATGCAGTTCTCCCTTGCGTGTACGGCTGCGGGGGTGTGCGTGGGCGCGGGTGCGCTCACGGGTGGTGCGGTGACGTCGGGAAGGAGCGCTGCCGGCGAACGGGACGACGCCGGCAGCATCCGGGGTGGGGGTCGGGTTCGGACCGGCCTCAAACCGGGGGCAGACCACCCGTGTCCTCGGGCGGATACGGCGGCGGATCAAGGCCGTCGAGGGGCTCCCCCTCCGGCGGGGCGGGGGGCCCGGCGAAGGCCGCCTCGGGGGTCGGCCCCGGCACACCTTCCGCCGGTCCGCCCGCCGATCCGGTCATCGCGGCCGGACCGCGCCGCGCCACCGGGTCGAGCAGCGCCTGGTACGGGCCCACCGCCTGGGCCCCGATGGCGCGCAGCGCGGCCCACATCGTGACCTGGTTGGCGGACAGCACCGGCATCCGCAGCTCGGCCTCCAGCTGCGGGATGACGTCGTACGTCGGCAGGTTCGTGCAGCTGATGAAGAGGGCATCGGTGGCGCCGACGACGGCCGCGCGGGCCATGTCGACGACATCGCGGTACGGCACCTTCCAGATGTGCCGGGTCAGCCCGAGGTAGGCCCGGCCGGTGACCGTGATGCCGGCCTCACCGAGATAGTCCTCCAGGGAGTCGGTGACCGATTTCGTATAGGGCGTGACCACGGCGATGCGCCGCGCGCCGATCTCGCGCAGTGCTTCGATCAGTGCGCCCGAGGTGGTGAGGGAGGGAACCTCCCCCGCCTGGACCATGGCGGCACACATGGCCCGCTCCCCCGCCACACCCCCGACAAAGCTGCCGGAGGTGCAGGCATAGGAGATGACCTGCGGAGATACCGCACACAGAGCCTGGACGGCAGCGTCCAGCGTTTCGTGCTCGCTCACCATTCGGGCCAGGTCGAGGCTGACCTCGACGGGCACAAAAGGGGTGCGGGTGA
This sequence comes from Streptomyces platensis, assembly GCF_008704855.1. NCBI lineage: Bacteria > Bacillati > Actinomycetota > Actinomycetes > Kitasatosporales > Streptomycetaceae > Streptomyces > Streptomyces platensis. The sequence continues at coordinate 3,308,734 of NZ_CP023691.1, forward strand.
GGTGGAGGGACACGTCGTCGGGCACCCAACGCCAGAGCTCTCGATCGAGAGCGAAGTCGAAGGGAGCGACGACACCCACGCCGAGCTGCGGCTGTGGGCCACCCAGAAAAGAGACGTCCATGAAGGCCCCTAGAAGAAACGAAGGGCTGGAAGGCCAGGCCAGTGGCCGGGGATGAGGTGCAGCCGGATCAAGCCGGGACGTCGGTACAGAGCCGTTGTTGACACGGTAGATACGACTTCCTAGCGTGGTCAATCCTCGCATCTCAGGCATCTGTCGGCGCCCCCTTTTCAGTGAAAGGGGCTCACGTTTCAGAACGGTTTCTGGCCTATGTCCGAACGCACCGTCCTCGTCCTCGGATCCGACCCGCCGCCGAAGCTGGACCGGCTCACCGGCCGGGCTCGGGTGATCTTCACCGATGAGGACTCGCTCGCCGACCGACTGCCCACCGCCGACGTGCTGTTGGCCTGGGACTTCACTTCCGATGCGATCCGCAGAGCCTGGCCGGAGAAGGGCCCCAGGCCCGGCTGGGTGCACACCGCGAGCGCCGGTGTGGATCAGCTCCTGTGCCCGGCACTGGTCGCCGACGACACCCTGGTGACCAACGCCCGGGGGGTCTTCGAGCAGCCGATCGCAGAGTACGTCGCCGGCCTCGTGATCGCCATGGCCAAGGACTTCTACGGAAGTTGGGAGCTCCAGCGGCAGCGGCGCTGGCAGCATCGCGAGACCCTGCGGCTGGCCGGCAGCCGGGCCGTCGTGGTGGGCTCCGGGCCGATCGGCCGGGCCATCGGCAGCACCCTTATGGCACTGGGTGTCAAGGTCGATCTGGTCGGCCGCCGGGCACGCCCGGACGATCCGCAGTTCGGCCTCGTACACGCGAGTGACGCGCTGAACGACCTGCTGACCCAGGCGGATTGGGTGATCTGCGCGGCACCCCTGACCGAGGCCACCCGCGGCCTCTTCGACAAGGCGGCGTTCGCCAGGATGCCGCCGCGGGCCCGGTTCATCAACATCGGACGCGGGCCGCTGGTGGTCGAGGACGCGCTGATCGCGGCGCTGCGCGAGTGGCGGATCGCGGCGGCGGCACTGGACGTCTTCGAGGAGGAGCCGCTCACCCCGGACAGCCCCCTGTGGGACGTCCCGCATCTGATCGTCTCGCCCCACATGAGCGGCGACACCCTGGGCTGGCGGGACGCCCTCGCCGAGCAGTTCCAGGACAACTTCGATCGGTGGTCGGCGGGCGAGCCGCTGGACAACCTCGTCGACAAGCGGCTCGGGTACGTGCCGGTGAAGTGACGGGGCCGGCTGCCGGGCCCCGGCGCGGCAGCCGCGCTCCCCCCGCCGCCGTCCCGCCCGGGGCGGCCAACGCTCGGAGGACGCATGACCACCGAACCGACCCACCTCGCCGACCTCAGCGCCACCCGCCTCACGGCCGGGTACGCGGCCGGCGAGTTCTCCCCCGTCGAGGCGGTCCGGGCGGTGCTGGAACGCGCCGAGGCCGCGCAGGCCGCGACGAACTGCTTCACCCGGATCGACGCGGACGAGGCGCTGTCCGGCGCCAAGGAGTCGGCGGAGCGCTGGCGGGCCAAGGAGCCGGCCGGGCCGGTGGACGGGGTGCCGGTCACCGTCAAGGACCTGATCCTCACCCGTGGCACCCCGACGCTGCGGGGGTCGCGCACGGTACGGGCCGAGGGCCCGTGGCCGGAGGACGCCCCGTCGGTCGCCCGGCTGCGGGAGTCCGGGGCGGTGTTCGTCGGCAAGACCACCACTCCGGAGTTCGGCTGGAAGGGCGTCACCGACAGTCCGCGGCACGGGGTGACGGGCAATCCGTACGACCCGGCGCGCACCGCGGGCGGCTCCAGCGGCGGCAGCGCGGCGGCGGTGGCGCTGGGCGCGGGCCCGCTGAGCCTGGGCACGGACGGCGGTGGCTCGGTGCGGATCCCGGCGTCGTTCTGCGGGATCTTCGCGCTCAAGGCGACCTACGGGCGGGTGCCGCTCTATCCGGCGAGCCCCTTCGGGACCCTGGCGCACGTCGGGCCGATGACCCGGGACGCGGCGGACGCGGCGCTGATGATGGAGGTGATCTGCGGGGCGGACTGGCGGGACTGGTCCCAGCTCGGTCCGGCCGCCGGCTCGTTCCGGGAGGCGCTGGCCGGTCCGGTCTCCGGGCTGCGGGTGGCGTTCAGCCCGTCGCTCGGCTGGGACGTGCCGGTGGCGCCGGAGGTCGCCGCGGCGGTCCGGTCGGCCGTCGACACGCTCGCCGGGCTCGGCGCGGTCGTCGAGGAGATCGACCCCGGCATCGCCGACCCGGTGGAGGCCTTCCACACGCTGTGGTTCAGCGGCGCGGCCCGGGTGGTGCAGCATCTGGACGACGCGGACCGGGCGCTGCTCGACCCGGGGCTGCGGGAAATCTGCGAGGAGGGCGCCCGCTACAGCGCGCTGGACTATCTGGCCGCGGTCGATACCCGGATGGCGCTCGGCCAGGCGATGGGCCGCTTCCACAGCGCCTACGACCTGCTGGTGACGCCGACCGAGCCGATCACCGCCTTCGCGGCGGGCACCGAGGTCCCGCCCGGCTCCGCGCACACCCGCTGGACGGGCTGGACGCCGTTCACCTACCCCTTCAACCTCACCCAGCAGCCGGCCGCGACGCTGCCCTGCGGGGTGGACGCGGACGGCCTGCCGATCGGCGTCCAGCTGGTCGGCGCGCGGCACGCGGACGCGCTGGTGCTGCGCGCCGCGCATGCCCTCTACGAGGCGGGGACCGCGGAGATCCCCGCGCCGCCTGGCGTCTAGACGCGCCGGAAGCTGAGGGTCTCGCCCAGGGCACCGGCCCGCCAGAGGTCCTGGCAGGCATCGGCCATCCGGTCCAGACCGTCGACGACACCGCCCCACACGATGCCCGGCACCCAGCCCGCGTCACCGTTGATCAGTAGATTGTTGCGCTCGTAGAACAGCGCGAGATCGACGACGGTGGCGCGGCCCTGGTGGGCGGCCTTGCTCTCGTAACCGTAGGACTTGGTGCCGAGTTGGGTGTCGGTGAAGGTGAAGTAGCACAGATCGCCGGGGATCGGAGTGATCGTCGGATTCTCCAGCGGCGGCTCCTCCGGAGCGAACGGCTCCAGCAGGGCGTAGATCTCATTGCGGGCGTACTTGGCGTGGTAGACGTCGCCGCCGAGTGGGAGGGCGTCCCATACGGCATTGCAGGTGATCGGCGCGCGGTCGTCGAGCAACTTGGCCGTGCAGCTCACGCCGCGCTTGTCCAGGGAGACTTCGATGAAGCGATCGGTCATGCCCCGATCGTAGGTGGGCAATACCGGCGTACGGAACAAGTCCGAGTCGCTTCTATCAAGGGCTGGAAACGATCGGCATATGTATGAGGCGTTCGGGTAGCCGCGCGCCCATGGCTCCACCACAGGAGAACACCAAAATGATCAAGAGAAAATTGACAAGCGGCATCCGCCGCCGCTCGCTGCTCGCGGGGGTAGCGGCGCTCGGCGCATCGGGTGCGATGGGAGCGGTCACGGGCTGCTCCCAGGTCGATGTCTCGGGCGCGACCGGCGGCGGACATCTCCTCGAGGATCTGCGGAAAAAGGGCACCGTCCGCATGGGCATCGCCAGCGAACCGCCCTACGCCTCGATCAACAGCAAGGGCGAGCTGACCGGCGAGGCCCCGGCCGTCGCCAAGACGATCTTCCGGCGGCTGGGGATCAAGAATTTCGAGCCGGTGCCGGTCGAATTCGGTGCACTGGTGCCGGGTCTGCATTCCTTCCAGTACGACGTGATCGTTGCGGGCATGTTCATCAACAAGGCCCGCTGTGCGGCCGTCCTCTTCTCCGACCCGGATTACGAGAGCAAGGACGCCTTCCTCGTACGAAAGGGAAACCCGGACGACATCCACTCCTATGCGGACATCGCCAAGGGGAAATACCGGATGGGTTCCGGCATCGGCTATGCCGAGATCGACTACGCGGTCGGCAATGGCGTCAAGAAGGACGCCATCCAGACCTACGGTGACCAGATCGCCGGGATGGAGGCCCTGGAAGCGGGCCGTATCGATGTCTTCGCCGGCACCGCGCTGACCATGATCGAGGCGCTGAAGACCGGTGGGCACCCCAAGGTGCAGATGACCAGTCCGTTCACGCCGGAGGTCGACGGGAAACCCCAGCGGGACGGCGGCGGTTACGGCTTCCGGCTGGGCGAGACCAAGCTCCGCGACGCCTTCAACAACGAGCTGCAGAAGATGAAGAAGAGCGGCGAACTCCTGCGTATCGCCAAGCCGTACGGCTTCACCAAGGAGTTCATGACCGACCTCACGGCGAAGGAGCTCTGTAAAAAGTGACCGGCGCGCTGTGGGAACTGTTCTTCGAAGGGCTGTGGATCACCATCCAGCTGATGGTCTACAGCGCCGCCCTGGCCGCTGTCGTCGCCTTCGGCATCGGCCTGTCACGCACCTCGCGGTTCTGGATCGTGCGCTTCCTGTCGGGTGTCTATGTGGAGTTCTTCCGCGGCACCTCGGCACTGGTCCTGATGTTCTGGCTGTTCTTCGCGCTGCCGCTGCTGGGCTGGCAGCTGGTCGGCATCTGGGCGGGCACCCTGGCGCTGGGCCTGTCGTACGGCGCGTACGGCTCCGAGGTCGTCCGCGGTGCGCTCCAGGCGGTGGCCCCCGCCCAGCGGGAGGCGGCCATCGCGCTGAGCTTCTCGCCCTGGCAGCGGCTGCGGAAGGTGATCCTGCCGCAGGCCGTCCCCGAGATGATGCCGCCGTTCAACAACCTGCTGATCGAGCTGCTCAAGGGCACCGCGCTGGCGTCGCTGCTGTCCATCGGTGAACTCACCTTCCAGGCCAAGCTGGCCCGGCTGTCGACCGGACAGAGCGCCGAGATCTACGGAATCATCCTCGTCCTGTACTTCGCGGTCGCGTTCGTGATGACCCGGATCATGCGGGTGCTGGAGCGCCGCGCCAAGGCTTCGGTCGGCCGGTCGGTACCCAAGGGTGAGGGCTGGTTCTCCCGCAAACTGCCCGTCGAGAAGCAGGGCCCCGAGGCACTGGCCACCGGAGGAAAGCCGTGAACAACTGGTCATGGAGCTACATCGGGGAGATCATGCCCGAGATCCTCAAAGGGCTGTGGATCACCATCCAGGCGACCTTCTACGGCTCGCTGGTGTCCTTCGCGCTCGGGCTGGTCTGGGCGATGGCCCTGCGTTCGCGGAGCCGCTGGGTGACCTGGCCGGTCAGCGTCTTCGTCGAGTTCGTCCGCAACACCCCGCTGCTGGTGCAGCTGTTCTTCCTGTTCTTCGTGCTGCCCGGCTGGGGGCTCACCTTCGCGCCGCTGACCACCGGCGTCATCGGCCTGGGCCTGCACTACTCGACGTACACCTCCGAGGTCTACCGCGCCGGTATCGACGGTGTGCCGCCCGGCCAGTGGGAGGCCGCCACGGCGCTGAACCTGCCGCGCCGGCGCACCTGGATCGCGGTGATCCTGCCGCAGGCGTTCCGCCGGGTGGTGCCCGCGCTCGGCAACTACGTCATCGCGATGTTCAAGGACACGCCGCTGCTGGCCGGTATCACCGTCGCCGACATGCTCTTCCAGGCGAACAGCATCAGCGCCACCACCTTCGACTACCTGGAGCCGATCACCGTCGTCGGCATCCTCTTCGTGGTCATCTCCTACCCCACTTCTCTCCTCCTGCGAGCCCTGGAGCGTCGTCTTGTCCGCTGACAGCACCCCCTCGAAAGAAACGGCCAACCCGGCGGTGGACGGAGCCGAGCTGATCCGCTTCGACCATGTCACCAAGCGGTTCGGGACCAACACCGTCCTGGATTCCCTGGACTTCACCGTCTCCTCGGGCAAGCACGTCACCCTCATCGGCCCGTCCGGCTCCGGCAAGACCACGATTCTGCGGCTGCTGATGACGCTGCTGAAGCCCGACGAGGGCACCATCAAGGTCGGCGGCGCCTATCTCACGCACGAGGAGAAGGGCGGCAAGCTCGTACCGGCCGGGGAGAAGCACATCCGCGAGGTGCGCAAGAACATCGGCATGGTGTTCCAGCAGTTCAACCTCTTCCCCAACATGAAGGTGCTGCGGAACATCACCGAGGCGCCGGTGCACGTCCTGGGGATGGAGAAGGACGCCGCCGAGGAGCGGGCCCGCGAACTCCTGGACCTGGTGGGCCTGACCGAGCACCTCGACAAGTACCCGACCCAGCTCTCCGGCGGCCAGCAGCAGCGGGTCGCCATCGCCCGCGCGCTGGCGATGCGCCCGCAGGTGCTGCTGCTGGACGAGGTGACCTCGGCGCTCGACCCCGAGCTGGTCGCCGGGGTGCTCGACGTCCTGCGGGACATCGCGCACACCACGGACATCACCATGCTCTGTGTCACCCATGAGATGAACTTCGCCCGGGACATCTCGGACGACGTCCTGATGTTCGACGCCGGGCGGGTCATCGAGTCCGGCTCCCCGGAGAAGATCTTCACGGAGCCGGAGCACGAGCGCACCCGGGAATTCCTGAGCGCCGTGCTCTGAACGGCACCCAGCAGGCAGTGAGTTCGGGTGGTGGGCCCTCGCGGGTTCACCACCCTTCTCCGGGACGGCGTGCGACCGTACGGCGTACGTCGCCGGCGCCCATCACTGTGACCTTGGCATATGCCAAGGTCGCGCGCCCCAGTACAGCTGACCCGGGCCCGCTTCTTTTCAGTCAAGACCCTCTCCTTCGGAGGCCGTTGGCCGCTATCGTGAGGGCAGCCCCGTTGCCCGGGAGCGGCCGCGCCAGCCCGGCCGTGACCACCGACGGCGGTCACGACGCAAGCGGTAACAACCTGCTAGGGGGACACCGTGGCGCTGAAGCCCGAGCCGACCGCGCCGTTCCATTCGGTGCAGTACGCCCTTCGCGTGCTCGAAACGGTCTCCAGGCACGCCGAGGGCGTGACCGATGCGCAGATCGCCCGCGAGACGGGCCTGTCCCCGGGCCACCTCGGCCACATGCTGGCGATGCTCCGGCGCGAGGGCTATGTCGAGCAGGTCACCGACGGCGCGTATGTCATCGGCGACTCGCTCCTGCTCCTCGGCTCGGGCGGCGACCGCGACCAGGCACTGCGCGACAAGCTCCAGCGCACCCTCGACCAGCTGCGCGACTCGGTCGGCGCGGCGGTCTACATCAGCCGGTACATCGACGGCGAGGTGAAGATCCTCCACTACGCCGACGGACCGCTGGCCCCCAAGGTCAACGAGTGGGCCGAATTCCACCGCACGGCGCACGCCAGCGCGGTCGGCAAGTGCCTGCTCGCGCAGCTCGACCACGACGGCCGCAAGGACCACCTCTCCCGCCACAAGACCGCCCGGCTCACCTCGCGGACGATCACCAACGAGAAGGTCCTGTTCCACAAGCTCGACAGCCAGCCGCCCACGGTCCCCGTTCTCGATCTCCAGGAGTACGCCGTGGGCACGGTCTGCGCGGCGGTCCCGATCACCGCCGGTGCGACGGTCGGCTGCCTCGCACTGTCGATGCCGCTCGAACACGCCCACCGGCTGCGCCAGGCGGCCGACACCCTCAACCGCCAGGCCGCCCCGGTCCTGCTGTCCCTGGCGATCTGAGCGGGAGCGCGGACCCCGCCGTCTCGGCGGCGTTCCCGGAGGGCACCGCTCCGCGGCCGTGGTTCTGAGCACCCCTCTCGACCAGGTAGTATTTCTTTCGTCAGCGCGCGCCGCTAGCTCAGTTGGTTAGAGCAGCTGACTCTTAATCAGCGGGTCCGGGGTTCGAGTCCCTGGCGGCGCACGTATCGAGTGGGCGTTTCCGGTTCTCCGGAAACGCCCACTTCGTTGTGTCCGGGGATACGGAGAGGATCACCGGTGCGGCGGCCGGTCTCTTCCCTCGGGGGCGGTGCCTGGTGCTGGACGGCCCCAGGCCCCCAGGCCCCCGGGAAGCGAGTGCAGGGGGGAGGGCAGGGTGAGGGCCGCACCGATCGTGCCCGTCTCGACGCACGGGACGGGCGGCGGCGCGGGCGGGAGGAGCGCTTCGGGTCAGGCCGCCCTCGTGAGGGGAGCCTCCGTGGGGCGGGCCGCGGCCTGCACCAGGGCCGTATAGGTGCGGCGGAGGGCGATCAGGGACTCCTGGGCCTCGCGGTAGACGGCGGCGTCGGGGCCGCCACGGTGGGCGAGGGTACGCACCGGGGCACAGTGGCGGTCCATCGCACTGAGCCAGGCACGGTGCTGCGCCGGGAGATGGCGGCGCAGCAGCTGTCGGCGGCCCTCGCGCAGGCGCCGGGCGCCGATGCCCAGTACGGCGTCGGCCGCCTGGAGCACCGGTGGTTCCAGGGCACCTTGTCCGGCGAGCGCGCCGAGCACCGCGCGCTGCTGCGGGGTGGCCGGCGCGGCCGACAGTTCCGCCGCCTCGGCGAGGAGCTGGGCGCGCAGCGCGTGCTGGACCCGGACCAGCCGGCGCAGCGCCGTCGGGGTGGAGGAGTCATCGGGCGACCGGCCGGCCAGGGTCTCGGCGAGCCGGAAGAGCCAGATCCCGTGTGCCTCCAGGCGGGTCGCGGCCAGCATCAGCCGGTCCAGCCGGCTCAGCGGTTGGCCTTCCGGGGCCCAGCGGACGATCGGCACGAGCGTCTCGGTGCGGGCCAGTTGGTCGATGGGGATATGGCGGCGGGGTTTGCGTTCCGGCGCCCAGTTGTGGAGCGCGAGGGTGGGCAGCGCGACGAACTGATCGTGGCCTATTCGGTGCGCGATCGCCGCCCAGAGGTCCAGGAACGCCTCGTCGGCGACCTCCCGCGCGGCCGGCGCCTGGGGGTCGATCCCGCACCAGCCGCAGGACACCGCGATGACCGCGATCCGCATGGCGGCGGCCTCCGCGTTACGCAGCGAGAGCCGGGAGACGCGCTGCCGGAGCGCCGCCAACTCCTCGGCGCGGTGCGCCCGTTCGACGAGCGCGACGGCGGCCTCCCGGTCGGGTGCGACCGCGGCCGCGCGGGCCATGGCGTCCAGCCGGGTCCAGGTGCCGATCAGCGAACGGACGGGCGGCCGCTCGGGCAGAAAGCCGTGCGCACAGGGGTCGTGCGCGGCGATCGAGGCGGCGTCGGCGGGCCCGTCCGGGTCCCCGTCGGCACGGCCTGGCCGGGGGGCGACCGACTGCCTCTTGCCCTCCCGGGCGGCCGGGTGCGTGGCCTCCTCCGCCCGGGCCGGTCCGGTGGCGCGGCGCGGGGTCGGTAGCGGGGAGGTGGGCGTGGCGGCGGGCGCAGGGGTGGCGGACGGGGTGCCGGCGGCGGACGGTCTGCCGGGGCCCGGCGGGGTATCGGGGCCGGACGGTATGCCGGGGACCGGTGGCGTATCGGGGCCGGACGGTATGAGGGCGGTGGACGGTACGTCGGCGCCGGGCGGGCTACCGGGGGCGGGCTCCGTGGTGGCGGGCGATGCGCCGGGGCTCGCCACCGGGAGGGCCGCTGCGTGGGCCGGGCGAGCGGGGCCGGGCGCGCCGGGCCCGGCAGTCGTCGCCTCGGCCGTCGTCAGCGTCACCGGTCCGGTCGCCGTCACCGGCTCGGCCGTGGTCACCGTTCCGGCCGCCGTGACCGGCCCGGCCGTGGTCGTCTTCGTGATTGCCGTGTCCCCCATCAGCATTTCCCCGCGAACAGCCGGGCCAGGTGGGCGTCCATGTCGAGGTAGCCACCCTCATGGCCGGGCGGCACGATCGCCGCGGTCTGCTCCAGCCAGGCGGTCAGCTCCGCCGCGCGCACCGAGAGCTCGCAGACGCTGTCGTCGGTGGACAGCTCGATATGTACGCGGCGCGATTCGCCCGGCCGGCGGAAGGACCACACCCGCACGTCTCCCTCCCCTGCCTCGTCATGCAGCCCGGCCAGCAGGAGCTCGCGGGCGAACAGCCAGGTGGCGACCGTCTGGCCGCGGCTGAGGAAGGCGACCTCGACCTCGTACGGGCGGTCACTGCGGTAGCTGAACCGGCCGGCCACCGGAACTGCTTCGTCCGGCCCGAGGAGGAGCCGCATCTCAAGGGTGCGCTTGGCTGTCGACACCACGACGATCAACCTTTCCGACGGAGGGGCGAGTCCCGGGGACCCGGTCCGGGGCTGCGCGTCCTGGCAGACGTTGCTGTGGAGGGTGGGGTTGCGGCAGGCGCAAGAGGAGTGACGGACGCCATGGCCGGCGCCCTCTGGACAATGTTCAGTTCTTGCGTCCCAGCGCTCGCCTCAGCCTCTCAACCGGCAGGAGATACCGCATGTTGACGGGGCGACTGGTGTGATTGCGGAAGGAAAGGGACGAAGCGGGGCTTTACTGAATGATTCGGGCGACGATCGAGGGAAGATCTCAAGATCGAGTGGCTTTTGCCCCGTATGCCGGAGAACTCGCCCGAGGCGGGAGGAGCGCGCGAGGGGGCGTCGCGAGTGGCAGGGATCACATCGGCCGGGCGCGTGAGCAGGGCGGTCGCGGGTACGGAGCACCCCCCGAGTTCGTGTAAAGTTCTTCAGGTCAGCACGCGCCGCTAGCTCAGTTGGTTAGAGCAGCTGACTCTTAATCAGCGGGTCCGGGGTTCGAGTCCCTGGCGGCGCACGACACACTGAGGCCCCTCGCCATGCGAGGGGCCTCAGTCGTATGTCCGGCCGCATGGAGGCCGGGGACGCAAGATCGCCCGCCAGGGTGGAACGTTTGTGCGAGGTGCGCTGACGTCGTACGCCGCACGCCGCACGCCGCGCACCGCATGCCACTCGCCGCATGCCGCATGCCGCGACGAGCCGCCTCTTGGAGAACGGGGCCGCCCCCTAAGGGCCATCCATCGACACCGCCGGACGGCTCACCGCGTCGCGTCCGCCCCCACGCGAAGCCGGACACCGTGCCACCGGACCCGCCGCGCTGTCGAGGGGGCGGCGCGGGCGCCGGGGGTCCTGGGCCCGACGTTCAGCCAATTCCCCGTACTGGCAAGTTACTTATGGGGACTCGGCGGTTCATGCCGAATCCGTCGCGGATCTGCCCATCCCCTGTTTTGCGGGTGAATTCCTTCAGATACTGTTCCAAATCGCACGCAGAGCCACAAAGGTGCCTGCCGGCCTCTACCGCCGTGCCGCCTCGAAGCGCAAATCGTGCCGTCCTGCGCGTCCGAATCCGCCGACTCTCCTTATTGCATTGCCAGTTGCCGACGGACTTTTACGAACGAGCGGCGTCGCCTTTACCGGAAGGGTAACTCTGCGCTTACGGAGCATGCTATTCCAGTTATTGAGACACCAGCTGTCAACAAGCCGGAAATCGGCTGCTGTTCCAGGTCAAAGCACTGCTCCCGATGCCATAGGGCGTCCGGATATTGCCTCTTCCGGTGTCCGTACCTTGTGTTGCATCTTGCAATCGGCTCGACCGTTCGGCACTCTGACCTGGGAACTCGGTCCAAATGCGGGCGGGGTTCCCAGGATTGGGAAGAAAGGGATACGCCGGTTGGCGTGATGTGAACGCGGGGACCCCACTGCTTGGCAGGATTACGGGGCGTTCCTCACACCACCGGAACATGGCCGTCACCGTCACACGGCACGGACGGCCGAGACCAGTGAGCCCGAGACGGTCGAGGGGACCGGGAAATCGGGCTATCAGCACACGGCACGCAGCCAGTTGCGTGCGGGGGGATGGGCCCATGACGTCGCCACCTGAGGGTGCCCGGCCGCAGCACACGTACGATTCGTCCGCCACCGCGCGCCTGCGGGTGCCACGTCAGCACCGGCAGCGGCGCACCCCGCGCAAGCCGCTGCCGCGCTACGACTACGAGCACTACAGCAGACTCGCCGGGCCGCTCACCCAGCCCGACCCGGACAAGCCGTACAAGGTCCGCTATCGCTCACTGCTCGCCGACGAGCCGCACCGCATCCGGGCCGCGCTGCTGCTCGGTGCCGCGCCGCTGCTCTCGTTCGGGCTGCTGATCTGGCTGATGCAGCCGAACCACTGGACCGAACGCGACTACCCCGCCTACGAGTTTCTGCCGGTGCTGGACGGCGTCATGCTGGTCGCGATCGGGCTGATCGAGTTCTTCCGGTGCATGAACGTGCTGTCCAACGCGCATGCCACCCTCGTCGCCCGCGACCCCATACCCGTCATACCCGAGAGCGGCACCCGCGTCGCCTTCCTGACCTCCTTCGTGCCGGGCAAGGAACCGCTGGCCATGGTCACGAAGACGCTGGAGGCGGCGGTCAAGATCCGTCACCGCGGGCTGCTGCACATCTGGCTGCTGGACGAGGGTGACGACCCCGAGGTCAAAGAGGTCTGCCAACGTCTGGGCGTGCACCACTTCTCCCGTAAGGGCATCCCGGAGTGGAACCAGCCCAAGGGGCCGCACCGCGCCAAGACCAAGCACGGCAACTACAACGCCTGGCTGGCGGCGCACGGCGACGACTACGACTACTTCGCCTCCGTCGACACCGACCATGTCCCGCTGCCCAACTACCTGGAGCGGATGCTGGGCTTCTTCCGCGACCCGGACGTGGGCTTCGTCATCGGCCCCCAGGTGTACGGCAATTACGACACCTTCGTCACCAAGGCCGCCGAGTCCCAGCAGTTCCTCTTCCACGCGCTGATCCAGCGGGCCGGCAACCGCTACGGCGCGCCGATGTTCGTCGGCACCTCCAATGCCGTACGCATCAGCGCGCTCAAGCAGATCGGCGGGCTGTACGACTCGATCACCGAGGACATGGCGACCGGGTTCGAGATCCACCGGCACCGCAATCCGCAGACCGGCAAGAAGTGGCGCTCGGTCTACACCCCGGATGTGCTCGCGGTCGGTGAGGGGCCCACGGCCTGGACGGACTTCTTCACCCAGCAGCTGCGCTGGTCCCGCGGGACGTACGAGACGATCCTCAAGCAGTTCTGGAAGGCGCCGTTCACCCTGCCGTTCGGCCGGCTGGTCAACTACACCATGATGGTGATCTTCTACCCGATGTCGGCGCTGAACTGGATCCTGGCGGCGCTGAGCTGTGCGCTGTTCCTGGGTCTCGGCGCCTCGGGTGTGGAGATCGATCCGACGGTGTGGATGATGCTGTACGGCAATGCCTCGGCGCTCCAGATCGGCCTGTACATCTGGAACCGGCGGCACAATGTCTCCCCCCACGAGCCGGAGGGCTCCGGCGGTGTCGCCGGCATGGTGATGTCCGCGCTGTCCGCGCCGATCTACGCCCGGTCGCTGTTCGATGCGGCACTGCGCCGCAAGAGCAAGTTCGTGGTCACGCCGAAGGGCGACTCGTCCAGCCCGGACACGCTCTTCGGGACGTTCCGGGTGCATCTGTTCTTCCTGCTCGTCTTCGGCGGCTCGCTGATCGCCTCGTTCGTGCTGGGGCACAGCCATCCGGCGATGGTCATCTGGGCCGTCCTCGCGATGCTGATCACCGCAGCGCCGATCGTCGCCTGGCGGCGGAGCGTACGCGACGAGAAGCGGAAGCGGAGTGCGGCCGGCGGCGGCAGCTCCGATGCTTCGGGGGGCGGCTCCGGTGCCGTGGCCGGCGGCTCCGATGCCACGGCCGGGAGCGAGGGTTCTTCCGCGACGGCCGTCGGCGGGGGCTCGCCCGCGACGGCCGCTGACCAAGCCGCCGCTCCGGCCGACGGCCGTGCCGCCGACCCGGCCGCCACCACTGAACAGACCATGCAGATCGCCCTTGGGGGACGTCACACATGAAGTACCGTCCGAGCCGTCGCACCCGCAGAGTGGCGATAGCAACGGCGGTGGTGCTCGCGCTGGCCGGGATGAACGGGCCGGCTCTCTATGGCTTCGCCTCGGAGCAGTACCACCAGTACGTGATCAACAAGCCGGAGTACAAGGCGAAGAACGGTCACTGGGATGTCCTCGACGTCCCGCAGAAGTACCGCATCAACACCATCCATGCGGCCCTGCTGCACACCGGAAAGGTGCTGCTGGTCGCGGGCTCCGGCAACAACGCGGCGAATTTCAAGGCCAAGTCGTTCCGTACGGTCCTGTGGGATCCGGAGAAGAACACCTTCAAGAACATCCCCACCCCCAAGGACCTCTTCTGCTCCGGGCACACCCAGCTCCCGGACGGCAAGCTGCTGGTGGCCGGCGGTACCCAGCGCTACGAGAAGCTGAACGGCGATGTGAAGAAGGCCGGCGGCCTCATGATCATCTACAACGAGGACCCGGACGGCCCGAAGACGTTCCCGGCCGGCACGCTCTTCACCGGCAAGGAGAACGGCAAGACCTTCGCCGCCAAGGACCCGGTCGTGGTGCCCCGGGCGAAGAAGGTCACCGACCGGGCAACCGGCAAGGTCACCGTCGTGCACAGCGAGGCCCGGGTCTATGTCGAGGCGCTGAAGGACGGCCCGTCGCACTCCACGGGCACCCAGGACAACTACCGCATCCACGGTCTGACCGGCGCGGACGCCCGTAACTTCTACGGCATCGCGCAGAAGCTGTCCTTCGACAAGAAGGACTTCCAGGGGATCAAGGACAGCTTCGAGTTCGACCCGGTGGCCGAGCGCTATATGCCGGTCGACCCGATGAACGAGGCCCGCTGGTACCCGACGCTCACCACGCTTCAGGACGGCAAGGTGCTGTCCGTCTCCGGACTGGACGAGATCGGGCAGGTGGTCCCCGGCAAGCAGGAGATCTACGACCCGAAGACGAAGAAGTGGCGCTATCTGCCCAAGCGGCGCTTCTTCCCGACCTACCCGGCGCTCTTCCTCACCGACCAGGGCCGGATCTTCTACACCGGCTCCAACGCCGGCTACGGCCCCGACAACATCGGCCGCACGCCCGGCATCTGGGACCTGAAGTCCAACAAGTTCCAGGTCGTGCCCGGGATGAGTGACCCGAAGATCCTGGAGACCTCGATGTCGGTGCTGCTGCCGCCGGCCCAGGAACAGCGGTACATGGTGCTGGGCGGCGGCGGGGTCGGCGAGGACCCGAAGGCCACCGACAAGACCCGGATCGTGGATCTGCACGCACCGTCGCCGCGCTTCAAGGACGGTCCGCCGCTGTACGCGAAGGCCCGCTACCCCAGCAGCGTGATCCTTCCGGACGACACCGTGCTGACCACGAACGGCTCCGGTGGCTACCGCGGGCGCAGCGCCTCCAACGTGCTGAAGGCGGAGCTGTACGACCCGGCGGCCAACACCGCCCGGGAGGTGGCCGATCCGCTGGTGGGCCGCAACTACCACTCCGGTGGGCTGCTGCTGCCCGACGGCCGGGTGATGACCTTCGGCTCGGACTCCCTCTACGCCGACAAGGACAACACCAAGCCGGGCGTCTTCCAGCAGCAGATCGACCTCTACACCCCGCCGTACCTCTACGGGAAGTCGCGCCCGAAGCTGACGGCCGGGGCGGCGAAGACGCTCAAGCTCGGCCAGCGCGCGACCTACGGCGCCCCGCACGCCGCCGGCATCAAGAAGATGCGGCTGATGCGGCCCGGCTCGTTCACCCATGTCACCAATGTCGAACAGCGCTCCATCGCGCTGGACTTCACAGTGACGAAGGACGGGAAGGGGGTCACGGTCACCCTGCCGAAGGATCCGTCGCTGGTGCCGCCCGGGTGGTACATGCTCAACGCGGTGGACGGGGAGGGGACTCCGTCGAAGGCGGTGTGGGTGAAGGTCGCGCCCGAGCGGCAGTAGGGATCGGTTGCCGTGACGGCGACCGGGTGGTCGCCGTCACGGCAGGCGCTGGGCGCGGTGGTTACTTCGCGCCGTGGGCCAGGCCGAGGGCGTACTTGGGCCACCAGGTGCCCGCCTTGGGGCCGCCCTTGCAGGTGCCGTCGGACTCGCCGGGACGCTTGATCCACAGGTAGGCGGCTATCTGGGGGTCGTCGGTCTTGGTGGTGGGTGCCGCGCCCAGGGCGCGGCCGGGCGGGTTGCACCAGTTTTCCGGGTCGTCGCCGCCCGGTGCCGGGCCGTTGCCGTTACGGCTGGTGTCGATGACGAAGCGCTTGCCGCCGACCATGGCGGACAGCTTCTTGCCGTACTTCGTGTTCTCCGCGGTGGTCTGGTAGTTGGAGATGTTCAGCGCGAAGCCGTCGGCACGGTCGATACCGGCCCGCTTGAGCGGCTCGACCATCCGGCCCGGGTCCTTGATCCAGTGGGGGTTGCCGGCATCCAGATAGACCTTGGTGCGCGGCAGCGCCTTGAGCTTGCCGACCGCCTCCGTCAGCAGGGCGTAGCGCTCCTCGTGGAACTGCTGCGGGGTGCACTTGTCCGCGATGTGCGGCAGGGCGTCGGGCTCCAGGATGACGGTGGTGGCGCGGTTGCCGATGCCCTTGAGCACGCCGTCCAGCCAGGCGCGGTACGCGTTGCCGTCGGCGGCGCCGCCCTTGGAGTAGCTGCCGCAGTCGCGGTGCGGGATGTTGTAGAGCACCAGCAGCGCCTCACGGTCGGCCTTGGCGGCCGCCTCGGTGAAGCCGCGGGCCTCGCCCTGCGGGTCGTCGACGCCTATCCATTCGGCGACCGGCTGCGTCGCGATCTTGTTGACCAGGCGGGCGTCGCCGGACTTGCCGTCCTTGCCGTACGCGGACACCTGGCGGGCCGCCTTGCTGTCCGGGTTGACCCAGAACGGGGCGACGGACTTGGGGCGTTGGCCGGGTCTGTCCGGCACGCTGCCGTCGCTGTCGCTGTCGGAGCAGCCGGCGAGCAGCAGCAGAGCCAGTGCCCCCACCACCGCCCTCGACGGCGTCGCACCGGCAGGCGCGGAGCGCCGCCGGCCGTCGCGGGATCCGCCCGGCGAACCGACCCCGGCCATCCGTCGCAGATTGCCGTACATCCACTCCCCCCTCGGAGCACGAACACGGAACACGGTCGGCAGGGGACCACCGGCCGCATCCATCGTGGCACACCCCGACTTGCCCGGGTCGGCCTGTGGACGAGCCGCGCACCGAGCGCGGCGCGGGGCGGGGCCGAGGGGGCCGAGCGTTGATGTCGTGCAGGTGCGAGTGCGGCTGCGGGTGCGTCGTGGCCGGTCGCGCAGTTCCCCGCGCCCCTAAGGTGCGCGATGCTCCTGGTAGGACGTCAGGTAGGCGGAGACCACCACGATCACGTGGGTCGACTCGCCGCCGTCCTGCCGGCCGTGGGCGGCGGTGCGGCTGATGTCCTCGGTGATCAGGCGGAGTTCGGAGCGGCCGCGGTCGTGGGCGGCGTAGGCCCGGCGCGGGTCGAAGCGGTGGCGGTCGTAGAGCTGGACGTCCTCGATGGTGAAGCGTGCGGTGCTGCCGTCGGCGCGCTGGATGTCCACCTGCTCCCCCGGCTTGAGCTGGGACAGGCGGTGGAAACCGGCCCGTTGGGCGTCAGGGGCGTGGATGCCCCGGCGGCCGTCTTCCGGGCCTCCGGCGTCCGTACGGGCCACGAGCAGCGCCGCGCCCGCCTCGCCCGGTTGCGGCCCTTCGGCGTACCAGCCGACGGGCTGCGGGGAGGTGTACGGGGGCGGGGCGAGGAGGCCGTCGCCGTCGAGGCCCCGTTCGGTGATGCCGGCCTCCCGTACGCCGAGCGCGTCGATGGTGATCCCGACGGGCCGTGCGGTGGTTGCGGCAGGTACCGGGGCGTGCGCATGCGGAGGCGCCTGCCGGCCCAACGGGCGTCCGGCGGCGGCAACATCACCGGTCGTGGCGAGCTGCGCGGCCACCTCGTCCGCCAGATCCCGGCCCCACAACCACAGCCCCAGCAGCAACACCGCCCAGGCCACACCGCCGAGCAGCCGCCCGGGGCGGTGGGTGGAGGCGGGGCCCGGGCCGGGGCCCGTGCCCGTATGGGCGCCGGAGCCCCTGCCCGTAACGGCGCCGGGGCCCGCAACCGCATCTGGGCCGGGGCCGGGGAAGGCATGGGCGCCCGGTAGGGCAAGGGAGTTGAGCGCCTTACGGGTGCCAGGGGTGCCGGAGGCGCGGGAGGCTCCCGGCCCTCTGGGCGCGGCTGCCACGGTTCTCGTGCCGTCCGCGTTGCCGTCCGGGCCGGATACGCCGGGTCTGGCGGTCACCCCGACCGCACTCGCCCGCCCCTCCTCGTCAGCGCTCATCGGCGTCGCCCCGCCGCTCGCGGCGCAGTCTCAGCCGGAGCCGGAGCAGCTGCCCCGCGATGACCAGGATGGCGCCACCGGCCAGCACCAGACCCACAGCCGAGGTACTGCTCAGCTCACGGCTCGATGCGGCTTGGGATTCTTTGGCGGGGTGGGATTCTTTGGCGGCTTTGGCGGCTCGGGCGGCGTGGGTGGCTCGCGAGGCCCCGGCCCCCTTGGCCGCGTACGCAGCGGCTCCAGCTCTGCCGGTCTCGGCGGCCGGAGCGAGAGAAGCCGGATAGGTGTCGGGCGCGGAGCCGGAGCGGATGTGGCCGGCGCCCACGACCGGGCCCACGACCGGGCTCCCGCCAGTGCGGGTGCGCGGCGCCCCCTCATGGACGGCCACGGATCGCACGACGGCCCGCCCAGCAGTGCCGCCCGTGCCCCGTGAGGCAGGGGTGACCTGGACCGTTGCGGTTCCGGTGGCGCGATCGTCCGCGCCGTACGCGGGTGCCGGCGCCGTCGTCACCGCGCACGCCGCGACCGCGGCACAGAGAGCAAGTTGCCGTGAGCGCATGGTGAACCTCCGATACCTCCGAAGGTCCGCCTACGCGAGCCCGCCCGCATCCGGTGCGGTCCGAGGCTGCGCCGTTCGGGTGGGGCTCCTGGGCCACCGGCGGCCCGCGGCCGGATCAGGCCGCGGACCGGACAGCAGGCCGGTCCGCGGCAGGCCACGCCGGGCCGAACCGGGCAGCGGCCCGGCCCGGGCCACGGGGCAGACCACCACCAGCCCGCTCAGGGCACCGCCCCCCGGTCACACCAAGTCGATGAGATCAGCGATCGAGTCCACCACACGGGAGGGCCGGAACGGGTGCCGGTCGACTTCCTCGGGGCGGGTGAGGCCGGTCAGGACGAGGAAGGTCTCCATGCCCGCCTCCAGGCCGGCCAGCACATCGGTGTCCATCCGGTCGCCGATCATGGCGGAGGTCTCGGAATGGGCGCCGATGACGTTCAGTCCGTGCCGCATCATCAGCGGGTTGGGCTTGCCGACGAAGTACGGGTCGATGCCCGTCGCCTTGGTGATCAGCGCGGCCACCGACCCGGTAGCGGGCAGTGCGCCCTGCGGGGAGGGGCCGGTCTCGTCGGGGTTGGTGGCGATGAACCGGGCGCCGTCGTTGATCAGCCGGATCGCCTTCGTCAGGGCCTCGAAGCTGTAGGTGCGGGTCTCGCCGAGGACCACGTAATCCGGGGAGTGGTCGGTCAGCACGTAGCCGATGTCGTGCAGGGCGGTGGTCAGGCCCGCCTCGCCGATGACGTAGGCGGTGCCGCCGGGCCGCTGGTCGTCCAGGAACTGGGCGGTGGCCAGCGCGGAGGTCCAGATGGACTCCCACGGGACGTCCAGGCCGATGCGGTTCAGCCGGGCGTGCAGATCACGCGGAGTGTAGATGGAGTTGTTGGTCAGGACGAGGAAGGGTTTGCCCGATTCGCGCAGCCGCTTGATGAAGGCCTCCGCCCCGGGAACCGGAATGCCCTCGTGCATCAGGACGCCGTCCATGTCGGTGAGCCATGACTCGATCGGCTTGCGCTCTGCCACTGCCGGACTCCTGCCGTGCGTGAGGACCAGGGGCGCCGACCGCCTCCCGCACGCGCCGCGGACCACACGGGGTAACCCACGCGTCGTACGTACGGCCGACGCCCCCACCCTAAGTCAGCCCCTGTGCCCCTGACCCTGGTGATTCCCTCGGTCTTCGGCCGGCCGGGCAGCGCCCACACCCCGGCTCCCGGCGATCCGCAGCACATCGCGCAGCGCCCTGGCGCACCGTCACCCGTGCGCCGTCCCCCGCAGCGCCGTCACCCGGAGCGCGTCTCCTGCCCGGCGACGACGGGCCCGGCACCCCCGCGCAGTGCGGAGCCGCCCCCGAACAGCGGTGCCAGCACCAGCTCCGCCGCCCCGTCCGCGACCACCTGGGCGCCGCCCCGGGCGAGCGCCACCGGGACCGCGGTCCGGCCGCGGGCGCGGGCCTGGGCGTCGAGGGCCCCGGCCACGCCGGACCGGAACCCGTCGGGGTTCTCCAGTACGGTGCGCCCGCCGAGCAGCACCCGGTCGATGTCCAGCAGCTCGACGAGGTTGGCGGCGCCGGCCCCCAACACCTCGGCCGCGCCCGGCAGATCGCCGCGGGCCACCGCCGCCAGGCACAGCGCCTCGATGCAGCCGCGCCGTCCGCAGCCGCAGCGCGGCCCGTCCCACTGCACGGTCTGGTGCCCGAACTCCCCGGCGCCGGTACGCGGGCCGCGGTAGAGGCTGCCGCCCAGGACGAGCCCCGCGCCCAGGCCGGTGCCCAGATGCAGATAGCCGAACGAGCCGGCGCCGGCCGGCATCCCCTGGGCCAGGCCGAGTGCGGCCGCGTTGGTGTCCTTGTCGAGGACGACGGGCAGGCCGAGGCGTTCGGCGAGCGCGCCCCGCAGCGGGAAGCCGTCCCACCGGGGCACGCCGGTGACCCGGTGCAGAACTCCGGTGGTGTGGTCCAGCGGCCCCGGGCAGGCCACCCCGGCGCCCAGCACCGGCGGCCCGCCGGCCTCCGCGCGCAGCGCCGCGACCTCCCGCGCGGCGGTGTCGAGCACCGGCCCGGCGCCCGCCTCGAAGGCGAGCGGGGCGCGGCGTACGGCGACGGCGGCACCGGTGAGATCGGCGAGTACGGCGATGAGCTCATCGCGGTCCAGGTGCAGTCCGACGGCGTGCCGGGCGCCGGGCACCAGCCGCAGGACGGTGGCGGGCTTCCCGCCCGTGGAGGCGCGGCGCCCCGCCTCGACGGCCAGCCCCTCGGCCCGCAGCCGCGCGGTGATCTTGCTGACGGCCTGGGGAGTCAGCCCGGTCCGCGCGGCGAGCTCCAGCCGGCTGAGCCCCTGCTCACCGGCCGCCCGGAGCAGCCCGAGCACCAGCGCGGCATTGTGGCCACGCAGCGCGGGGAGGTTGGCGCCGGGATTTCCGGTGGCGGCCGGACTTGCGGGGGTGCCCGGGGCCCCAGTGACGGCCGGGCCTCCGGTGATACCCGGCCCTCCGTCGGCGCCCTGCTTCCCGCCCGCGCCCGGACGTCCGGCGCGCCCCGCCGGGGAGATGTCATCGCTGCTCACCCACCCATTGTCCGCATCGCTTGCACTTTGGCAACAGCGTTGCTTAAGTGGAGCTCATGAGCAGCGAGACGAGCGACCCCACCGGCACCGCCGCCCCCCACGGCCCGCTCCGCGTCGGCCTCATCGGCTACGGCCTGGCCGGCTCGGTTTTCCACGCCCCCCTGATCGCGGCCACCGACGGCCTGCGGCTCGACACCGTCTCGACCTCCGATCCGGAGCGACAGGCCCAGGCCCGCGCCGAGCATCCGCAGGTCCGTACGGTCGACACCCCCCAGGCGGTGCTGGACCGCGCCGCGGACCTCGATCTGATCGTGCTGGCGTCGCCCAACAAGACCCATGTGCCGCTCGCCACCGCCGCGTTGGAGGCCGGGCTGCCGGTGGTCGTCGACAAGCCGCTGGCCGCGACCGCCGCCGAGGCCGAGAAGCTCGCCGCGCTCGCCGAGGAGCGCGGACTGCTGCTCTCCGTCTTCCAGAACCGCCGCTGGGACAACGACTTCCGCACCGTCCGCCGGCTGATCGAGGACGGCGTCCTCGGCGACATCCAGCGCTTCGAGTCCCGCTTCGAGCGCTGGCGTCCGCAGCCCAAGGGCGGCTGGCGCGAGTCCGGCGACCCGGCGGAGATCGGCGGACTGCTCTACGACCTCGGCAGTCACCTCGTCGACCAGGCGCTGACCCTGTTCGGCCCGGTCGTCTCGGTCTACGCCGAGTCCGACATCCGGCGTCCGGGCGCGGAGGCCGACGACGACACCTTCCTCGCCCTCACCCACGCGAGCGGCGTCCGCTCCCATCTGTGGGTGAGCGCCACCACCGCCATGCTGGGCCCGCGCTTCCGGGTGCTGGGCAGCCGGGCGGGCTATGTGAAGCACGGTCTGGACCCGCAGGAGGCCGCCCTGCGCGAGGGCCTGCGGCCCGGCGCCGAGGGCACGGAGTGGGGCGTGGAGCCGGAGTCCTGCCGGGGCCGGCTCGGCGCCGGTTCGTCCCCGCAGACCGGCGGCGGCGAGCCCGTACCGACCCTGCCGGGCGACTACCCCGCGTATTACGCCGCGATCGCCCATGCACTCCGCGAGGGCGGCCGCCCACCGGTCACCGCCACCGAAGCCGCGGCCGCCCTCCGCGTCCTGGAGGCTGCCAAGCTGTCCGCCACCGAAGGCCGCACGGTCCACATCGAGGCAGGCCCATGAGCCCGTCCGCCCCGGGCAGCGGCACGCTCACGGCCCCGGCCGCCCCGGACCGAGGCACGCACACGACCCCGGCCGGTCCGCGCCCGGTGGACGACGAGCTCCGCGAACTGGCCGCGCAGGAAGAGCGGCTGGTCCTCGGCGCCTTCAGCAACGACGACGCCTGGCGCCTGGGCTCGCTTCTCGTGGAGCTGGCGCAGGAGCGCGGCGCCGCGGTGACCATCGGTATCCGGCGCGGCGCCCAGCAGCTGTTCCACTGCGCGCTCCCCGGCACCTCCGCCGACAACGACGCCTGGATCGCCCGCAAGTCCGCCGTCGTAGAACGCTACGCCGAGTCCTCCTACCTTCGGCCTCTCGACGGGCGTGACTCCGTCTCGTGTGGAGCAGCAAGTCATGCGCGATGATGCGACGCGGCCCAGGATCGCTATGTGAACAGGCGGACGTCGCCGTCGCCTGATTCCGGACCAGACCTGGCAGCCCGTGCCGCGTCTCCGCGATCTGGAAGGACCCACATGCCGATCGTCCTGATCTCCCCCGAGTTCACACAGGAGCAGTACGAGGAGACCAACCGCAAGTTGACGGGGGCCAAGAGCCGGATGGAATCTCCAGCCGACTGGCCCGTAGAAGGTTTGCTCGCACACATCGCGGGCCAGGGCGAACGCTCCTTCCGCGTCGTCGACGTCTGGGAGTCCGAGGAGGCCCTCAACCGCTTCGCCGAGATCCTCATTCCGATCCTCCGTGAAGCCGGTGTCGAGGGCGACCCGGAAGTGTATCCGGCACTCACCTATGTGTCCGCCTAGGTGATCAGCCGCCTCGGGGCGGTGCTGTGCCCGTCCCAGCGGCGCCGATGCCGCCGGCGGGAAGCCTCTTCTCGTCGCCCGCGCCTGGACCTCCGGTGAAACAGCCGAGACCGACGAGGCCCCTCCCCTCAGGCGTCCTTGAGTACCTGGCGCTGCTGGCCCAGCCCGTCGATCTCCAGTTCCACGACATCGCCGGCCCGTAGATACGGCTTGGGATCCGGGTGGCCCATGGCGACGCCGGCCGGGGTGCCGGTGTTGATGATGTCGCCCGGGTAGAGGGTCATGAACCGGCTGACGTAGCGGACCACTTCGGCCACCGGGAAGATCTGCTGGGCGGTGGTGCCGTCCTGCTTCGGCTCGCCGTTGACCCACAGCCGCAGGCGGAGGTTCTGCGGGTCGGGCACCTCGTCGGCGGTCACCAGCCAGGGACCCAGGGGGTTGAAGGTCTCGCAGTTCTTGCCCTTGTCCCACTGGCCGCCGCGTTCGATCTGGAAGGCGCGTTCGGAGACGTCGTGCGCCACGGCGTAGCCGGCCACCGCGGCCAGTGCCTGGGCGTCGGTCTCCAGGTAGCGGGCGGTCCGGCCGATGACGACGGCCAGCTCCACCTCCCAGTCGGTCTTCACGCTGTCCCGCGGGACCAGCACGGTGTCGTCGGGGCCGACGACGGTGTCCGGGGCCTTCATGAAGAGGATCGGCTCCGCGGGGGTCGCGGCGCCGGTCTCCCGGGCGTGGTCGTGGTAGTTCAGCCCGATGCACACGATCTTGCCGATCCGGGCCACCGGCGGGCCGGTGCGCAGCCCGGCCCCGTCGAGTCGCGGCAGTTCCCCGGAGGCGGCGGCGGTACGGATCCGCGCCAGCTCTCCCTCGTCGGCGAGGAGGGTTCCGTCGATGTCCGGCACCAGGCCCGACAGGTCCCGCAGGGTCCCGGAATCGTCGAGCAGCGCCGGGCGTTCCGTCCCCGCCGGTCCGACTCGCAGCAGCTTCATCGGTTCCACTCCCGTGGTCGAAGGTCGGCCCGGAAGGGATCTCCCGGGCCGGCCGATGGGGGACGGCCATCGAGCGATTTGGCTGATCGTCCAAGAACGGGGTCCGGTCCGCAAGACCCCGTTCACGGACTGGACCGTTACCGAGGGGTAGTGGTGAGGGGGTCGGGTGTTGTGCCGCCGGAGTGCGGGGCGGCCTCATCCGCCGGGCGGGATCCGGCCCCGGAATTGCCCCTCGTCCGGGAGTTGGCCCGGGCGCGGGCCGCCCGCTGCCGGGCCGCGCGGCTCTTCGGCGTACGCCGGTCCGCCCGCTGCTGCGCCGCACGCTGCCGCGGGGCACCCTCGCCCGACACCCCATCAGCCGCGGCGGACCCCGGCGCCGCTGCCGCCGCCGTGGACGGCTGCCCCACGACGGAGGCTGCCTTCCCCTTCACCGCAGCCACCTTCGCCTCAGCCGCCTTCGCCTTCCCCGGTGCGGCCACCGCGTCCGCCGCGCCCGTCTCCGCCGCGCCGCGCCCGCGCTCCCGGTGCAGCAGCGCCCGCTCGCACGCCGTCCAGGTCGTCGTCGTGACCATGTAGAGCCCGGCGGCCAGCGGCACCACCGCCACCGTGATCAGCGTGCCGAAGGACAGCAGCGGCATCACCTTGGCCATGGAGGACATCCCGGGCATGGCGGCGCTGCCCGCGGCCGGCTGCGGGGCCTTGGCCATCGTGGCGCGGGCCCGCCGGAAGTTCCAGGTGGCGACCGCGGCGACCAGCACGAAGAGTCCGGCGTAGACCAGCCCCTGCGGGCCGAGGACGCCGCCGTGGGCGAGCGCCTCGGTCCAGTGGCCGCCGAGCGGCGCACCCAGCAGCGTGTGATCGAGGAGGTCGCCGCCGCCGGTCGAGAACAGGTGGTACATCACGAAGAAGACGGGCAGTTGCAGCAGCGTCGGCAGGCAGCCGGCGAGCGGCGAGGAGCCGGTTTCGGCGTAGAGGTCGGTCATCGCCTTCTGGAGCCGCTCGGGGTTGCCCTTGTGCTTGCGCTGGAGTTCGGCGAGCTGCGGGGCGAGCGCCGTACGGGCCTTCTCACCGCGGGCCGCGGCGCGGGCGAGGGGGTGCAGCGCGGCGCGTACCCCCAGGGTGAACAGAACGATGGCGGCGGCCATGGCCGCGGTGCCGAAGAGCGGGGCGATCGCCTGGGCGCCGTGCGCCAGCGCATCGCCGAGGAAGCCGAACATGGACATGCGTGAGCCCTCCACGGGTCTCGTCGTGCCGGGATGTGGATTCGGCGTGACGAGCCGCGCGGACGCGGAAAGAGCGGTACGGGGACCGGACCGGTGCGCCTACGCGGCCGTCGGGAGGGGACGGCCCGGTGCCCGGGGACGCGGGCGGCCGGCCGCGTCGGGATCACGTTGGGGCAGGAATGCCGTGCGCCGCTCACGGTCGCGGATGGCCGTACGGATCCGGCCCGGCGGTACCGGCCGCGCGCAGGCCGCGATCAGGAAGGCGCGGCACAGGAGCAGCAGCGCGGTGGTGGTCGCGGCGGCGGTCAGAGCCGTGGTCAGACCGGTCTGGGTGACCAGGAAGCCGGCCAGGACGAAGAGGAGTGCCGAGGTGTGCAGGCGCCAGGCATCGACGATGCGGTACATCCGGCGCCCTCCTCAGGTTGTCCGGTCGTCAAGACTTGTCGTCTTCCGCTCAAGAGTAGCCATACCTCTGGGCAGCCGGGAGGCCGGTGGGTAGCTTGCGCCCTCTCTGCCGTCGGGGGCGGCGGGGAGCAGGGGGAAATCAAGGGGGAACACCTAGGAGGTGCTGTGCGCGACATCAGCGTCCCGGCCCTGGCGGCCCCACTACGGAGCGGCGGTCTTGCCGACTCCGTCTTCGACACCGCCGCCCACCAGCCGGATTTCGCTCAGCTCGCCCGCCGCGACGACCACACACCCGGCGACTGGCAGGAGGTGTCGGCGGCGGAATTCCGTGACGAGGTCATGGCCCTGGCCAGGGGGCTGCTGGCGGACGGGATACGGCCCGGTACCCGGGTCGCGCTGATGTCCCGTACGCGCTACGAGTGGACCTTGTTCAGTTATGCGCTGTGGGCGATCGGCGGGCAGCTCGTCCCGGTCTATCCGACCGCCTCGGCCGAGCAGCTGCGCTGCATCCTCGCCGGGGCGAAGGTCACCGCGATCGTCGTCGAGAACGAGGCACAGGCGATGACCGTCGCGGAGGCCTGCGACACCCGGGCCATGCTGCGCCGGCTGTGGCAGCTGGACCTGGACTGCGTCCGGCGGCTGACGGAGGAGGGCACCCGGCTGACCGAGGCCGATGTGCACCGGCTGCGGCACGCGGTCGGCCCGGGCGACATCGCGGCGATCGTGTACACGTCGGGGACCACCGGCCGGCCGCGCGGCTGCGTGATCACCCACGCCAACCTCGCCGCGGGGTGCGACACCCTCTACGCGGGCTGGGGCGGGCTGCTGGCCGCGCCCGGCGAACGCCCGTCGCTGCTGGCCTTCCTGCCGTTCGCGCACATCTACGGGCTGATGGTGCAGGTGGCGTGTCTGCGCGGCGGGGTGAAACTCGCCCATCAGCCCGATGCCACCTCGGACGAACTGCTGCCGGCGCTCGCCTCGTTCCGTCCGACGTTCCTGTTCGCGGTGCCGTACGTCTTCGAGAAGATCTGCGCCCGCGCCCGGCAGGCCGCGGAACAGGCGGGCCGGCGGCGGACGTTCGACGCGGCGATGACCGTCGCGGTGCGCTACGCGGAGGCCCTCGCGGCGGAGGCGCAGGGCACCGGGCGCGGCCCCGACCCGTTCCTGCGGGCCCGGCACGCGCTCTACGACCGGCTGGTGTACTCCCGCATCCGGGAGCTGCTGGGCGGGCGGGTGCGCACGGCGGTCTCCGGCGGCTCACCGCTGCTGCGGGAGCTGGGCCTGCTCTTCGCCGGCGCCGGGATCACCGTCTACGACGGCTACGGCCTGACGGAGACCAGCGGCGCGATCACCGTCCAGCCGCCCGGCCGGGTGCGCTTCGGGACGGTGGGCCTGCCGCTGCCGGGCAGCGCGGTGCATCTGGCGCTGGACGGCGAGGTGTGGGTGCGCGGCGCGGTGGTCTTCGCCGGCTATCTCGACGAGGCGGACGCACCGGACAGCGGGCTCTACGACGGCTGGCTGGCGACCGGCGACCTCGGACACCTGGACGAGGACGGCTATCTCGTCATCACCGGCCGCAAGAAGGACATCATCATCACCAGCAACGGCAAGAGCGTGGCCCCGCAGGGGCTGGAGCAGCGGCTGTGCGCCCATCCGCTGATCTCACAGTGTGTGGTGGTCGGCGACAACCGGCCGTATGTGACCGCGCTGATCACGCTGGACCCGGAGGCCCTGGAGCACTGGCACCACCTGCGCGAGGAGCCGGGCACCGGCAGCGAGGCGCCGACGCCGGAGGAGCAGCTCCAGGCGGAGGTGCGGCGGGCGGTGGCACGGGCGAACGCGTCGGTGTCCCGGGCCGAGTCGATCCGCGCCTTCCGGGTGCTGCCGGGCGAGTTCAGCCAGGAGGCCGGGCTGGTGACGCCGTCGCTGAAGCTGCGGCGGGCGGCGATCGTGGAGCGGTACGCGGCCGAGATCGACGCGCTGTACGCCCAGGGACGGCGGGAGGAGCCCGAGACCCGCCAGGAACGGCGCAGATGGGCGGCGGCGGGCCTCTACGCGCGCTGAGAGCGCGGGGCAGACCGCCTCTGGACGGGCCCGGCCGGGCATACGGCAGCCGGCGCACGTCACCCGTATCCGGCCGGGCCCGCCCGCGGCACCGTAGCAGTGCCGTGGCGGGCCCGGCCGTTATTTGTCCAGGGGTGAGGACCCACCACCGCGGGCCCGTCACGGCACTTAACGTCCGGTGGCATTCCAGTAGTGACGAACCGGGAGGCCGTGTGCGGTCCATCCTCAGCAATTCCGCAACATCCGGGCGGACCATCGCCACCGGACTGGTCGTGGCCGCGCTCGTGGCCACGCTCGCGGCGCTGCTGCTGCCCGTCCAGCTCTTCGGTGAGACCGCGTCCGCGGCGACCAACACCGTCACCTACGACGATGACGGCGGCGGCACGGTGAGCACCCGGTACGGTCCGCTGACCGCCATGGACCGGGACTTCGTGCGCAAGGTCAGACTCGCCGGCCTGTGGGAACTGCCCGCCGGCCGCCAGGCGCAGGAACGCGGGCAGACCGCGGCGGTCCGCTCAGCGGGCGCCATCCTCGTCGCCGGGCACACCGAGCTGGACCGGCGGTCGATCGAGGCCGGGCGGGCGCTGGGCATCTCCCTGCCCAACCAGCCCAACGCCGACCAGCAGGGCTGGCTCGCGCAGATGAACGCCGCCCAGGGTGACGACTTCGCCCCGACGTTCGCCGAGCTGCTGCGCCGCGCCCACGGCAAGGTCTTCGGCCTGGTGGCCCTGGTCCGCGACCAGACCAAGAACTCGATGGTGCGCGCCCTGGCGAACCGGGCCAACGACGTCGTCCTGCAGCACATCACGGCGCTGGAGAAGACCGGTGGCGTCGACTTCAACACGCTGCACAGCAGCTAGGCCACGGAGCCCCGGTATGTCACGGCGGCGCGGCCGGCGGCCCGGACGGCGGCGGACTCCCCCGCCCACCGCGGGGGACGCCCCGCGCCCACCACCACCCGCGACCCGGAAGAAACGACACCCGCACCCAACCGACACCCCTCACACCGGACGAAGCGAAGTGATCTCATGAGGCAACGGCAACAAGCCCATAAACGCTCGCGTTTGACGAACAGAATGCTGATCGGCGCCACCGCCCTGCTGCTGGGCGGCGGTGGTCTGGCCGTCTACGCCACCACGGCGCTGGCCGGCAACAACACACCGGACGCGGCGGCCGGCCATGCCCAGCACACCGCGAGCGCCTTCACCCTCTCCTGCCCCGATGTGGGCGAGCGGCTGCGCCAGGTACCCCGTAGCGCCAAGCTCCCGGTCTCCAAGGGGCTGTCCTCGCTCGACAAGCAGGTGCACGACGCGTACCACAAGATGATGGGCGGCACCGGCGACAGCGTCCTCACCGGGCTGAAGACGCAGCGCGCGAAGACCATCAAGATGATGGTCACCGCGATCTCCAAGGACGCGAAACGGCCCGGCTACCTGCTCAAGATGAGCGGCTGCACCATGAAGCCGGTCACCGAGGGCGCGGGCGCGGGCGGCAACGACTCCACGAAGTCCGTGCAGGACGGCTGGTATCAGGGCCAGACCCAGAACCAGACCCAGGGGCAGACGCAGGGCCAGTCCCAGGACCCCGGTCAGGTGCAGGGGCAGGTCGGCGGCCAGGCCCAGGACGGCGGGCAGCAGGACCAGAACGGCGGGCAGCAGCAGGGCCAGCCCGGCGGTCCGTCCCCCGACGACTTCGTCGACATCAACAACGTCCAGCCGAACGCGGACGCCCCGCCGTTCGCCGCCCCCCAGGGCGGCAACGCCTCGACCGGCACCTTCGTCACCGAGTGCGGCCGCAATGAGGACGGCCACTTCAACTCCGACAACGTCATCGTGACGCCGGGCGTCAGCAACGGCGCCCACCACACCCACGACTACGTCGGCAACAAGGCCACCGACGCCTTCGCCGACGACAACAAGCTCGCCGCCTCCGGCACCACCTGCGACAACGGCGACCAGTCCACCCACTACTGGCCGGTGCTGCGCAAGCTCGACGGCAACGCGGAGCAGAAGCCGGGCGCCGCGCAGGACGCCAACGTCGGCACGACGCTGACGCCGGCGACGGTGACCCTGACCTTCCGGGGCAGCCAGTCCGGCGAGGTCCGGGCGATGCCGCGCTTCCTGAAGATCATCACCGGCGACGCCAAGGCGTTCACCAACGGCACGAAGAACGCCAACGCCTCCTGGAGCTGCACCGGCTTCGAGGACCGGCAGCTGAAGGACAAGTACCCGCTGTGCCCCCAGGGCTCGCAGGTCGTGCGCACCTTCGCCTTCCAGAACTGCTGGAACGGCCGCGACATCGACAGCGGCAACCACCGCGACCACATGGCGTTCTCCGACCAGAACGGCAACTGCCCGCAGGGCTTCCAGGCGGTCCCGCAGCTCGTCCAGCGGATCACCTACGACGTCCCGCAGGGCCAGAGCTTCGCGGTGGACAGCTTCCCCGAACAGCTGCACAAACCGGTGACCGACCACGGTGACTTCATCAACGTGATGCCGGACAACCTGATGAGCAAGGCGGTCGACTGCATCAACAGCGGCCGCAACTGCACCTGACGGGCCCTCCGGCCGGGGCCCGCGGCCCCGGCCCCAGGCACCCGGCCCCAGGCCCCTTAGGGGAGACGTCCCCTAAGGGGCCGCTGGGCCCCCTGGACCGGACAACGCAGTGGCCCCGACCCGGATTCCCGGGGCGGGGCCACTGTTCTGCGCCGAGGTGCTGTGGTGGTGCCGGCGGTACGCCGTCGGACCTGCCGGCCATCAGCTCAAGGGGCGCGGTGGTTCATCCGTCGGTCCCTCAAAGACCGTTGACGCGGGCCTCACGGGCCATGCCGAGGGGACGTATGGAGGACGCGACGGCGCGGGCGCGGCGGCCGGCCCGGGCGCGGTAGCTGCGGACATGGGCCATCAGACGCCGGCTGCGCAGCGCCATCTCCAGCTCGAAGCGGGTACGCGGGTCACGCAGCACCGGCCCGAAGAGCTTCTCGATCTGGCGCAGGCGGTACCGGACCGTCTGCGGGTGCACATGCAGCAGCTTGGCGGCCTCGGGTGCTCCGCCGCCCTCCAGCCACGCCAGCAGCGTGACTTCGAGCCGTTCGCTCTGCCGGGGTGTCAGCTCCTCCAGCGGGCCGAGCCAGCGGGACGTCAGCGCGTCCGCCAGCGACTCGTCCTGGAGCAGCAGCAGCGCCGACAGGTGGTCGTCGACGAACGCGGGCCGCGACTCCGGGCCGACCCGGCTCGGGGCCAGCGTCAGCAGATACCGGGCCCACCGCAGCGAGGACGCCGTGTCGGTGGCCGGCACCACGTGCCCGACCGCCGCCGGGCGGCCCTTGAGCGCCGCCTCCAGGCGGGCCCGGGTCTGGGTGGCCGGGTCGGGGACGAACAGACAGGTGTAGCCCTCGACGTTGCCGATGAGGGCATGCCCCAGTGCCGCGGCGAGTTGGGCTGCCTCGGCGGGGGTGGCGAGGACGACGGCCTGGAGAGTGTCGGGCACCGGCCAGCCCGCGGCGCGGGCCAGTTCGTGCAACCCGTCCTCGGGTACGTCGCGTTGGCCGGCGAGCACGTCGAACAGGTCCTGGCGGGCCCGGGCCACCGGCATCGGAGTGACAACTGAGGGCACCGCCGGAGGTTTACTTTCCGACTCTTTTTGGTACCCCAGAACTGTCAGCAAGGCCTGTTCAAGCGCCCAATGTGCGTCTTCTACGGGAGTATCCCCGAGAAGTGCGGACAATGCGGGAAATCCGCGTTGCAACTCCGCGACCAACTTCTCGGCGAGATCCGGGAGTTCATTTCTCACTACCCGGTTCCACTCGCCGCGGGGACGCGACCAGATGCGGTTCAGGAGATCACACATCGCTACCTCGATCCTGGCGGGGATGCGGTTGGTACAAGGGATTGGCGCCCCCCGTGCGCCTGAGTCGGCATCATCCGGAGTCCCCCCGCGCGACCGCGATGCCAGTGCAGGAATTTGTCACAGCGCGATAAACCTTACGAAAGCCTGAACACGTTCGGAGATGCTTTTGCACATCCGGATTACGGCCCTGCGTATCCACCCGGTCACAGAATGTTCAGTGTTACCGGGGGTCACCCGAACAAAAGCCCCGGGCAAATTACGCCCCCGGGAGATTTCATAGAAATTCGCATCCCGCACCCGTGCCCCGACACCGGGAGGTCCGATGTCCGCACCGCGTTTGCAGAGCCGCCGCGCCGCACACCGTGCCCGGCCCTCGCCTTCAGTGCCCCGCCCCCGCCGCCCTCCGAACGAACCCGGCCCGCCGGACCGGCGGGCCCCCGGAGGCGGTTTCGCCGGAACTGCCGTACTCCGTCCGGCGCTTCCGGCCGCACTGCTGCTCTTCCTCGCCGTCACGCTGCACTCCGGCGCGGCGGAGACCCTGATGCGCTTCCTGGACTTCGGCGCCGGAGTCCTCGCGCTGGTCTCGCTGTCGGTCACCGTGCTGTGGGGCCTGGCCGCCACCGACCGCATGGTGCTGCACTCCGGGCACCGGCTGCTCGCCCAGGCCGTGCACCGCGGCACCGCGGTCGCCGGACTCGGCTTCCTCGGCCTGCACATCTGGGTGAAGATCGCCGAGGGCCACACCGGCGCAGCGGCCGCCGCGATCCCGTTCACCGACGGCGCCCGGCCCGGGCTCATCGGCCTCGGCACCCTCGCCGCCTACACGTTCATCGCCGTCGCGGTGACCGGCGCGGTACGCGGCGCCTTCACCGGCCTGTCCGGAGCCCGCTGGTGGCGGGCGCTGCACATGTGCGCCTACCTCGCCTGGGGTCTGGCCCTGGTGCACGGCCTCAAGTCCGGGCGTGCGGCGGCCGGCTGGGCCGTCGCCGGATATGCCATCTGCCTCACGGCGGTGGCCGTACGACTCGCCCTGCGGCTGCGCGACGCACGCAGGAACACAGGAGAACTCCCATGACCGCCCCCGCTCCCACCCAACTGCTGCCGGCTCTCGCCGAGACGGAGCCCGTACCGACGCTGGCGTCCTTCGGGCCGCCGCGGCTGCTGGCCGGCCTCGACGAGATACCCCGCATGGACCGGGTGGCCCACCTGTCCCGGCACGGCAGTCTCCCCCAGCTCACCCCTCAGGAGCTGGTGGCGCTGGCCGAGGACATCGATCTGCGCGGCCGCGGCGGCGCGGGCTTCCCCTTCGCCCGCAAGCTGACCGCCGTCATCGACGGGATGAAGCGCGCGGACGGCAAGGGCGCGGTGGTCGTCAACGGCAGCGAGGGCGAGCCCAGTTGCCTCAAGGACACCGCGCTGCTGCTGCACGCCCCGCATCTGGTGCTCGACGGCGCGCTGCTGGCCGCCGACGCGCTCGGCGCGCAGGAGGTCGCCCTCGGGGTGACCCGTACGGACGTGCTGAGCTCCGTGCAGCGGGCCATCGACGAACGCGGTCCGGTCCGGCCGACGTTACGGGTCACCCTGCTCACCGAACGGTTCGTCACCGGCGAGGGCTCGGCCATGACGAACGGGCTGGGCGGCGGCCCCGGGCTGCCCTCCGGCCGCAAGATCCGCTCCAGCGAGCGCGGGCTGAACGGTGTGCCGACCCTGCTGTCGAACACCGAGACCTACGCCCAGCTCGCCGTGGCCGCCCGCCTCGGCGCGCTCGGCTACCGCACCGCGGGCCTGCCCACCGAGCCCGGCACGCTGCTGCTGACGGTCGCCGGCAGCCGGGTCGTGGAGGTCCCCTACGGGGTCTCGCTGGCCCGGGTCCTGGCGCTGTGCGGGATGGACCAGGGGCAGGGCGTGCTGATCGGCGGCTACCACGGCACCTTCGTGTCCCCGGCCGACGCGCTGACCGCGAACCTGTCGAAGGAGTCGCTGGCCGAGTACAACGCGGTGCTCGGCGCCGGGGCGGTGCTGCCGATCCCGTACGACACCTGTCCGGCGGGCGAGACGGTCCGCGTCGCCCAGTGGATGGCCGCCGAGTCGGCCGGCCAGTGCGGCCCCTGTGTGCTCGGCCTGCCCGCGCTCGCCGACCAGCTCGACCGCGCTGTACGGGGCGGCGGGGAGGCCGCCCTGGAGGCCGTACAGACCCGGATGCGGGCCGTGGAGAAGCGCGGCGCCTGCAGCCACCCTGACGGCACCTCACGCTTCGTCGCCTCGGCCCTGCGGTCCTTCCCCGAGGAGTTCGAGCGGCATGCGAAGGGCTTCGGCTGCGGCCGCCCGGTGACCGGTGCGCTGCCGGTCACCGGGAACCCGCCGCTGGCGGTCACCTCCCCCGCGCCCACCCCGGCGCGGCCGTCCGCGCCCCCGCAGGAACGGCTGCTGATCGACTGGACGCTGTGCCGCGGCCACGGCCTGTGCGCCGATGTCGTGCCCGGCGTCGTGAAGCTCGGCGCGGACGGCTATCCGCAGTCCGCCAGCATGCCGCTGCCGGCCCGGATGCGGCGCCGCGCGCAGCTCGCGGTGCGCCGCTGCCCCGCACTGGCGATGCGGGTGCAGGGCGGCAACTGACGTACGGGACAGGGCTTTTGCGCCCGGAGAAAATTCTTCGGCGCCATTGAACGCCCGGCACCCCGGAGCGCGTATTCCCCGGGCGACGGCACCCGCCGTCGCCCGGACCGGAACGGAACGGGCGACCGGATGAGCAACGCGGTCACCACCTCAGCAACGACGGAACCACCCACCGGCAGAGGAGACATCATGATCAATCGACGTCGTGCGGCGCTCGCGGCCGCGGCGGTCGCCACCCTGGCGCTGACCACCGCCTGCGGCAGCAGCGGCACCCAGAGCGCCCCCGGCACCACCAGCGCGGACAACGTCCAGCCCGCCGGCCAGGGCACCAGCGACTACGGCTACGGCTCCTCCGGCGGCGGCTCGGGCTCCGGCGGCCAGGCGGGCGGCACCGACACCGCCGCCGGCAAGGCCCCCAAGGCCGCGCCCGCCGGGAAGCTCGCCCTGCACCAGGACGCCAAGATCGGCACGGTGGTCGCCGACTCCAAGGGCATGACCCTCTACCGCTTCGACAAGGACACCCCGGACCCCGCCAAGTCCAACTGCAACGGGTCCTGCGCCACCACCTGGCCGCCGGTCCCCGCCGACGGCGCCACCGCCCCGTCCGGTATCGACAAGAGCAAGCTGGGCTCGGTCACCCGCGCCGACGGCGTCAAGCAGCTCACCATCGCCGGCTGGCCCGCCTACCGCTACATCAAGGACACCAAGGCCGGTGACACCAAGGGCCAGGGCGTCGGCGGCACCTGGAACGCGCTGGCCCCCGACGGCAAGAAGGCCGGCGCCCAGGAGCCCAGCGACGTCTCGGTGTTCAACCACCCCGACCTCGGCGGCATCCTCGTCGACGGCAAGGGCCGCACCCTCTACCGCTTCAACAAGGACAGCGCCTGGCCGATGAAGTTCGGCTGCAACGACGCCTGCCTGGAGACCTGGAAGCCCGCCAAGCCCGCCGACCGCTCCAAGCTCAACGGCATCGCCCCCAAGCTCATCAGCACCGTCACCCGCCCCGACGGCACCCGCCAGCTGGCCGTCGACTGCTGGCCCGTCTACTGGTTCACCGGCGACGAGCAGCCCGGTGACATCAACGGCCAGGGCAAGATGGGCCTGTGGTTCGCGGTCTCCAAGGAGGGCAAGAAGATCACGACGACGCCGGAGGGCTGACCGGGGCGCCCCGCGACGGCACCCCGTCCCGAGGGAACTCGTCGTCCAGCGCCAGCACCTCTGCATCCGGCCGCCCGTCCGCGGCGCGCGGCCCCAGCCAGGTGACCGCGAGCGCCACCGCCACATTCACGGCGAGCCCGACGATCCCCGCGTTCATCCCCCACACCGGGTCGTGTCCCCCGAAGACCAGGACACAGACCAGCGTGAAGCCCGCCACCAGGCCGCTCACCGCGGCGTGCAGCGTCAGCCGCCGCCACACCAGCCCCAGCAGCAGCATCGGCACGAGCTGCGCCATGCCCTCGTACGAAATCAGGGACAGCCGGACGAGGGTGTCGGGGGCGGTGTAGGTCAGCAGCAGCGCCAGCGCCCCGGCCACCACCACGACCAGCTGCGACCACAGTTTCTGCCGTCCGCCCGCCGCCTCTCCCCCGCCGTCCCCGGAAGCCGCCCCGGCCGCCCCCTTGTTGAGACGGGGGATCGCGCCCAGCACACTCCTCCCCCACATCGTGCCGATGACCAGCATGAACACGGCCATCGGCACGATGGAGGAGAGGGCGGCGGCCACCCCGACCAGCCCCACGGCCCAGGCCGGAAGGGAGTCCACCACCATCTTGAACAGCGCGAGATTGGAGTCCGCGCCGGTCAGGCCGGGCACCACGAACAGCGCCGCCATCCCCAGCAGCATCGGCACGAACAACAGCACGTTGTAGAACGGGAGGTAGAGGGCGTTGCGGCGCAGCACCTCGGCGTTGCGGGCACCGAGATAGCCGGCCACCGTCGTCGGAAAGATCACCACGGTCAGGGAGTTGACGAGGGTGGTGGTGACGAACCAGACCTGGCCCAGTCCGCCCGAGTCGTGCCCGGGGAAGGTCAGCCACTGCGGCTTCTCGGCGACGAGCCGGTCCAGGAAGGGCCCGTAGCCGTCGAAGTAGTGCAGCGGCACATAGACCGCGAGGAAGCCGAGGGTGCCGATGACGAGGACGTCCTTGAGCACCGAGACCCAGGCGCTGCCGCGCAGCCCGCTGATCACCACGAAGCCGGTGGTGACCGCGAAGCTGAGGAAGTAGGCCCAGTTGATGCTGATGGCGCCGTAGGAAATGGTGGAGACGACCACGCCCATGCCGGTGATCTGGAGCTGTATGTACGGCAGCAGACAGACCGTGGCGAGCAATGCGACGGCGGCCCCGAGCCAGGGCGCCCGGTAGCGGTGCGCGATCATGTCGGTGATCCCGACCAGGCCGTGCCGGCGGGCGTAGGCCCACAGCATCGGCCCGACGACGTACCCCAGGGCATAGCCGCAGGACATGTAGGCCAGCACATAGAGCACCGGGGCACCGGAGTTGTAGCCCCAGCCGGCCGCGCCGAGGTAGCTGAAGCTCGTATAGCTCTCACCGGCCATCAGCACCCAGATGAAGACCGTGCCCAGGCTCCGGCCGCCCACCGACCACTCCGAGAGCCCGGCGGGCCGCCCCTTCTCCGTCCCCTTCCGCCGCACCGCGAGCAGGCCGAGGACGACGGTGAGCACCATGAAGGCGCCGAAGACGGAGGTCGCGACGGCGGCATTCATATCCGCCCCCGCGCCCGGTCACCGCGCCGGGCCAGCCACACCGCGAGCGGAGTGGCCGGCGT
Organism: Streptomyces platensis; assembly: GCF_008704855.1. NCBI lineage: Bacteria > Bacillati > Actinomycetota > Actinomycetes > Kitasatosporales > Streptomycetaceae > Streptomyces > Streptomyces platensis. The sequence continues at coordinate 3,345,728 of NZ_CP023691.1, forward strand.
CGCCAGCAGCATCCAGAAGAACAGGAACGGCAGCCCGAGCACGGTCGGCGTCACCCGGTTCACCAGCGGCAGCACCCCCAGGAACAGCGCATACGGCAGCAGCAGCCACAGCAGCGCGGGACGCCTTCTCGAACCCGGGGACCGGCCGCCGGAAGTCTGGTTTCGCACGAGGCGAGAGCCTAGGGGACGCCTGGCCCCGCTCACCGGGACTGTGTCGACCGCAACACGGCCCAGACCACCAGCCGGTAGGTGGAGGTGTACTCCGGCGTACAGGTCGTCAGCGTCAGATAGGCGCCCGGTGCGGTGAAGCGGTAGGCGGGGTGCACGCTGCTGTACGGGACCTCGGCGAGGACCGTGCCGTCGCCGGGGGTGGTCCGCGGCAGGGTGCGCCGCACGGCATAGGTGTAGCGGGCCTCGGCGGTGTCGACGAGGACGGTGTCGCCGGGCCGCAGCCGGTCGAGGTGGCGGAACGGCTCGCCGTGGGTGTTGCGGTGCCCGGCCAGCGCGGCGTTGCCGGCCCCGCCGGGCTGCGCGCTGTGCGGATAGTGGCCGACATAGCCCCGGTTGAGGACCGCGGCCTTGCCGACGCCCTGGGCGATGGGGGCGGTGAGCCCGATCCGCGGGATGCGCAGCACGGCGTACGCCAGGTTCTCCGCGGGTGCCGGTGTGCGGCTCGCCACACGGTCGGACGGTCCGGCCGGCGGGGTGCTCTGCGCGGCCCGTGCGCCGCCCGTGCGGCCGTCTTCCGGGGCCGGGCCGCCGGGCGCCGGCGGCCGGGCGTCCCACTGCCGCTCCAGCCGGCCCACCTGGTCCCGCGCCGCGTGCTGCGCCTGACGGTTGGTCCACCACAGCTGGTGGACGACGAGCAGCAGCAGGACGGCGCCGAGCGTCACCGCCAGCTCCGCCCCCGTCCACAGCGCCCGCACGGCACGGGAGCGACGGGTGCGCCGCCCCTGCACGACTACCGGTATCCGCTCCCGCACGCGGGCACCGTAAGCCCTGCGGGCGCAGGTCTCCAGAGGCGCGCACGGCCCGGCGGGCGGCGGGGGTCAGCCGCCGAAGGCCTGCGAGACGGCGTAGATGCACAGTCCGGCCAGTGCGCCGACGACGGTGCCGTTGATGCGGATGAACTGGAGGTCCCGGCCGATGTGCGCCTCGATCTTCCGGGAGGTGTGCTCGGCGTCCCAGCCGGCGACGGTGTCCGTGATCAGGGAGGTGATCTCGCCCTGATAGGTCGTCACCACGTAAACGGCCGCGCCCTCCAGCCAGCCGTCCACCTTCTCCTGGAGCCGCTCCTCATCGGCCAGCCGCCGGCCCAGGGACAGCAGCGCGGCCCGTACCCGCAGCCGCAGTTCGCTGCGCTCGTCCTCGGCGGCGGCGACGATCATCGCGCGGACCGAGCCCCAGGCCGACGCGATCAGGTCCTGCACCTCGCTGCGCCCCAGCACCTCGGACTTGAGCCGCTCGACCTTGGCCCGGGTCTGCGGGTCGGACTTCAGATCGTCCGCGAAGTCCCGCAGGAAACGGTCGATCGCCCCGCGCGCCGGATGCTCGGGCATGTCCCGCATCTCGGTGACGAAGCGCAGCAGTTCCTTGTAGACCCGGTCGCCCACCTTGCGGTCGACGAACCGCGGGGTCCATCCCGGTGCGCCGCCGGAGACCGCGGTCATCACGGAGTCGGCGTGCAGGACCAGCCAGTCGTGGGCGCGGGCGACGACCAGATCCACCACCCGCCGGTGGCCGCCCTCCGCGACGACCTTGTCCAGCAAGGTGCCGACGCCGGGCGCGATCTCCTGGGCGTGCGCCCGGCGGGTGATCGCCTCACCGACCACCGCCTGCACATCGGAGTCACGCAGCACGGTCAGCGCGCCGCGCAGCGCGGTGGACACCTCCTCGGTGACCCGGTCGGCGTTGCGGGGCTCGGCGAGCCAGCCGCCGAGCCGCCGGCCGATGCCGACCGAGCGCAGCCGGCGGCGGACGACCTCGGCGGAGAGGAAGTTCTCCCCGACGAAATCCCCCAGACTCTGACCCAGTTGGTCCTTTTTGGTGGGAATGATCGCGGTGTGCGGAATGGGCAGCCCCATCGGCCGTTTGAACAGTGCGGTGACCGCGAACCAGTCGGCCAGCGCACCGACCATCCCGGCCTCCGCGGCCGCCGCGACAAACCCGGTCCAGCCACCCGCCCCGGCGGATTCAGCCCATTTCGCCAGTGCGTAGACCACGGCGACGGCCAGCAACAGGCCGGTGGCCAGCGTCTTCATCCGGCGCACTCCGCGCCGGCGCTCCTCGTCGGCGACACCGAGGGTGAACCCGCCGCCCGGCCCGGCGGGCATCGCCGCGCCCGCCACCGGCGCCCGCTCCGCCTCAGGCGCCGTATCCGCTTGTGTCCGTTCCATCCGCTCCACCGCTCCCACCGTGCCCCCGCCGTCCCTACGGCCTATCCTGCTCCGCACGTCGGCCACCGTTCCGGCCGTAGTCCCACTGTGACCTACTCCTGGAACGAACCACGAGTTCCCCGCGTCCATGCCGTGGAGGCATCGAATGGGGCGCCGGGCGGTGCCCCCGAGGTCCGTGGGATCATGAAGGACCGATCGGACCGCAACGGTGCCGCTGATCATCCGCTGCCCTTGCCCGCCCGGAGCGTGCTGCTCCGCTTTACCCAGGAGACCCCTCCCGCATGAAGAAAAGTGTGGGTTACTCCCTGCTCGCCGGTCTGGCAGCAGTGGTGGTGCTGATCTCGACCGCGATATTCGTCGGCTTCGGCGGCGAGGACGGCGGTCCGGGTACTTCCCCGCACAAGCCACGCGACCCCGCGGCCCCCGCGGTCTCCGGACAGTGGGTCGGCACCTGGTCGGCGGCCGCCGCGGCGGCCGAGCCCGGCACCCTGAACGGCTACGCGGGCATGTCGATACGCAATGTCGTGCACACCAGCGTCGGCGGCTCCGGCGTCCGCATCCAGCTCTCCAACCTCTACGGCACCCGGCCGCTGGTGGTCAGCCACGCCACGCTGGCGCTGGCCGCGGCCCCCAGCAACCCCACCGCCGCGAGCGGCACCATGCGGCGGCTGTCGTTCGGCGGCAAGCCCGCGGTGACCATCCCGGCGGGCGGCGCGGTCACCAGCGACCCGGCCCGGCTGAAGGTGCCCGGCGACGCGGACCTGCTGGTCACCACGTACTCGCCGTCCCCCTCGGGCCCCGCCACCTACCACCCGTACGCCCGGCAGACCTCCTACCTGGCGCGCGGCGACCGCGCCGAGGACGCCACCGGCGCCGCCTACACCGAGCAGAGCCCGTACTGGCGGTATCTGACGGGCGTGGACGTGTGGAGCACCCAGGCCCGCGGCTCGGTCGTCGCCATCGGCGACTCGATCACCGACGGCATCACCTCCACCGCCGGCGCCAACCACCGCTGGACGGACTTCCTCGCCGCCCGGCTGCGCACCGAGCCCGGCGCGCCCCGCTACGGCGTCCTGAACCAGGGCATCAGCGGCAACCGCCTGCTGGTGAACGGCAGCCGGTTCTCGCCCAACAACGGGCCCAGTGTGCTGTCCCGGCTGGAGCGCGATGCGCTGTCGCGCACCGGCGTGAAGGCGGTGATCGTCGAGATCGGGCTGAACGACCTGTTCAAGACCCCGCGCCAGCTCGACCCGGAGAAGATCGTCGGCGGGATGCGGCAGCTCGTCCAGGAGGCGCACGCCCGCGGGCTGCGGGTCACCGGCAGCACCCTGACTCCGTTCGGGGGACACCGCGGCTACTCCACACAGCTGAATTCGGTCCGCGAACAGGTCAACCGCATCATCCGCTCCGGCACCGTCTACGACGAGGTCGTGGACTTCGACAAGGCGCTGCGGGACCCGGCGTCGCCCGGGCGACTGCGCCCCGAGTACGACTCCGGTGACCACCTCCACCCGAGCGACGAGGGCTTCCGGGCGATGGCCTACGCCGTGAACCTCGCCCACCTCAAGCAGTCGGCCGCCGCCGCGCTGTAACCCCGACGGAGCAGACCGCCGCCCCGAATCCAGGCCGAGGGGCGGCGGGCCGGGGCGTTGCACGGAGCCGCCCTAGTCCAGCTCCGTGCGCCCGTCCTCCTTGAGGCGGCGCCGCTCCTCCTTCAGGCGGCGGCGCTCGGCCCTGGGCAGCTTGCGCTCCACCGCGACGCCGCCCATCAGCGCCAGCCCCCTGACGATCACCCGGGGCGCGCCGGGCTCGGCCGGTTCCCCGTCCTCCCGCGCGTCGAAGCCGCCCATGATGCCCAGCCCGCGGACGTCGAGACCGACGCCCGGCGGCACCACGATGTGCACCCCGCCCATGAGCGCCCAGCAGGTGATCACGATCTCCGGGCCGGCGAAGTTCGCCTCGCGCAGGTCGATCTCCCCGCCGCCCATGACGCCGACGGCCGTGAAGCGCCGCCCGATCGTCCACCGGCCCTTGCGCTGGAACCCGCCCATGATGCCGACGCCCACCGCGGAACCGTCCGTGCCGCTCACGATCCGCTCCGACCACCGCGCCGGCGCCCCGCTCTCCTTGCGCAGCGACAGCGGCGCCGGGGCCGCCCCGGCCACCGGGAGGTCGGCGGTCAGCGGCTCCAACTCCCCGTAGGTGCGGGCCTTGTAGGCCGCGTCCAGCCGCTCGTCGAACTCCTCCATCGCCAGCCGCCCCTCCGCCACGGCGTCCCGCAGGATCTCGGCGACCCGCTCACGGTCGCTGTCGGAAGCGCGCAATTCCGGGAGGTCTTCAGTCATACGGACACATTAGAGGGCGTCACCCGCCTTGCCCCCGTCCTCCGCGACATCCCACCGCGTCCCGCCGTTCGCGTACAGCTCGGCGATCAGGGTCTCGATATCCGGCTCCCGCACCGACAGATCCACCAGCGGATAGCGTGCGGCGACCGCCGCGACCAGCGGCGCCGCGCTCTGCGACGCCGGGAACGCCAGCCACTGCCGGGGCCCGTCCACCCGGACCGTACGGGCGCCCGGTACCCCGTCGATCGGCGGCAGTTCCCGCGCCAGGTCCACCACGAGAGTCCGCTCGCCGTCACCGGCCGCCCGCAGCCCGTCGAGACCGCCGTCGTACACCAGACGGCCGTGGTCGATGACCATCACCCGGCGGCACAACTGCTCGATGTCGGTCAGGTCATGGGTGGTCAGCAGGACCGTGGTGCCCCGCTCGGCGTTCACCTCACGCAGGAACTCCCGCACCTTCGCCTTGCTGATCACATCGAGGCCGATGGTCGGCTCGTCCAGATACAGCACCTCGGGGTCGTGCAGCAGCGCCGCCGCGATATCGCCCCGCATCCGCTGCCCCAGCGACAACTGCCGTACGGGCACGGTCAGCAGCGGGCCCAGGTCCAGCAGCTCGACACAGCGCTCCAGGTTGGCGCGGTAGGTGGAGTCCGGGACCCGGTACATCCGCCGCACCAGCTCGTAGGAGTCCTTCAGCGGCAGGTCCCACCACAGCGTGGTGCGCTGCCCGAAGACCACCCCGATCCGGCGGGCGAGCCGGGTCCGCTCCCGCGCCGGATCGATACCGGCGATCCGCAGCCGGCCGCCGCTGGGGACGAGGATGCCCGTCAGCATCTTGATGGTGGTGGACTTCCCGGCGCCGTTCGGCCCGATGTAGCCGACCATCTCGCCGCGCGGCACCCGGAAGGAGATACCGTCCACGGCCCGGACCTCCTGCCGCACCCGCCGCAGCCGGCCCGCCTTGCGCCGCACCGAGAAGACCTTCTCGACGCCGTCGACCTCGATCAGCTGCTCCGCGGCGGCAGCACCGCTCATCCCACCCACTCCTTCGTCGTCCCGTTCGCGGTCCGCCCCGTGAGGCGCCCTCAGCTGCCGGTGCTCCGGTATCCCCGCAGCCCCAGCCGCCACGCCAGCCCGGCCCCCGTACACATCAGCGCCGCCACCACCGGCCCCAGGAAGTCCACCCAGCCCGGCAGCCCCAGCGGGTCGGGGTGGCCCAGCAGCCGCAGCGCGGGCAGCCAGTTCACAAAGGCCAGCGGTACGAGGTAGGTGACCCCGCGCACCAGCTCCTTGGCGAACACCGTCGGCGGGTACTGGAGCAGCGCGTTGCCGCCGTAGGTGAAGGAGTTCTGCACCTCGGCCGCGTCCTGCGCCCAGAACTGGAAGGCGGCCCCGGCGGTGAAGACCGCCGCGAAGATGGCCGTGCCGCACACCGCCATCAGCGGCACCATCAGCACCCGCCCCACCGTCCAGTCCACCTCGATACGGGGCAGCGCCCAGCCGAGCACCAGCAGCGCCTGAGTGATCCGGCCCACCCGGCGCAGCGCGAAGCGGTCCGCCGCGATCTGCGCGAACACCGGTACGGGGCGCAGCAGCAGCGTGTCGAGGGTGCCGTCCCGGATCCGCCGGCCCAGCCCCTCGATGCTGCCCAGCAGCAGATCCGCCAGGCCCAGCGCGACCCCGGACGTCCCGTAGAGGAAGGCCACTTCGGGCAGCGTGAAGCCGCCGAGGGCCTCGATCTGCGAGAACATCAGCATGATCGCGACGAAGTCGAGGCCGTTGGCGGCGAAGTTGCCGACCGCCATCATCACGAACGAGGTCCGGTAGGCGAGGGTGGAGCGCACCCACATCCGGACGATCAGCCCGTAGGCGGCCAGCCCCCGCGCCACCTCCGCCGTCCGCCCGGCCCGGGGCTCCACCGCCGTCCGCCCGCTAGCCACCGTGCACCACCACCTTGCGGGTCGCCGCCGACTGCACCAGCCGGCCCAGCGCCAGCAGCGCCCCCGCCCACCCCGCCTGGAACACCAGCCCCCGCACCAGCCCGTCGCCGCTGCGGACACCCATCAGCACATCGGCCGGCACCTGAAGGATCGCCGCCCACGGCAGCAGCTGGACGACCTCCCCGAGCCCGCCCGGGAAGACCCGCAGCGGCAGCACCATCCCCGTGAAGAACATGCAGGCCAGCCCGCTGATCAGGGCCAGCCCCGAGCCGTCGAGGAGCCAGAACGACGCCAGCGCCACGAGATACCGCAGCGCGAAACTCACCAGCACCCCGAACAGCACCGACAGCAGAAAGCAGCCCCAGGTCAGCGCGTCACCGGGCAGCGCCAGCGGAAAGGCCAGGGCCCCCACCGCCATCGGCGCCACCCCGCGGCCGAGCAGCTGGAGCCCGGCCCGCCCCAGGTCCGCGGCCAGCCACCACAGCTGGAGATCCGCGGGCCGGTAGAGATCCACCGCGATATCGCCGGTACGGATCCGCTCCTGGAGGTCGTCCAGCCCGCCGCCGCCCATCAGCGCCGCGGTGGCCAGCAGCGCCTGCGCGATCCACACGAAGGTCAGCGCCTGCGCCTGGTCGTAGCCGCCCAGATGCGGCCGCTCGTCCCACAGCGCGATATACGTGTACGCGACGATGAAGCCGAAGACGGTGTTGGTGAACACCCCCGCCACGGTGGCGATCCGATAGGTGGCGTACCGCCGGAAGCTGCCGGCCGCCACCGCCGCGTACACCACGCCGCGTTCCCCCCAGCCCCGTTCTCGTCGGACGCGCAAAGCACCGGAGCCTAAGTCGCGGGCACGGCGGGCACCATCGAATTATCACCGCTTCGGGTGAGCCGTGGGCGCCATTCAGCCGGTCAGGTGGCGGTCTCCGGTGCGCGGCACCTCCGCTGACCGGGACGCATGATGCGAGAGTTTCCCCGCGGGCGGCAGTTGCTCTCCCGGCGTACCGCGCGCAATCCCCCGACACGACACCGTCCGCCGCAGTACAACCTCCGGCGGCGGCCGAGGAGTCCATACCGACATGAGCGGACCACGCACCGGCTGGCGCCGTGCCCTCCCCACCTGGCGCACGGTGCTGGGCACCGGGCTGCTGTTCCTGCTGCTCGTCGTCGGCGGGATGATCGCCGGCTATCTGCTCGTCGGCATCCCGCCGGCCAACAGCGCCGCCAAGGCCCAGAGCAACATCTACCTCTACTCCGACGGCTCCGAGCTGGCCCACGACGGTGAGGTCAACCGGCAGAACGTCACCCTCAGCCAGATCCCCAGGTCCGTCCAGCAGGCCGTACTCGCCGCCGAGGACCGCGACTTCTACTCCGAGTCCGCGGTCGACCCCGCCGCGATGGTCCGGGCCGCCTGGAACACCCTGACCGGCAAGGGCAAGCAGTCCGGCTCCACCATCACCCAGCAATACGTGAAGAACTACTACCTCGGCCAGGAACAGACCCTCACCCGCAAGGCCAAGGAGTTCTTCATCGCCATCAAGCTGGACCGCGAGGTGAGCAAGGACAACATCCTGCAGGGCTACCTCAACTCCAGCTACTACGGCCGCAACGCCTACGGCATCCAGGCCGCCGCCCGGTCCTACTACGGCCGCGACGCGGAACAGCTGACCACCGCCCAGGGCGCCTATCTCGCGTCCCTCCTCAACGCCCCCAGCGCCTACGACCTCACCGCCCACCCCGAGAACCGGGCGCGGGTGCTGGCGCGTTGGAACTACGTGCTGGACGGCATGGTCAAGAAGAAGTGGCTCACCCGCGCCGAGCGCGCCACGCTGGAGTTCCCCCCGACCAGGCGCGCCAAGGCGTCCCCCGGACTGTCCGGGCAGCGCGGCTACCTCGTCGAGGCCGTCAAGAACTACCTCTCCGACCACCACGTCCTCGACGAGGACACCCTGCGCGGCGGCGGCTACCGCATCACCACCACCATCGGCAAGAAGCGCCAGAACGCCTTCGTCAAGGCGGTCAACACCCGGGTGATGGACCGGCTCGACGACTCCCGGAAGGTCGACCGCTACGTCCGGGCCGGCGGCGCCTCCATCGACCCCGCGAGCGGCCGGGTGGTGGCCCTCTACGGCGGCATCGACTACGCCAGGCAGTACGTCAATGGCGCCACCCGCCGGGACTACCAGGTCGGCTCCACCTTCAAGCCGCTCGTCTTCGCCGCCGCCGTGGCGCACGGCTCCACCACCCAGGACGGCACCCGGATCACCCCGAACACCGTCTACGACGGCACCAACAAGCGGATGACGGTCAGTCACGGCCGCGCCACCGGCTTCGCGCCCGCCAACGAGGACGACCGCTCCTACGGCCCGATCACCGTCACCGAGGCCACCGACAAATCCGTCAACGCCGTCTACGCCCAGATGGGTATCGACGTCGGCCCGGACAAGGTCAAGGCCACCGCCGTGGACCTGGGCATCCCCGCCCGGACCCCCAGCCTCGCCTCCTCCCAGGGCGCCGTCTCGCTGGGCACCGCCACCCCCAGCGTCCTGGACATGACCCAGGTCTACGCCACCCTCGCCCACCACGGCAGCCACCGGCCGTACACCCTGGTCGACAAGGTCACCAAGGGCGAGGAGGAGATCGAACTGCCCGAGCGCGAGGAGACCCGGGCCGTCCCCAGGGCCGCCGCCGACACCACCACCGCGATCCTGCGCGGCGTCGTCGACGGCGGCACCGGCACCGCCGCCCAGGGCGCCGGGCGGCCCGCGGCCGGCAAGACCGGCACCGCCGAGGAGGACAAGGCGGCCTGGTTCGCGGGCTACACGCCCGAACTCGCCACCGTCGTCGCGGTGCTGGGCCAGAACCCGGAGAGCGCCGCACAGGAGCCCCTGTACGGCGCGGGCGGGCTGTCACGGGTCAACGGCGGCGACTACCCGGCCCAGATCTGGGCCGACTACACCGCGGCCGCGCTGGAAGGCCGCCCGGTCCGCGACTTCGACCTCCAGCTGGAGGCGGGCGCGGAGCCGTCCTCGCCCGAGCCCTCCAGCAGCGATTCGCTGTCGCCCAGCGCCTCGGGCAGCCCGTCCACCGAACCGACGGACTCGCCCACCGGCCCCGTGCCGCCCACCACCGGCCCCACCCGGCCGACGGTCACTCCCCCCGCCCCGACCACCCCCACCGAGCCCGAACCGACCACACCCCCGACCAGCGACTTCCCCACGGTCCAGCCCCAGAGCGAAGTCCTGGAGCGGCAGATGGGGTGGGGGTGGGACGGATAGCGGGGGCGGGCCCGGAGCGGTCGGCGGACCGGCCGGGCGTCAGTGCCCCGACGTCGCCTTGAGCCCGACCACCGCGACCAGCAGCAGACAGATGAAGAAGATCCGGGCCGCGGTGGCCGGCTCGCCGAGCACCATCATGCCGACCACCGCCGCCCCGGCGGCCCCGATGCCGACCCACACGCCGTAGGCGGTGCCGATCGGCAGGGTCCGGGCGGCGTACGAGAGCAGCAGCATGCTGGCGACGATGCCCGCGCCGGTGAACACACTGGGCCACAGCCGGGTGAAGCCGTCGGTGTACTTCATCCCGATCGACCAGCCGACCTCCAGCAGACCGGCGACCACGATCAGAATCCAGGCCATGACGGCACCTCCGCGAAAGAGCTTCAACAGGGGTGCGTCGTCTTGTCCTGACCCGGTACGGCGCGTCTCGTCGGGTGGGTTCCGAGGCTAGCAAAGGGCAGCGAAACGGGCGGTGACCCCGGTCACCGCCCGCACGAAACCCTGGCCGGAGGCGAACCGGCTACAGGTACAGCCCGGTCGAGTCCTCCGCGCCCTCCAGCCGCTCCGCGGCCACCGCGTGCAGATCGCGCTCCCGCATCAGCACGTAGGCCACCCCGCGCACCTCGACCTCGGCCCGGTCCTCGGGGTCGTACAACACCCGGTCCCCGACCTCCACGGTCCGCACGTTCTGCCCGACCGCGACCACCTCGGCCCAGGCCAGGCGGCGGCCGACCGCCGCGGTCGCGGGAATGACGATGCCCCCGGTCGAGCGACGCTCGCCCTCGGGGATGTCCGTCCGGACCAGCACACGGTCGTGCAGCATCCGGATCGGCAGCTTGTCGTGGGTGTCCTTGGCGTTATTCGGGCTCACGGCATGACCGTACCTGCCCGGCGCCGCCCGGCACGCACCGCGGGCCGCGCCGGGGCCCGGGCGGCGGGCCGCTGGGCGACAGCGCTAGCAGCGCCGCCTGGCGCGCAGCGTCAGCAGGCCCACCACGGCCACGCCGATCATCGCCACCGGAATGATCCGCTCCAGCCGCGGCGCCCCGTCCTCCGACACCAGCTGCGCCCGCACATCCGTCACCGCGCGGTTGGCGGCCACATAGGCCCGCCCCGCCGTACGGTCCACGGCGGCCGACGCCCTGGCCTTCGCATCATCCATGATCGTCTTCGGGTGCAGCCGCACACCGATCTCGTCGAGCGTGACGGCGAGCTCCTGCCGCCTGCGGACGATGTCCGCCTCGATCTGCGCCGGGGTCCTGGCTTCCGCCACCGCGCTGCCTCCGTCGTCTCGCGCCGATGCGTACGGGGCCGGACTCGAGGTCCCGTACGGAACCGGCCACACCACTGACTGCCGATTCGTCATGGACAGTCTGTCAGCTCAGCCCCCCACACGCCCCACAGCACCCCCGTTTCGCAGCGCCGAGACGCCCCCGGCACCATGCCGTCCCCCGGCTGGCTAATGTCGGGGCGTACGGACCCACGCGAAGGAGAACCATGAGCGCGCGACTTCAGCCCGGCGACACCGCACCGGCCTTCACCCTGCCCGACGCGGACGGCAAGCAGGTCTCGCTCGCCGACCACAAGGGCCGCAAGGTCATCGTCTACTTCTACCCGGCCGCCCTGACCCCCGGCTGCACCAAGCAGGCCTGCGACTTCACCGACAACCTCGACTTCCTCGCCGGCCACGGCTACGACGTCATCGGCATCTCCCCCGACAAGCCGGAGAAGCTCGCCAAGTTCCGCGAGAAGGAAGAGCTCAAGGTCACCCTCCTCGGCGACCCCGACAAGACGGTCCTGGAGGCGTACGGCGCCTTCGGCGAGAAGAAGCTCTACGGCAAGACCGTCACCGGCGTCATCCGCTCCACCGTCATCCTCGACGAGGACGGCAAGGTCGAGCGCGCCCTGTACAACGTCAAGGCCACCGGCCACGTCGCCAAGATCATCAAGGACCTGGCGCTGTAGCCACCGCCGCGGACGGGGCTGCGGCCCCGGACGCGGACGAGACCGCAGCCGGGAACATCACGTGCCGCCACCGCGTTACGGCTCCGAGGGGGCCCGCCCGTCCCCTACGGGATGTGTGCGACCCGCCCTAAGGGCTGTCGCCGTGCGCCCGCCAGGGATCACGGGACAGCCCCTAGGGGCACGCTTCCTCGGAAGCCGGTGCCACCGCCCGGTCCGGGAGTTCCATCACTGCTTCGGCGCCGCCGTCCGCGGCGGCGCCGAAGTCCAGCCGCGCGCCCAGCACCTCCGCCTGCCCGGCCGCGATGGTCAGCCCCAGACCGTGCCCGGTCCCCCGCTCCGGCGCGGCCGTACGGAACCGCCGCGGCCCCTCGGCACACAACTCCGCCGGATACCCCGGACCGTGATCGCGCACCACGATCCGCGCACCGGCCACCACCACCTCGATCGGCGGCTTGCCGTGCTTGGCCGCGTTCGCCAGCAGATTCACCAGCACCCGCTCCACCCGGCGCCGGTCCGTCTCCACGATCCGCGGCTCCCCCTCCACGGTCACCGACACCTCGTCCACCCCACGCTGCCGCGCCGCCCGCTTGACGATCCCGCGCACCAGTGACGGCAGCTCACAGGCGTCCACATCCGCCCGCTCCACGCCCGCGTCCAGCCGGGACACCTCCAGCAGGTCCTCCACCAGCCGCCGCATCGCCTGCGCCCGGTCCCGCACCAGCTCCACCGCCCGCGGCTGCGGCAGCAGTTCCGCGGCCGCCACCAGCCCGGCCACCGGCGTCCGCAGCTCATGCGCCACATCCGCGGTGAACTCCCGCTCCGCCTCCACCCGCGCCGCCAGCGACGTCGCCATGTGGTGCACACTGCGGCCCAACTCGGCCACCTCGTCCCGGCCGTTGCTCGCCAGCGCGTCCGCGTCCGGTGCCGCACCCGCCGCGATCCGCCGCGCCGCCGCCGCACTCAGCCGCAGCCGCCGCGACAGCCGCTGCGCCACGAACCACGACACCCCCGCCATCAGCGTGACCGTGCCGCACCCCGCGATCAGCAGCGCCCGGTCCAGCGCCAGCTGCGCCGGATCGTCATCCGGGTACGCCGCCGACACCGACAGCGACCGCGTCGGCCTGCTCCCGTCGCCGCCGCCGACCCCGGTCGCCGCCCACACCCGCGGATCCTCACCGCCGCTGACATACGTCCCCGACTGGTTCCGGAACACCGCCTCCCGCAACGGCGACGGCAGGGCCTCGGCGTCCAGCTGCGCCCCCAGCGCCAGCGTGCGGTCCCGCTCGTAGATCTGAAGCGCCGAACTCAGCCGGTCGTCCTGATAGGCCCGCGCCGACCGCTCCCGCTCCGCATCCGCTATGTGGTGCACGGCAAACCCGAGCACCACCACGGCCAGCGCGGTCATACAGGAAATGGCCAGCGCGATCCGGCCTCGAATGCCCATCACGCGAGGGTGTACATCTCCGTCGTGTCACCGAGCGGTGTGGACCCCTCGTACGTCACCTCCAGGCCGGTGAAGGCCAGCTCCCCGCCGACCCGCTCCGGGTCCCGCAGGCGGAAGGTCGCCGGGAACCCGGCCTCCGTGCCCGCCGCGGCGTCCGACTTCTCCACCTGCACCACACCCACCCCCAGGGCCTCCCGCGCACCGTAGTACTTCCACGTGATCGCGGTCGCCACCATCTCCGCATCCTCGCAGGTCAGCGTGATCACATGCGGTTTGGTCGCCGGCTTGCCGCGCCCGCAGTCCCGGACCCCCGGCAGCCCCCCGGACGACGGACCGTCGTCCTTCACGTCCTGCACCGCCGACGTCTTCGGCGCGGCGTCCACCGCCGACGCACGGTCCGACGACTGCACGCACCACACCCCGCCGGCCGCCAGCGCCGTCACCACGACAAAGGCCGCCAGTGCGGTACGCCCCCGAACCCAGCGGGCCCCTTCGCGGTCCGTCATCACGCTCTCCTCCCGGGGACGACACCCCGTACGCCCACAGCAAACACGAATGCCGCGCCCGGCGCTGCCACTCTCCCGTCCCCGCCACACAGGCTGATTGCCTGAACGCTGCGGTGACCACTCGGCTGTGTACCAGTCCTGTAACAAGCCCCGTCGCCCCCCTGGCGCCTCCCCGCCGCGGCCCTGTCACAGCCCCGCTCCGGTGCTCCGGACGGCCCAGCCGCGCAGGACGTACCGCAATTCCTCCGGTCAGAGTGGTTTGATTCGCGCTCCACTGCGCAGGCGCACCTGTCGTATCCACCGCGCACCCCGCGCTGACCGACCGAGAGGACCGCCTCGTGCCGACCGGCAGCACCGAAGCCGAACCCGCTCCCGAGCAGGACCGGGAAGCGCTCAAGCGCCACCGGGTGCTCTTCCGTGCCGTCGCCCGGCGCAAGAACCCCAAACTGCGGCGCACCGACATCACCGTCACCGACGAGCGCGTCGTCAAGCGCGCCGTGAAGGCAGCCGCCCTCGGCAACGCCATGGAGTGGTTCGACTTCGGGATCTACAGCTATCTCGCGGTCACCATCGGCGCGGTCTTCTTCCCCGGCGGCAGCGGCACCACCCAGCTGCTGTCGTCCTTCGCGACCTTCGCCGTGGCCTTCCTCGTACGCCCCCTCGGCGGCGCCTACTTCGGCCCTCTCGGCGACCGCATCGGCCGCAAGAAGGTCCTCGCCCTCACCATGATCATGATGGCGCTGGGCACCCTCTGCATCGGTCTGATCCCGTCCTACGCCACCATCGGCTTCTGGTCGCCCGTCCTGCTCATCCTCTTCCGCCTGATCCAGGGCTTCTCCACCGGCGGTGAGTACGGCGGCGCCTCCACCTTCATCGCCGAGTACGCCCCCGACAAGAAGCGCGGATTCTTCGGCAGCTTCCTGGAGATGGGCACCCTCATCGGCTACACCGGCGCCGCCGGCATCGTGCTGCTGCTCAACACCACCCTCGGCGACGAGGCCATGCTCAACTGGGGCTGGCGCCTGCCGTTCCTGATCGCCGGCCCGCTCGGCCTGGTGGGTCTCTACCTCCGGGTCAGGCTCGACGAGACCCCGGCCTTCCAGAAGTTCGAGGCCGCGCACACCCACAGCGCCGGCGGCTCGGCCGTCGAGGCCGAGGCCGAGTTCTCCCACCTCTCGGAGAACGCCCCCAAGAAGAAGATCAGCGAGATCTTCTCCCAGCAGTGGCCCACCCTCATCCTCTGCATCGCCCTGGTCGGCGCGTACAACATCACCGACTACATGCTGCTGTCGTACATGCCGACCTACCTGACGGACACCCTCCACTACGAGGAGTCCCACGGCCTGCTGATCCTCCTCGGCACCATGGCCGTCCTGATGTGCGTCCTCAGCACCGTCGGCAAGCTCAGCGACCACTACGGCCGCAAGCCCCTGCTGATGACCGGCATGGTCGGCTTCTTCGTCCTGGCCATCCCGTCCTTCCTCCTCGTCAAGCAGGGCAGCGTCCCCGCGGTCTGCGCCGGTATGGCCCTCCTCGGCCTCTCCCTGGTCTGCCTCCTGGGCACCATGTCCGCCGCCCTCCCCGCCCTCTTCCCCACCAACGTCCGCTACGGCTCCCTCTCCATCGGCTACAACCTGGCCGTCTCCCTCTTCGGCGGCACCACCCCCCTGGTGATCACCGCCCTGATGGACGTCTTCGACAAGAACGTGATGGTCCCCGCGTACTACACGATGGGCGCCGCCCTCGTCGGCGTCATCGCCGTCGCCTGCATGAAGGAAACCGCCCAGCAGCCCCTCGAAGGCTCCCCGCCCTCCGTGGCCACCAAGGAAGAGGCCGTCGAACTCATCGAGGCCCAGACCGCAGAACCCCGCTTCTGACCTGCGGCACATGACGCGAAGGGGCTTCGGGAAATCTTTCCCCGAGGCCCCTTCGGTCTTTTCCGCCAACCGCCGTAACCGGCCCCACGTTCGATCGTTGTTCTGTTCGAGGGGCGCGCGGGGGTGGGCCTGGTGCGCGGAACGGGGGGATCATGCCGGTCAAGTACACGCCCGAGCGGCTCGCGGAGGCCGCCCGCGCCTCCTCGTCGTTCGACGACGCCGTCCGATGGTTCGGGGGCAGACCGACGCCGGGCAGCAGACGCTACCTGCGCGCCAGGATGCGGGAGGCCGGCGTCGACACCACGCACTTCGCGCGCCCTGGCGTACGGCACACCGAGGCCCGGCTCCGTGAGCTGGTGGCCTGCTCACGAAGCATCGCCGAAGTCGTACGCCGCCTCGGCATCAGCCCGGTCGGCGGCAACCAGGCACACATCGGCCGCCGCATCGCCGAACTGGGCATCGACACCTCGCATTTCACCGCCGCGCCCCGCGCGCACACCCCAGCCACCGGACGCGACCGTCTGGTGCTCGGCTCGCCGGCCGACGGCCGCACCCCGGGCGGGCGCCTGCGCAAGGCCCTGCTGCGCCGGGGAGTTCCGGAGCGGTGTGCGGTGTGCGGCACGGGTACGGAATGGAACGGCAAGCCGCTGCGCCTGGAAGTCGACCATCTCAACGGTGACTGGTGGGACAACCGCCCGGCCAATGTGCGCTTGCTGTGTCCCAACTGCCATACGGTGACCGACACATACCGCGGCCGCAAGCCCCGGCGGAAGTGACGCCTGCCCATGGCCCGGCGCCCCGCCTACACCCGCGACCTGCTGACCCGTACGGCCGCCGAATCCACCAGCCTGGTCGACATGATGCGCCGGCTCGGCGCGCCGTTGGGCAGCGGTTCACGCAGATATCTGCGCGAACGGCTGGCGCACCACGGCGTCGACACCGCGCACTTCGTCGACGAGCCGCTCCCCCGCCGTCAGCGCCGTTCGTACACCGAAGCGGTGCTCACCGAAGCCGCCGCGCAGTCCCACAGCATCCGGGACATGCTGGACTACCTGGAAGTTCCGCCGTACGACAGCGCGTACACGCACCTCCGCAGGAAGCTGGACCAATTCGGCATCGACACCTCCCACTTCGCCCGCCGCGGGCACGGCTCTGCCCTGCTCCCACGCGGTGAACTGGAACGGGCCGTGGCCGCCTCACGGAGCCTGGCCGGAGTCCTTGCGTGCCTCGCCCTGCTTGACAACGGCACCTCCCGACGCATGGTGAAACGCAGCATCGAGGCCTACGGTCTGTCGACCGAGCACTTCACGGGGAAGGGCCACCGACGGGGGATTCCCTCCCCGAACCGCAGATCGGCCGACCACATCCTGCGGCAACGCGCACCGGGTTCCCGGCGCGAGAGTACGACATTCTTACGCCGCGCACTCGACGAGAAGGAGGTGCCCCGGCGGTGCGCGGAGTGCGGTCTCGGGGACACCTGGCAGGGCAGGCGACTGGTCCTGGAGATCGACCACATCAACGGTGACCGGCTGGACAGCCGGCTGGCGAACCTCCGCTACCTGTGCCCCTCGTGCCACAGTCAGACGAGAACTTTCTCGCGCCGCTCGGCGCACTCGGCCCTCCCCGCACAGCCACGCGGCCGGGCACAGTAAGGTAGGCGCGCGGGCCCGTACCCCAGCTGGCTAGAGGGCGCCGGTTTAGGTCCGGTGTGTCGTGGGTTCGAGTCCCACCGGGCCCACCCGCACGTACGGCCTCCCAGCCTTGGACCGGGAGGCCGTTTTTGCTGCCCGGACTCAGCCCAGCAGCTCCCGCACCACCGGGGCCAACGCGCGGAAGGCCTGGCCGCGGTGGCTGATGGCGTTCTTTTCGGCGGGGGTCAGTTCGGCGCAGGTACGGGTGTCGCCGAGGGGCTGGAGGATGGGGTCGTAGCCGAAGCCGCCGGTGCCGGTGGGGGTGTGGCGGAGGGTGCCGTCGAGGGTGCCCTCGACGACGCGTTCGGTGCCGTCGGGGAGGGCGAGGGCGGCGGCGCAGGCGAAGTGGGCGCCGCGGTGCTCGTCGGCGATGTCGCCGAGCTGGGCCAGGAGCAGGGCGAGGTTGGCCTGGTCGTCGCCGTGGGTCCCGGCCCAGCGGGCGGAGAAGATGCCGGGTGCGCCGCCGAGGACGTCGACACAGAGGCCGGAGTCGTCGGCGACGGCGGGGTGGCCGGTGGCCCGGGCGAGGGCGTGGGCCTTCAGGAGGGCGTTCTCGGCGAAGGTGACGCCGGTTTCCTTGACGTCGGGGACGTCCGGGTAGGCATCGGCGCCGACGAGTTCGATGTCGAGGTCGGCCGCCTCCAGGATCGCGCGGAGCTCCTTGACCTTGCCGGCGTTACGGGTGGCGAGGATGAGGCGGCGGGGGCGTGCGGAGGGTCCGCCGGTGTGAGTCTGCATGGGACCCGATTATCCCGGCTGTCCCGGCTATCCCGGGGTGCAGATCTTGGTCATCTGGCCGGTGCCGTCGACGATCGGCTGGATGTCGGGGGCCTTGTTGTTGTCGAGGTCCTTGCGGGCGGCCTTGATGCCGTCGTTCGTCTTGTCGATGGCCTTCGACAGGTCGGGGTCGCTCGTCTCCTTGCTGAGCTTGCGCAGGTTCTTGTCGATGTCGTCGAGGGCCTGCTGGGTCTTCTGCGGGTCGCTGACGGCGGTGTCCGCGGCCTGCTGGAGCTTGTCGACGGCGTTGACGACGGAGGAGGCGGTGTTGGCGCAGTCCATGGCCTTCTGGACGGCTCCGCAGGCGGAGAGCAGCGGTATCGCGAGGGCGGCGGCCGCCAGCGCGGCAACTGCGGTGGTGGCGCGGCGGCGCTGCGGGAGCGTGCGGGGGGCCATGGCGCGGGTTTCCTTCCCTTGGCAATGTGCGGGCAAAGGAAGAAACGCGGGGCGGGGTTGTTTTGGTTGCGTGGAGGGGCGACATCCGTCAGCGGCCGTGTGGCACGGCCCCTCCCCCGGCGGCCCTCCGTCAGAGGAGGCCGGTCTGGGTGAGCAGCATGGCGAGGACGACGACCAGGGTCCAGCCGAGGACGTGCTCCAGGAGCCGGGAGTCGTCCTTGGGCCCGCCGGTGCGGGCGCGGGACGCGGTGGCAGCGGTGGTGGACATGGCTCCAGAGTGCGGGCGCCGCGGCGGCAATTTCCAGACCCGGAGACCCCATGAGAAAAGGGTCACAGGGGTTCCACGGATGCACGCGCCCCAGGGGAGAGTTCCGGTTCCTCCCGTGACGCGTGGCCCCGCGCGGGGCAGAACGCGGCCCGCCCTCCGGGCGGGTGGGGGACACACCGGCCCGCGCTCCAGGCGGAGCGCATACCGGCCCGCCCTCCGACTCCCCGGAGCGCGGGCCGGTATGCACCGCCGTGGTCGCTCAGAGCGTGCGGGCCAGTGCCGCTCGCTGGGCGGCGTCGAGTTCGGCGCAGCCGGCGACGGCGAGGTCGAGGAGGGCGTTGAGTTCGTCGCGGGCGAAGGGCTCGGCCTCGGCGGTGCCCTGGACCTCGACGAAGCGGCCGTCGCCGGTGCAGACGACGTTCATGTCGGTCTCGGCGCGGACGTCCTCTTCGTAGCAGAGGTCGAGGAGCGGGGTGCCGTCGACGATGCCGACGCTGACGGCGGAGACGGTGCCGGTGAGGGGCTTGCGGCCGTGACGGATGAGCTTCTTGCCCTGGGCCCAGGTGATGGCGTCGGCGAGGGCGACGTAGGCGCCGGTGATGGCGGCGGTGCGGGTGCCGCCGTCGGCCTGGAGGACGTCGCAGTCCAGGACGATGGTGTTCTCGCCGAGGGCCTTGTAGTCGATGACGGCGCGCAGGGAGCGGCCGATGAGGCGGCTGATCTCGTGGGTGCGGCCGCCGATCTTGCCGCGTACGGATTCCCGGTCGCCGCGGGTGTTGGTGGAGCGGGGCAGCATCGAGTACTCGGCGGTGACCCAGCCTTCGCCGGTGCCCTTGCGCCAGCGCGGGACGCCTTCGGTGACGGAGGCGGTGCAGAAGACTTTGGTGTCGCCGAAGGAGATGAGGACGGAGCCTTCGGCGTGCTTGCTCCAGCCGCGTTCGATGGTGACCGGGCGGAGCTGTTCGGGGGTGCGGCCGTCGATGCGAGACATGCCGTAGACCCTATCCGCAACGGCGAGGGCCCCACTCCGGGGCGGTGGTGTCCGGGGCGGGGCCTTCGGGAGTGAGCGGGGGTCAGCTCACATCATGTCTTCGATCTCGGCGGCGATGGGGTCCGCGTCGGTGCCGATGACGACCTGGATCGCGGTGCCCATCTTGACGACGCCGTGGGCGCCGGCGGCCTTCAGCGCGGCCTCGTCGACGAGGGAGGAGTCCACGACCTCGGTGCGGAGGCGGGTGATGCAGCCCTCGACCTCTTCGATGTTGTCGAGTCCGCCGAGCCCGGCGACGATCTTCTCAGCCTTGCTGGCCATGTCCACTCCTGCTTGTCTCGGCCGCCGGCGGTGCCGCCGTGCGGTTTTCACACCGTAACGCACGTTCAGCCCAACTACGTGGGCGTTTGTCCGCTGTCTGACGAAGGATGGCGATCACCGGAGTGCGCGCCGGCAGCCGGAAGTCCGGCGGCGGCGCGCCCCCCGAAAGTGGTCTACACCACCAGTATGCGGCAAGCGCCGGGCCGGCTGTCGACGGGCCGGCCGCCGGGAGGACAGGGATGAGTGCGAACGCAGCGGCGGCGCCGGGGAGGAACTGGGCGTCGAACCTCTTCCAGGGCCTGCAGAAGATGGGGCGCAGTCTCCAGCTGCCGATTGCCGTCCTGCCCGCCGCGGGGATTCTCAACCGTCTTGGCCAGCCGGATGTGTTCGGCGCGGAGGGGCTGGGCTGGGACGCGGTCGGCAAGGTCTTCGCGGCCGCCGGCGGTGCGCTGCTGGATTCCGGGCTCGGGCTGCCGCTGCTGTTCTGTATCGGTGTGGCGATCGGGATGGCCAAGAAGTCGGACGGGTCGACGGCGCTGGCGGCGGTGACCGGTTTCCTCGTCTACTTCTCGGTGCTGCACGCGTTCCCGCAGGGCTGCTCCGCGGGCCAGCTGTACACCCAGGCGGGCCTGTGGAGCGGGGTCTGTGTGGACAAGACCAATACGGTGACCCAGGCCGCCTTCCAGAACCCGGGGGTCTTCGGCGGCATCGTGATGGGCTTTCTGTCCGCCTGGCTCTGGCAGCGCTTCCACCGTGTGAAGCTCGTCGACTGGCTGGGGTTCTTCAACGGCCGCCGGCTGGTCCCGATCATCATGGCCTTCGTCGGGCTGGTCTTCGCGGTGCTGTGCCTGTTCGTGTGGCAGCCGATCGGCGGTGCGCTGACGAGCTTCAGTGAGTGGCTGTCGGGCCTGGGGGCATGGGGCTCCGGGGTCTTCGGCGTCGCCAACCGCGCCCTGCTGGTGATCGGTCTGCACCAGTTCCTGAACACCTTCGTCTGGTTCCAGTTCGGCAGTTTCACCAAGCCGGACGGCACGGTCGTCCACGGTGACATCAACCGGTTCCTGGCCGGCGACCCGGATGCGGGGCAGTTCACCACCGGGTTCTTCCCGATCATGATGTTCGCGCTGCCGGCCGCGGCGCTGGCGATCGCCCACTGCGCCAAGCCGCATCGCCGCAAGGAGATCGCGGGCATGATGCTGTCGGTCGGCCTGACGTCGTTCGTGACGGGGGTGACCGAGCCGATCGAGTACTCCTTCCTGTTCGTCGCACCGCTGCTGTATGTACTGCACGCACTGCTGACGGGTGTGTCGATGGGCGTGAGCTGGGCGCTGGGGGTCCACGACAGCTTCAGCTTCTCGGCGGGACTGATCGACTACGTCATCAACTGGGGCCTGGCGACCAAACCCTGGCTGATCATTCCCATCGGCCTGTGTTTCGCGGTGGTCTACTACGCCGTTTTCCGCTTCCTGATCACCACATTCAACCTGGCGACGCCCGGCCGCGAGCCGGATGAGGTGGGGGACGCGATGGAGCGGGACAACGTGAAGTAGCACCACCGGAACCCGCCGGAAGCGGCCGCACACGCGCCGCCGTCCGGCCCCGCGGAACGCCTTCGCCGGCCCCTGTGTCCGATGACCAGGGGCCGGTTGCCATGTGGTCCACACCACTTGGAAGAATGGATTCCTTTATGTCAGGACTACGTGCTAAGAATGGTCTAAACCACTAGTGGTGTAGACCAAGGCGTAGACCAAGCGCGGGCCACCCCCCTTCGAGCGCCCGCCTCACCAGGAGGAATCCGATGAGTTCGGCCACCGCTACGGCGGCCCCCGACAAAAAGGGTCGCGGCTCCCGCGCCATGGCAGTGGCCCAACGCATCGGCCGCAGTCTGATGCTACCGATCGCCACGCTCCCGGCGGCGGCGCTGATGGTGCGGCTCGGCCAGCCCGACATGCTCGGCC
The DNA here is from genome assembly GCF_008704855.1 of Streptomyces platensis. NCBI lineage: Bacteria > Bacillati > Actinomycetota > Actinomycetes > Kitasatosporales > Streptomycetaceae > Streptomyces > Streptomyces platensis. Next base: position 3,367,881 of record NZ_CP023691.1, read on the forward strand.
GGGAGTCCCTCCCCGCCTTCCTGAACAAGATCGCCGAGTTCATGGCGGCCGGTGGCGGCGCACTGCTCGACAACATGCCGATGCTCTTCGCCGTCGGCATCGCGATCGGCTTCGCCAAGAAGTCCGACGGCTCCACCGGTCTGGCCGCGGTCGTCGGCTACCTGGTCTTCAAGCAGGTGCTGGGCACCTTCAAGGACGCCAACCTCCCCACAGTCCAGGAGGTCGTCGACGGCAAGATAGCCGACGTCGCCCCGCCGGTGGACGCGGGCGTGCTCGGCGGCGTCGTGATGGGCATCGTGGTCGCGCTGCTCTACCAGCGCTACAGCCGCAAGAAGCTGCCGGACTGGCTGGGCTTCTTCGGCGGTCGGCGCCTCGTGCCGATCCTGGCCTCCTTCGCCGGCCTGGCGATCGGCATCGCCTTCGGCTACATCTGGCCGGTTCTGGGCTCGGCCCTGCACGACTTCGGCCAGTGGCTGGTCGGCTCCGGCGCCGTGGGCGCGGGCATTTTCGGTGTCGCCAACCGCGCGCTGATCCCGGTCGGCATGCACCACCTGCTGAACTCCTTCCCCTGGTTCCAAGCCGGCGACTTCGACGGCAAGCACGGTGACATCGCCCGCTTCCTCGCCGGCGACCCGCATGCCGGCCAGTTCATGACCGGCTTTTTCCCGATCATGATGTTCGCGCTCCCGGCTGCCTGCCTGGCGATCGTGCACTGCGCCCGCCCTGAGCGCCGCAAGGTCGTCGGCGGCATGATGCTCTCGCTCGCGCTGACCGCCTTCGTCACAGGCGTGACCGAGCCGATCGAGTTCACCTTCATGTTCATCGCCCCCGTGCTCTACGCGATCCACGCGGTGCTGACCGGCGTCTCCATGGCGCTGACCTGGGCCCTGGGCATGAAGGACGGCTTCGGCTTCTCGGCCGGCGCCATCGACTTCTTGCTCAACCTGGGCATCGCGACCAAGCCGTGGATGCTGGCACTGGTGGGGCTCTGCTTCGGAGCGCTCTACTACGCGGTCTTCCGCTTCGCCATCGTCAAGTTCAACCTTGCGACGCCGGGCCGCGAACCCGACGAGGAACTCCCCGAGCCGGAGAAAAAGGCCAAGTAAGCCGGCCTCCCGGACGTTTCGGCGGCGGTCTCCTACCTGAACGGGCAGGGAGGCCGCCGCCTCTTTCCCGGGGGCAGGTCCTCGCTGAAGTCTATGGATCCACTGGATGGGCTCCATCTGAACAGACAACTGGCGCGTGCTGCCGGCGCGGACCGCCCTGCCCTTACGGGGACGGACTCACGGAGCTGGGGACCGACGCGGTGGCGCGTGCTGAGGCAGCAAGTCCGAACGGCCGGACCGTGAAATGCGCGCGAGCATCAAGCGCAGATCGGTAAGCCCCCGTTCCAGGCTCTCACTCGTCCCGAGGCGGACGGCCTGCGCATAGTCGTCGGGAACATCGTGGTATCTGCCGCACGACAGGGCCAGCAGCCCCCGCAGTTCGGCGTACTGTCCGGTCAGCCTGCTCCCGAAGCGCGGGCCGTGTTCGGCCACCGCGTCGAGCCGGTCGACGAGTTGGGAGAGCCGCGCGACCAACTGACTGCTCTCCAGAAGGGTCGCGAAGTACGTCTGTTCCACGGTGCGTCCGAAAGCGTTCAAAACTGCCAGGCAGCGCTCGATACGTTCAGGGTCTCCGGTCCGGAAGGCGAGTTCACCGAGCAACGCGAAGGCCTCGTCTTGGCGTTGGCGCTCATAGTCGGTAGCGCCCTCACGGCCGTACGCGTTCACCGCGGCGACGAGGTCGTCGAACGACTCCGCGGCCGCCGATGCGGCCACCATCCGGTCGGCGACCACTTCCCGGGCCGCATAGAACGCCCACGTCGGATTCCCCGGTTCCTCACGACGGCACAGGTCGATCAGCCTGCCATCGCGCCCTTTCTTGCCCTTCTTCTCGATGACCTCCGGCTCATAGCCCCTGTGGGTGAACTCCACATCCACGTCGACGGTGGATGGCGCACTGCCGTCCGCGCGGAAGAGCTGCTCGTGTACACGGCCCCGGAAACGCAGGGCACTGTCCGCCCTGAGCAGTCGGTGGAGCCCTCTGTACACATCACCGCCGCCTGAGTCGGCGACGCGCGGCGACAGCACGAGGTCGACTCCGGGGCACACGTGATCGACGGCGCGTACGGCACGACGGATCCTTCCGGAATCTCCCTCGGTGAGCCGCTCGTCGGCGTCGACGAACAACAGCCAGCCTTCGCCGACGTGCTCGAATGCGTGGTTCCGCTGAGCAGCGAAGTCGTCCTGCCAGGGGCGGTGCACGATGTCGAGCTGAACCAACCCGTCCGCGGCAGCACGAGCAAGCTCCAACGTGCGGTCGGTGGAACCCGAGTCGATGATCAAAATCCGGTCGGCGTCATCCGCCAGTGCCGCCACCGTCCCGGAAATCATCTGCTCTTCGTCGCAGGTCAGGACAACCGCGGTCAGCGGGCTTCGCCCCGATTCCCGGTAGGTGTGCTTGAGTTCCTTCCATTCACCGCGTACCGGGACGTCGGTCAGCGGCTCCGGAACGTTGACGATGATGTGGAGATCTTCCGCCAGTTCCCCGGTCTCATCGGCGCAGGCAGCACGAAGGCCTTCGAGCGTCCGACTGCTCGTGGCGGCTTTCATCATTCTCCGACCGTCATAGTGAAATCGAAATCCACACCGGCCACTTCGCGATGCGAAACCATAATCTTGGAACAGTTCAATTCGTCCAGATTTTTCCAGATGCGTACGTAGGTTTCTTCGTCGATCCCGCTGAAGGTTTCGTCAAAGAGGAACACATCGGGCGATTGGAGCACCGCACGAGCTATGGCCAGCCGCTGAGTTTGTCCCCGCGAAAGGATCCCGCCTTCCTCCTTCAGGTACTGATCGTAGCCATCCGGAAGTTCGGCGACCACCTCGTCGAAACAGGAGACACGAACAGCCCGTTCAAGTTCCTCGCCGGAGCATTCGACACCGAGGGTCAGGTTCTCCCGAACCGAAGCGGAAACCATCAGCGGATTTTCCGAGACATATAGGATGCGCCGCCTCAGCGTATCCTCGTCGAACTCCCGTATGTCCGTCTCGCCCACGGCGACCGATCCGCCGAAATCCGGGTAAAGCCCCGCCACAACCTTAAGCACGGTGCTTTTCCCTGCGCCGTTGAGGCCTTGTACGGCCATTCTCGCCCCATGCGGGACCACGAAAGACAGCGAGGAAATGGCAGGCCTTTCCACGCCGGGATAACGGAACGAGAGATCCTTCACCAGCAGTTCGCGGCCGCTTTTCTCCTCCGCCTCCGTTCCGCTGCCCGCCCTTTCAAGGCTCAGACGCGGGTCCTCCAACTGGGAGGTCACGTCACGGTAGCGGCCAAGCGCAGCGGTGTCCCGCTGAATGGAGACCTGGAGTACGGCCAACTGCTCGGCGGAGCCGAGAAAATAGCCGGCCAGCGTGAAGAAGCTCATCAACTCGCCGAGAGCCATGGCCCCGGAGTTCACCTGCAGCATCCCCACCCAGGCTGCGGCGATCGTGAAGATACCCTTGTTCGCCACCTTGATGACGCCGTTCAGATTCTCCAGCCGACCGAGCTTGACCTCTGCCCGGATGGACCGTTCAAGCTGGTGGTCTAGGCGGCCCGCAGCGTATTTCCGCCGACCGTGCGCGATTACGTCCAACTGGCCCCGCAGCACGTTGTACGCCTCAGCCTTGAGCGAGGCGTCCCGCTGGAGCGCCTCCTCGGCTTGCTCCCGCACTGATGGATACAGGGCCCAGGACGAAATGAAATCGACCGCGGCCGATACCAGCACGATGCCGCAGAGCTGCGGCGAGGCCCAGGCGAGGTACCCACCCGAGAAGAGCAGGGTGCACAGGTCGATGGCGACGCCGACCGTGACGGTGGCGACCAGGCCCCGGATGGCCTGCACATCACTGAACCTGCTCACCAGGTCGCCGGTTCGCCGCGTAGCGAAGAAGGTGAGTGGGAGCCGCATCAGTTTGCGGGTATACGCCTGCGTGAGATCACGCTGCAGCGAACGGCTCAAGTTGATGAGCAGTCGCCCCCGTATGTACTGGAAGAGCGCGGCGCCACCTGCGATCAGAGCGGCGGCCAAGGCCGAGAGCCCCAGTCCGCCGAGGTCTCCGGCCGGCAAATACTCGTCGACAGCAACCTGCAGATAGAAGGTGGTACTGGCAATGAGCAGGACCGCGGTGACGGCGGTTATCAGGCCGGTAACCAACAGACTGCGTTTACGTTCTGCGGCGATCTGCCATACAACGCTGTTCCTGCGGGCATGCTGGAGCACGCTACGGATGGTGAGCTTCCGCTGGGGCGTATCGGTCACCAGAACTTCGCCGTTGAACCAGGCGGCAAAGCGCTCCAGGCTTACGACGGTCGGCCGGAAGCGAACGGGATCGCTGACAATCAGCTTCCCATCGCTGCGCACCTCATGTACGACAACAAAATGAAGAAGGCCTTCCTCCTTCATCACGGCGATGGCAGGACCAGATTTCCGGACAGCGGTACGCAATTCTTCGGGCGACACCCTCAACAGGAGCGATTCGACGCCATACCCCGCCAGAACGTCTCGCAGCCGAAGCAGCGAGGCACCCCCATGGCCGAGGCCGGCGGACTCACGCAGCGTGGCCGTATCGACCACCACCCCATGCCGATTGAGCACCATACGCATACAGGCGGGGCCGCAGTCGGTCTCGCCCTCCTGATGCGCGTGGTAGCGCTGCCACTTCATGGGGTCTTGCTCCTTCGGGAGAGTGTGTTTCCCTCATCGGCACCCTGCCCCCGTCCGCCGTGCGGACAGGGGCAGGTGAGTACCTTCAGATCAGTGCACCGGGCAGATCAGAGCTTCGGCCCCTTGCCCTTGCAGTTCGACCGGTACAGGTCGAGGTAGTTGCTGCTGGGGACACAACCGTGGGACGACGTCGCGCCAGTCGTGATCAGGTTGTATAGGTAGGTGCACTCGGCCTTGCTCATGCCTCCGCCGCCGAAAATCCCGGCGGACTCGTCGTCGCGAAGAGTGGACAGGCCCATGTTGCGCAGATCAGACAGGCTCATAAGTTCCCCTGGTTGTTTGGTCGTTGATGCGCGGCCACGCATACCCATCCCACTACGGCTGGTCTAGTCCACACAAGTTTTGATCAAGAGAATTAGGTCACACACCGTCAGATTTGGGCCCTGAACTCAGGTCCTGTCGAACCCCTCACGCCTCGGGCCGCAGGATCGACATACCAGCGCCCCGGTCCCGGATGGTGGGGCCACGCCCGAGGGGCGCTGTTGGTTAATTCGGTCCTTGCGTGAGCCGGTCTCCACGATCCGGTGGTGAGCTGGGTCCGCTGTTCCGGCACGGGGACGTCGTGGACCTGTTCGCCTGCCGGAGGCGGTGCGGGCCAGGATCGACTTCAAGTACGCACTCGGGCCCGCTCTCGACGACCCCGCTTCGACTTCTCGGTTCTGTCAGAGTTCCAGGACCGGCTGGCCGGATCGGACGGTGGGCGGCGGGCTGGCTGACCCGCGTCGTGGAGACGGCCTGGTTCCGTCGCTACGCCACCCGGGCTAAGGACTCCCGTTTCCCCGAACCCCGCACGAAGCGGCAAAACGGATCGGCCGGGGCGGGATATGCCTGCTCCAGGCCGTGCACGCCGCCGACGCCCCGGCGGGCCTGCACACGCTCACGGAGCTGGAGGTCCTGTGCCAGGTGCGGGTCCAGCACTTCCGCCTGGTGGACTGCGAGGGACGCAGGGACCAAAAGCCCGGCCGCCGGGCGCGATGCGCCTGGTCACCCCCTATGGCCACCGAACGCACGCGTCGGGGTGAAACGCGACACCATGTGGGACAGGTACAAGGTCCATCTCATCGAGTCCTCCGGCGAGGACGACGTCCCGAACCTGGTCACGAACGTGACTATCACGCTGGCGACCGTCGCTGACAACGCCATGAACCTCGCCGCGCGGGACTGCCTGCCCGCGGAGGACTGCGGCCGGTAGCCGGGCTGACGCATGAGCGTGGATGGGGGCAGGTCCGCAGCGACTGGCGGGGAACCGCTCGTGCGGCAGCCCTCCGCCCCTGCCCCCTTCCTCCCTCGAGATCCCCGCCCGCCCGGGACGGGACGAAACCCCAGGGCTGCTGTCACCTTCTTGGTGGTGTGCTCACACCTCGTAGACCGCGCCCGCCTTGGCCGCCTCGACCGGGCCGTCGTAGACCTTCTGGGCGTCGCGAATGCTGATGTCCGGGTCGGTCCACGGCGGGATGTGGGTCAGCACCAGGCGGCCGACGCCGGCCCGCCGGGCGGTCTCGCCGGCCTCGCGGCCGTTGAGGTGCAGATCGGGAATGTCTTCCTTGCCGTACGTGAAGGAGGCCTCGCACAGGAAGAAGTCGGCGCCCTCGGCGAGCGACTCCAGTGCCGCGCAGGGGCCGGTGTCGCCGGAGTACGTCAGGGTGCGGCCGCCGTGCTCGATGCGGAAGCCGAAGGCCTCGACCGGGTGCCTGACGTGTTCCGTACGGATCGTGAACGGGCCGATGGTGAAGGTGCCGGGGGTCAGCGTGCGGAAGTCGAAGACCTCGCTCATTGCGCCGTCGTGCGGCACATCGGCGTGTGCGGCGGTCAGCCGCTGCTCGGTGCCGGCCGGCCCGTAGACCGGCATCGGCGCACAACGCCCGCCGTCCGGGCGGTAGTAGCGGACGACGAAATAGCCGCACAAATCGATGCAGTGGTCCGCATGCAGATGCGACAGGAGCACGGCATCCAGGTCATAGAGGCCGGAGTGGCGCTGCAACTCGCCCAGGGCGCCATTGCCCATGTCGAGGAGCAGCCTGAAGCCGTCGGCCTCCAGGAGGTAGCTCGAGCAGGCCGATTCCATGGAAGGGAACGACCCCGAGCATCCGACGACAGTGAGCTTCATACGGGCGTGAACCTCCGTGGGCGGGGGCGGCGGTCAGGAGCCTCCCCCTGCTCGAACCCAGTTGAGCGCTCGGGGAAGGTCCGTGCGGGTGTCCCGGCGGGCCCTGCCGGGATGGTGCCGGATCCTTGGCGGTCTGTGCGGTGCCCACGAGCGTAAGCCGCAAAAGGTCCTGTGGTGCCTCCAGCGGGGCGAGCTGTGGGCGGAATCACCAGTCTGGGCTGTCGCCCCGTACGCCCGTACGCCCGTACGCACGGACCGGTGCCGCCACGGCCGGATGCCGGCCCACCGCCTCCCGCGGAGTGCCCCCGGTCTTCACCCGGGGGCATCCCGGAATTCCGCCGCGTACTACGCCCAGAGCTGGCCGTGGAGGGTGGCAATGGCGGCCTCGGTCGATTCGGCGGTGTAGACGCCGGTGGAGAGGTACTTCCAGCCGCCGTCAGCGACCACGAAGACGACGTCGGCGGGCTCCCCCGCCTTGACCGCCTTCTTGGCGACGCCGATCGCGGCGTGCAGTGCCGCGCCGGTGGAGATGCCCGCGAAGATGCCTTCCTCGGCGAGGAGTTCGCGGGTGCGGCGGACCGCGTCCTCGGAGCCGACCGAGAAGCGGGTGGTGAGCACGGACTCGTCGTAGAGCTCGGGGATGAAGCCCTCGTCGAGGTTGCGCAGGCCGTAGACGACATCGTCGTACCGAGGTTCGGCGGCGACGATCTGGACGCCGGGGACCTGCTCGCGCAGATAGCGGCCGACGCCCATGAGCGTGCCGGTGGTGCCCAGGCCGGCCACGAAATGGGTGACGGAGGGGAGGTCGGCGAGGATCTCCGGGCCGGTGGTGGCGTAGTGCGCACCGGCGTTGTCGGGGTTGCCGTACTGGTAGAGCATCACCCAGTCGGGGTGCTCGGCGGACAGCTCCTTGGCGACCTTGACGGCGGTGTTGGAGCCGCCGGCCGCGGGCGAGGAGATGATCTCGGCGCCCCACATGGCGAGCAGCTCGCGCCGCTCGGAGGAGGTGTTCTCCGGCATCACGCACACGATGCGGTAGCCCTTGAGCTTGGCCGCCATGGCGAGCGAGATGCCGGTGTTGCCGCTGGTCGGTTCGAGGATGGTGCAGCCGGGGGTGAGCCGGCCGTCCTTCTCGGCCTGTTCGATCATGTGCAGCGCGGGCCGGTCCTTGACCGAGCCCGTGGGGTTGCGGTCCTCCAGCTTCGCCCAGATACGGACGTCCTCGGAGGGTGACAGGCGCGGGAGGCGGACGAGAGGGGTGTTCCCGACCGCCGCCAGCGGGGAGTCGTAACGCATCAGCGCATTCCGCCGGCCACTGCCGGAAGGATCGTCACGTTGTCGCCGTCGGCGAGCTTGGTGGAGATGCCCTCCAGGAAGCGGACGTCCTCGTCGTTGAGGTAGACGTTCACGAAGCGGCGCAGTTGTTCGCCGTCGACCAGGCGCTCGCGGATACCCGCGTGCCGGCTCTCCAGGTCGGTGAAGAGGTCGGCGAGGGTGTCTCCGCTGCCCTCCACGGCCTTCTGGCCGTCGGTGTAGGTGCGCAGGATGGTCGGGATTCGGACCTCGATGGCCATGGGAGTGCTCCTGTGGGAGTGCGGTGGCGGATGCGGTGCGTCCCGGGTGCACGGCGGTCGGCAGGCCGGGAGGGCGTCGGGTGACGCGGGAGGTGCGGGGTCGCGCGGGACGTGCGCCCGTACGGGCCGGGTCAGGCGCCGGCGCAGCGCGGACAGATGGCGCTGGAAAGGCGGCACAGATCCACGTGCAGCCGTGCGGCTCCGCAGCCGAACGCGCCGAGCAGCGCGGATGCGGAGCGACGCGTGGCGAGCGGAGCGAGCAGCAGCATGCCCGGCCTCTTCTTCTCGCTCACGTCGTGGTCAACCATGCGAGCATCGTATCGATTCCCGGTCCGGGTATTGGAACCTCGTCCCATGATGCGGACGATCGGTGTACGCCAGGTGGGACGCGCTCAGGAGTACTCCGCCACGACCTCGACCTCTTCCTCCGCGACCTCGCCGTTCACGATCCTGAAGGAGCGGAACTGGAAGGGTCCGGCGTCATCGGCGTCAGCGGTGGAAACCAGGACATAGTGGGCACCGGGCTCATTCGCGTACGAGATGTCGGTACGCGAGGGGTAGGCCTCGGTGGCGGTGTGCGAGTGGTAGATGATCACCGGCTCCTCGTCCCGGTCGTCCAGCTCGCGGTAGAGCTTGAGCAGGTCGGAGGAGTCGAACTCATAGAAGGTGGGCGAGCGGGCGGCATTCAGCATCGGGATGAACCGCTCGGGCCGGCCGCTGCCCGCCGGGCCCGCGACCACGCCACAGGCCTCGTCGGGGTGGTCCTGGCGGGAGTGCTCGACGATCTGGTCGTAGAGGGCCTTGGTGAGGGTCAGCATGGCGCCAAGAATAGCCAGCGGGCCCGTACGTACCGAAGAGTGGTACATACGGGCCCGCATGCTGGACAGCCGGGCGGTTTCGCCGCCGTCCGGGGTGTTGCCTCAGCTCTTGGTGTCCGCGCCGGCCGCCACGAGCGCCGCGTCCCGCCGCTTGATGCAGAGGTAGCCGACGCCCAGGATGAGCGCCCACACGGGAGCCGCGTAGAGGGAGATCCGGGCGTCCTTGTCGACGCCCATCATCACGATCACCATGCCGATGAAGGCCAGCGCGAAGATCGAGGTGTAGGGGCTGCCGGGGGCCTTGAACTCGGACTGCGGCAGCTCGCCGCGGTTCGCCTTGGCGCGGTAGCGCAGCTGCGAGGCCAGGATGACGATCCACGCCCACATACCGGAGATGGTGGCGAAGGAGACGACGTAGTTGAACGCCTCACCGGGCCACTGGTAGTTGATGTAGACGCCGAACAGCATCATCGCGACCGAGACGCCGGTGCCCCAGGTGGGCAGGCCGTTCTTGCTGAGCTTGGTGAAGAACTTCGGGCCCTGGCCGTTGAGCGCGAGGTCGCGCAGCATCCGGCCGGTGGAGTACATGCCCGAGTTCGCCGAGGAGAGCGCGGCGGTCAGCACGACGAAGTTGACGATGCCCGCGCCGGCCGGCAGACCGATCTGCTGGAAGGCGGCGACGAACGGGCTGACACCCGGCTTGAAGGCCGTCCAGCTGACGACGGACAGGATGATGATCAGCGCACCGATGTAGAAGAGGCCGATCCGCCACGGCACGGTGTTGATCGCCTTGGGCAGAACCTTCTTGGGGTCGGTCGCCTCGCCCGCGGTGACGCCGACGAGCTCGACGGCGAGGAAGGCGAACATCACGATCTGAAGCGTCATCAGCGTGCCGCCGATACCCTTGGGGAAGAAGCCGCCGTCGGACCACAGGAGCGTGAAGGAGGCGGTGTCACCGGCGTCGGAGAAGCCGAGGGTGATCACGCCGAGGCCGATCAGGATCATGCCGATGATCGCGGTGACCTTGACCATCGAGAACCAGAATTCCAGCTCACCGAAGATCTTCACGGAGATCAGGTTGATACCGAAGAGCGCACAGGTGAAGACGAGTGCCGAGGCCCATTGCGGTATGTCCTTGTTCCAGTACTGCACATACGTGGCGGCGGCGGTCACTTCGGTGATGCCGGTGACGACCCAGAAGAGCCAGTACGTCCAGCCGGTCACAAAGCCGATGAACGGGCCGAGGAATTCGCGTCCGTACTCCGAGAAGGAGCCGGAGACGGGCCGGTACATGAGCAGTTCGCCCAGGGCCCGCATGATGAAGAAGATGACGAGGCCGACGATGGCGTAGGCGAGGACGATGCTCGGCCCGGCCATCGAGATCGCCTTGCCGGCCCCGAGGAACAGGCCGGTACCGATGGCGCCGCCAATGGCGATCATCTGGATCTGACGGTTTCCCAGCCCCCGCTGGTAGCCCTCTTCGGGCTCCTGCCCAGGTGCCTCATTACCGTCGTGCTGCTTGTCGACCTGCACAGAGGTCATGAGTGGTGCGCCTTTCTCCATTCCGACCCGGTCTGTCCGGATCGGGTCCCGATCCCCCCGGATGGAGTTCCTGCACGCCGACGGTCGGCCGGCTCAGCGCTCCCGCGGCGACAGGGGTGGCGTCGCTCACGGCAGGTCGTGAACATTTAACACGCGCCATCGAAGATCGACTAGGGATGGCGTGAACCGAACCACCAGGAAAAGAGGACAAGTTCCGCAAACGGCAGCAAGACGCACTGAACCAGTGACGCGATCGTTATCCGGATTTGAGCATCCGCTGAGCGAACACCCGGCGAATTCCCGGGGTGGTACGCCCGAATTTCAGCCCATCAGTGACTCGACGAGAGTCTCCTGGAGCCCCCCGAGCCAGAGATACGCCATCACCATCGGCTTGCGCGGGTCGCTGTCCGGCAGCCGCAGCAGCTCGCCGCCGTCCTCCTCGTCGGTGACTTCAAGCCGTGTCCCGATGGCCAGCCTGAGGTCATTGAGGGCCCCCAGCCACTGCCGGCACTCGGCGGGCTTCAGCCGCAGCTCCGCGCTGCCGCCCTCGGGTGCCAGGGTGTCCAGCGCACGGATCAGCGCGAGGGCGTCCGCACGCTTGCGGGAGCGCAGATCGTTCTCGGTGTAGCGGCGGAATTCGGCGGAGGCGGCGCGGACGTCGTCATCGGGGACGAGGTCGGGCCCGCCGTAGGCATCGGGGAAGAAGCGGGCCAGGACCGGGTCTGCGGGCGGCTCGCTGGGGCCGTCGTTGAAGACCGACGCCAGCAGGTCGTCGCTCTCGCTCTCCCCGGCCTCCTCGCCCGGACCGATCAGCTCCATCAGCTGGACCGCGAGGCTGCGCAGGATGGAGATCTCGACCTCGTCGAGCGGGACGGCGGCGCCGCCGCCGGGCAGCGGCTCGAAGTGTCCGCTCATCGGCGGTCCTGCTGGAGGGTCGCCCACAGGCCGTAGCCGTGCATCGCCTGCACGTCGCGCTCCATTTCCTCGCGGCTGCCGCTGGAGACCACCGCGCGGCCCTTGTGATGGACGTCGAGCATCAACTGGTGCGCCTTGTCCTTGGAGTAGCCGAAGTACGACTGGAAGACGTACGAGACATAGCTCATGAGATTGACCGGGTCGTTGTGGACGATCGTGACCCACGGGACGTCGGGTTCGGGGACCTCGAAGGGAGCCTCGCTCGACTCGGGACGTTCGATCTCGACCGGGACACTGAGCGTGCAGCGATGCGGCCGGAGCGTGGTCGTGGGTGACGGGTGGGCGCTCACAGGCCCCATGCTGCCACCCGGGGGCGGACGACGCACAAATGCCCCTCGCGCGGGCCGCGTCGGCGAGCCGCGCGGCGCGGCCGCAGGCTGTCGTTCGTACCTCCCGGAGCACTATCGTCAAAGTGACGAGTAATGGGGGTAGCATCTCTCCCATGAACACAGCAGACCTGGGGCTGCCGGTGGCCGTGCCGTCGACTGCGCTCTTCACCGACCAGTACGAACTCACCATGCTGCAGGCCGCGTTGCGGTCCGGCACCGCGGAGCGGCGGTCGGTCTTCGAGGTCTTCACCCGCCGGCTGCCCGAGGGCCGCCGCTACGGCGTGGTGGGCGGCACCGGCCGGGTGCTGGACGCGGTGGAGAACTTCCGCTTCGACGAGACCATCCTCGGCTTCCTGCGCGAGCGCGGCATCCTCGACGAGCCGACCCTGGAGTGGCTGGCGGACTTCCGCTTCCGCGGCGACATCTGGGGCTACCCGGAGGGCGAGATCTACTTCCCCGGCTCCCCCGTCATGCGGGTCGAGGGCACCTTCGCCGAGGCGGTCCTCCTGGAGACGGTGATCCTCTCGATCCTCAACCACGACTCGGCGGTGGCCGCGGCGGCCTCCCGGATGGCGGTGGCCGCCGGCGGCCGCCCGCTGATGGAGATGGGCGCCCGCCGCACCCATGAGCTGGCGGCGGTGGCCGCGTCCCGCGCCGCCTACGTCGGTGGCTTCCACACCACCTCCGACCTGGCGGCCGGCTTCCGCTACAACATCCCCACCGTCGGCACCAGCGCGCACGCCTTCACCCTGCTGCACGACACCGAGCGGGACGCCTTCACCGCACAGGTCGACACCCTCGGCGGCGGGACCACCCTGCTCGTGGACACCTTCGACGTCACCGAGGCGGTGCGCACCGCCGTGGAGGTGGCCGGCCCGGAGCTCGGTGCCGTCCGGATCGACTCCGGCGATCTGCTGCTGATCGCCCACCGGGTGCGCCAGCAGCTGGACGAGCTGGGCGCCACCAAGACCAGGATCGTGGTCACCAGCGATCTGGACGAGTACGCCATCGCCTCGCTGGCCGCCGCCCCGGTGGACGCGTACGGCGTCGGCACCCAGCTGGTGACCGGCAGCGGGCACCCGACCTGCTCGATGGTCTACAAGCTGGTCGCCCGCGCCGACAGCGAGGAGCCCGGCGCGCCGCTGCGGCCGGTCGCGAAGAAGTCGATGGGCGCCAAGACCTCGCTGGGCGGCCGCAAGTGGGCCGCGCGCCGGCCGGACGCGGACGGTGTCGCCGAGGCCGAGGTCATCGGCACCGGGCCGGTGCCCGCCGAGCTGGCCGACCGGCAGCTGCTGGTGCCGCTGGTGAGCGCCGGCAAGGTGGTGGCCCGCGAGCCGCTGGACGCCGCCCGCGACCGGCACATCGCCGCCCGGGCCGCGCTGCCGCTGTCGGCGACCCAGCTCTCCCGCGGCGAGCCGGTGCTGCCCACCGAGTACGTCTGACCGGGCGCCGCCGAGGGGGCGCGGGGTGCCGGGCGGCGGCCGCCGTACGCCGCGCCCGGCACCCGCCGTCCCAGGGGGCTCCGCCCCACTCCCGCAATCCCCGTCCAGTGGCTACCCTCGGTCACACCACCCTCGCGCCCCTCCCCGATTCCCAGCCGGAAGGCACGCACCATGCACCGGGCATTGATCGTCGTTGATGTGCAGAACGACTTCTGCGAGGGCGGCAGCCTCGCAGTGGCGGGGGGTGCGGATGTCGCGGCGGCCATCACCGATCTGGTGGGCCAGACGGCCGGCAGCTGCTACCGCTATGTCGTGGCCACCCGGGACCACCACATCGATCCCGGTGATCATTTCTCCGCCACCCCGGACTACGAGCACACCTGGCCGGTGCACTGTGTCGCCGGCACGGAGGGCAGCGGATTCCACCCCAATTTCGCCCCGGCGCTCGCCTCCGGCGCCATCGACGCGGTCTTCGACAAGGGCGCCCACACGGGCGCGTACAGCGGTTTCGAGGGCGCGGACGAGAACGGCACCCTGCTGGCGGACTGGCTGCGCGCGCACTCCGTCAGCGAGGTCGATGTGGTCGGTATCGCCACCGACCACTGTGTCCGCGCCACCGCCCTGGACGCGCTCGGCGCCGGGCTGCGCACCCACGTCCTGCTGGATCTGACCGCCGGGGTCGCCGCGCACACCACCGAGCGGGCGCTGGCGGAGCTGCGCGCGGCGGGCGCCGAGCTGACCGGCAAACCGGTCCTCATCGGCGCCTGAGGGGCCCGTCAGGCGGCCGGACGTTCGTTCCCGGCCGGCTCCTTCTCCGCCGACGGGCGGGCCGGCTGGGGCCGCAGCAGCGCCCGTATGGGATGCCAGGACTCGGTGTCGTCCTCCGGGGCCTCGCGCCAGACCAGGCCGTCGGGATGGTGCAGCACGGCCGTGATCTCGTCGGGTGTGGGCGGCTCGGTGTTGCCGCGCAGGTAGACGGACCGCAGACCGAGGTTGCGCAGCCTGGTCAGGGCGCGCTGGCGGTTCACGGCATGGACCAGGACCCGGACCCGGCAACCGCAGTCGTAGAGACCGGGCCGGGCGCCGTGCGGCGGCCTGGGCAGCGAGAGGGCGACCACCACGCTTCCGCCGGGAAGCCTGATGAAACCACCACCGGACATCTTCATATCTCCCCCGTGAGACTTCGCGTCAACAAGGAACTGTAGAACGCATCTAAACGCTAATCGGCCGCCGCCCGCTAGTGGGCGACGGCCGAACAGCATCTGACCTGCGGATTTACCTTTTACTTACCGGCAGAGCCGACCCGCAGCGTCACCGTGGAGCCGTCCCGGGCCTCCTTGGTGATCTTGATCCGGGTGTTGGTGTCAGGAACGATCACCGCACCGGTCGGGTTCACCTTGTCGTAGTAGACGCCGTGCCGGTCGTCGAAGAGCGTGACGCCCTTCTTCGAAGTGATCTTGACCTGCTTGCCGTCCCGGTGGAGGGTCAGCGCGTCGGTCGGGAACCGCGTGAAGGTCGAGTCGTAGGACTGGAAGCGGTTGCGCATCAGCTTGCCGTCCGCCCAGTGCTCGGCCTTGGGGTGCGCGTCGACCGGCAGGATCTGCCCGTGGCCCGGGTGCAGGCCGACGTTGTTGTCCGCCTGCGAGGTGTCCCACAGCCAGATCAGCACACCGTTCTGGTACGGGAAGTGCTCCACCCAGCCCGGCTTGGCGGTGGTCCAGCCGAAGTTGTACGGGCCGACCTTGAGGGTCTTGTCGTACGACACGTACTGGCGGTTCTCCGCGATGTAGTACTGCGGGTAGTCCTTGGTGAAGGACGCGCCGATGCGCGAGAAGCCCTTGGCGGTCCAGCCGTTGTCGTCGCCCTCGGCGTTGTCGCTGAACAGCGGCTTGCCGTCGGCGACCACGCTGACGGTGTCGGCCGCGAAGCCCTTCTGGGCCGCGCCGCCGTCGGTCTGGTAGCGGAAGCGCAGGTCGATCTTCTTGCCCGCGTAGGCGTCCAGCGGGTAGACGAGGTCCTGGTAGGCGGCCACGGTGCCGGTCAGGGCCGGCTTGTCGCTGCCGTCGCGCGGGATGGCCTTGCCGGCCGCGGTGCCGTCCAGGGCCGTCCAGTTGCTGCCGCCGTCGGTGGAGACCTCGGCGTAGAGGTAGTCGTAGTCCTTCTCGATGTCCCACCAGCCCTTGAGCGTCAGCGACGCCTTGGCCTTACCGGTGAGGTCCACCGGCCGGGACAGGGTGTTCTTGAGGTTGTCGCCCATGTTGCTCCACCACTGCTTGGAGCCTTCCGCGGGCCGCACGATGTCGGTCTTGACCGCCTTGGCCGGCAGCTCGACGACCACCGCCTGCTTGTTCTTGGTGTTGTACTCCGCGACGCCCAGCTTGTGGGTGGACTTCTTGGCGGCCTTCGCCTTGCCGTAGTTGAGCCAGCCCAGCTGGAGCTTGTCCCAGGCGCTCATGTCGCCGGGCAGGTCACCGATGGAGTCCTTGCCGGTGCCGAGCCAGGAGCCGCCCGACATCAGCGACCAGAAGTCCACCGAGGACTCGCCGGTGCCGGAGGTGTCGTACTCGTCCGGCAGGCCCAGGTCGTGACCGTACTCGTGGGCGAAGACACCGAGCCCGCCGTTCTCCGGCTGCATGGTGTAGTCGCCGACCCAGATGCCGGTGTCGCCGATCTGGGTGCCGCCCGCCTTGTTGGCCGCGGGGCCGGTCCGGCCGGCGTCCGAGCCGTACGCGTACCAGCGGTGCGCCCAGATGGCGTTGGTCTTCTGGACCCCGCCGCCGGCGGACTCGTCCTCACCGGCGTGCACGATCTGGAAGTGGTCGATGTAGCCGTCGGGCTCGTTGAAGTTGCCGTCGCCGTCGTGGTCGTTGCGGTCCCACTGGTCGTACTTGGCGAGGTCGGTCTTGATCTGCGCGTCGGTGCGGCCGGCCGCCTTCTGGTTCTTGGCCCACTGGTTGACGCCGTCGCGGATCAGGTCCCAGGCGCTGGAGCAGTTGGTCTGGCCGCAGTAGTTGGAGCCGTAACGGGCCTCGTTCCAGTCGACCTTGACCCAGTCGGAAACCTCGCCCTGGACGGAGTAGCGGCCCGAGGACTGCTTCTCGTAGTACTTGGCCAGGGACTGCTTCTTCTTGTCGTGCGAGAAGTAGAGGTCCTGGAAGTGCTTCCGGTTGAAGTCCTTCTGCCAGGCCGTGCTGTTGTCCTTGGCACGGTCCGGCTCGGCTATCCGGTTGTGCGCCGGGCCGGGGTCGCCGCCGTACTTCTTCACCGGGGGCTTGGGGCCGTCGCCGTCCGGGTCGAACATCGTGGTGTCGTCGACCTTGTCGCCGAAGTCCACGAGGACGGTGAAGATCTTGTCGGTCTTCTGCCGGGCCAGCTCGACATACTTGCTCTTGCCGAGCTTGACGACCCGGGAGCCGTTCCGCTCGGTCACCTTGGCGTCGCCGGAGATGACCTGCTGGAGCGCTTCCTTGCGCTGGGCCGCCTGCCGGGCGCTGAACGGGCCCTTGAGGTCGTGCTGCACGGCCCGCTCGGGAGCCGGGTCATGACGCTTGGCGACCGGCGACGGTCCCTGCGCGTCGGCCGCCGCCACCCCCGAAGAAAAAGCGGCCGCCCCGATCGCGGCGATCGCCGTGGCCAGGGCGGCCGATCTGAACACCCGTCTGCTGTCTCTCACTTGGCGCTGTCCTCCCCATCGAACCGGTCACTGTTCGAGGGCATTCGACCGGAAGTACGATGAAAAAGACAGACCTTGACTTGGGCACGTCAGCGAAGTACGTTGCTCGATCCGCGAGTTGCGGCTATCGGACATCGGGCAGCGGCATGCCGCCGGGCGCGAAATCGCCGCGCAGAGGCCCGGTGTATATGCCCGCCGGGCATGCGCCCCCGCCCCCAGCAGCCATGACGTCAGGGTGTCCGGAAAATCACCACCGCGTTGTGCGCCCCCTGTGCCCCGAACCGTGGGTTAGGTCACGCTTACCCGGCGTTCCGCTCGGGCAGTAAGGACCGTAGGCTCCTTTGCCGGCGCTCCCTGCACGACACCCCCTGCCGACCCTCCGAGGACGGATCCGCCATGCCTCGTCCGACCGCCGCACAGCTCGCCTACGGTTCGGCCACCGTCTTTTTCTCCACCCTCGCGATGCTGCTGCTCTCCCAGACGGAGACCGGCATCGGGGTCGCGGTCATCGCCATCGCCGGGCTCGGGCTCGGACTGCTGGTCGCCATGACGGTGCCGATGCCCGGGGTGTCGCGGGTGGTCCGCCGGCATGTCGTACGGAACGGGTCGCCCGCCGAGCCCGCCCCGTTGCAGGCCGTTCGCACGCCGTCCGAGCGCCCCCGGTCCGCCGCCTGGAGCGGCCTCGCCCGGTCGGCCGGCGCCCGTGAGGCCCGGATCGGCGAACACTCACGCTGAGCCGGGACGCGGCCCCGTCTCCGTGGACACCACCACGGTCTTCGCCGCCTTGTCGTGCAGACACTGCTGATACGGCTTGTCCCAGGTACACCACAAGACGTTGATCAGCCAGAAAATGAAACCGCAGCACGGCACGATCTCCGGCAGCGAATAGACCGCGGCCCGCACCCAGCCCGGCTGGCCGTGCGGGATCGAGCCGTCCGCGAGCATCGCCACCCGGATCTTCATCGCCATCTTGCCGACGGTCTGGCCGCGGCTGCTGAGCATCAGGCCCTCGTAGATCAGATACACCAGCAGGGTCACGCCGGAGATCGTGGACTGCCGGCCGGCCATCTCGCCGTCGGTGCTGAAGAAGTCCACCCCGCCGACGATCGCGGTCATGATCAGCCAGACCGGCACCCCGACGATGATCGCGTCGATGATGCGCGCCACGAGCCGGCGTCCGCGGTTCGCCAGCGGCGGCATCCCGGCCAGCGGATCGGCCACTCCGTACTGCCCGCCGTACGGATCCCCGGCATACGGGCCGCCGCCGGACGGACCGCCCGCGTACGGGCCGCCGGCACCGGGCGGCGGAGTGCCACCGGGCGGAGGGGCGCCCCAGGGCGGCGGGGTGCCACCGGGCGGCGCTCCCTCCGGGGGTGGCGGCGCACCGCCTTCACCGCCCGTACCGCTGCCGCCCGTATCGCCGTGCGGCGCGTTGTTACGGGGCGAACCGTTCTCCCGGGGCGCGCTGTTGCGGGGGGCGCCGCCCGCCGGGGGCACCTGCGGCTTCTGGAACGGATCGTTCTCCGGCGGCTCACCGGGGCCGGGCCGGGGCTGGTCGGTACTCATGGCCCGAGTCGACGCCATCTCGCGGCCCGCCGCATCCGGCGAGGTCCGTTCGGGGGAACGGCTGCCGCGGCGCCCCGCCCCGCGCCGGCGGTCAGCCGGCGGCGACGAAGGTCCGGGCCAGCTTGTCGTGCCAGCACTGGCGCCACGGCCGGTCGAACAGGCACCAGACGACGTTCAGCACGCCGATGACGAGGACGCCGAGCACGCTGTAGAGGAACCAGCGCTTGAGCGCGGCGCCGAGGGTCGGGGTGTCGTGGCTCTCGATGTCGAGGACCCGTACGCCGCACAGCTTCTTGCCCAGGGTGCGGCCCCACTTGAGGGTCGGCAGCGCCTCGTAGAGCGCACCGCCGATCAGCAGGACGGCCAGGATGGTGGCGAAGACCGGCATCGTGGTGCCGTCGACCAGATAGACCGTCACCTGGCGGCCGGACTGCTTGGCCGCCTCGACCTTGGCGTCGAGATGGTCGGTGACCGTGCCCCACATCGGGACGGCGACCGCGGCGGTGAGCGCGCCCAGGACCAGGGTGTCGATCAGCCTGGCCGCGAACCTGCGGCCGAGCGCGGCCGGGTGGCCCTGCGCGGCCTGCGCCATGGCCGCGAAGGGGTCGGCGGCGGCCGGTGGCTTCCAGGGAATGACCCCGTCGGCGTCGGCGCCCTGCGGACCGGGCCGGGCCGGCGCGGCACCGCCCTGCGGCGGCACACCGGCGGCGGGTGCGGCCGTCTGCGGGGCGGGCTGCTGCTGCACCGGGGCCTGCGGGGCGGGGTTCTGCGGGCCGGGGGCCTGCGGGGCGGGACGCTGCGGCGCGGGGCTCTGCTGGGCCGGTGTCTGCGGGGCCGGGCTCTGTGGGGCCGGGCTCTGCGGGGCGGGACGGTTCTGCGGCTGGTCGTTGCCGGCCGGCAGCGACTGCGGGGAGGCGTCACCGGGCGCGGCGGACGGGGCCCGGCCGCCGCCCGCGACGCGGATCGCCATCGTCTCGTTGCCCTTGGCGGGCTTGCCGCCCTCGGGCCGTACCGCGCGGATCGCGGTGGTGCCCTGATCGCCGGAGTTGCCGCCGCGGCGGGCGGCCGGGTTCACGGCGCGGATGGCGACCGTCCCGTCGGACGGGACCGCCGGGCCCTGCGCGGCGGCGCCGGGTACCTCGCCGGCGTCGGCCCCCTGTCCCTCGCGCTGCGGCGGCACCGCGCCCCAGGAGGCGGCGCCCGCCGGCGTACCGGGCGGGGCCTGGTCCGGCGAACCCCAGGAGATCCGGCGGTCGGGCTCCCCGCCGAAGCCGGCCTGCCGGGAGGCATCGGCCTGCCAGGCGGCGGCCGACTCGGGGCTGTTGCCGTGCAGCCGGGCCGGGTCGTCCCAGCTCGCGGCGGCGACCTCACCGCCCTGGTGTACGGCGGGCACCGCGGAGCCGCCGGCCGCCTCCTCCTCGTCGAAGAAGACCGGGCCGGTCTCCTCGACGGCGGATGGGGGTCCCCCCTGTTCGAGCGGAGCCGAGAACTCGGGGGAGGGAGCCACACCGGGCGGCGGGGCGGGCATCGCCTCGCCGTCGGCGGGGGCGGGCCGGCTGGTGCCCGGCACCCACGCGGCACCGTTCCAGTACCGGATGTAGCCGGGGATGGACGGGTCCGGGTAGAAGCCTGGCGTGGGGCTACCGCCGGCGGATCCTGAGGTAGGGGCGCTCATATCCGAAGTCCCGTATCTGTACTCGGCCTGGTGGGTGTGGGGTGCAGTCTGCCGCAAGGCGGCGTCCACATCTATCAGACCCCGGGTTCCCGCGGGCCCGTGCCCGCCGACGACCACCTGGAAGAGGCGCGGGAAAAAAGTTGTACGAAGTCGTGTAAGAGTCCGGCGCCCGGCCGCTCTCTCTCCGTGCGGGACCGGTCTCGGGGCCCGCAGGGAGCGAAGAGAGGCGGACACCGTGCACACCGTGGTGGAAAGAGAGCTGGAGCTGGGCCTGGTCCTGTCGCCGGAGCGGAGCCTTCCGGTGCCGGCCCGGCTGAGGTACCGCACCGATGACCCGTACGCCGTCCATGTCACCTTTCACATCGGTTCGGACGCCCCGGTCAGCTGGACGTTCGCCCGTGAACTGCTGGTCGAGGGCGTCTTCCGGCCGTGCGGCGACGGCGATGTGCGGGTGTGGCCGACGAAGCTGGACGGCCGCAGCCTGGTCTGCATAGCGCTGGACTCGCCGGACGGGCAGGCCCTGCTGGAGGCGCCGGCCCCGGCGGTCTCGGCCTGGCTGGAGCGCACCCTGCGGGTGGTCCCGCCGGGGTCCGAGCAGCGGCATCTGGGCCTCGACAAAGGGCTGAGCGCACTGTTCGCGATGGCGTCCGGGGACGAGCTGCGGCCGGGCGGCCCCTGGCCCGTGGACGAGGCCCCGGAACCCGGGGCGTAGGGGTGGCGGATGAACGGACCGCCGCATTACGGGGGTTGACGGGCCGGGGCGTGCCGCGGCGCCGGGCGCGGACGGGCCGCCCCGGCGCCGTACGGCCCGGCGGTGGCTCAGCCCCGGTAGGCCTCCAGCAGCCGCAGCCACGCCTCGCTGATCGTGGGGTAGGAGGGCACCGCGTGCCACAGCCGCTCGATGGGGACCTCACCGGCCACCGCGACCGTCGCGGCGTGCAGCAGCTCTCCGACGCCGAACCCGACGAAGGTGACGCCGAGCAGCACCTCCCGGTCCAGGTCGACGACCATCCGGGCCCGGCCGCGGTAGTTGTCCGCGTACAGGGACGCCCCGGCCACGGCCGACAGGTCCTGGTCGACCACCCGGGTGCGGTATCCGGCCTTCTCGGCCTCGGCGGCGCTCAGGCCCACCGCAGCGGCCTCCGGATCGCTGAAGACGACCTGGGGGACGGCACGGAGGTCCGCGGTGGCGGCGTGCGCGCCCCAGGGGTCGGACTCCAGGATCGGGACGCCCCGGGCGCGCGCGGCGATCGCGGCGCCGGCGATCCGGGCCTGGTACTTGCCCTGGTGGGTGAGCAGGGCGCGGTGGTTGACATCGCCGACGCCGTAGAGCCAGCCGCCGGTGACCCCCTTCACCCGCAGGCTGTCGTCGACGTCCAGCCAGGAGCCGTGCGGCAGTCCGACCGTGTCCAGGCCGATGTCCTCGGTGCGCGGGGCCCGGCCGGTGGCGATCAGGAGCTCATCGGCGACGATCTCGTCACCGGAGTCCAGCAGGACGGTGACCGGGCCGCCCGGGGCTTCCCGGCGTACCTCGCGCACCTCGACGCCGGTCCGCAGGAAGACCCCGGCCTCGGCGAGCGACTCCGCGACGAGGTGGCCGGCGAACGGCTCCATCCGGGGCAGCAGCCCGTCACCGCGGACCAGCAGCGTCACGGAGGCGCCCAGGGCCCGCCAGGCGGTGGCCATCTCGACGCCGACGACACCGCCGCCGACCACCACCAGCCGGCCCGGCACGCTCTTGGCGCTGGTGGCTTCGCGGCTGGTCCAGGGCCTGGCCTCGGCGAGCCCGGGGATGGGGGGCAGCACCGCGCGGCTGCCGGTGCAGACCGCGACCGCATGCCGGGCGGTGAGCACCCGGCCGCCGTTGACGACCACTCTGCGGGGCCCGGCCAGGCGCCCCTGGCCGCGCACCAGGTCGATACCGGCCGAGTCCAGCCAGCGGACCTGCCCGTCGTCCTTCCAGTACGAGGTGATGGCGTCGCGATGGGCGAGTACGGCGGGGGCGTCCAGGGGGACGTCGACGGCGTCCTTGAGGCCGGGCACCCGGCGGCCCTCGGAGCGGGCGGTGACCGGGCGCAGCAGGGCCTTGCTGGGCATACACGCCCAGTAGGAGCATTCGCCGCCGACCAGCTCGCTCTCCACGATCACCGCGCTCAGCCCGGCGGCATGCGCCCGGTCGGCGAGGTTCTCACCGGTCGGCCCCGCTCCCAGCACAATGACGTCATACGCCTCACCAGCGGCGTGGGTGGCTTCGGTCGCTGCCATCGGCTCTCGCTTCCTGCGTGGGCATGAGGTGGCCCGCTGGGGCCCGGCGGGTCCTTCTGGCCATCCTCAGCCCAACGGGCCGTCAGCGCATCCGGCGTTCGACCGCTTCCTTGGCCTCGGCGAGTCCGGAGCCGGTGACCTCGCGGTGCACCTTGATCGCCTGGATCTTCTTGCCCTGCGACAGCAGCTGGTCGATCTCGGCCATCCCGGCGGGCTGCGCCTCCTCGATGCCGGCGTGCGCCAGCAGCAGGTCCACCTTGTGTTCCAGCCGGTGGAGCCGGCGCTCCAGCGTCTTGGCGCGGCGGTCGGTGGCCGAGATCAACATGACGGCGGCGAGCGCGAGAAGGGCGATGACCACGGGGAGCACGGAATCCATGGCGGCACTCTATGAGGCGGCGGCACGTGCCATGAACACGGCAGTCGCGGCCGGGCCGTGCACGGTGCCGCGGACTGCCGGTGCGCCGTCCGTGAGGATCTCGCACTCGGCGTAGGCGTCCGGCCCGTCGAGGGTGAGGGTGAGCATCGGCATGGCGCCCACTCCGCGCGCTTCGGTCACCACGAACCACGGCAACTCCGGCCGGGTCACCTGTTCTTCGCTGCCGGAGTCCCCGGGTGCCTGGACGGCGTAGGTGAGGTCGTCGACGCCCTGGCCGGTCACCCGGAAGGTGACCATTCCCTCGCCGGGTCTGTGCGGATCGTGGATCGTCATGGGGGCAGTCAACCGCCCCTCCCCCTGCCGTGTACATCCGGGTCGCGGTCCGGGCCGGGTGCCTGGTCAGGGCAGATGCCAGATCTGGGTGGTGACGAGGAAGAAGACCGCCGCCCAGAACACCATCACCGCGGTGACGAGGCCGAGTCCGGCGAGGTTCGTGCGCGCCCGTGGTGCCTCCGGGCGGGGCCGCAGCCACCGTTTGAGCAGCGGGTTCACATAGAAGGGCATGGTCACGAAGCTCATGATGAAGCTCGACAGCAGGTTGCCGATGAGCAGGTTCAGCCACAGCGAGAGCTTCAGCGGGGACAGCGCCAGCGTCAGCAGCACCACGGTCGGATAGAGGCCGACCCAGACCGCGACGGAGGTCTTGGTCTCCGAGGGCGGTGGCGCCTCCCTGCCGTTCTCCTCGAAGGCGAACCAGCTGCCGAACGAGTTGTCGATCGTGCGCATGCGGAAGTCGTGGAACTTCTCGCCCTCCGCGAGGAGTTCCTTCCGCTTGCCCGAGGTCAGCCAGGCGTCGAGATGCTCGGCGCTGTCGAAGCGGTAGAGCGTGGTCCATTCGTCCTGAAGGCCCTCGATCGGACGGAACAGCTCGGTGCCGCGAAAGCCTTCGAAGCCGCTCTCCTCCTCGTCCATCCGGTGCTGCCAGGCGAGGAAGGCGTCGACATGGTCCGGGTGGACGCGGTGGGTGACGACGACGGTCACCAGCGGGTCCGGTGTCTGGGTGCCGCCGCTGACGACCTGCTGGGTCGCGGGGCCGTCGAGGTATTTCCGGCCGCGGTCGAGATGGCGCTGCCGGGTGGCGCTGTTGATCCACGCTTGCAGATGGGCGATCGAGTCGAAGCGGTAGACGACCACCCAGTCGGGTTGCAGAGAGGTCGGCCGGGAGATCTCGGCGCCGAGGAATCCCGGGTAACCGGCGGCCGCGGCGTTGACGTCCTCCTGCCACGCCTCGAATTCCCGCTCCAGTCCGGCGCGGACCTTCTGCCCGATGATGACCGTCGCCTCGGTGCCGGCCGGCTTTTCGGTGGTCATGTGCGCCATCCCGTCGTCACCGGCCGGCTTTCGCTGAGCTGCCGGTAGAGCCGTTCCGGTGTCAGGGGCAGTGCGCGGCAGCGGACGCCCGTGGCGTCGTGGAGCGCGTTCGCCAGCGCGGGGGCCACCGGATTGATGCAGCATTCCGCGATCCCCTTCGACCGCAGCGGGCCGACGGAATCCGACGAGTTCACCAGCAGCACCTCCGTGCGGGGGATATCGGCGTAGGCGGGGATGCGGTAATTGCGGAAGTTCGGGTTGACCATGACGCCGTCGGCGTCGAGATGGTGATGCTCGGTCAGGGCGAAGCCGATTCCCTGGGCGACCCCGCCTTCCACCTGTCCCCGGACCTGCGCGGGGTTGATGATGACGGCGGCGTCGGTCGCCTGGACGCTGTAAAGGATGCGGATCTCACCCGTCACCCGATGAACGGCGAGACGGAATCCCTGCGCGTTGGAGGTGACGCTGCGCGGTGAGCCATAGGCCTTACGGGCGACGGAGAAACGGATACCGCGCGTTCGGGCCGTGGCGATGAGTTCCGCCAGCGGCACCCGCCGGTCACCGCAGACGACAGCCTCGTCATCCATCGAGCACATCACGACATGGACGCCGGTGTGGGCGGCGGCGAATTCCAGGATGCGGTCGCGGACGGCATCGGCGGCACGGAGTACCGCGTTGCCCGCGACGAAGAGACCGGCACTCGCGAAGGCACCGGTGTCGAATCCTGTGCGGTCGGTGTCGGATTGCACCAGGCGGATCCGCGACGGTGTCGTGCCGAGCTGCTGGGCCGCGATCTGGACATGCGCGGTCGAGGTGCCCTCACCGAATTCGACGGTGCCGACGGCGAGTTCGTATACGAGGTCGTCGCCCAGCGTCACCCAGGCCTCGGAGAGGTGTTCCGTCGGTGGCGCGGTCTCGTGCAGGGAACTCGCGACGCCGTTCCCGACCAGCCAGTCGGGACCGGGGGACGGCTCCCCCGCGTTCCGGGCCATCGCCTCATCCACCAGATCGATGCACGTGCCGAGCCCGTCCTCGGTGAACACCACGTCGTCGGGGCCCTCCGCCATGGAGACGAGGGGGTCGCCCGGCCGCACGATATTGCGGCGGCGCAGTTCGAGCGGATCCATGTGCAGGGCGAGGGCGAGTTCGTCCATCGCGCATTCCACGGCGAACGCCGGCTGGGTCATCCCGTAGCCGCGCAGGGCGCCGCTCGGCACGGTGTTCGTATAGACGGAGTACGCGTCGTACTTCTTGTTGGGGCAGCGGTAGATCATGACGGCGGCGCCGCCCGCGAACAGCGTTTCGCCGGCGTGGTTGCCGTAGGCGCCGGTGTTCGAGACATTGCGGACCTGGAGGGCCGTGAGCTTTCCGTTCGCCGTGGCGCCGAGCGTGACCGTCAGTGTCATCGGATGCCGTGGCGAGGCGGTGGTGAATTCCTCTTCCCGGGTGTATTCGAAGCAGACCGGCCGCCCGGTGTCGAGGGTGGCGAGCGCGGCCAGATCCTCCGAGATCACTTCCTGTTTGCCGCCGAAGCCGCCGCCCACGCGGGCGCAGAACACCCTGAGCTGGTCCGGGCGCAGCGCGAACAGATGGGCCAGTTTGACCTTGGCGATCGACGGCGACTGCGAACTGGTGCGGACGTTCAGCCGGCCGTTCTCCATCCAGGCGATCGAGCCATGGGTCTCCAGATGGGCGTGCTGCACCCGCGGGGAGAAGTACGTGCCCTGGTGCGTCACGTCCGCCGCGGCGAATCCCGCGTCGATGTCGCCGATCTGTGAATGGATCTCGACCAGGGTGTTGTGGACGGGATCCAGGACGAACGGGTCGACCGGGCCGTGCAGTTGTGGCGCCCCGTCGGCCATCGCCTCTTCGGCGTCGAAGACCGCGGGCAGCACCTCGTACTCCACGGCGACCCGGCGGCAGCCCTCCTCCGCCGCCCCGACGGTGTCGGCCAGGACCGCGACCACGCGCTGGCCGGCGAAGCGGACCGTGCGGTCGAGGAGGCAGGTGTCGTCCGGATCCACCAGATGGTCGGTGTGGATCGCCGTGGTGAAGCGTCTGCGCGGCACGTCCTCCCAGGTGTAGACCCGGTGCACGCCGGGGACCGCGAGTGCGGCGGTCTTGTCGATCGAGACGATGCGGGCGTGTGCGTGGGGCGAGTGCAGCACCTTGAGGTGCAGCATGCCGTCGAGGTGGGTGTCCATCGTGAAGGCGGCGCGGCCGGTGACCACGTCCTCGGCCGCGGGCGCGCTGACGCTCGTGCCGACGGCCTTTCCCGGTGCGGCCTTCGCCACGCCGACGACGCCTTTCACCGCGTCCTCGATCCCCCGGTAGCCGGTGCAGCGGCAGAGATTGCCTTTCAACGCCCGTGGCAGATCCGCTTTCTGGGCCTCGGTGAAGGTGGCCGACGTCATGATCATTCCTGCCGTGCAGAAACCGCACTGGAATCCCGGGGCGTCGCGGAACTGCCGCTGTACCGGATGCAGATTGCCGGGGGCGCCGAGCCCTTCGATCGTCGTCACCTCACGGCCGTCCGCGCGGAAGGCGGGGGTGATGCAGCTGTGTACGGGAGCGCCGTCCAGCCATACCGTGCAGGCGCCGCAATCGCCCGCGTCACAGCCCTTTTTGACGCCGAAGTAGCCGAGCGCGCGGAGAAAGGTACGCAGGCACTGACCGGGGTCCGGTTCCTCGTCGAAGCTCTTGCCGTTCACGCGGTAGGTCATCCCGGGCTCCCAGCCATGAGTTCCCGACGGATTTCCTCAGCGAAATGCCGTGTCAGATGGCGGCGGTGGCCGGGTGTTCCGTTGGGATCGTCGAACCAGATATCGGCGGGGAGGTCATCGATGCGCTGCCGCAGCGTCCGGTCATCGGGCAGGGTGTCGAAGCCGATACGTACCGGCCGGGTGGTGCCGGCGGTGACGGTGAGCAGCAGATCGCTCGTTCCCGGCGTGTGCGTACCGATGAGGAAGACCGTCGAACGGCCGAGGCGGGTCAGCGAGAAGCGGCGGTGTGCGGTGCGTTTCCGCAGGGCGTGCGCGGGAATGTCAATGCGCCGCAGAATTTCCCCCGGGGCCAGCATGTTCTCGTTATTGCCGGTGACGAAGGAAAGGGCGTCGACGGTGCGGGCGGACCCGTCGGCGGCCCAGAGTTCGTACCGTGCCTCCAGGGCGACCGTCAGGGTGATCATGGGGCCGGCCGGCAGGGACATACAGATATTGCCGCCGACGGTGGCCGCGCTCCAGACCTTGAACGAGGACAGGAACGCCTCACAGCTCCTGGTGAAAAGCGGGGCCGCGATCCACTCCGCCGGCGGCTGATAGGCGTACAGCTCGCTGATGGTGCAGGTCGCGCCGATACCGAGCCCCGCCTCGCTCGGGACGAGGGGGTCCCAGCGCAATGCCGTCAGGTCGATCAGGCGGTGCAGGTCCGGCTGCTCCACGGAGTACAGCCAGGTGCCGCCGGCGAGCCAGGCATCGCCCGGGTGCCAGTCCGCGCCCGGCCGGGCGGCCGGTCGCCGGACGACTTCGGTGATGGTGTGGAGGTCCATGGGAATTGCTCTCCCTCACGACGAAAATCGTGCGCGCGGGCACCATCGAGCGGCGGAATTCCGGTACTGGCCGCTGCGGTCGGACTTCTCACGAAAGGACCGGCGGGCGCGGTAATTCTTGTTCAGGATAGGCAGAAGGGCCCGCCCCCGCCACGTCAGTAACCCCGCACGTCAGTAACTCGGAGGGACCGCACTCTTTCTGCACGCCCTGACAGCCACGGGTAAAATACGCGGCCGCACGGCAAGGAATGACGCCGGTCCGATGCGCTTCAGAAGAGCCGCATTCGCGTGCGCTTCACGCAATCCCGTGGACCTCAGAAAAGCTTGCCGGGGTTGAGAATGCCCAGCGGGTCGAAGACATCCTTGATGCCGCGCTGCAACTCCAGTCCCACCGGGCCCAGTTCGCGCGCCAGCCACTCCTTCTTCAGGACACCGACCCCGTGCTCACCGGTGATGGTGCCGCCCAGCTGGAGGCCGAGCGCCATGATGTCGTCGAAGGAGGCACGGGCCCGGCGGGACTCGTCCGGGTCGGCGGCGTCGAAGCAGACCGTGGGGTGGGTGTTGCCGTCCCCCGCGTGGGCGCAGACGCCGATGGTCAGGCCGTACTTCTCGGCGATGGCGGCGGTGCCGTCGAGCATCTCGGCGAGCCGGGAGCGCGGGACGCACACATCGTCGATCATCGTGGCGGATTTGACCTTTTCCAGCGCGGTCAGGGTCAGCCGGCGGGCCTGGAGCAGCAGATCGGACTCGGCGGCGGTCTCGGCGGGCACGACCTCGGTGGCGCCGGCCGCGGTGCACAGCGCGCCGACGGCGGCGAGGTCGGCGGCCGGCTCGGGGGTGTCGAAGGCGGCCAGCAGCAGCGCCTCGGTGCTGTCCGGCAGGCCCATCTGCGCCATGGCGTTGACCGCGCGGATGCTCGTACGGTCCATCAGCTCCAGCAGTGCGGGGGCGTGGCCGCGGGCCATGATCTCGCAGACGGCTTCGCAGGCCGCCGCGGTGGAGGGGAACTCGGCGGCCAGCGCGAGCTGCCCGGGCGGCTCCGGCTTGAGCGCGAGGACGGCGCGGACGACGATGCCCAGACTGCCCTCGGAGCCGACGAACAGCCGGGTGAGGTCGTAGCCCGCGACGCCCTTGGCGGTGCGCCGGCCGGTGGTCAGCAGCCGCCCGTCGGCGAGGACGACGTCCAGGCCGAGGACGTACTCGGCGGTGACGCCGTATTTGACGCAGCACAGGCCGCCCGAGGCGGTGCCGATGTTCCCGCCGATGGAGCACTGCTCCCAACTGGAGGGATCCGGCGGGTAGTAGAGGCCGTGCTCGTTCACCGCGCGGGACAGCACGGCGTTGATGACACCGGGTTCGACCACCGCGATCCGGTCGACGGGATTGATCTCGATGATCCGGTCCATCTTCACCAGCGAGAGCACGAGACAGCCGTCGGAGGCGTTGGCGGCGCCCGACAGCCCCGTACGCGCCCCCTGCGGGACGACCGGGACCCGCAGCTCGGTGGCCGTCCGCATGATGTGCTGGACCTGCTCGACGGTGCGCGGCAGCACGACCACGGCGGGTGTCCCGGCCTCGCAGAAGCTCGCCATGTCGTTGGCGTAGGAGCCGGTGATGTCGGGGTCGGTGAGGATCGCTTCACCCGGGAGCCCGGCGCGCAGACGTGCGATGAGGTCCATACCCTCAGCCTCGCATCCGCGGGCCGCACACGGAAGATCGTGTACGGCCCGCAGGGGCAGCCGGCGCGCAGCGCTGTCTTCTGGGGGTGGAGGTCGGGTGACGGGCGGGCGGTCAGAGATTGCCGCGCCGCTCCTGCTCCCGCTCGATCGCCTCGAAGAGGGCCTTGAAGTTGCCCTTGCCGAAGCCCATGGAGCCGTGCCGCTCGATCATCTCGAAGAACACGGTCGGCCGGTCCTGGACCGGCTTGGTGAAGATCTGGAGCAGGTAGCCGTCCTCGTCCCGGTCGACCAGGATCTTCAGCTCGCGGAGCGTCTCCACCGGCACCCGGGTCTCGCCGGCCCACTCGCCGAGGGTGTCGTAGTAGGAGTCGGGGGTGTCCAGGAATTCCACGCCGGAGGCGCGCATCGCCCGGACGCTGGCGACGATGTCGTTGGTGGCCAGCGCGATGTGCTGGACGCCGGGGCCGCCGAAGAACTCCAGGTACTCGTCGATCTGCGACTTCTTCTTCGCGATCGCGGGCTCGTTGATCGGGAACTTGACCTTGAGCGTGCCGTCGGCGACGACCTTGGACATCAGCGCGCTGTATTCGGTGGCGATGTCGTCGCCCACGAACTCCTTCATGTTGGTGAAGCCCATGACCTTGTTGTAGAAGGCCACCCACTCGTTCATCTTGCCGAGTTCGACGTTGCCGACGCAGTGGTCGATGGCCTGGAAGCGCCGCGGGCCGGTCTCCACCAGCGGCTCGACGGCGGCGAAGCCGGGCAGGTAGGGGCCGTCGTAACCGGTGCGCTCGACGAGGGTGTGCCGGGTCTTGCCGTAGGTGGCGATGGCCGCGAGGACGACGGTGCCGTGCTCGTCCTTGAGGTCGTGCGGCTCGATCAGGCCGGTGGCGCCCTGGGCGACGGCGTGCTCGTAGGCGGCGCGGGCGTCCGGGACCTCGATGGCGAGGTCGATGACGCCGTCGCCGTGGGCCGCGACATGGTCGGCGAGGAAGTGGCCCCACTCGGTGGTGGGCTTGATGACGGAGGTGAACACGAACCGGGCGCCGCCGGATTCGAGCACATAACTCGCGGTCTCCCGGCTGCCGTTCTCCGGACCGGAGTAGGCGACGCGCTTCATGCCGAAGGCGGTCGAGTAGTAGTGCGCGGCCTGCTTGGCGTTCCCGACGGCGAAGACGACCGCGTCCATCCCCTTGACCGGGAAGGGGTCCGCCTGCCGGGTCGCGCCGGGGGTGGTGGTCTGAGGGTGCATCGTGGTGTCTGCCATGGCCGCAGAGTCTCTCCGATCCACAAGGTGCGCAATAGTTCGCGAATCGTCTGGGCATTATGCCTAGCGAAACGGCGCCATCGCCGGGCTATCTGTACATGATGACCATCAAAAGCGAAGGGACAGCCGATGGCGATCGATCATTTGGACGGGGCACTGCTGGAGCTGCTCGCCGAGGAGCCGCGGATCGGGGTGCTGGAGGCGTCCCGGCGGCTGGGGGTGGCGCGCGGCACGGTCCAGGCCCGGCTCGACCGGCTTCAGTCGAATGGAGTGATCCGGGGCTTCGGACCGGAGGTGGACCCGGCGGCGCTCGGCTATCCGGTGACCGCTTTTGCCACTCTGGAGATCAAACAGGGGCAAGGTAATGACGTACGCGCTCACTTGACGACCGTTCCCGAGGTGTTGGAACTGCATACAACGACGGGACATGGGGACATGCTGTGCAGGCTCGTCGCCCGTTCCAACGCCGATCTACAGCGGGTGATCGACCGGGTTGTGGGCTTTGATGGCATCGTGCGGGCCTCGACGGCAATCGTGATGGAAAATCCGGTTCCGTTGCGGATCATCCCGCTGGTGAAACAAGCATCGGGAGACTGAACCGAGGAGACCGAGTGAGCTTCTGGGAGTACGTCGGCACCCGGCACGCCCAGCTGCTGACGGATACATATCAGCACGCCAGCGCGGTCTTCCAGTGCATGGTGCTCGCCACCTTGCTGGGGGTCCTGATCGCCGTGGCGACCTATCGCAGCGAGTGGGCGGGCAACCTCGCCACCACCTCGACCGCCACCATCCTGACCATCCCCTCCCTGGCCCTGATCGGTCTGCTGATCCCGATCGTCGGCCTCGGCGTCCCCCCGACGGTGATCGCCCTGACCCTGTACGGGCTGCTGCCGGTGGTCCGCAACGCCATCGTCGGGCTGCGCGGGGTGGACCCGGACCTGGTCGACGCGGCCAGGGGCATCGGGATGTCGCGCACCGCCCAGCTCTTCCGCGTCGAACTGCCGCTGGCCTGGCCGCCCATCCTCACCGGCATCCGGGTCGCCACTCAGATGCTGATGGGCATCGCCGCCATCGCCGCCTTCGCCTCCGGCCCCGGCCTGGGCAACGAGATCTTCCGCGGGATCGCCTCGCTGGGCAGCGCCAACTCCCTCAACCAGGTGCTCTCCGGCACCCTCGGGATCGCCATCCTCGCTCTTCTCTTCGACGCCGCATACGTCCTGATCGGACGCCTGACCATCTCCAGGGGGATCCGTGCCTGAGACGACTGAGACCACCCCGGCCTCCGGGGCCAGAATCCATCTGGAGAACCTGACGAAGATCTACCCGGGGAACCCCACTCCGGCGGTGGACAACGTCAATCTGGAGGTCAAGGCCGGCGAGATCGTGATCTTCGTGGGGCCCTCGGGCTGCGGCAAGTCCACCTGCCTGAAGATGATCAACCGGCTGATCGAGCCGACCCACGGGCGGATCCGGATCGGCGACGAGGATGTCACCGACATGGACCCGGTCAAGCTGCGCCGCAAGGTGGGCTATGCCATCCAGGCGTCCGGCCTCTTCCCGCACATGACGGTCGCCCAGAACATCGGCCTGGTCCCGAAGATGATCGGCTGGTCCAAGAGCCGGGTGCGCAACCGGGTCGAGGAGATGCTCGACCTGGTCGGCCTGGACCCGCGCGAATTCCACGGCCGCTATCCGCGCCAGCTCTCCGGCGGCCAGCAGCAGCGCGTCGGCGTGGCCCGCGCACTGGCCGCCGACCCGCCCGTCCTGCTGATGGACGAGCCGTTCGGCGCCGTCGACCCGATCACCCGCGACCACCTCCAGGACGAGCTGATCCGGCTCCAGCACGAGCTCCACAAGACCATCTGCTTCGTCACCCACGACTTCGACGAGGCCATCAAGCTCGGCGACCGCATCGCGGTGCTCCGCGAGCAGTCGCACATCGCCCAGTTCGACACCCCCGAAGCCATCCTCACCAACCCGACGGACGACTTCGTCTCCGGTTTCGTGGGCGCCGGGGCGGCACTCAAGCGGCTGAACCTGACCCGCGTACGGGACGTGGGCGTGGTCGAATTCCCCACCGCCGGCCTCGACGACCCCCTGGAGACCATCTTCGACCGGCTGCGCTCCGGCTCCCACAACGAACTGCTGCTGCTGGACCGCAACGGCCGCCCGTACAAATGGCTGCGCCGCGGCGACCTGGCCCGCGCCAGGGAATCGCTGGCCCGGGCCGGCACCCTGGTCCAGCACACGGTGTCCCGGGACGCGACGCTGCGCGACGCCCTGGAGGCGGTGCTCACCGACAGCGCGGGCCGGGCCGCGGTCACCGGGCGGCGCGGCGAGTACATCGGCGTGGTCGACATGGCGACGCTGATGAACAACGTCCACGAGCTGCTGGAGGCGGACCGCCTCGAAGCGATCGAGCACCAGCACCAGCTCCAGGAGCGGCGCGCCCGCCAGACCCAGATGGAGCAGGAGGGCCTGGCCGGGGCGGGCGGCCCCGAAGGCGGTCCGGGGGGCGTCGTATGAGCCCCGGCGGCGGAAGCGACGGCAGCCCGCGCCGGAGCGAGCGGCATCCGAGCGATCACGAGGCGCTGGCCTTCAAGGACGAAGTCGAGATGTCCCAGCGGGAGCTGGCCGCCGGGGAGGCGCCCATCCCGTCCGCCCGGGCCGGCCTGCGCCGGATCAGCTGGCAGAAGTGGACCTTCATGCCGGCCTTCCTGGTGCTGGCGCTGCTCACCACCTGGCTGTGGTTCCGCGGCGCCCGGCTGGACTCCATCGCCCATCAGGCGGTGGACAACGGCAAGGTGTGGCTGGCGCTGCGCCAGCACATCCAGCTGACCGCGATCTCCACCTTCTTCGTGCTGATCATCGCGATCCCGCTGGGCATCGCCCTGACCCGGTCCAAGCTCCGCCGGGCCACCCCGGTCGCGATGGCCTTCGCCAACCTCGGGCAGGCGGTACCGGCCCTGGGTCTGCTGGTGCTGCTGGTGATCTGGCTGGGCATCGGCGCCCGCTCGGCGATCGTCGGCATGGTCATCTACGCCGTGCTGCCGGTGCTCGCCAACACCATCGCCGGGCTGCGCGGTATCGACCCGACGCTGACCGAGGCCGCCCGCGGCATCGGCATGTCCCCCACCGGTGTGCTGACCCAGGTCGAGCTCCCGCTGGCCGTACCGCTGATCCTGGCCGGGGTCCGGACCGCGCTGGTGCTGAACGTCGGCACCGCGACGCTGGCGACCTTCGGCGGTGGCGGCGGTCTCGGGGACCTGATCTCGGCGGGGATCGTCACCCAGCGGATGCCCGTCCTCATCCTCGGTTCCGTACTGACCGTGGCGCTGGCCCTGCTGGTCGAATGGCTGGCCTCGCTGGCCGAACTGCTGCTCCGCCCGCGCGGTCTGGAGGCGACGGCATGAGCAGACACCCGCGCCCGGCACGCCGCCCGCGGCGCCGCCCCGCCACCCGGTTCACCGTCACCCTGCTCGCCGCCGTCGTCGTGGGCGGCTGCGGCCTGGTCAGCGGCAGTGCGATGTCCGACAACGTGCTGCCGGGCCCGAAGGCGGGCTATCCGGACCGCCCGCTCACCGGCGCGCATCTGACCGTGACCTCGAAGGAGTTCACCGAGCAGATCGTCCTCGGCCAGATCATGGGGCTGGTCTTCCAGGCGGCCGGCGCCCTGGTCCTCGACAAGACCAGCATCCAGGGGTCGATCGGCGCCCGGGAGGCCGTCAAGTCCGGCACGGCGGACGCCGCGTACGAGTACACCGGCACCGGCTGGATCACCTACCTCGGCCACACCAAGCCGATCGTCAACCCCTACAAACAGTGGACGGCGGTCCGCGACGAGGACCGGAAGAACGGCATCGTCTGGCTCCCGGCCTCGACGCTGAACAACACCTACGCGCTGGCCCTGAACTCCGCGAACTTCAAGAAGCTGGGGGTGCACAACCTCTCGGAGGTCGCGGCGCTGTCCCACAAGAATCCCGGCGCCGTGACGATGTGCGTGGAGAACGAGTTCGCCACCCGCAACGACGGGCTGCCGGGCATGGCGCGCGCCTACGGCATGAACGTGCCGTCCGCCAACATCCGCAAGATGACCGGCGGTGTCGTCTACACCGAGACGGAGAAGGGCACCTGCGCGTTCGGTGAGGTCTTCACCACCGACGGCCGGATCAAGGCGATGCATCTGCACGTCCTCGCCGATGACAAGCACTTCTTCCCCAACTACAACGTCGCCCCGGAGATCAACTCCAAGGCCCTGAAGAAGTACCCGGCGATGGCCGAGGTGCTGGCCCCGGTCACCAAGGCCCTCAACAACACCGTCGCCCAGGAGCTGAACCGCAAGGTCGACGTGGACGGCGAGGACCCGCACGAGGTCGCGAAGGACTGGCTGGTGCGGGAGGGGTTCATCAAGGAGGGGTGAGGGGCGTGCGTCCGGTCGGGGGCGGCGGGTCACCGCCGGGCACCCGGCCCGCGCCGCCCGCCCGCGGAGAGCCACCACCGGGCACCCGGCCCGCGCCCGCCGTCCGCCGCTCCCCGCCCGCCTCAGCAGCTGGGGACCTTGCCCCCGGTCCGCAGCGCCTTCAGTGAGTCCATCGCGCCGTCGAGGGTGCTGACCGGGATCAGCCGCAGCCCCTTCGGCAGCTCCGCCCGCGCATCCGTGCACTCCTTGCGCGGGACGAGGAAGACCGTGGCGCCGTCCCGCCGCGCCGCCTGCGTCTTCAGCGGGACGCCGCCGACCGCGCCGACCTTGCCGCCGGCCGTGATCGTCCCGGTGCCGGCGATGGTGTGCCCGCCGGTCAGGTCATGGCCCGCGCCGTCGCCGTCCAGCTTGTCGACGATGCCCAGGGCGAACATCAGCCCGGCGCTCGGCCCGCCGACGTCCGCGAGGCTCAGCTTGACCTTGATGTCCTGTCCGGACTTGCCGAGCTGCCCGAGCGCGGCGCTGGTGGCGCTGTCCTGGGACTCCCGCATCTGCTGCGCGTTGTGCTCGGCGATCTCCTCGGTGTTCTCCCCTACGGGGTAGACCGCCTCCCGCGGCATCACGGCCTCGTCCGTACGGAACCAGCCGCTGACGATGTCCGGCAGATGGACAGCGGCCTCCGGGCCGGTCGCCACGATCGAGGTCATCCGCAGCTGCCCGCTCGTCTTCCGGGTCCGCGCGCCGCTGATGGTGATCACCGGCTTGCCCTCGTCGGTACCGAGGACATTCGCCGTCATGCCGGGATACGCGAGCGCATACGGCAGCGGGGCGAGGACCGCGGTGACGAGAAGGGCGAGGACGAGAGCGGTGCAGACCGCCAGGGCTCGGGTGCGTGCAGACACCTTGCCACCCTAAATGACCCCCGCCTCACCAGGGCCTTAAGGCGCTGCCGCCTCACGACACGGCCACCGCCCCTTCACACCCCACGGCCCCGTCCGCGCCCAGGGCCTCAGCGGAGCGCCTCGGACACCTCCCGGGCCGCGTCGACCACCCGCGGTCCGACCCGCTCGGAGACCGTGTCGGCGAGCATCACCACGCCCACGCTCCCCTCGATGCCGCTCACCCCGAGCAGCGGAGCCGCCGCACCACTCGCTCCGGCCTCCAACTCCCCGTGCGTCAGGGCGAGTCCGGCGTCCTGGGTGCGGCCCTGCCGGGCCTTGAGGATCGCCCGCCCGGCGGCCCCCCGGTCCAGCGGATGACGGAAACCGGCCCGGTAGGCCACGTGGTAATCGGTCCAGGTCGGCTCCACCACGGCCACCGCCAGCGCCTCCGTGCCGTCGACAAGGGTGAGATGCGCGGTGGCCCCCACGTCCTCGGCGAGCGACCGCAGCGCGGGCAGCGCGGCCTCCCTGACCAGCGGATGCACCTGACGGCCCAGGCGCAGCACGCCCAGGCCCACCCGGGCCCGGCCGCCGAGATCGCGGCGCACCAGGGCGTGCTGCTCCAGCGTGGCCAGGAGGCGGTAGACCACCGTGCGGTTGACGCCGAGCTTGTTGGACAGCTCGGTGACGGTCAGCCCGTGATCCGTGTCGGCGAGGAGTTTGAGGACACGCAGCCCTCGGTCGAGTGTCTGGGAGGTCTCTGCGGTCACGACGCCCTCCTGGGTGAGTGGCGGCACTCGGGCGCGACGCGCTGCGGTTCACGGAGCAGCGCGCGCTAGAGGCCGCCGGCCGCATGGCACCGGCTGCGCTCCGCGGCGGCGCTGCCACGGGGCGTGTGCGTGACCGGGACAGTAGCGAGCCGGTTCGGTGAGCGGAAGAGTCCGTCCAGAATCCGGTCGCCCGCGCCCGGAATATCCCTGTACGTCCGCCCAGAGCGTCCTGTTGCGCTCCGTGTGGTGTTTCAGGGAGGGCTACGGCGTTATCGGGGTGTGACGGGGCGGACGTGCCCGGCACCCCACAGCGGGCCCGTCGGGGGCGGGTACGCAAGAGGGCGGCGCACCGTCCACGGCACACCGCCCCGCCCACGGGCTCCGGCGGGCTCACCGCATCCGCGTCGCCCACTCCCGGACCTTCTTGATCCGCTCACCGAGCTGCCCGGCGGTGGCCTCCGCGCTCGGCGGTCCGCCGCACACCCGCCGCAGCTCGGTGTGGATCACCCCGTGCGGCTTCCCGCTCTGGTGCACATACGCGCCGACCAGCGTGTTCAGCTGCTTCCGGAGCTCCAGCAGCTCCTTGTGCGTGACCACCGGCCGCCGCTCGGCCGGCAGCTCCAGCAAGTCGGCTTCCTCATCCGGCCGCTTCTTGCTGTGCGCGATCTGCCGCGCCTGCCGCTTCTGCAACAGCATCTGCACCTGGTCGGGCTCCAGCAGCCCGGGGATGCCGAGGTAGTCCTGCTCCTCCTCGCTGCCCGCGTGCGCCTGCATACCGAACTCGGCACCGTCGTAGAGCACCCGGTCGAAGACCGCCTCCGACTCCAGCGCCTCGAACGAGAACTGCTCCTGCTCGCCGGTGTCCTCGTCCTGCTCCTTGTTCGCCTCGTCCATCTCCTTCTCGGACTCGGCGTAGGGGTCTTCCTCCCCGTCCTTCTTCGGCTTGTCGAGCACATGATCGCGCTCGACCTCCATCTCGTTGGCGAAGCCGAGCAGGTTCGGGACGGTGGGCAGGAAGACGGACGCGGTCTCACCACGCTTACGGGAGCGCACGAAACGCCCCACGGCCTGCGCGAAGAACAGCGGCGTCGAGATCGTGGTGGCATACACCCCGACCGCCAGCCGCGGCACGTCGACGCCCTCGGACACCATCCGGACCGCGACCATCCAGCGGTCCTGGGAGTGCGAGAAGTCATCGATGCGCTGCGAGGCCCCGGAGTCGTCGGACAGCACCAGGGTGGCGCCCTCCCCGGTGATCTCCCGGATCAGCTTCGCGTACGCCCGCGCCTGCTCCTGGTCGGTGGCGATCACCAGCGCCCCGGCATCCGGGATCGACTTGCGGACCTCGCTCAGCCGCTGATCGGCGGCGCGCAGCACATTGGGCATCCACTCACCACGCGGATCCAGCGCCGTACGCCACGCCTGCGAGACCGCGTCCTTGGTCATCGGCTCGCCCAGCCGGGCCGCGATCTCGTCGCCCGCCTTCGTCCGCCAGCGCATATTGCCGCTGTAGGAGAGGAAGATGACCGGCCGGACCACGCCGTCGCCCAGCGCGTTGCCATAACCGTAGGTGTAGTCGGCCGAGGAACGCCGGATGCCGTCGTTCCCCTCCTCGTACGTCACGAACGGAATCGGGTTGGTGTCGGACCGGAACGGCGTACCGGTCAGCGCCAGCCGCCGGGTCGCCGGCTCGAAGGCCTCCAGACACGCCTCGCCCCACGACTTCGAGTCACCGGCGTGATGGATCTCGTCGAGAATCACCAGCGTCTTGCGCTGCTCGATCCGGTTGCGGTGCAGCATCGGCCGGACGCCCACACCGGCATAGGTGATCGCCACACCGTGGTACTCGCGGCCCAGCGGCCCCGCGCTGTACTCCGGATCGAGCTTGATGCCTATCCGGGCCGCCGCCTCCGCCCACTGCTTCTTCAGATGCTCGGTCGGTGCGACGACCGTCACCTGCTGCACGACGTGATGATGCAGCAGCCACGAGGCAAGCGTGAGCGCGAAGGTCGTCTTGCCGGCGCCCGGCGTCGCGACGGCGAGAAAGTCTCTCGGCTGCGTCTGGATGTAGCGGTCCATGGCGGCCTGCTGCCAGGCACGCAGCTTGTTCGCGGTACCCCAAGGGGCCCGCCCCGGAAAGGCCGGGGACAGGTGATGGTTATTGGTGGCGCTGGTGGTGGTAGTCACGGTCTCCGTCGGCTGGACTCGGGGATCGGCAACCGCGCCACCCTATCGTTGCGACTCGGCTTGCTTCCCACGTAGTCGGCTTTATCGCCGCGGGGCTCCCCGCCGTTTCGCTGCGCTCTGCCTCGGCCGACGCTTGCGGGTTCCCCCGCCGTTGCGCCTGCGGCGGGCTGGGTCCGCTGCGCGGGGCTGTCGGGGTGCGGTGACGGACCTCCGCGGGTGGGTGTCCGGACTGCTTCGCTTTACGTCCGGACACCCACCCGCTCCGGCCCGTCCCCTCCCGTTGAGGGGTGGGAAAAGGCCGGTGGGGGCGCATGTAGGTGGTCGGCCTTGCCTCGCGGTCGTACCGAAACAGCTGACGGCGGCCAGCCCCCACCCACCTTCACCTTTCCCTCAACGGGAGGGGACGGGCCGGAAGGGCCTGGTGTGTGGACGTAAAGCGAAGCAGTCCACACACCAGGCCCCGGAGGCCCGTCACCGCACCCAACAACCACCCGGCCCGCCGCAGGCGCAACGGCGAACAACCACCACGGCGGGACAGCCGAAAACGTGGGGCGGCTACTTAACGCGGCAAGCCGTTACCGCTCCCGTGAGCGCAACCACGGCCATCGTCGCGAACACGGCCGCAAAGGCCGCGGCCGCGGAATGGCCGGCCGCGCCGGAAGCGGCGGCAGCCGCAGACGCATGCGCAGCGATCTCGCCGCCGCCGAACGCGACGAACAACACACCGCCGAGGCCGACGAACGTCACATTGCCCAGCGCGTCCGACATCTGGAGGGACGCGGAGTTACTGCCGGCCTCCTCGGGGCGGGACAGTTTCAGGAGCAGGACGCCGGCGCTGGAGATGTTCAGGCCCATGCCGAAGCCGCCGATCGTCCAGGCCACCGCGACGATCCCGGCCGGCACGCCGTCGAGCAACGCCAGCGGCACCAGCGCGATGGCCAGCGCCAGCAGCACCATGCCGAGGACCATCAGCCGTTCCCGGTGCGGTTCCAGGCGCGGCCGGCTCTGTACGTAGGAGCCGAGGGCCCAGGTGAGGCCGCCGCCGGTGAGCGAGAGCCCGGCGAGGGTGGCGGAGAGTCCGCGCTGGGTGACCAGCATCAGCGGGATGAAGCTCTCGGCGGCGACCAGCGCCCCGGCGGCCAGCCCGCGCAGCAGCACCACGCTCGGCAGGCCGCGCGCCGCCCGGAACGTACCGCGGGGCAGCAGCCGCACGATGCTGGGCGCCAGCAGTGCCAGTCCGACGGCGGCGGGCAACAGCGCGGGCCAGGCGGGGTGCTGGCCCGCGTATTGCAGCAGGCAGGCGCCCACCGCGACGGCCAGCGCGAGCAGACAGCGCCGGCTGCCCAGCACCTGCCGTACGCCGCCCGCCGGGGCCGGCCGGGTCCGCGGCAGGGTGCGCAGCGCGGGCAGCATCACCACGAGCGGCAGCAGTATCAGGGCGGGGATGGCGAGGAAGCCCCAGCGCCAGCCGAGGTGTTCGGTGACGGTCCCGGCGACCAGCGGCCCGACGATCACCGGCACCACCCAGGCCGCCGAGAACGACGCCATGATCGACGGCCGCAGCCGCTCGGGATAGGCGCTCCCGACGACCACGTAGAGCGAGACCACCACCAGCCCGCCGCCGATGCCCTGCACCCCGCGGCCCACGATGAACATCCCCATGCTCCCGGCGGCGCCCGCGATCAGCAGCCCCGTCCCGAACGCGGCGATCCCGCTGAACAGCGGCCCGAGCGGCCCGCGCCGATCGCTCCACTCCCCCGCGAGCGCCATCGCGAACAGACTCGCCGTGAAGAACGCGGAGAAGCCGAAGGCGTACAGCCCGATGCCGTCCAGGGCACGGGCGGCAACCGGCATCGCGGTGTTCACGGCACTCGCCTCGAAGGCGACGAGCGAGACGACGGAGATGATGCCGAGGGTGAGCGCCCGATGGGCCCGGCCGAGAATGCCGCCGCCGGACCCGTCGTCGCCACTGTCGTCGAAGGGCCGGGCGAGGTGGCCGGGGGTGGCGGTGGTGTCCGCGACGGGGGTGGCGGTGATCTCTCGGTCGGGTGCGGCGTCGGTGGCCTCGGCGGTGTCGATCCCGATGCCGGTGCCCCCGTCGGTGCCGAGGTGAGGGCCGGCCCCAGTACCCGTGCCGGCGCCGATGCCCATACCTGCGCCCTCGCCGGGGCCGAGGTGGGGGCCGGCGTCCTCGTCGGTGCCGAGGTGCTCCGGGCCGGTACCAGTACTCGGACCCGTACCCGTGCCGGCGCCGGTGCCGAAGTCGTGCGGGCGGTCAGCAGTCATCGAGCCAGCGTAAGGGCCGTACGACGCTGACGCCCCTGGCGGAGGACCGGGATCGGATCGGTCATCGGTCCTACGCCGCCGGCCCACCCGGACGGCCTCCGCCCGGCCCACTCGGACCGCTCCGCCCCGCCTTCATCGCCACACATCGGGCAGGCTTTCCGTATGCCGCACTTCCCTTCGTACGACGACGCCGAGCTCCACTACCGCGTGCTCGGCCCGGCCGACTCCCCTCTGCCGCCCCTGGTGTGCCTGGCCGGCGGGCCCGGGCGGGACGCCGCGTATCTGGGCGATCTCGGCGGCCTGGCCGCGCACCGGCAGCTGATCCTTCCCGACAGCCGCGGCACCGGCGCCTCTCCGGCCGCCGCCGACCCGGACCGCTATGCCTTCCCGCAGCTCGCCGAGGACCTGGAGGCGCTCCGGGCGCATCTGGGCCTGGAGCGGTTCGCGCTGCTCGCGCACGACGCGGGGGCCGCGGTCGCGCAGGCGTACGCGGCGGGGTATCCGCAGCGGCTGACCCGGCTGGTGCTGGTCTGCCCCG
Organism: Streptomyces platensis; assembly: GCF_008704855.1. Taxonomy (NCBI): domain Bacteria; kingdom Bacillati; phylum Actinomycetota; class Actinomycetes; order Kitasatosporales; family Streptomycetaceae; genus Streptomyces; species Streptomyces platensis. The sequence goes on from NZ_CP023691.1 coordinate 3,409,982, forward strand.
GCTCCCGTTTGCAGGGCGAACTCCCCGACGACGCACGGGAGATCTTCGAGGCCCGCCGCCACGAGGAGTGGTGGCCGCAGGCCTCGGCGGCGCTGGAGCAGCTGACCGAGGCGACCGACCTGAGCGAGGTACGGGAGCTGCTGTTCGCCGCGGCACCGCTCGCCTACGGGCGCTGGGACGAGCCTCAGCGGGCCCATGCCGCCACGGAGGGCGAGCAGTTGGGTCCGGTGCCACGGGCCGGCTTCTGGCAGGGCGTGGACGAGCAACTGCGGCTGACCCTGCTGACCGGCCTGCGAGAGGTGACCTGCCCGGTGCTGGTGGTCACCGGCAACCGGGACGGCGTGACCGGCATGCAAGCGGGCGAGCGGGTGGCCGCCTCGTTCCCCGACGCACAGGTACACCCCCTGCACGGCGTGGGCCACTACCCCTGGGTGGACGAACCGCCCCTGTTCGCCCAACTGGTGGAGACCTTCCTCCACGCAACGTAAGCCCCCACCCGCCCCGCCAAGATCCCGGCCCCCGGCGGCCTTCAAAGCCCCCACGCCGCCCACGTCGGCCCCACGCCGCCCCGTATCGGTCCGCGCTGCCGCGCGTTGCCACATGTTGCCGCGTGTTGCGCCCCGTTTCCCCACATTGCAGCCTCATGGCACCCCACCCCACACCCTTGCCGGGCCCGCCACCCCGCGGCCTACAGTCAGGACAGCACCACACCCCCGGCCGTGTGCCCGAGTGGTTCAGGGGCTCGCCTGCAAAGCGAGTTACGCGGGTTCGAATCCCGCCACGGCCTCCACGCACCGCAGGGTCCCGTGCCCCGCACGAGGAGCCCGTGCGATGTCCCGAGGCGGCCCCAACCCCCGTGGGGACCGCCTCCGGACGCGCTCGGCGTCCCCGTCTCGCTCGGCCCCGCGCCGTCCGGCTCTTCACCGGCTGAGCCGCCGCTCCGGCCCGCCCCCGCTCCGCCGCTACCGGCCGACGGACAGCCCGTCCACGAAGCGGTATATGTCGCCGGCCTCGCCGGAGTCCGTCGGGCGGCGGAGCTCAACCAGCGCCAGTGGGCGGTCCACCGGCTCGCCGGTGTCCGGGTCGAAGGCTATGTAGCCGCTGATGCCACGGACCCGGGACCTACCGTTGGTCTGCTCCAGCAGGGCCAAGACCATACGGGCGGTGACCTGGCGGGTGCCGTAGACGCCGACGGCGTTCCGGGCCGCCTTGCCGATGGTGTACGTGGCGTCATGGCCGAGCATCGCCTGGCCGCTGGCGAGGTCGGTGGTGGGGCCGCCGACCTCTTCGCGGTAGGCCCGCTCGAAGTCCGCGAACGGGCCGTTCCCGGCGCCGCCGTAGACCTTCTTGGATATCGCGGGGTGGGTGAAGGCGGTGTAGTAGACGGTCAGTTGGCTGTCCTTCCAGCGTTCGGCGAGGGTGGCGAGCTCGGCGCGGTGCCGGTCGCCTCCGGTGTCGAAGTAGACGCCCAGCGCGCTGGAGCCGGAGAGCACCGTCGTACGGCAGTGCCGGCCGCCCTCGCCTGCTGCCTCGATGAACCGGCGCAGTTCCCGTCCCCGGCCGGCGAAATACACCACGTCCGGCGGCTTCGGGTCGCCGCAGACCTTGTCGGCGACCAGGGCCAGCGCATTGCCGGCCGTCGCCTCCTCGTCCTCCCCGGAGCGGAACGGGATGACCTCGTCGTCCACGTCGAGGCCCGCGCGCCGCGCCGCCGCCGAGAAGTCCTCGTAGAGGGAGGTGTTGTAGTCGTCCTTCTCGTTGCCGTCCCGGATGACCTGGACGCGGTAGCCGGGGTGCTTGCGCTGCTGCTCCTTGAGGTAGCCGGCGGCGGCCGCGGTCTGGTCGCGGTTGGGGAAGGAGACCCGGTAGAACCCGGCTGTACGGGAACTCAGCCCGTCCGCCGCCACCGTCGCCCCGACCATCGGCAGGCCGGCGGCCCGCAGCCGTTTCACAGCGCTCATCGTCCGGTCGTTGCTCTGCCCGAAGCCCGCCACCGCGACCAGATGTTCCTTGTCCTTCATGGCGATGAGCTGGTCGACCACCGGGCGCCAATGGCGGTCGCCGCGGCCGGTGTTGGCGAGCAGCAGTCGTATCTTGGGGAGGGTCGAGCGTTCGGCGTTCAGTGCGCGCTGGGCGAGGTAGGCGCCGCTGACGGCCTGCCGGGTGGCCTCCGGCCCGCGGTCCGCGGAACCGCCCGCCATGGCCTCCAGATAGGCGATGGTGACCGACGGTTCCCCGGACTTGGCGACCCTGGCGTTCTCGGCGCGGATCCTGTCGCTGAGCGCCTTCATGTTCCCGAACGCGTACGCGCCGTCCGTGACGCCCACGCATTCGCCGTCGGCCATCTCGCGCACGCCCTCCCCGCACCGTCCGTTCTTCTCGACGATCTGCACGACGCCGGCGACCACGACCGCCGCTGCCACCAGCACCGAGATGATCCACAGCCCCCAGCGCCGCGGCGGCCGGGGCGGTTCGAAGACACGGGCGCTCACAGCCACGGCTCCTTTCCGTACTGCTTAGCCTTCCGCAGCAGCGCCGAGGTCCACGGCACGCTGTCGGCATGCACCGCGAGGGTGTGGAAGCGGGCCTGGATCTCGCCGTACAGCTCGGCCCCTGGGTCGCCGAGCGGATCGCGATACGGATCGCCCACCCGGTCCGTACGGGGATCGTCCGGCGGCTCGGGGCCGATCCAGACCGCCGCGAGCAGCCGCGTGATGGTGCGCAGCCGCTGCTCCACGGCGCCCTCACCGAGGTGCTCCACCAGCCGCTCGTAGCGCTCCCACAACGGCTGGTCGAGGGCCGGTCCGGCCCCGGCGAGCGGGGCGCGCCGCAACCGGCACAGGTCCGCACACCACTCCTCCGGCTCGACCCGGCCGAACGCGTCGTCCAGATAGGCGGCCGCCACGGCGAGATCGCCGCCCGCCAGCGCGTGATACGCGGCGGTGGCCTCCTCCCCCGCGGCGGCCGCCCGGTCCCGCAGCGCGGCATGCACCGCCCGTCGCCCCCGGGCACCGGCCGCCCCGTCACCGCCCCCGGCCGCTCCACCTGCCGCGGCATCGGGCTCGGGGACCGCGGCGAGCCGTCGCAACAACAGCAGACGCAGCAGCGGGTGGGGAGTTTCCGTCCGGCCGTCGGACTCCTCGTCGCCGCTGTCGAGATGCATGGTGCGCAGCACGTCCGTACAGAAGTCGTTGAACTCCTCCTGGACACGGGCGCTCGACTCGTCCCACAGCACCCGGCCCGCCTGCGCCTGGGCCAGGTCGACGGCGGCCGCGCCACGGGCCAGCGCCTGCATCAGCTCGCCGCTGGCATCGATCGGCAACAGCCGCTCCAGCAGGGCGTCGACAAGCTCCGAGGAGGGCTGAAGGACCTGCCGCAGCCGCGCCTCCCAGCCCGCGTCCGCCGGGCACTCCAGCAGGGCCGCCAGCAGCTGTGCGGTGCCCGCCGGATGGCCACGGGTGATTTCGTGCACCACCCAGCCCAGCCACTGCACACCGTTGTCCGCGGCCGGCACCGGCACCCGGCGGCCGGCCGACCGCAGCGCCTCCTTGGCCTGCTGCTCGACCTCGTGCCGGACCAGATCGCGCAACCGGCCCACCACCAGCCCCTTCACGACCTGCTCCGGAACGAACCGCTCCTCCTGCGCGGGCCACCGGCCGGGCAGCGCACCGGGCCGCCGCGGCCCGCCAAAGGCAAAGCCCTCCAGCGCCGCCGGATAGCTCCCGGCGGTGGCGAGCACCAGCAGGGGGTCGGCCGCCCCGGCCTTCCGCCGGGCGTCCAGCAGCGCCTTGAGGAAGTCGTTGCCCAGTGGACTGTCGACGTTGTCCAGCAGCACCAGACACTGCGTCGTACGCCGCTTGTCGCCGCCCCGCGAGCCGTACGCCCGGCGCAGATCGTCCAGGAAGGCGTCGAAGAGCACCGCCTCGGCCCGCTGCCGCTCGGCCGCCTCGCGGTCGCCGTAGCGCTGGTTGAGGTCGACCAGGAAGCCGTCGACGGAACCGCCGCCACGGCTGCGGCGACGGATACGCGCCAACTGCCAGCGCACCCGCAGCCGCACCCAGTGGCGCCGCCACTCCGGCAGCAGCGGCAGTGCGGCGGTGACCGCGGTCGGGGCGCCCAGGACCGTCGCGGCGTACGTGGCGAGCTGGTTGATCACCTCCGAGCGGCTGCCCGGTGGTCCGACCAGCGCTTCTTCCATCTGCCGTACGGCGGCGTCCCGGTCGGCCGCATCCATCCGCGCCGCCACCGCGATCGTCAGCAGCCCGAACGCCGGGAAGCTCAACCGGGCGAAGTCCCTCTTCTTCTCATTGAGCTGGAAGACCAACGCGGCCAGCACATCGATCGGTTTACGGCCCTCCTGGCCCAGCGCCGCCAGATCGAGCCGGGCCACCGGTGCCCGCCGGGCCCAGTCCGCCAGATGGCGCAGCACCGTCGTCTTACCGCTGCCGCGCGGCCCCAGCAGCAGCGTGGCAGGTAACTCGGGCCGACTGCCCGGCCTGCGCACCAACAACTCCTGGACGTACCGCTCCACAGCCCGGTCCCGCCCGGACTCCCCCGCCCATTCCTGCGGCATCCCGCTCCCCCTCGACCTCGCGAACCCCTGTGATCCCCGCGATCCCCACGACAGCCCGGCGCCCACTCCGGCCGCCCCAGCATCCTCCAATTCCCGCTTCCCGCAAGCACTTTGCCCCCACAAGGCCGCTTCCCTCCTGTCACGCGACGCCATCCCGCCCACCGGAAATCACTCTAAGTGACACCACTGACAATCTCCGTGACGGAGTGTGAAACCCCAGGTCATCGCCCGATCGCAGAGAACGCACGCACGAGCACCCACCCAGCCCCTGAACGAATACGCAGCCGCTCACTCGCACTGATCCGCGCCACGGCAGCGGCCGCGGCCGCGACGGCGCACGGACACCGCACCTAGCCGCAGCGGTGCACGATCATCGGCCCGGCGCATCGATTCAGCGCCCAGGGCGCCCTACGCCGCACCTGCACGCAGACCCCGCCCACACCCCAGCCACACCCACGCACCGCCTCGCCCCAGCCCCCACTCACGCGCGCGCCACCTGAAACCGACCCACATACACCCGCCCACCCCCCGAAGGGGGGTGGGCGGCGGGGAAAAACCAAACCAGCGGGTGCGCGGCGGGGAAAAACCCACGGGGCGAGCAGCGAGAGCCCAAAGCCTCCCGCAACCAAGCGAACAAGCAGACCCCCGCCAGCACCCGCCCGGCAGTCACATGCCCCGGAGCCACCCGCCCACCAAGCGAACAGGCAAACCCCACCCACACCCGCCCAGCGGCAGCCGCATCCCCCAAAGGCGCGCGGCCCCAACCACCGGGCCCGCCCCGTCCGCTCCTACTGCTGCGCCACCTGTGCCACCGCCGCCTGGGGGCGGATCGGGAGGCGGCCGATGGGGCGGCCGGTGGCGGCGCGGACCGCGGAGGCCACGGCGGCGGGTGAGGTGACCACCGGGACCGCGCTGGCGGGCTTGGCGCCGAAGGGGGCGATCACGTCGCGCTCCTCGACCAGTTTGACGATGCGGATCTCGGGCGCGTCCAGGGCGGTCGGCAGCGCGTAGCCGGTCAGGTCAGGGTGGCGGACCTGACCGCGGGTGGTGCGCAGGTTCTCCATCAGGGCGGCGCCCATGCCCTGGGTGACGCCGGCCTCGATACGGGCCCGCAGCTGGCGGGGGTTGAGCACCCGGCCCACATCCTGGGCGACGGTCATCTCCACGACCCGGATGGTGCCGAGCTCGATGTCGACATCGGCGACGCAGCGGATCGCGCAGAAGGCGAGGCCGACGAACGCGTCGCCCTGGCCGCTCTCGTCCAGCGGCTCGGTCGGATGCGGCCGGCACTGGGCGGTGGCCCACAGTTCCTTGCCGTCCAGGGCCTCGGCGACGGTGGTGCTGAGCACGCCGTCGTACGAGGTGATCTTGCCGTCGTTGATCTGGAGCAGCTCGGTGGACATCCCGAACTTGTGGGCCAGCGGCTGGAGCAGCTGGGTGCGGACCATCTTGGCGGCGCGCTCGACGGCGCCGCCGGAGACCCAGGTGTGCCGCCCGTGGCAGGCCGCTCCGGCCGGCGGCTGGTCGGTGTCGACGCCCGCGACCTGCACGTCCTCGATGCCGAGCGTTTCCTGCACGATCTGGCGGGCCAGCGTGGAGAATCCGGAGCCGGTCTCGACGGCGGCGCAGATGACGGTGGCGGCCGAGCCGCTGACCTTGACGGTCGCGGTGGAGACCTCGTCGGTGCCCTCCGCGCCGAGCATGTGCACCATGCCCAGCCCGTAGCCGACGCCGCGGCGTACCGCGCCCGGTTCGCCCGCCCCTTCGGGCCCGCCCGGCAGCAGCCATTCCGCTTCGGGCGCGTCCTTGGGCAGCTCGGGGAGCGGTGCTTCCTTTACGGCGTGCAGGAGTTCGGCGACCGGGGCGGGGCAGGTCACGGTCTGCCCCGTGGGGAGCAGGTCGCCGGTGGCCATGACATTGCGCAGCCGGATCTCGTCGGGCTCCAGGCCCAGTTGGGCGGCCAGCTTGTCCATCTGGCCCTCATAGGCGGCGCAGACCTGCATCGCGCCCTCGCCGCGCACATGGCCGGACGGCGGGTTGTTGGTGCGCACCGCCCAGCCGTCGACGACGGCGTGCGGGACGACGTACGGGCCGCAGGAGAAGGACACCGCCGCGGCGAGTGCGTCGGCGGAGGTGTCGGCGTAGGCGCCGGCGTCCATGAGGATCTGGGCCTCCACCTTGACCAGCTTGCCGTCGGCGTCCGCGTGGTGGCGGTAGCGCAGCAGCGTGGGGTGGCGGTGGGCGTGCGAGAGGAAGGACTCCTCCCGGGTGGCGGCGAGCTTGACGGGGCAGCCCGTACGCAGCGCCAGCAGGCCGAGCGAGAGCTGGATGCCGGGGTCCTCGCGGTCGGCGGTGGCGCCGGGGACGCCGGTCACCACGACCTTCACCTGTTCCGGTTCGAGGCCGAAGGAGGCGGCGGCCAGATCCCGGTCGGTGTGCGGGTCCGTGGAGGCGGTGTAGATCTCCACGCCGCCATCGGGGCGCGGCACCGCGAGTCCGGCCTCGGCCCCGATGGGCGCCGGGTCCTGCCGGCCGATCCGGTAGAGCCCCTCGACCATGACCTCGCCCACGACATCCGGGTCGCCGAAGCGGAGCGGGATGTGCCGGATGAGGTTGCCGTCCGGGTGCAGCGGCTCGGCCTCGAAGGCCAGTTGGGGGTCGGTGACCGCGTCCAGGACCTCGTACTCGACGGCGATGGCGGCGGCGGCCAGCCGTGCCGTGTCGGGGTGCTCGGCGGCCACCGCGGCGATCGGCTCACCGTGGTGGCGGACCTCGTCCTTGGCGAACACCGGGCGGTCGGCGGTGCCCCGCCCGTGCCCCGCGTCACCGGGCACGTCCTCGTGCGTGACGACGACGCGGACGCCCGGCATCTCCACCGCGTGCTTGGTGTCGATGGACAGGATCCGCGCGCGCGGGTGCGGCGAGCGCAGCACCGCGGCCCACAACAGCCCTTCGGCCCACAGGTCGGCGGCGTACGGGAAGGTGCCCTCGGTCTTCGCCGGCGCGTCGGCGGGCGGCAGCGAGACGCCCAGGCCGTGCGGCGGCTGCTCGGCGGGGATCGGGACACCCGCCGCGGGGGTCGCGGTGACGGCGCCCGCGCCGTCGGACGTGCCACTCATGCCGTCACCTCGTTTCGCACGGTCCCGCATGCGCTCGGCGCGCGCCGCTCCCCGATGCTCCCCCGGCCTCCGGCCGGGGGGACCCCCATGCTGCGCTCGCTCATGCGGAGCCTCCCGTGTGCCGGTCCTGGTCGTGCGGGGCGTGGCCCGTTTCGTCGGCGGGGCCCGCCTGGTGGGGAATACGGGCGGTGTCCGCGGGCGCCGCCCCGTCCGGTTCGGCCGCGGGCGGGTAGCCGGCCTCGGCGGCCTCCGCGCGGGCCTTGACGACCTCGCCGACGGCGTCCAGCACGCCCCGGTAGCCGGAGCAGCGGCACAGGTTGCCGCACAGCGCCTTGCGGGTCTCCAGCTCGCTGGGGGCGTGGTTGCCCTCCAGGAGGTCGTGGACGGTCATCGCCATCCCCGGTACGCAGAAGCCGCACTGCACCGCCCCGGACTCGGCGAGCGCGCGCTGCACGTCGGAGGGCACACCGTTGTCCGCGAGCCCCTCGACGGTACGGACCTCGCTGCCCGCCGTAGTGGCCGCGGGCACCAGGCAGGACGCCACCAGGCGGCCGTCCACCTGGACGGAACAGGCTCCGCACTCGCCCTGTGAGCAGCCGTCCTTGGCGCCGGCCAATCCGAGCCGCTCGCGCAGCACATAGAGCAGCGACTCGCCGATCCAGGCGTCGGTGACCGGCCGGTCGATGCCGTTCACGCGCAGGACGTAGGAGGAGGCGGGGTGTTCGTCGTGGTCGTCGAAGCCGGGATCGGCCGCGAGGTCGGAGGTCTGCGCGGCGGCGGCGAGCCCCTCGACGAGGCCGGCATGGTCCTCGGCGTCCGTGTCGGCTCCCGTGGGTGCCCCGGTCTCCGTGTGCTCCTCGGTAGCGGCGGGGCCCGGTCGGCATGGTGCTCGGCGGCGGCGTCGGGGAAACCGGCCGCGTCGGCGGCGGTGTCGTGCGGTTCCGCGCGCTCTCCGGTGGCGTCCACCGGGCCGGCGGTGCCGGTACGGTCCGCGGGCTCGCCGTGCGCAGCAGGCTCCGCGGGCTCCGTGGGAGCGTCCGCCGGGCCGTCGGCCTCCTGGACGGCGGGCGGGGCGGGCCGCCCGGCCGCGTCGGCGTGCGTGAACTCGCCGGAGTGCTCCCGGGGTTCGCCCTCGGCCACCGGGATCGTCCAGCCGCCCGCGCCGGTCGCGTCCGCCGCCCCGTCGGGACGGTCCGCGGCCTCCTGCGGGTGCGGTGGCGTGTCGTGCGACGGCTGCGCCGTCTCCTCGGGCGGCGGCCACTGGGCGAGCGCGTCGGCGGGCAGCGACCAGTGTCCGGTCGCGTCGCCGGCCGCGTCGTTCCGGCCGCCCGCGCCCATGGCGTACGGGTCGCCGGTGGACGGGCCGCCGTCTGCGGGCAGTTCGCCGCCCGGTTCGCTGCCGTGGCCCGGGAGACCGCCGTCGTGCGCGTACGGGGCGCCCGCGGGGCCGCCGAAGGGGTCGTGGTGCACCGCGCCGCCGTGCGCGGCGTCCTGCGGCTCCTCCGGGTGCGTCTCCGGCGCGCTCGTGGCGCTCAGCCCGGCGGTGAAGTTCCAGTGCCCGGTCGCGGCGGACTCGCCGGTGTCCGCCGCGTTCCCGGCGTCGCCGTACGCATCGGCGCCCGGGTATCCGCCGCCGTGGTAGCTGTCGGCGGCACCGTGCCCCGTAACACCCGGATGGCCCGGATGACCCGGATGACCGGGAAGGCCCGGGTGGCCACCCGTAAGTCCCGTATGACCCGTCAGACCGTCCTCGCCGACCAGGTACTCGCCGGATTCCTCCAGGCCGTCGTCCGCCGCCGCGGGGACCGACCAGGAGCCGGTGGCACCCGCCTCCGGGCTGCCCGCCACGGGCCAGTCCACGGCGTCGCCGCCCCACGGCTGGGCACCCTCGGGCGCGCCGCCCTGGTAGCCCGCGGAGGGGTCGTGGTGGGGCGCGTGCCCCGTGTGGGCCGGGTATCCGGCGGCCGGGTCCGCGTAACCGGCCGAGGGATCCGCGAAGGGCATCGTCCACTGGGCGGTGGACGAGGGGTCGGCGCCCGGGTCGTCGAGCGACGGGGTGGCGGGGTGCGAGCCGAAGGAGGACGGCGGGGTGTAGCCGTGGCCGGGTGCGGCGAGCGGCTCGGGGCCCGGGGTGTTGTACCGGGGCGACCCACCGCCGTAGACCCCGGTGGTGAAGCCCTCCGGGAGCTGTACGAAGGCCGTCGCCTCCGACTCGTACTCGCCACCCTGGGGCAGCGGCTGCCAGCCCTGGTCAGGGTGCGGCTGGTACGGATGGCGGTTGTCTGCGTCGCTCATGCCGAGCCCTCACTTCGCCCGGCCTCGCATCCGCGAGGCGCGCACCTTTCGCTGACGATCCACCGGTCTGCGACCGGGGCGGCCCCCGCACTGCGCTCGCTCATGAGAGCGCCCTCCCGAGTGCGCGGCGGGCCAAGGCTGCCACCGTACGGCGAAGGTGCAGGGCAGCGGGCGGCAGGGTGGCCGGTTCCGAACCGTCCTCGGGCGGTGCCGGGTCCGGGATGCAGGCGGCGGCGACATAGTCACCGAAAGCCGTCAGCGCCTCGGGTACCAGGCCGCGTTCGCCGTCCCAGTCGATGAGCGAGGCCACCCACTGCTCGGCCTCCAGGGGCCGCAGCGGCATGGCGGCGACCGCGCCCACCGCGCAGCGCACCCCGCGCCGGGCCGGGTCCAGGACGAGCGCGACCGAGGCGGTGGCCCGGCCGGGGCCGGTGCGGCCGGTCGCCTTGAGGAAGGCCTGCGGGGCGTGCAGCAGCGGCACCCGTACGAAGCCGACGAGTTCGCCGGGGCTCAGCATCTCCCGGCCGGCCAGCAGGTGGCTGACCGGGATCTCGCGGCGGCCGCCCCCGGGGCCGGCGATGATCACCGTGGCTTCCAGGGCGGCGAGCACCGGGAGGGTGTCGCCCGTGGGGGCGGAGGTCACGATGTTGCCGCCGAGGGTGCCGGCGTTGCGGACCTGTGGCGGGCCGGCCGCGCGGGCGGCGGCGGCCAGTCCGGGGATCAGGGCGGCGAAGTCGGGGCGTCCCATACGGGCGAGGGTGAGGCCGGCGCCGAGCAGCGCATGGCCGTCCAGGTACTGCCAGCCCCTGATCTCGCTGATCCGGCCGAGGCCCACCAGGGCTGCGGGTCTGAGGAGTCCGGCGTTGACCGCCGCCATGAGATCGGTGCCGCCCGCGACGGGCACGGCGGCGGGCATGGCGGTAAGCGCCGCCACCGCCTCGTCGAGCGAGTCCGGCAACGTCACCGTGTGCGACGCGTGCGGTGCGTGCGTGGTCAAGCCAGCTGCCCCTTCCCCGGTGTCCCGGCAGTTCCGCTCCGCCGTACGGTACGTGCTCACAGCCCGGACGTGGCAACTCTGGCACATCTTCCCGGGCCCCCGGCGCGAGGGTCCACGAAGGGACGATCCGTCCCCGAACAGGACGCTGGTCCGGTTTCGTCCGTCGCCGGCGGTGCGGAACTGCGCTGCGGTGCGTCGGCGGAGGCGTCCGGCGGGGCGCACACCGCCGTCGTTGCGGCGGTGGTGCGGTACGGCGGCGCGGGGGAACCGCCGTACCGCACCACCGTCCCAGGGTCCGGCCGCACGAGCGCCTGCCTTGCCTCCGGGCTCACACGTTTGGGGGCGCCCCGTCGATCGGGCGTCCGAGCACGCCGGGGCGTTTCTGCCATGGGAGGGGGCCGCCGGGCGGCCGGTAACCGACGCCGAGGGCGTCGAGGCGGGTGTAGTGGGCAGCCATCCGCCGGGTGAAGTCCTGGTAGTCGCGCGCGGCCGGGGCGGGCAGCCGCGACCAGGCCACCTCGGCGAACGCGGCCAGCCGGGGAAAGACCTGGTAGTCGAGGCGCTGCTGACTGTCCATGACCTCGGTCCAGACGTTGGCCTGGGTGCCCAGGACGTGCGCGGCCTGCTCGGCCGTGAGCTCCGGCGGTACCGGCTCGAAGCGGTAGACGTCCTCCAGGGTCCGTACGAAGCCGATCGGCACCGGCTCGTCCGGGGAGGCGTGCTGACGGTGGTCCAGATACACCTGCTGCTCGGGACACATGACGACGTCATGGCCGGATTTCGCGGCTGCGATACCGCCCGCGTAGCCGCGCCAGGAGGAGACCGCGGCGCCCGGGGCCAGTCCGCCCTCCAGGATTTCGTCCCAGCCGATCAGCCGCCGGCCGCGGTCGGCGAGCCAGCGGTCGAAGTGCCGGATGAACCAGCTCTGCAGTGCGTCCTCGTCGGCCAGTGACAGTTCGGCGATCCGCGCCTGGGCGGTGGCGGACGCCCGCCACTGGTCCTTGGGGCACTCGTCGCCGCCGATGTGCACGAACGGCGAGAGGAAGAGCCCGAGGACCTCGTCCAGGACGTGCTCGTAGAACCGCAGGGTGGTGTCAGTGGGGGCCAGTACGTTGGGGTTGACGCCCCACGTGTCCCAGACCTTCAGGGAGGTGGTGTCGATGACGTCGGTGTTGCCGAGTTCGGGGTACGCGGCGATGGCGGCCTGCGAGTGTCCGGGGATGTCGATCTCGGGGACGACGGTGATATGCCGCTGGGCGGCGTAGGCGACGATCTCGCGGAGGTCGTCCTGGGTGTAGTAGCCGCCGTGCGGGCGCTCGTCCCACAACGGGGAGGCCCGGTGCCCGAGTTTGGTGCGCTCCCGCCAGGCGCCGACCTCGGTCAGCTTCGGGTAGCGCCTGATCTCGATCCGCCAGCCCTGGTCGTCGGTGAGGTGGAGGTGCAGGACATTGAGCTTGTGGGCGGCGAGCAGGTCGAGCGCGCGCAGCACCCCGTCCTTGGGCAGGAAGTGCCGGGCGACGTCCAGCAGCATGCCGCGCCAGGCGAAGCGGGGGGCGTCCTCGATGGTCTGTTCCGGCAGGACGGCCGCGCGGCCCGGCGCGAGTGGCGCCCGGCGGAAGGCGTGCGGCCCGAGGAGCTGCCGCAGCGTCTGCGCTCCCCAGAAGACGCCGGCCGGGCCGCCGCCGGTGATCCGCACGCCCCAACGGGCGTCGGCCGCCAGCCGGTAGCCCTCCGGGGGCAGGGCCGGGTCGACGGCGAGGTCGAGGGTGTCCGGCGTCTTGCCGGAGCCGGGCGGCAGCGGGAGACCGAAGGCCGCGCCGAGGGTGTCGCGCAGCCAGCGCGCGGTGTCCTCGGTACCGGGCCCGGCCGCCAACGCGGTGTCCGCGCCCAGCCGGACGGTGCCGCGGCCGGGCCCGTCGATGCTCAGCGGTGCCGGGACCAGGCCGCCGCCCGGTGCCGTGGGGGTGGGGTGCGTATCCGGCATACCGTCCGTCCTTCACCGTGCCGGGCGGCCCGGGACCGTTCCGGCTGTAGGAGTACGCGGAAAACCTGGACCCGGGCCGGGCAATTCCGGGACACCCACGGGCGGTTGCGGGCCGGGGCGCCGCGGCGACGCCCGTTCCCCCGGTCCGGGAGGCGGCTGCGGACCGTGCCCCCGATTCACCCGGAAGCGCGGCCGGGCACACGGACGGGCCCGGTCCGCGAGGGATCCGGGCCCGTACCCGAAGCGAGGCGTCACGGCCGCAGGACGAGGACCGTGCCCTGCGGCTCTGCTGTGCCCATGGCGGGGGCTGAGCGCGTGCGCGCCGGGCGCGCGGCCGTGCTCATGCGTGACGGACGGGCAGGACCGGCCCGGGAGGCACGGTCCGCCGCGGCTACTTCTTGCCGCCGTCCTTGCCGCCCTTGTCCTTGTCGCCACCGGTGCCCATGGACTCGAAGATCTCCTTGCACATGGGGCAGACCGGGTACTTCTTCGGGTCGCGACCCGGGACCCAGACCTTGCCGCACAGCGCGACGACGGGGGTACCGTCGACCGCGCTCGCCATGATCTTGTCCTTCTGGACGTAATGGGCGAAGCGCTCGTGGTCACCGTCGCCGTGCGACACCTGCGGTGTCGGCTCTACGAGGGTCCCCGTACCTGCCCCGCGCTCGGGCTCAAGAGTGCTCATAACAGCCAAGGGTACTCACGCGCGCGGCAACCGGGGAGCGGCGGCCCACCGCCAGGTGGAGCGCCGGACCCGCGGCCGCCACCCCGGAGGCCACCCGGGCCGGCAGTACGGCGCCGGCCCCGCCCGCCCGGGATGGCTAGAAGGCCACCGCCAGCCCGCCCCGGTCCCCGGCCGTCAGTCCCAGCTCCGTGGCGAACGCCAGCGCGGCGTCCGGGCGGACCTCGTACCAGGCGTCCTGACCGCAGACCGTGTCGAGCAGGGTGGCGATGTCCTGGGCGCCGACCGTGCGGGCCTCGGCGGCGGCGAGGAAGGCGCGCACCGCTCCCACCGCATCGACCTCGGTCTCCGTACGGGCCACGAGGTCCTCGGCGATCTCCCGGACCGCGTCGTCACCGGGCGCGACCCAGCTCATGGCCGTCTCCAGGCCGTCGTCCGGCATCTTCTCGGGGTACGGCGCACGGGCCCAGGCGCCGTCCTGCCACCAGTAGACGAAGCCGAAGAGATTGCCGCCGGCGTCCTCCCGCAGCTCCTCCCAGGGCAGCCACGCGGGGCCGCCGTCCAGAAAGTCGATCTGCCGGCCTCCGCTGTGCGTGTGACTGCCGTCGGAGTCCTGGCCGCACAGCAGGGCCCGGCCGCCCTCGAACATCTTCAGCCGCCACCAGTAGCTTCCGCCGACGTTCCAGCACTGCAATCCCTGGTCGCTCCAGGAGAATTCGTCCCCGTCGTCCACGGCGGCCGCCACTACCGCCAGCGTCGCGGCGCGCGCCCACAGGCGCGCCGGGTGGTCCAGATCCTCGGGCACGCTCGGCCTGTGCATGGCCTCTCCCCGTGTGTCCAGCGCGGCCCCGCCGACGCGGCCGCGCACCGTCCCCTGTCATCCCGCACCATAGCGACGGGCGCTGACAATTCCCCATGACGAAGCCGTCACAATAATCAAGTCGTCAACCAAATTGGGGTCATGGGACACCGGTTGCCCGTCCCCACGGACGGGCAGGTTCAGTCCCGCCCCGGCGACGATCAGTTCAGCGACGGATCGTCCGGGTAGGTGGCCACCATGGCCAGCTCATTGCGTTGGCGCCGCAGCACCGCGCGCCACAGCTGCTCCGGGTCCGGCGAGGAGACATCGCCGGGCTCCGACTCGACCACGTACCAGGCGCCCTCGACCAGTTCGTCCTCCAACTGGCCCGGACCCCAGCCCGCGTACCCGGCGAAAATCCGCAGACTGCCGAGCACCGCCGCGAGCAGTTCCGGAGGGGCCTCCAGATCGACCAGACCGATCGCGCCGTGCACCCTGCGCCAGCCCAGCGGCTCGTCACCCGACTGGACGCCCGCGCGGTCCGCGGCCGGTGCACCTGCGACCTCCACACCGTCGTCATGGGGCAGGGCGCCGCTGTCCACCGACGGGATACCGCCCTCACCGGACAGCCCGCCCGGCACCACGGCCACCCCGAGCGCCGAGTCCAGCGACACCGGTCCGCCCTGGAAGACCACTCCCGGCTCCCCGGCCAGTGCGGCCCAGGGGGCGAGGATGTCCGCCACCCCGACCGGGGTGGGACGGTTCAGGACCACGCCGAGGGAGCCCTCCTCGTCGTGGTCGAGGAGCAGCACCACCGCGCGGTCGAAGTTCGGATCGGCGAGCGCGGGCGTCGCGACGAGTAGCCGCCCTGTGAGCGAGGACACCTCGGTCATGGCCACATGATCCCGCACTTCTGCCCGGAGCGGGGAGTCAACGCCGGGACCCGCGTAAGAGCAGGGCAGGGCGTACGGCGGCAGCACCGGCGCACACCGTCCGCGCCGGACCGCCCATCGACGACATTCCCTGGCAATTCCCTCAAAAGGCGATTACAGAGCAAAGACTGATCGTAGCGGAGCGTGTTGTGACAAAGCCATTACATGTGCAAAGCGTGCACGGGCCTACGGACTCACCCTCCGGCGCCCTTACCATTTCAGCTTGGCCCCTGCCCGTCTCCAGGAACGCGAGATCCATGACCGTCTCTACTGACGACGTACTGCTTGTCCACGGCGGCACCCCGCTCGAGGGCGAGATCCGGGTTCGCGGCGCGAAGAACCTTGTGCCCAAGGCCATGGTCGCCGCCCTCCTCGGGAGCGGCCCCAGCCGACTGCGCAACGTGCCCGATATCCGCGACGTACGCGTGGTGCGCGGGCTGCTTCAGCTGCACGGCGTCACGGTGCGCCCCGGTGACGAGTCGGGCGAGCTGATCCTCGACCCGTCGCACGTGGAGAGCGCCAACGTCGCGGACATCGATGCGCATGCGGGCTCCTCCCGGATCCCGATCCTGTTCTGCGGCCCGCTGCTGCACCGCCTCGGCCACGCCTTCATCCCCGGCCTGGGCGGCTGCGACATCGGCGGCCGGCCCGTGGACTTCCACTTCGACGTGCTGCGCCAGTTCGGCGCGACGATCGAGAAGCGCGCCGACGGGCAGTACCTGGAGGCGCCGCACCGGCTGCGCGGCACCAAGATCCGGCTGCCGTACCCGTCGGTCGGCTCGACCGAGCAGGTGCTGCTGACCGCCGTTCTGGCCGAGGGCGTCACCGAGCTGTCGAACGCCGCCGTGGAACCGGAGATCGAGGACCTCATCTGCGTCTTGCAGAAGATGGGCGCGATCATCTCCATGGACACCGACCGGACGATCCGGATCACCGGTGTCGACAAGCTCGACGGCTACACCCACCGCGCCCTCCCGGACCGCCTGGAGGCGGCCTCCTGGGCGTCCGCGGCGCTGGCCACCGAGGGCAACATCTACGTCCGCGGCGCGCAGCAGCGGTCGATGATGACCTTCCTCAACACCTTCCGCAAGGTCGGCGGCGCCTTCCAGATCGAGGACGAAGGCATCCGCTTCTGGCACCCGGGCGGTCTGCTCAACGCCATCGCCCTGGAGACCGACGTCCACCCCGGCTTCCAGACCGACTGGCAGCAGCCGCTGGTCGTCGCGCTGACCCAGGCCTCGGGCCTGTCGATCGTGCACGAGACGGTCTACGAGTCCCGGCTCGGCTTCACCTCCGCGCTCAACCAGATGGGCGCGCACATCCAGCTCTACCGTGAGTGCCTGGGCGGCTCCGCCTGCCGCTTCGGCCAGCGCAACTTCCTGCACTCCGCGGTCGTCTCCGGGCCCACCAAGCTCCAGGGCTCCGATCTGGTCATCCCCGACCTGCGCGGCGGCTTCTCGTATCTGATCGCGGCGCTGGCGGCCCAGGGCACCTCCCGGGTGCACGGCATCGACCTGATCAACCGCGGCTACGAGAACTTCATGGAGAAGCTCGTCGAACTCGGCGCCGATGTAGAGCTGCCGAACGGCGCACTGCCCAACTGAGCCGCGCCGAGGGGGCGGTGCCCGAAGGGCGCTGCCCCCTGGCTGCGGACGAGTGCGCCCGGCGGTCCCGGCCGGGCGCCGTCCGGCAGTTGCACCGAGCACGGTGGTCAGGCACGCCCCGTAGGGCAGCTCCTGGCCACCGTGCCGCCTATTGGGGCGAGCACCCGAGGTACAGCGGGAGTTTCCCGGCCGGCGTGCCCAGTTCGGCCTGCTCCGCCCCGGTCGGCGGCGTGGCGGTGGCATCCCAGTAGGTCACCGCGTCGCGGGTCGGTTCCGTTTCGGCCGGGGTCACCAGGGTGATCAGGACATCCTGTGCGTCGATGACCAGATGACACACCAGATCCCGCACGAGCCAGCCGGTACAGCCGGACGGCTGGGCGAAGTCCGCGCCGCCGGGCCGGGGAGCTCTTACGCCGCCCGCCCGCTCACACGACCGTGCCGCACCGCGTACCCACCCCCCGTACAGCCGTGGCAGCCCGCCTGACGGGCTTACACCTGGCGGACTTCCCGATCACCCCGCCCAGCTCCTCCGAGGCGGGCACAGGCCGCCTCGCGGGCACCGGCCGCCCCATTCGGGCGCACCGGCCGCCCCGTACGGCCCCGGACCGCTCCTGCGGGCGCCCAGCCCCCTCCCACGCGCTCAGCCCACCCCGCCCCGCCCGGCTCACCCGCCCACGCGGGAACACACGGGCACACGCAACTCCCCAGGCACACGAAAAGGCGGCCACCCCCAAAAGGGATGGCCGCCCTGTCTTGCCGTGCTGAGGGTCTTACTTACCCTTGGCGGCTTCCTTGAGCTTGGAGCCCGCGGAGACCTTCACGCTGTAGCCGGCCGGGATCTGGATCGGGTCGCCGGTCTGCGGGTTGCGCGCGGTGCGAGCGGCACGGTGGGTGCGCTCGAAGGTCAGGAAGCCGGGGATGGTGACCTTCTCGTCGCCCTTGGCGACGATCTCGCCGGTCACCTCGGCGAGGGCGGCCAGAACGGCGTCGGCGTCCTTGCGGGTCACCTCGGCGCGATCGGCCAGAGCGGCCACCAGCTCACTGCGGTTCATGTTTGTACTCCCGTGTTCTTCTTGCCAATGAGGCGTGAGATCGAAGCCGATGCTGCCAGGGTCCTCGGACAGTCCCCGGACCCGGGTCTGGTGCCAGACCCTCGCGCCCGATTACGCATCCTGCCCCCACCTGCGGCGGTAAAGCCAATCCGGCACCCAGGAGGGTCACACGAAAAGCGCCACTGCCTCGTTAGTGGTGACGCTCCGTAATATTTCCGCTCCGGGCCGGCCCCACAGGGCGGCGGTCGCTTGCTGCCCGCCACCCTATGGGGGCCCCAACGACGGCGTGTCCAGCGACGCGCCGTACTCAGACCGCCGTGGTGGCCGTCACAGCCGGGTCACCGCTCTTCGCGGCCTCCCGGACGGCACCGGCCACCGCGCCCGCGACCTTCTCGTTGAAGACGCTGGGGATGATGTAGTTCGGGTTGACCTCGTCCTCCAGGACGACGTCCGCGAGGGCTCCGGCCGCGGCCAGCATCATCTCGGTGTTCACCGTACGGGAGTGGGCGTCCAGGAGGCCGCGGAAGACTCCGGGGAACACCAGGACGTTGTTGATCTGGTTGGGGAAGTCGGAGCGGCCGGTGGCCACGACGGCGGCGGTCTGCCGGGCGATGGCGGGGTCGACCTCGGGGTCCGGGTTGGCGAGTGCGAACACGATCGCGCCGTCGGCCATCCTCGCGACGTCGTCGCCGTCCAGGACGTTGGGCGCGGAGACGCCGATGAAGACGTCCGCGCCGACCACGGCCTCCTTGAGGGTGCCGGTGACGCCCTCGGGGTTGGTGTTGTCGGCGATCCAGCGCAGCGGCGAGTCCGGGTCGGCGTCGACCAGGTCCGTACGGCCGGCGTGCACGACACCGTGGATGTCGGCGACGACGGCGTGCCGGACACCGGCCGCGATCAGCAGCTTGAGGATGGCGGTACCGGCCGCGCCGGCGCCGGACATCACGACCCGGACGTCCTCGATCTTCTTGCCGACGACGCGCAGCGCGTTGGTGAGCGCGGCGAGCACCACGATGGCGGTGCCGTGCTGGTCGTCGTGGAAGACCGGGATGTCCAGGGCCTCGCGCAGCCGCGCCTCGATCTCGAAGCAGCGGGGGGCGGAGATGTCCTCCAGGTTGATGCCCGCGAAGCCGGGGGCGATGGCCTTGACGATCTCCACGATGGCGTCGGTGTCCTGGGTGTCCAGGCACAGCGGCCAGGCGTCGATGCCGGCGAAGCGCTTGAAGAGGGCCGCCTTGCCCTCCATGACGGGCAGAGCGGCCTTGGGGCCGATGTTGCCGAGGCCGAGGACGGCGGAGCCGTCGGTGACCACCGCGACGCTGTTGCGTTTGATGGTCAGGCGGCGGGCGTCCTCGGGGTTGTCGGCGATGGCCTGGCAGACGCGGGCGACACCGGGGGTGTAGATCATCGAGAGGTCGTCACGGTTGCGGATGGGGTGCTTCGACGACATCTCGATCTTGCCGCCGAGGTGCATCAGGAACGTACGGTCGGAGACCTTGCCGAGCGAGACGCCCTCGATGGCGCGCAGCTGCTGGACGATCTCGTCGGCGTGGGCCGTGGAGGTCGCCGCGATGGTGACGTCGATCCGGAGCTTCTCGTGGCCGGATGCCGTGACGTCGAGGCCGGTCACCGAGCCTCCGTGGGACTCGACGGCCGTGGTGAGCTGGGAGACCGCGGTTCCGCTCGCGGGCACCTCCAGCCGGACCGTCATCGAGTAGGAGACGCTGGGCGCCGTTGCCATGGCCGACTTCCTCTGCTTTCACCGTGTGGCTGGATTTGCCGTCCGATCGTCGCACCTACCGCGGAGTATGCGGTAGCCGCCCGGCATTGAGAACGTTTTGTTCGCGGGCGGCGGCTACTTCGGAAAACGACTTCCACCATACGAGATGCCGCAGCCGCAGCAAAGAGGCCCACGTCACGGGGTGACGTGGGCCTCTCGAACGTTAACGGCACCGACCCGCCATGCTCGCCTCGCGGCAAGTGGTCGCTCGTAGCGACGATGGTTGGGCCCGGGGGCTTGGATCGAGCCGGTGCCGTCACCCAGGCTAACAAACCATCCCCGGAAGCGAATCCCGTCCCGCGGGGCCGATTTCAAGACCCCTCGGACGGCGGCGCGCACGCCCGGCGCAGGCCGCCGGACGGGTGCCGGCCCGGGGCCGGCCGGCGGTTTCAGTCCCGCAGCAGGTCGGGCACCCCCGCCGCGTCCGGTTCGTCCCGTTCGGCCGACAGTACGGTCAGCTGCTGGGTCGCCCGGGTCAGCGCCACGTACAGCACCCGCAGGCCGGCCGGGGACTCATCGGCGATCTCGGCCGGTGAGACCACCAGCGTCGCGTCGTACTCCAGCCCCTTGGCCTCCAGGGAGCCCAGTGCCACCACCCGGTCGCCGAGCGGGGCCAGCCAACGGCGGGCCTGCGCACGGCGGTTCATGGCCACCACGACGCCGACCGTGCCGTCCACCTCGCCCAGCAGCCGCTCGGCCTCGGCCACCGTGGCCTGCGCCAGCGCCGCGTCACCGGCGGACCGGTCCGGTCCCTCCCCGTCCGGGGTGAGCGCGAAGCGGGGCTCCAGGCCCGTGGAGCGGACCGCCTTCGGGGACGCCATACCGGGCATCGCCAGCGCCAGGACGCGGGCGGCCAGCTCGGCGATCTCCGCGGGGTTGCGGTAGTTCACGGTGAGCGTGAAGCGGCGGCGCGGGCGGGTGCCGAGCGCCTCGTCACGGGCGACGGCGGCCTCGTCCGGGTCGGACCAGGAGGACTGCGCGGGGTCGCCGACCACCGTCCAGGTCGCGTGCCGGCCGCGGCGGCCGACCATCCGCCACTGCATCGGCGTCAGGTCCTGCGCCTCGTCGACGATGACGTGCGCGTAGTCGGTGCGCTCCTCCTCCAGCCGTTCGCGCCGGCTGCGGCCGCCGCCGTTGCGGTCGGTGTAGGTCGTGAGCTCCTCCAGGCCGGTCAGATGGTCCAGCGGATCGGCCTCCCGCGGCCGGGCCGGGCGCATCGGGGCGCCGAGGACCATCTGGAGCTCGTCCAGCAGGGCGACATCGTGCACCGACAGCGGGCCGTGGCCGGTGTGGTCCAACCGCTGGAGCGAACGGGCCAGTTGGCGTACCTCGCGGGAGGTGAGCACCCGGCGCGCCCAGCGGCCGAGCAGCCGCTCGTCGGCCATGGCGGCCAGTACCCCGCGCGGGGTCAGCTCGGGCCACCAGGCGTCCAGGAACTCCTGGAAGTCGGGCTCGGTGGTGATGTCCTCGTCGAAGCCCTCACGGGCCTCGGCGGCGAGTTCGGGGTCCGTGTAGCGGCGCGCGGCGCCCGACTTGGCCCACAGGGCGTCCAGGATCAGCCGGCGGGCCCGCGGGCGCAGCAGGTTGACCGGCGCGGTGCCGCCGAGCGCGGAATGCCGGATGGCGCGCAGCTCGTCGGCCTCCAGCTCGATCCGGCCGCCGAACGCGACGACCCGCAGACGGGCGGGCGGGCCCGCGTCGGGCGCGGCCGGGCCGGGGCGCGGGCCTCGGGTGCGTCTCCGGCGGGTCCCGCTGGCGGCCGCGTCCCGGTCCGCCTCGTTGCCGGCCGTCCCGAAGAGGTCGTCCAGGGACAGCTGGGCGTCCCCGTCTCCGTCTCCGGCCCGGTCGCCTCCGCTGACCCCGTTTCCGCTCCCGTTCCCGTTCGCCGCCGCCGTGGTGGCCGCCGGGCCGGTCGCCCGGGTGCCCGGCGCCGTCAGCTCCAGGGCGCCCCGGGCCGCCTTGCGCAGCAGCTTCTGCATCCGCGAGGAGCCCTTGATACGGGCCACCGCCGGTGAGTCGTACGCCGTCGCCTCGGCGCCGTCCACCAGCGA
The DNA here is from genome assembly GCF_008704855.1 of Streptomyces platensis. NCBI lineage: Bacteria > Bacillati > Actinomycetota > Actinomycetes > Kitasatosporales > Streptomycetaceae > Streptomyces > Streptomyces platensis. The sequence continues at coordinate 3,431,850 of NZ_CP023691.1, forward strand.
CCCGAGCGCCCGGATGGCGACCTGGCCCTCCTCGCCCAGCGACGGCAGTACGCCTTCGGTGTAGGCGACCAGCAGCGGCGTCGGGGAGACGATCAGGATGCCGCCCGCGTAGCGGCGGCGGTCCTGGTAGAGGAGGTAGGCGGCGCGGTGCAGGGCGACCGCGGTCTTGCCCGTGCCGGGTCCGCCCTCGACCTCGGTGACGGAGGCGGCGGGCGCCCGGATCACCTTGTCCTGCTCGGCCTGGATGGAGGCGACGATGTCCCGCATGGTGTGGCTGCGGGCCCGGCCCAGCGCGGCCATCAGCGCGCCGTCACCGATCGCCGGGAGCTCCGCGCCGTCCAGCGTCGCGGTGATCTCCGGGCGCATCAGATCGTCCTCGACGCCGAGGACCTTGCGGCCCTTGGAGCGGATCACCCGGCGCCGGACGACCCGGCCGGGGGCGACCGGGGTGGCCCGGTAGAAGGGGGCGGCGGCCGGTGCCCGCCAGTCGATGACCAGCGGGGAGTAGTCCGCGTCGAGGACGCCGAGCCGGCCGATGTGCAGCGTCTCGGCGATGGTGGCGCGGTTGTTCTCGATCGCGCCGTCGGCGGGTTCGACGGAGGTGAAGGCGCCGTCCGGGCCCTTCTTGCCGTCCTTGCCGAGGAGCAGGTCGATACGGCCGAAGAGGAAGTCCTCGTACTCGGAATTCAGGCGGTGGAGATGGACGCCGGCCTGGAAGACCTGGGCGTCCCGCTCGGCGAGCGCGCCGGGCGTGCCGACCTGGCCGCGCTTGGCGGCGTCGTCCATCAGGAATTCCGCCTCGTGGATCTTCTCCTCAAGGCGCCGGTAGACACGGTCCAGATGCGTCTGTTCGGCCTCGATCTCGCGGTCGCGAACGGAATCCGGGGTGTGCTCCGGTGCGTGCGTGGCGTTGTGCGCGGCCACCCAGGCCCCCTTCTGCTGTGCGTAGGGCAGCCGTCAACCGTACGCGAACCAGGCACGCTGCGCACCTGGTGAAAGGGACAAAAACGGGCGAGTTTGGTCGGATGTTGACTCAGACGGCTACGTCGGGTGTGCCCGGTCGGGGGTTTTGCCGTTCGGCGCCCTGGCGGTCCTTGCCCGGCGCCCCGTCCGGCGCCCCGCCCGGTGTCCGGCCGGGGCGCCGTTCCGGGCACCCCGGATTCTCAGGCATGGAGCGGCGGGGCCACTCCTCATGCCTTGATCGTGGCCAGCCGCTTGCCGTCCAGCGTGTTGATCTCGAAGTGGTCGATGTCGCCGCGGTTGAGGGCCGCGCCGCCCGACGCGTAGAGGGGCTCGCGGTTCCACTTCTCGGCGCCGCCCGGGATGCCGTAGCCGCCCTTGGGGACCGCCCAGGTGGTGATGGTCTGCCGCTTGCCGTCCTTGCCGACGGCGACCAGGTCGCAGCTCTTCGGCCCCTTGACGTTGGCGAGTTCCATGACGACCTGGGTGCCCCAGGGCCGGGCGGCCATGGAGACGCCCGCCGAGACCTTGGTCTCCGGGTCGACGGAGGTCACCTTCTCGCCCGCGGCGTACTGGGCCCGGACGGCGTTGGCCAGCGGCGGCGCCGGCTCCTTGTCGCCGCCGCCGGTGACGGAGACGGCGGCGAGCGGCCCGCCGACGATCAGCACGACGGCCGCGGCGACCAGGAACAGCCGCCGCCGGCCGCGGCTGCGACGGGTGGCGTCGACCTCGTCGAGCAGCCCGTCCAGCACCCGACGGCCGGGGACGGCCGTGATCGTCTCCGGGGTGGGGGCGGACTGCTTGAACTCGGCGAGCACCGGCGTCAGGGCCATCAGCTCCTCGAGTTCGGCCGCGCACCGGTCACAGCCGACGAGATGCCGCTCGAACCGGTCCGCGTCTGCGGCGTCCAGGACGCCCAGCACATAGGCGCCGACGTCGCTGTGCCGGTCCGGCTGCGTGGGCGGGATCACTCCGTCACTCCTCGTTCCTCGAGCGAGAGCTTCAGGGAGCGCAGCGCGTAGAACACCCGGGACCGCACGGTTCCGGCCGGCACGCGCAGCACCTCCGCTGCCTCATTGACCGTACGTTCCTTGAAGTACGTCTCGACGAGGGCCTCTCGGTGGGCCTGGCTCAGGTCGCTCAGCGCCTCGGAGATCGTCATCAGGCGCAGCGCCCGGTCGATCACATCGGCGGCGGGCATGGTCTCCAGCGGGGTCGCGTCGACCTCTTGGGGCCGTGCCTTGCGGCTGCGGTGCCCGTCGATCACGATCCGCCGTGCGACGGTCACCAGCCAGGGACGGATCGAGCCGGTCGCCCGCTGGAGCTGGTCGGCGTTGCGCCAGGCGCGCACCAGCGTCTCCTGCACCACGTCCTCGGCGCGATGCCGGTCGCCCGCCACCAGCCGCAGGACGAAGGCGAGAAGCGGGCCCGCGTGATCGTCATAGAGGGCTCGCATGAGCTCCTCTTCAGGTGTCGTCCTGTCTGCCACGACGGCATCCTTACGCACTCCAACTCCCGGGTCGATAGCCCAGATCGCCCAAGATCGACGGGGACCCTGCCATGAATCGGACTTGCGGTGAGGAGTACGGACGGGACGGACGGGGCGTTCAGCGGCCGGCGGAAAAATTTTCCGCGGCGGTGACGGGGCCCGTGACGGGGTCCGCGGCGGTGCCTGCGGACTCCTCCCTGCGCACCATCGTCCGCCGCCGGTGCCGGGCCACCCGCTCCCGGTTGCCGCACACTTCGCTGGAGCACCAACGGCGGCGCCGCCCCCGCGAGGTGTCCAGGTAGACCAGCGTGCAGCTCTCGCCCTCGCACTGCCGCAGCTGCCCGCGCGCCACCTCGTCGGTGAGCAGCCCGATCGCGTCCCGGGCCACCGCGGCCAGCAGTCCGGCGCACTCGGGCGGGCCGGTCAGGGCGCGGGCCAGGGTGCCGTCGGCGGCGCGTACCGCGCTGGGGGCGGGCGGCTGCCCGGCGGCGGCCGCGGAGTTGAGCAGCGCCAGATCGGCCCCGTCCGCCCCGCCCCGCAGCTCGTCGTGCACCACCCGGACCAGCAGCTCCCGCAGCGCACGGAAGCGGCCGAGCCAGCCGGTGTCGACGCCGTCCAGCGGGGTGCCGTGCGGTACCAGGCCCGCGCCGGTCAGCCAGGTCCGCAACTGGTCCGGGCCGGTGAGGCGTTCGGCGGGGGCGCCGTCGGCGGTGGCGGCCAGGTCCAGGCAGACCCGCCCGCAGTCGAACCGCAGATCGCAAGGCGCCGCCATGTTCCTGTCACTCCTTAGGGGCCGGACGTGTGTGCTCCCAGAGTGCCCGGCCCGCGGTCCGGCCGGAACCCTCCGGAGGCGGCCACTCCGCGCACCCGCGCCACGTAGACACCGTCAGTAGACTCTGCGTGTATACGCCTGATGTATAGTCCCCGGCACGCCCTCCGCAGGCCGCCCGCACCGGTCCGCCGCATGCTGAGGGCGTGTCCCGCACCACCTGCCCGGCCCCCGTACCTCAGCTCTTCCAGGACGAAGGTCTCCATGTCGCGCAAGTCCCTGCTCACGAACCGCGCCAGCCTCACCCACAAGGTCGGCTACGCGCTCCGCCACCCGGCCCGGATCACCCCGTACGTCAAACGCACCGCCCGCGACACCTGGCTGCGCCTCAAGCACCCCGACCACGTCGCGTACTACCGGGCGGTGATGGCCTCCGACACCGGCCGCAACCCGGAGGCCGCGGTCGGCAGCCGCAGCCATGAACGCTGGCTGGCGCTGGGCGAGATGCAGTTCGACTACCTGAGCGAGCACGGTCTGAAGCCCGGCCACCGGATGCTGGACATCGGCTGCGGCAATCTGCGCGCCGGCTGGCGCTTCATCGACTACCTGGACACCGGCAACTACTACGGCATCGACATCTCGCCGGACATCCTGATCGCCGCGAAGCAGACCCTGACCACCTACGAACTCCAGGACAAGCTGCCGCACCTGACGATCACGCAGGACCTGAAGCTGGAGTTCCTGCCGTCCGCCCACTTCGACGTCGTCCACGCACACAGCGTCTTCTCGCACTCACCGCTCGACGTCATCGACGAATGCCTCGCCCATGTCGGCCGGATCCTGGCCCCCGGCGGCTTCTTCGACTTCACCTTCGACCGCACCGAGGGCGCCGAACACCAGGTGCTGCGCGAGGACTTCTACTACCGGACCGAGACCCTGCTGGAGCTGGCCCGCAAGCACGGCCTGGAGGCCCGCTTCATGGACGACTGGGAGAAGCGCCCGCACGGCCAGTCCAAGATCCGGGTCAACAACCCGGCGTAGGGCGGGCTTCCGGCGCACGGAACACGACGCGCGGCGGACAGGTACGGGGCGCGCCGAGCCGATCCCGGCCGAACGGATCCCGGCGAACGGATCATGGCGAACCGGATCACGGGGAACCCGGCCCGCCCCGCCCCGCCCACGCCTCCGGACCGGCCCCGACCCCGACCCCGCCCCCTCACTCCCCGCCGTACTTGTCCGTCTCCGCATGCGGGTCCAACGACAGCCGGTAGCCGCGCTTGACGACCGTCTGGATCAGCTTGGGGGCACCCAGTGCCACCCGCAGCCGGGCCATCGCGGTCTCCACCGCATGCTCGTCCCGGCCCGCGCCCGGCAGCGCCCGCAGCAGATCCGCACGGGACACCACCCAGCCGGGACGACGGGCCAGCGCGCGCAGCAGCCCCATACCGGCCGGCGGCACCGGCCGCAGCACACCGTCCAGCACCACGGCGTGCCCCCGGATCTCCAGCCGCCGCCCGGCCACCCGCAACGGCCGCACCCGCCCCGGCAGTTCGCGGCACAGCAGCTGCACCAGCGGCCCCAGCCGGAAGCGCTCCGGCTGGAGCGTGGGCACGTCCTCCGCCTCCAGCGGCAGCGCGGTCACCGGCCCCACGCACACCGTCAGCACGTCCTGCCGCAGCGCCGCCAGCACCTCCGCACGGATCCCGCGCTCCCCGGCCCGGCGCAGCAGCGACGCGGCGGCCGGCGCACTGGTGAAGGTCACCGCGTCCAGCCCCCGCCCGGTCACCGCGTCCAGCAGCCGGTCGACCGGCCCGATGTCCTCCGGCGGCATCCAGCGGTACACCGGGACGCCGACGACCTCCGCACCGTCCGCCCGCAGCGCCTCCACGAACCCCGGCAGCGGCTCCCCGTGCAGCTGGAGGGCCACCCGGCGCCCGGCGACACCCTCCGCCAGCAGCCGGTCCAGCACCTCGGCCATCGACTCGGAGGCCGGTGACCACTTCTCGGTCAGCCCGGCGGCCCGGATGGCCCCCCGCACCTTCGGCCCGCGCGCCAGCAGCTCCACCCCGGCCAGCCGGTCCAGCAGCGCCTCCCCCAGGCCCCAGCCCTCCGCGGCCTCGATCCAGCCCCGGAAACCGATCGCCGTGGTGGCGATGACGATGTCCGGCGCGCGCTCGATCAGATCGCGGGTCACCGCCATCAGCTCGGTGTCATCGGGCAGCGGCACGATCCGCAGGGCGGGCGCGTGCAGCACCTGGGCACCGCGGCGTTCCAGCAGCGCGCCCAGCTCCTCCGCCCGCCGGGCCGCGGTCACCCCGACGGTGAACCCCTCCAGCGGCCGGACGGCCGGTTCCGCTCCCGCTTCCGGCGCCGTCCGCTCCGGTTCGCCGTGCTCCTGCTGCTGCTCGTACATGGTCGTCCCGCTCCGCCCAGAGAGGTGTGGTGCCTCGTGCTTCCCGTCCCGCCGCGGCTCGGGCGGCACGGAGTGCCAGGGCACCAGCGTGCCAACAGCACGTGACAGCCCCGGTCCTCCCATATTTCCCCGGGGTTACGACGCTCCGCACGCCCGGCCCGTACGACCGGGCGGATACAGGCCAGGCGAGGGAGCGCACGCCGGGCGAGCGCGGGGCCGGGCCACGGGCGGGCGCGGCGGCCGGAACGGCCCGCAGGCGTCCGCCGCGCCCGCGCCCTCCACCCTCCCGTCACACCTCCGCGTACACCGCGTGCCGCCGCTCCTCCGCCGAAGCCGCGGCCGCCGCCTCCGCCGTACGCGCCATACGCCGCGCACGAGCCGCCGGACGCAGGTATACGGTCCAGGTCACCGCGCCGCACACCACATAGCAGCCGAGGAACGCCACAAACGCCGGCGTTCCCGACCCTGCCACCAGGAACGACTGGCGAAAGGCGAGGTTGATGGCCAGCCCGCCGAGCGCGCCCACCGCCCCGATCAGCCCCATCGCCGCCCCGGACAGCCGCCGCCCGTAGGCCGCGGCCTCCTCCCCCACCAGCCCGCGCCGCACCGCCTGGGCCTGGAAGATCCCCGGGATCATCTTGTACGTGGAGCCGTTGCCCAGCCCCGTCAGTACGAACAGCGCGATGAATCCGACGAGAAAGACGGCCAGCGACCGCACCGCCGACGCATAGATGACGACCCCGGTGGCCAGCCCCATCGCCACGAAGTTCCCCAGCGTGATCCGGGCGCCGCCGAACCGGTCCGCCAGCCGCCCGCCGACCGGCCGGATCAGCGACCCCAGCAGCGGCCCGATGAAGGTCAGCGACGCCGCCTGGAGGGGCGTGCGCGCGAACTGGTTCTGGAGCACCAGGCCGAAGGCGAAGCTGTAGCCGATGAACGATCCGAAGGTGCCGAGGTAGAGCAGCGACATCACCCAGGTGTGTGGCTCCCGGGCGGCGTCGAGGGCCGCCCCGGTGTCGTTCGTGACCGGCGCCAGGTTGTCCATGAACAGCGCCGCACACACTGCCGCGACCACGATCAGCGGCACATAAACGGCCAGCACGATCCGCGGATGCGCCGCGCCCGCGGTGCCGATCACCAGCAGCCCCAGCAGCTGGATCACCGGCACCCCGATGTTCCCGCCCCCGGCGTTCATCCCCAGTGCCCACCCCTTCTTCCGCAGCGGATAGAAGGAGTTGATGTTGGTCATCGACGAGGCGAAGTTCCCGCCGCCGACCCCCGCCAACGCCGCGACCAGCAGAAACGTCGTATACGAGGTGCCCGGCTCCAGCACCACCGCGGCCACCGACGTCGGCACCAGCAGCATCGCGGCACTGATCACCGTCCAGTTGCGCCCGCCGAACCGCGCCACCGCGAAGGTGTACGGCACCCGCAGCACCCCGCCCACCACCGTCGGCATCGCCACCAGGAAGAACTTCTCGGCCGGCGCGATCCCGTACTCGGGCCCCATGAACAGCACCATCACCGACCACAGGCTCCACACCGAGAACCCGATGTGCTCGGAGAGCACCGAGAACACCAGATTCCGCCGCGCGATCCGCTCCCCCGTCCCCCGCCAGAAGCCCTCGTCCTCCGGATCCCAGCGCTCGATCCACCGGCCGCCCCTCCTCGGCCGCCGGGCCTCAGGGCTCTCGTTACGGGTCTCTGCTGCCGCGGCCGTCATCGCGCCTCCCAGGGGGTCGTGTCCTGTTCACCGACGCTAGGGAGGCCGGATTTCGATGCCCGTGCCGCCCGGTGACACGGACGAAACCTTGCGCTCACCGGGCGCGACGGCGGCGGGTGAGGCGGCCCGGCCGCCCGTGCGGGGGTGATCCGCGCATTCCCCGGCAACGGTCGCGCTGCGTAACTATGCTGCCGCGCCAGGCAACCCGTACTCCTGGTGAGTACGGGCCCACACACGGTCACCGGCACCCGACCAGGGGGAGTGGAAGGCCATGCAGCCGCCAAAGAAGCCCAAGAACCGGCACTCCGCAGCAATGGAAATCATCGGCGCCCAGTTGGCGATGTACCGCATCAAGGCCGGCTACACCCAGCGCGGCCTCAGCGAAGTCTCCACCGCCTCCGAGGAGACCATCGCCTCCGTCGAACAGGGCAGGCGCGCCCTGATGCCGCACCTGGCCGCCGAGTTCGACCACATCCTGGATACGGGCGGGGCGCTGGCGGTCGGGGTGGCCAAGCTTCCGCCGAAGGAGAAGTACCCGATCTGGGCGGAGGAGTTCATCGCGTACGAGAAGGAGGCTGTGGCGCTGTCCGGGTACGAGAACCAAGTCCTTCCGGGCTTGGTACAAACGGGGCCGTACGCCCGCGCGACATTCCACAACGACGTTCCATCCCTGAGCAAGGAGACCATCGAGCGCCGCATCGAGGGCCGACTCGAACGCCAAGGACTCCTGCACCGCGACGTACCCGTGATTGCCAGCTTCATCATCTCGGAGGCCGTCCTCAGAGATCATCTCGGCGGCCGTGAGGTCATGCGGGAACAGCTGCGGCATCTGCGGACATGCGCCGAACTCCCCGGTGTGGCAATCCAGGTCATGCCATTCGGCAACACCAGCCATGCCGGTCTCTCCGGGCCGTTCGTGCTGCTGGAGACCTCCGACCACCAGCACTTCGCCTACTCCGAGACGCAAATCGGCAGCCACCTCATCTCCGACCCGGACAAGGTCAGCAGCCTCACCCAGAAATATGGAATGCTGCGAATGCAGGCCCTCAACGCTGAAAAGACCATGGGTCTGCTGGACCGGCTGCTAGGAGAGCAATGACCGACCTGATGTGGTTCAAGTCCAGCTACAGCAGCGAACAAGGCGGCAACTGCCTAGAAGTCGCCTACGACTGGCACAAGTCCACCCACAGCGGCGACGAAGGCGGCGCCTGCCTAGAGATCGCCGCCCACCCCGCCGCCGTCCACGTCCGCGACTCCAAGGACCCGCAGGGCCCGCACCTCGACTTCCCGCCGGGGGCCTGGGCCGCGTTCACCTCGTTCGCGGCACGTACCACCGTCGCCGCCGCCGCAACGGCCCCGTAACCAGGGCTATTCGGCCGCTTCGCGCGGCGGGTCCATCCAGATCGTGTCGGCGCAGATGTTCATCCGCAGGCGCTTGCCCTTCTCGTCCCGGGCCACGACCGCCCGGCCCCCGGCCTTGTCGTGCGGCGCGGACACCACGGCGGTGTCATTGGTGACGGCCACGGGTTCGTTCAGCAGCGAGCCCTTGGGGCAGTCCCGGTAGCGCAGACCGGCCGTGACCTTGCCGCCGCGCCGCAGGTCTATCGGCAGGGCCCGGCCGTGCCCCCGGGCGTCGGACTGCGGCCCCTTGCCGAGATGGACCGCGAAGGCCGGGAAGCCGCTGAACACACACGGGTCCGTGCCCTTGTTGACGACGGACAGCCGGGCCTGGCGCTGCGCGGCGTGCGGCTTCTTCTTGAGGACAGTGACCTTCCAGCCGAGGCCCTTGGTGGTGCAGTTGGCGTGCAGTGCCGCCATCCGCGGGGAGCCACAGCCGGTCAGGGCCAGGCCCGCCGTGACGGTTAAGGTCAGCGCGGCCGCGGCCGCCCCGAGAAGTGAACGCCGTCGCACGGCCGCTCCTCCTGTTCGTTCCACGGACGATTTCCTGCCGTTAAGGAAAGGTTTTCCCGCTCCCGCGGTTGCCTGTGCATGGCTACTTTCTGCGTACGCGGCACAGCGCCGGTCCGTCACCCGTCCACGCCCATCGCCCGCGCGTCCGCCTCCGGGAGCCACCATGCGGCCCCGGGCGGCGCCAGCCAGGCGTGCCGCTGCCCCAAGTCCCGTGCGGCAGCGCGCAACGCGTCCAGCCCCGGATGCCGCAGCCCGCGCCGCCACACCATGGACACCGGCGAGAGCGGTACGGGCTCGACGAGCGGCCGCAGCACCATCCCCGGCACGTCCATGAACTCCACACTCGCCAGCACCGACCCCCCCCCGCTTGCGCACCACCCGGACGAACTCCTGCGAGCCCTCGATCTCCGGGAACGGCGCGGCCGTCGCGATCTGGCGCCCCGCGAACAGCCGCTCGGCCAGGTCCGTCCACTCCACGGTCTGCGGATTCCCGGCGGCCGCGTAGAGCGTCTCGCCGGCCAGCTCCGCGAGCGGGACGGCGGGCCGGGCGGCCAGCGGATGGTCATCGCGCAGCAGGACCGCCATCGGCTCCAGCCGGACCGGCTGCTGGTCGAGTCCGGCGCGTACGTCGGCGGGCAGCGCCGCGTACCGGCCGAAGGAGACATCGAGCCGCCCGGCCGCCATCTCGGCCGCCGCCCCCGTCAGCCCACTGTGGAAACGGGCCACCAGCTCACAGTCGTCCGGCACCCGGCCCCTGGCCGCCTCCAGCACCCCGTGGGCGGTACCGATCGGCACACTCACATCGACCAGCAGCGGCCGCTCGGGCACGGAGCGGAAGGCCGCGGCCAGCTCGTCCTGCGCGGTCAACACCCGCCGCGCGTACGGCAGCAGCCGCTCCCCGTCCGCCGTCAGCGCGACCCGGCGGGTGCTCCGTACGAACAGCGTGGCGCCCAACTCCCGCTCCAGCCGCCGGATATCGCGGCTCAGCGCCTGCTGGGCAACGTACAGACGGGCGGCGGCCCGGGTGAAGTGCAGCTCCTCGGCGACGGCGGTGAACGCGCGCAGCAGTCGCGGATCGATGTCGTACGGCATCGGTCCATCCTGGCAGGATCAGCGGCGCCGACCCCCTCCACCCCATTCACAACCCAGCCGCGTAAATGGGCGCTGACCAGGTGTTGGACGGACGGGGACCGTGGCGGCGACCGTAGAGAACATGATCCTCTTCCTCGCCGCCCGCCCGGTCACTGCCCCGCCCGTACGCCCGATCCCGCGCCGCCGCCGCGCTCGCTTCCGTCCGCCCGCACGCCTCCGCCCGCTCGCGCCCTACCGGCGGATCTTCGCCGTCCCCGGCACCCGCGCCTTCACGGCCGCCAACCTGCTGGCCCGGCTGCCCATGGGGATGCTCAGCATCAGCGCGGTCCTGATGATCGCCGGCTCGCGCGGCTCCTACGCGCTCGCCGGGGCGGTCACCGCGACCGGACTGGCGGCGACGGCGCTCGCCGGCCCCTGGACCGCCCGGCTGATCGACCGCTACGGCCAGTCCCGCATCGCGGTCCCGGCCACCGCCCTCGCCACCCTCGGCTCCCTCTCCCTCCTCCTCTGCGTCCACTACGGCGCACCCGACTGGACCCTCTTCGCCTCGTACGCCGCCACCGCGACCACCCCCAACACCGGCGGCATGTCCCGCGCCCGCTGGGCACACCTCTTCCGCGACGACCCGGCCGCCCGGCACACCGCCAACTCCTTCGAACAGGCCGCGGACGAGCTGTGTTTCCTGCTCGGACCGCTGCTCGCCACCCTGCTGTGCACCACCCTCTTCCCGGAGGCGGGCACGGCGGTGGCCGCGGCACTACTGCTCACCGGAGTGCTGCTCTTCGCGGCCCAGCGCCGCACCGAACCCCCGGCCGCCGCCCGCACCGGAGGCCACACCCCCACCCGCTCTCCCCTCCGCCTCCCCGGCCTCCCGCCCCTCCTCCTCACCTTCCTCTGCACCGGCGCGATCTTCGGCTCCCTGGAGGTGGTCACCCTCGCCTACGCCGACGCCCACGGCATCCGCTCCGCCGGAGGCGCCCTGCTGGCCCTCCAGGCGGCCGGGTCCGGCGCGGCCGGACTGCTCTACGGGCTGCTGCGGCCGACGGCCCGCCCCGGCCGCCGCTTCGTCCGCTGCCTCGCCGCCATGGCGTCCCTGATGCTGCTCCCGCTCGTCGCCGCCTCGACCGGAAGCCCGGCGGCACTGGCCGCCGCGCTCCTCCTGGCCGGTATGGCGACCGCGCCGACCATGGTCACCGGCATGGGTCTCGTCCAGTCGCGGACGCCGCCGGGTCAGCTGAACGAGGGCATGACCCTCGCCGTGACCGCCCTGCTCGCCGGTATCGCGGCCGGCTCGGCGTCCGGTGGCTGGGCCGTCGACCACCTGCCCGGTCCGGGCGCGGCCTACGGCGTACCCGCGGCGGCGGCCGCCCTCGCCCTGACGATCACCCTGCTCACGGGCCGCCGCCGCCCGCACCGCCCGTGAAACGACTCAGGCCCCGCTGTCCTCACGGACAGACGGGGCCTGGGCCTACATGGGATGACGGGGTCCGGGGGGCATGCCCCCCGGCTCTCCGTATGGTGGAGATGGCGGGAATCGAACCCGCGTCCAACGGTGCGGAATCAGGGCTTCTCCGAGTGCAGTTCGCTACGATTTTCTCGGCCCCGGAGATCACGCGAACAAGTCTCCGACGGGCCCAGTCACTGTTTAATTTCCTTCTGCACCCCGTGACCGGGTCCAGAAGTTTAGTTCCCTAGCTGATGCCAGGATCCGGGTCGGGAACACCCCCGGGCTGACACTTCGCAAGTCGTTACTTAGGCAACGAGGGCGAAGGAATCGCGCTTGGTATCGGCGATTATTGGTTGCGACATATGGTTAACGAGATCATTGCCGCTTCCTCGACTCGCTTCCCCTGCTTCGACATCCGCTGTCGAAACCGATCATCCCCATGTTGATTTATCAAGGTGGTACCCACACCCCTCGTGGGGTGTGCAGCCATCGTACGGGAACAACGCCCGCGGGTGCCAGCGTATTCCCCGGCAGGCCCACCGGGACCGGCCCATCAGGGCAGATCAGGCCCGCTGCCGCCGCCGGGCCGCCGAGATCGCCCGGTCGGTCTCACGGCGGTCCTGCTGCTCGCGGAGCGTCTGCCGCTTGTCGTACTCCTTCTTGCCCTTGGCCAGCGCGATCTCGACCTTGGCCCGGCCGTCCTTGAAATAGAGGGCGAGCGGCACGATCGTGTGGCCCGACTCCTGGCTCTTGGACTCCAGCTTGTCGATCTCGACGCGGTGCATCAGCAGCTTCCGCTTGCGCCGCGCGCTGTGGTTCGTCCAGGTCCCCTGGGCGTATTCCGGAATATGTACGTTGTGCAGCCAGGCCTCGTTGTTGTCGATCTGGACGAAACCGTCCACCAGCGACGCCCGGCCCTGCCGCAGCGACTTCACCTCGGTGCCGGACAGCACCAGACCACACTCGTAGGTGTCCAGAATGTGGTAGTCGTGCCGCGCCTTCTTGTGCTGCGCCACGAGCTTGCGCCCGGGATCCTTGTCCTTGCCCTTGTCCTTAGCCATAGTGCGGCCATTTTCGCACTAAGACCCGCCCCCGAGGCCACTCAATACCGTGCGGGCCCGTTTCTCGGCCCCGCCCCCCACGACCAGGTCGGGCGTAAGGCCGGACTCGTCGACGGTCCGGCCCGACGGGGTGCGGTAGTGGCCGACGGTCAGCTCGGCGACCGAGCCGTCCGGGAGCTCGCTGGGCATCTGCACCGCGCCCTTGCCGAAGGTCGGGGAGCCGACCAGCACCGCCCGGCCACGGTCCTGGAGGGCGCCGGCCAGCATCTCGGCGGCGCTCATCGTGCCCCCGTCGACGAGGACGACCAGTGGAAGGTCCGTATTCCCGCCGCGCTTCGCATACAGGGCGCGCTGCTCGCCGCGGACGTCGTAGGTCGCGACCAGGCCGCCGTCCAGGAAGGCGGAGGCGGTGGCGACGGCCTCGGTGACCAGGCCGCCGGTGTTGCCCCGCAGGTCGAGCAGCAGACCGTCGTCCGTCGAGGCCTCGCGCACCGCACGGCGGACCGCGGCGCCGGTGCCCTTGGTGAACGCGGCGACCTTGACGCGGGCCGGACCGTGGCCGCCGGCGGGCCGGTCGACGACGACATTGCGGGTTCTGAGCCGGGTGCGGTGCAGGGTCTCGGTCCAGCGGCGGTCGCCGCGCTGGAGGTCCAGGGTCACCGGGCTGCCGGCCACGGCGGAACCATGGGCGCCACCGGAGGCGGCACCGCGCAGCCGGGCGACGACCTCGGTGACCGGGGCGTGCCGGGTGCTGCGGCCGTCGACGGCGCGCAGCCGGTCGCCCACCGCGATACCGGCCCGTGCGGCGGGACTGCCGGGCTGGACCCGGGACACCGCGATCCGGCCGCCGTCCGCCGGCCGCACCCAGAGCCCGACGCCGACATAGCCGCCGCCCAACTGCTCCTGGAAATCCTCGTACTCGCCCGGGGTATAGATCGTCGACCAGCGGTCGCCACTGCGGCTGACGACCTCGGCGGCGGCCTGTGCACCGGACTTGCCGTCCTCGACGGCGTCGGAGGCGGCCCGCTCGACGGCGGCGCGGTCCGCGAGGGCGGACTCGCGGGTGTGCGCTCCGGAGGACATCCGGTCCGGGTCGGTGCGCCCGGCGCCGCCCTCCGCCGCATCGCTCCAGGTCCCCGTCACCACACCGGTGGCGAGCACGCTCGCGAGGAACAACGTCAGGGCCGCCCCGCGGCGAATGCGGCGGGGCCGGTCGTACGAACACGGGCCCGACATGCCGGTGAGTCTAGGGGACAAAAGGGCGCCGTACGGCAAGTTGCCGTACGGCGCCCCTTGGCAAAGCTCACACCTTGAGGTACTTGCGCAACGCGAAGAACGCGGCGAGCGCAGGCATCAGCAGCCCGATCAGAAGGACCAGCGGGAGGACCGTCACCACCGAGTCCCAGCCGATGAAGTTGATCACCTGGATCTTCTTCGCCAGCCAGTTGTTGACGAGGACGTACTTGCCGCCGACGATCAACACGCAGGCGAAGGCGGCGCCGAGCAGGCCCGCGATGGCCGCCTCCAGGATGAACGGCATCTGGATATAGAAGCTGGACGCTCCCACCAGCCGCATGATCCCGGTCTCCCGCCGCCTGCTGAACGCCGACACCCGCACGGTGTTGACGATCAGCATCAGCGCAACGACCAGCATCAGCCCCATCACGACCAGCGCCGCGATATTCATACCGTTCAGGAGGTTGAACAGCGGCTCAACGGTGTCCCGTTGGTCCTGCACCTCCATGACGCCGGGCCGCTCGGAGAACGCCGACTTGATGACCGTGAACTTGGTGGGGTCCTTGAGCTTGACGCGGTAGGACTCCGGAAGCTGGTCGGGCGTCACCAGCCCGGCGACGGGGGTGTCCCCGAACTGCTCCTTGTAGTGCTTGTAGGCCTGGTCGCTCGACTCGTACGTCACCTTCTGCACGATCGGCAGCCGGCCGAGCTCGGCCTTGATGTCGTCCTTCTGCTGCTGGGTGGCCGCACCCTTGGCGCAGTTGGCACCGCTGTCGGCGTCGTTCTTGTTGCAGAAGAAGATGGAGACGTTGACCTTGTCGTACCAGTAGCCCTTCATGGTGCTGACCTGGTCGCGCATCAGCAGCGAGGCGCCGAACAGACCGAGCGAGAGGGCTACGGAGACGATGACGGCGAACGTCATCGTGAGGTTTCGGCGGAGACCGACGCCGATCTCCGACAGGACGAACTGGGCGCGCATGGCGTCCTTTCAGTACTGGGGGCCGTACACGCTTAGTGCTGGTAGCCGTACACGCCGCGCGACTGGTCGCGTACGAGCCGGCCCTTTTCGAGTTCCATGACCCGCTTGCGCATCTGGTCGACGATCTGCTGGTCGTGGGTGGCCATGACCACCGTCGTACCGGTCCGGTTGATCCGGTCCAGCAGCTTCATGATGCCGACCGAGGTCTGCGGGTCGAGGTTGCCGGTGGGCTCGTCCGCGATGAGCAGCATCGGGCGGTTGACGAACGCCCGCGCGATGGCGACGCGCTGCTGCTCACCACCGGAGAGCTCGCCCGGCATACGGTCCTCTTTGCCGCCGAGGCCGACGAGTTCGAGGACCTCGGGAACCGTCTTGCGGATCTGGCCGCGCGGCTTGCCGATGACCTCCAGGGCGAAGGCGACGTTCTCCCCCACGGTCTTGTTGGGGAGCAGCCGGAAGTCCTGGAAGACCGTCCCCACCTGGCGCCGCATCTGCGGAACCTTCCAGTTGGAGAGCTTGCCGAGGTCCTTGCCCAGAACGTGCACGTGGCCATGGCTGGCCCGCTCCTCCCGCAGCAGCAGCCGCAGGAAGGTGGACTTGCCGGAGCCCGAGGAGCCCACCAGGAAGACGAACTCGCCGCGCTCGATCTCGAGCGAGACGTCCCTGAGTGCAGGGCGGTTCTGCTTCGGGTAGGTCTTGGAGACGTTGTCGAATCGGATCACTGATGCACCACGGTCGACCTGGATAGGGGCACGGGTTGCCGAGTTGCGGCTCCCGTCGGTGTGCGTGACCATACGCGAACCTCGCTGGACGGCGCAGTCGCCGTAGGCGGTTGGTGCGTTTATTCACGGCACCTACGGGACAAAAGGCGCACAATCCCGCGGGACGCGCCGTTCCGGCGACGAGCTGGCACAGTGGAGGGGGGAACCAATGCGCCTTCCGGCGCGTTGGTGCAGTGGAGAAGGAGGTCGCATGACGTACGACCGACTGGTGTGCGCCAATTGCGCGGCCCCTGTGAGCGAGGGCCGCTGCCCCGTGTGCCGGGCCAGCAGGGAACGGCTCCAGCAGCAAGCGGGTGGACTGTTCGCCCAGCTCAGCCCCGCGATGCTGGTGGCGCTGATGATCCTGCTGATCGCCGTGGGCCTACTGCTCCACCAGGCCGTCTGAGGCCGACAGCAACTTCCTCGGCGGACGCGGGAGCGCGGACGCCGAGGGGCCCGGGACGCGAGCGCGTCCCGGGCCCCTCCAGCTGTGACGTGCGGGCGATCAGGCCGCCGCGGCGCCGCCGCCGTTCTTGTTGATCAGGCGGGGCAGCATACGGAAGCCCACACCACCCGCGATCATCGTGGCCGCACCGATGAGCAGGACGGTGGTGCCGGAGGAACCGGTCTCCGCCAGCTCGCCGCCCTTGGCCTGCTGCTTGGCCTGGCCGGGGGTGTCAGCGATCTGCTCCTTGCCCTGGCCGGGCTGCTCGATCGGCTTGGAACCCTCGTTGTCCGGGCCGGTGCCGTCGGTGTCACCGATGGAGCTGCCGTCGCCGGTGCCGCCGGAGTTACCGGTGCTGCCGGAGTTGCCGGTGCCGCCGGAGTTCTGGTCACCGGTGGTGCCGCTGGTGCCGTTGCCGCCGGAGTTACCGGTGCCGCCGGAGTTCTGGTCACCGGTGGTGCCGGTGCTGCCGTCCGTCGAGCCGCCGTCGGTGGTGCCACCGTCAGTGGTGCCGCCATCGGTGGTGCCACCGTCAGTGGTGCCGCCGTCGGTCGTACCACCGTCAGTGGTGCCACCGGAGCTGTCCTCACCGCCGATGCCACCGGAGTCCTGCTCGCCGATCTCGCCGCCGGAGCTGTCGTCGCCGCCGACCTGACCGGCGGTCTCGCCACCGTCGGTGCCACCGGTGGTCTCGTCACCGCCGGTGCCACCGGAGTCGCCGCCGCCGATGATCCCGCCGATAATGCCGCCGATGATCCCGCCGTCCTGGCCCGGGGTCTCACCCGGGCTGGCCGCGGAAGCAGCGCCGGCGGCGGTGAGCGACGCACCGGCCGCAATCACCGCACCGGCCGCAATGCGCGCTACGCGCAGCCGCGTCTTCTTCGTCATGTACTGCTACCCCCAGTAGCTGAACTCGTCATTGGAGCACCGCTGTACGGGGCGACGAGCCGATGCCCGGGGTACGCGAGTGTCAGCTCCGCGCCGTGGGGCGATCCGCCCCCATCCCCGTTACTGCACGCGCCCCAGACATACGCATGCCGCGCTCAGCCTTCCCAGTTCCGTGACTATCGTCAAGGTCGATTAAAGGCCGGATGCCCGAATTACCAAGTGTTGGGCGGTACATGGACATACGACTGTGACCAAACCCCCACAGCAAAAACAACTACCTCCCCGGGGGAGGTAGTTGTTTCGCCTTCAGACGGGGTGCCCCGTTACTTCTCCTGCTGCTTGCGCCAGCGGATTCCGGCCTCCAGGAAGCCGTCGATGTCGCCGTCCAGCACACCGGTGGGGTTGCCGACCTCGAACTCGGTCCGCAGGTCCTTGACCATCTGGTACGGGTGCAGGACGTACGAACGCATCTGGTTGCCCCAGGAATTGCCGCCGTCGCCCTTGAGCGCGTCCATCTTGGCCTGCTCCTCCTGGCGGCGGCGCTCAAGGAGCTTGGCCTGGAGGACGTTCATCGCGGTCGCCTTGTTCTGGATCTGCGAGCGCTCGTTCTGACAGGAGACGACGATGCCGGTGGGGATGTGCGTCAGCCGGACCGCGGAGTCGGTGGTGTTGACGCCCTGGCCGCCGGGGCCGGACGAACGGTAGACGTCCACCCGCAGCTCGGACTCGTCGATCTCGATGTGGTCGGTCTGCTCGACCACGGGCAGCACCTCGACACCGGCGAACGACGTCTGGCGGCGGCCCTGGTTGTCGAACGGCGAGATGCGCACCAGGCGGTGCGTGCCCTGCTCGACGGAGAGCGTGCCGTAGGCGTACGGGACCTTGATGGCGAAGGTGGTCGACTTGATGCCGGCCTCTTCCGCGTACGAGGTCTCGTAGAGCTCGGTCTTGTAGCCGTGCCGCTCGGCCCAGCGCAGATACATCCGCTGGAGCTTCTCGGCGAAGTCGGCGGCGTCGACGCCACCGGCCTCGGCGCGGATGTTGACGACCGCCTCACGGGAGTCGTACTCGCCGGACAGGAGGGTGCGGACCTCCAGCTCGTCGACCGCCTTGCGGACGGCGGTCAGCTCGTCCTCGGCCTCGGCCCGGGCATCCTCGTCGCCCTCGGCCTCGGCGAGCTCGAAGAGCACCTCGAGGTCGTCGACCCGGCCGCGCAGGTCCTCGGCCTTGCGCAGCTGGCCCTGGAGGTAGGACAGCCGGCTGGTGATCTTCTGTGCGTTCTCCGGGTCGTCCCACAGGGACGGCGCCGCGGCCTGCTCCTCGAGCACGGCGACATCGGCCCTCATCTTGTCGAGGTCCAGGACGGCCTCGATCGACCCCATGGTCGAGGAGAGGGACTTCAGCTCTTCGGATACATCGACGACTGCCACGCACCCAGCCTAACGGCTGCCACCGTCAGCGTGACCCGGCCCCGGCAGGCCGGATCCGCCCGGAGCCCACCCATCCGGGCCCACGGCGGCCCGGATGCCGGTCGCCGCGCCGGTCACCGCCGGGGCCCGGCACGGCCGCCGCGGGCCCGGGGAGTGTTACGGAGTGTCGGGTTCCGACTGGTGGACGCCCGGTGTGGCGCCGTCCGGCTCGTCGTCACCCGAGGCCAGCCAGCCGCCCAGACCGGCCGCCACCAGCGCCGCGGCGGCCGCCGCGCCCAGCCTGATCCGGCGGCGGCGCACCGCCTCCGGCGCCGCACGGTGCCGGGCCGAGCCCGCCCGGCGCTCACCGGCGGCGCGCGGGGCCCGGGCGGTGCCGTGCGCCCCGCCCGCCAGCTCGTCCGGGCCGGGGACCCGCATGCTGGTGTGCGTGTCCCGGTTGGAGTCGGGGACCGCGCCCTGGACCAACGGGACCGCGCCGCGCGGCGGGGTGGCCTCGGCCGGTGCCGCCGACGGGTAGTACGCCTCCTCGCGGGAGCCGGGGCCCTCCTGCTCGCCCTCCGGCTCCTCGTCGTCCGGCTCGTCGATGTCCAGCGGCGGCATGCCCGCCAGACCGGGCAGCAGCTCACGCAGCCGGGCGGCCAGCTCCGGGGCGCGCAGCCGGGACGCCGGCGCCTTGGCCAGGCACTGGAGCAGCAGCTGCCACAGCTCGTCGGGGATACCGGGCAGCGGCGCCACGCTCTCGGTCACATGGCGGCGCAGCACCGCGCCGGGGTGGCCACCCCCGAAGGGCGTGAATCCGGCAAGCAGCTCGTACAGGACGGTCGCCAGCGCGTAGACGTCCACGGAGGCCCGCGGCGGCAGGCCCTCGATGATCTCCGGGGCGAGGTAGTCGGGGGTGCCGATGACCTTGGTCGCCTTGGTCCGGCGCGGGGAGTCGACGAGCCGGGCGATACCGAAGTCGGTGAGCAGCGCGGGGTGCGCGCCACCGGGGCCGAGCGGGCCCTGCATGTTCAGCAGGACGTTCTCGGGCTTGACGTCGCGGTGCACGATCCGGGCGGCGTGCGCGGCGGCCAGCCCGTCGGCCACATCGGCGGCGATCGCGACGGCGGCCTCCGGGGCCAGCCGGCGTTCGCGCTCCAGACGGGTCCGCAGATCGGTGCCCCGTACGAGCTCCATGACCAGCGCCAGGTCATTGCCGTCGACGACGAGATCGCGGACACCGACGACATGGGGATGGTCCAGACCCAGCAGGGCCGCCCGCTCCTGTACGAAGCGGCCGACGAGCTCCTGGTCGGACGCGAGCTCCTCACGCAACAGCTTGATGGCCACGGCCCCTTCGGGACCCTCGCCCAGCCATACCGTGCCGGCACTGCCGCGCCCCAGGATCTGGTGGGCGGTGTACCGGCTGCCGATCTTCCGTGCCAAGACTGCTCCGACGTGTCGGGCCCCCGAGCGTCCTGCGGGGGCTGAGGTTGGCGTCAAAGCTACGCGGGTGCCAGGGGGTTCAATGCCCCGGACGGTGGCAACCTTCACTTCTGTGAGCGAAATTCTCCGCCGGAAGTCGACAAATCCACTGAGTGGGTCTTACGGCGCGTCCGCGGACCCGCACCGTCCACAACAGCGCGCCGCCCGCGGGCTCCAAGGAGCGCGCGGGCGGCGAACGGTCAGCGGCCGATTTTCTCGACGAACCGCTGCACTTCGTTGAAGACGTGCCCGACCTGCGAGAAGAAACCCCGGGTCGTGCCGATCCACTCCTGGAGCGGGGTCAGCTCCCAGATGAGCCAGGCCGCCACGAACAGGAGTATCAGCGTGAACAGACAGCCCTTGAGACAGCCCAGGCCCGGGATCTTCATCGGGTTGGCGCTGCGCTGACGGGGCTCGCGCCGGGGCCTCGGCTCCGGCGCGGGCGGCCGCTGCGGCTCGTAGCGCTGCGGCGGCGGCTCCCGGCGCCGCTGCGGGGCCGGCGGCTGCTGCTGAGGTGCCTGCTGGGCGTACGGCACCGGAGCGGGCTGCTGCCGGTACTGGGGCTGCTGCGGGCGCTGCGGCGGCTGCTGCGGGGCGGCCTGCCGCTGCGGACGGCGGCGCAGCGGGTCCTCGCTGGGGTCCAGGTACTGCACCTGGGTCTGGTCGTTGCGGTCACGGGCGGCGCGCAGCTGGGACTCCCACGGGTGGGGCCCCTCGGGCTCCTGCGGTCCGCCGGCCGGAGCGCCCATGGGCATCGGCGGCATCGCCCGCGTCGGATCGCCCTGCGCACCGGAGCCGCCCGGTCCGCCCGGGCCGCCAGTTGAGGGCAGCACGCTGGTCGCCGCGGCCGGGTCGTACGAACCGGCGCCCGACGGGAGCACCTGGGTGGGGTCGGCGTCGCCGCCGCCGGCCTGGCCGTCGGCGCCCGTCCCGGGGACCGTGGCGGGCGCGGGGTCGGGGGCGAGCAGCGCGGCCACACCGAGCGCCGCCTCGGCCTCGGCGGGCCGGGCGTGCACTCCGATACCGGCCGCGACGGTGCGCAGCGCCCGGGCGAGGTTCTCGGCACTGGGCCGCTCCTCGGGCCGCTTGCGCAGACAGCGCTCGATCACCGTCCACAACGGCTCGGGGAGCGAGCCGGGGCGCTGCGGCTCCTCGCTGAGGTGGCGGTGCAGCACCTCCAGCGCGGTCGACCCGGCGAACGGCGGACGGCCGGTGACCAGCTCGTACAGCAGGATGCCGGCGCCGTAGATGTCCACGGCGGAGGTCTGCGGGCGGCCCTCGGCGGACTCCGGCGCCACATAGGCGGGGGTGCCGACGAATTCGTGGGTGCGGGTCAGGCCCGGGGAGTCGGCGAGGCGGGCGATGCCGAAGTCGGTCAGCATCGGGTGCATCTCGCCGCTGCCGTCCGACCCGGCGAGCAGGACGTTGGCGGGCTTGAGGTCGCGGTGCACCACACCGTCGGCATGGCTGGCGGCCAGCGCGTCGGCGATCTGGGCGGTGAGCAGCGCGGCGGCCACCGGGCTGAGGGCGCCGTTCTCGCGCAGATAACGGTGCAGGTCGGGGCCGTCGACCAGGTCCATGACCAGGGCGAGCAGATCGCCCTCGACGACGAGGTCGCGGGTGCGGACGATGTTGGGGTGGGTCAGGCGCAGCAGGACGGAGCGCTCCCGCAGGAAGCGCATCACCACGTCCGCGTCGTGCGCCAGCTCCTCCTTGAGGACCTTGATCGCGACCGTCTCACCGGGCTCTCCTGCCACGGCGGCCTCGGCGCCCGCCGTCTCCCGCTGGCGGGCACGCCAGACGGTGCCCGTGGCGCCGCGTCCCAGCGGCTCCTCGAGCAGGTACTTGCTGCCTACCGGCCGCACGTCATGCGCTCCCTGGTCGTGGTGAATCCCTTGCCCGGCCCGCTGTGTCAGCTGATCATCTCCGCGCGGCCCGTCCGACCCACTGTAGTGCCGTCGCACAATCTTTTCGGTCCGGCGGCCCAGGCTGGGCTTGTGGGAAAGACGCGGGTTCGGGACGGATGGTTGCCTGCTGCCCCCGGGAGGGCCGTCCGCCGCCCCGGACGGTGCGGACGGTGCCCGCGCGCGGTCCGGCCGGAGACCTTCCGAGCTGACCACGGCGGTCGAAATCCGGCCGGGCACGGCGCGCAAGCAGGCACTTTTTCGCCCTTAGAAGACCAATCAAGATCACTGAACGGCGGTCGGCGGGCGCGTTGTCAGTGGCAGGTGACAGGATGCATCCAGCACGATGCGGTGGGGGCGCGCGGCCCTTGTCGCGACGTGCACTTGGGACTTGTACGTGCCGACGTGCTCGGGTGCGGTGGGGGAGCGAGCAGGCCCCCTGCCGGACCTCGGCAGAAGGGACCGTTGACGGCGATGCAGATCCGGCTGACCGTCCTCGGGCCGCGCAGCGGCCACACCACCCGGGCCTGCGATGTGCTGGTCACGGCCCCTTCCGGGACCGCGCTGGCGGCCGTGGCCGGCTCGCTCGCCGCCTCCGTGGCGGGCTCGGGTGCGGATGTCGGCGGTGCGGGCGGCGGCAGCGGCCCCGCCGTCCTGTACGCCGGGTCCGAACGGCTCGATCCGCAGCGCGCGGCCATCGGCGAGCCCCCGCTGATCGACGGCGCGGTGCTCTCCGTCCAGAGCCCGGGCCCCGCTCCCGCACACGGCCTGCCGCACGGCTCCGCGCGGCTCCGCGTCGTCTCCGGGCCCGATGCCGGCGGCGTGCATCTGCTGCACGGCGGCCAGATCCGCATCGGCCGCTCCGCCGACGCCGACGTCCCCCTGGACGACCCCGATGTCTCACGGCTGCACTGCACCGTGACCGTCGAACCGGACGGCTCGGTCTCCGTCGCCGACCTCCGCTCCACCAACGGCACCGTCGTGGACGGCACCGACCTCGACGAACACCCCGCCCCCCTGCCCCCCGGCGCCCTCCTGCGCCTCGGCGAATCGGCCCTCCGCCTCCAGTCCGCGCCGGACGCGCCGGACCCTGCCCTCCCGACCACACCGGACGGTGAGGGGCATTTGCGGATCACCCCGGGGGCCGCGGGAGCGGTCGCGGGAGGACGGGCGCAGGAGTACGGGGCGGCTGGTCCGCACGGGGCCACTGCGGCCGTGGGTGGGGCCTATGCGGGGGCGGGAGCGGGGGCGTATGGCGGGGCCGGGGCGCATGCCGGGGCCGGAGCGTACGAGCGGGTGACGGGCGGGGCGGCTGCTTCGGCTGGAGGTTCCGCGGCCGGGCAGGTAGCGGGCGGGTCCGCACACGCACCGGGAGCCGCGCAGACACGGGGCGGGGCCTCATATCCACCGGCCGGATACCCCCACTCACCGGCCGCGGCCTCGCAGCCGCCGGCCGCGCCGGGCCGCCGGGACACGCCCCTGCGCGGCACCCCGGCCGGTTACGGCAACCCGGCGGCATACGGCGCACCGGCCCCCGGCCCCGACGGCTCCCGCCCTGCCGCCGTCGCCCCGTACCCGGACACCTCCACCGGCCATGTCTACGACCGCACCACCGATGGTGGCAGCCCGTCAGCCGGCTGGGGACCCGGCGTCCGGGAGCCGGCCGGCGGCTTCCCGGCCACCGGCCATCAGCGGACGCACGGCGGGCAGCAGTCTTTGGCACCGGCCGACGAAGGCCCCCGTAAGGGCGGGCGGCGCGGCGGTATCGGAGCCTGGGCGCGACGGCTGGCGAGCGGCCGGCCCGCCCTGGAACGGCCGGACGAGGGCCGTCCGCCGGCGTACGAACCGGCCGGTGACCCCACGGCCGCCGACGCGGACGCCCTGGACGCCCCGAGCCCGGAGGCGCTCGCCGGGCCCGCCGCCGAGGAACGCTGGCCGGACGCCGCCGCGATCCTGCTCACCGCGCTGGGCCCGGGGCCGCGGCTCTGGGAGCGCGGCCCGGACCACCCCGACACACTGACCGTCCGGCTGGGTACGGCCGCCCGCAGCGGCGGCCGTACCGCCCTGCCGGTCACCGTCGAGCTGCGCCGGGCGGGTTCCCTCGGCCTCGCCGGACCGCGGGCGCGGCTGACCGGACTGGCCCGCTGCGCCCTCGCTCAGCTCGCCGCCCTGCACTCCCCCGGCACCCTCGACATCGTGCTGATCAGCACGGACCGGGCGCGTCCGGCCGAGGAGCGGGTGGCGGACTGGTCCTGGCTCGGCTGGCTGCCGCAGGTCCGCCCGGAGCGCGGCCAGGACTGCCGGCTGCTGCTCGCGTACGACGCGGATCAGGCCCTGGCGCGCACGTCCGAACTGGTGCGCCGGCTCGACGACAGCCCCCTGGGCCCCGGCTGGGCCGACGCCGAGCGGGCGGAGATCACCGCCGCCGCGGCCCGCCACCGGGGCCCGTTCACCCTCGTGGTCGTGGACGGCGACCCCGGCACCTCCGCGCTGCGCGAGACCACCGCCCGGCTCGCCGCGGGCGGGGCGGCGGCCGGCATTCATCTGCTGTGCCTGGCCGAGACCCCGGCCTCCTCCCCCGCCTTCCCACTGTCGGCGACGTACGAAGCGGCCCGGACGGCTTCGCCCGCCTTCGGGGAGTGCGGGGCGGTCGCGGTGCTCAGCGGCGATGTCGCCACGGCGCTGCGCGTCGTCCAGCCGGGCTCGGGGCCCAACGGCACCGTCGCGACGGTGGACGCGGTCTCCGGCGCCTGGGCCGAACGCTTCGCCCGGGCGCTGGCGCCACTGCGCGAGACCGACGCGACGGCCTCGGCGGCCGGGGGCGGTGCGGCGGTGCGGGTGGCCGTCCCGCTGCCCGACTCGGCGCGCCTGCTGGACGAGTTGGGGCTGGCCCGCGCCACCCCGGCGTCCCTGATGGCCCGTTGGGCCGCCGCCCTGGACACCGACCGGCCCGGCGCCGCCGCGGTCCTCGGCGCCGGCCCGCACGGCCCGCTGTGCGCCGATCTCGCCGCCGACGGCTCACACCTCCTCCTGGAGGGCGCGGCCGCCACCGGCAAGACGGAATTGCTGCGTTCGCTGGCCGCCTCACTGGCCGCCGCCGACCGGCCGGATCTGCTGTCGATGGTGCTGGTGGACGGCGGCGGCAGCGAACGCGGCGAGGGCCTGCGGGTGTGTACGGACCTGCCGCATGTCACGACGCATCTCGCCGCCTCGGACCCGGTCCGGATGCGGGAGTTCGCCCAGGCCCTGTCCTCGGAACTGAAGCGCCGCGCGGAGATACTCGCCGGCACCCCGTTCACCGAATGGCGCAGCAAACACCTGCCCGCACCGCGCATTGTCGCCCCACGACGCTCCACCGAGGGCGGTCACGGAGAGCAGGAACAAATTACTCTCCGTAATCGTTGCCGTAACAAGGAGGAAGAAGGCGGCACCCCGGCGGACCCGTCAACGACCGGCACCCTACGACTGCGCCCCCGCGGCGGAGCCCCCACCCAGGACCCCGCACCCGAGCCTGCGGTACCGATGCCCCGACTCTTCGTGCTGGTCGACGACTTCGACGCCCTGGTCGCCCCGGCCCTGGGCAGCACGGGCCGCCCGGCCGCCGGGTCCGTGGTGCGCGCCCTGGAGTCGGTGGCCCGGGACGGCGCGGCGCTCGGCGTGCACCTGATAGCCGCGACCGGCCACCCGGACCGCACGGCGGAGACCGCGACCAGCGAACGGGCCGATCTACGCGTCCAGTTGGGCGCCGCCACCGATGCGTCCGAGCCGGTACCCACGGGCCGCGGACGGCTGTACCGCGCGGCGGACGGCTCCTCGACGCCGTTCCAGGCGGGCCGCGTCACGGGCCGCATACCCCGTACATCCACCCTCCGGCCGACGGTCGTCCCGCTGGAGTGGCAGCGGATGGGCGACCCGCCGGCCCGGCGCCCGCTGCGCGAGCTGGGCAACGGCCCGACGGACCTGGCCCTGCTCGCCAGCGCACTACAGCGAGCCGCCCAGTCCTCGGGCGCGGCGGCCACCCCGCCGCTGCTGTGAGTCGCGGACGTGCGGTGAGACGTGGACGTGCTGGGAGGCGCGGACGTGCAGTGCGACGCGGAGGTGCTGGGAGGTACGCACGTGCCGTGAGACGCGGACGTGCTTGAGACGCCTACGCCGCCCATAACAGCCGCGTCACGAAAGGCCGGTTGACGCGGAAGGCGGTATTGCGAACCCCGTGGCCAGGGCGTAGGACTGTCGCACACCGCACGGCACCGTATGAGGCGCGGCACGGCAGCGGAACGCGCGACGCGGCGCCCGGCAGGAACGCACGGCACGGCACGGCAATGCTCGACGCACGGCACGGCGTACGGCACGACGCACGACGCACGACGGGCAGCTACGCACGGCGCGACGCACCGCGGCGCACCGCATTGCGGGACGCCGCGGGCGCGCCCGTACGACGTACCGCGCACCGCGCAGCGCGCAGCGCGCCGCATGATGCACCGCGACGCGTCCCACGGCGCACCGCGCACGTGGCCGCACCACCGCACCACCACTCGGCACCACCCGCACTACCCGCACCGCACCACCGCACAGCACCGCACCACCCGCAATGCAGGGACGCCGCGGCACGGCATCGCGCGGCGCTTCGCAGTTGGCACGGCAGGCGCAGCGATAAGGGGCTACGGGGATGGGCAGACGACTTGACCGTATGGGCCGTAATCGGACTGGCCGCGACCGTAGGGGCCGGGCGGCTGGGCGGGCCGTGGCTGGGGTGGGGGTGATTGCGGCGCTTGCCTTGGCGTTGGCCGGGTGTGGGAGTGGGGGCGGGGCAAAGGAGGATGAGGGGGGTCGTGGCGGGAAGGGGGGTGGTACTGCTCCTACCGTGCGGCTTCCTTCGCTGAAGGGGGAGAAGCTTCAGGTCACCGCTGTGTGGACGGGGCCGGAGCGGGACAACTTCGGGAAGGTGCTGGAGGAGTTCGAGAAGCGCACCGGGGCCACGGTGGACTTCGTGCCCAGTGGTGACGACATGGCCGGGTTCATCGGGTCCAAGATCGCCGGTGGTGGGCCGCCGGATGTGGCGATGCTCCAACAGGTCGGTGTGCTCAATGAGTTCGCCCGGAAGGGGTGGCTCAAGCCGCTCGGGGCCGGCGCCAAGGCTCAGCTCGCGAAGAACTATGCGAAGGGCTGGCGGGATCTCGGCGCCCATAAGGGCACGCCGTACGGGGTCTACTTCAAGGCCAGTAACAAGTCGCTGGTCTGGTACAACGCCCGGGCGTTCGACAACGCCGGCGCCAAGGAGCCGAAGACCTGGCCGGACTTCGTCAAGGCGGCGGAGGTGATCGCCGAGTCGGGTGTGGAGCCGGTGTCGGTGGGCGGTGCGGACGGCTGGACGCTGACCGACTGGTTCGAGAACATCTACCTCTCGCAGGCGGGGCCCGGGAAGTACGACCGGCTGGCGCAGCACCGAATCAAGTGGACCGATCCGACGGTCAAGCAGGCGCTGACCACGCTCGGGCAGCTCTTCGGCCGGAAGGATCTGCTGGCGGGCGGCAACTCCGGTGCGTTGCAGACGGATTTCCCGACGTCGGTGACCCAGACCTTCAGCGGTGGTGCGGCCCCCAAGGCCGCGATGGTCTCGTCGGCGGACTTCGCCGCCGCCAACATCACCCAGACCAGGGCCAAGGTCGGTACGGACGCCAAGGTCTTCCCGTTCCCGGCGGTGGGCGTCAGGTCGCCGGTGGTGACCGGCGGGGATGTGGCGGTGGCACTCAAGGACAGCAAGGCGTCGCAGGCGCTGCTGACGTTCCTGGCGTCGACGGATGCCGCGAAGATCTGGGCGCAGGCGGGCGGGTTCATCTCGCCCAACAAGGAGCTTGATCAGGCGGCGTATGCCGATGGCGTGATGCGGGAGATCGCCAAGGCGCTGGTGACGGCGGGGGATGACTTCCGCTTCGACATGTCCGACCAGGCGCCCGCCTCGTTCGGCGGTAAGCCGGGTCAGGGTGAGTGGAAGGACCTTCAGGACTTCCTGAAGAACCCGAAGGATGTCGCGGGCGCGCAGGCGCAGTTGGAGAAGGACGCCGCGAAGTCGTTCGGGCACTGAGACGCGTAGACGTTCAGTGCGCGTAGTCGGTGAGTGCGTGTAGGCGTTGCGTGCGCGTAGGCGTTGCGTGCGCGTAGGCGTTCGGGCGCTGCGTATGTGCCGCCGTCCGTGTCGAGCGGGACCGGGGGACCGTCACGATGAGCGACGTACAGGTCAGCGGGGCCGGTGGGCGGCGCCGGAGGAGTGCCGGGGGCGGGGGCCGCGGGCGGGTGCGGGGTGGCCGTCGGTGGCTCGCCGGGGTGTTTCTGCTGCCGGCGCTGGTGCTGCTCGGTGCGCTGGTCGGCTATCCGATCGTGTTCTCCGTCGTCCGCAGCCTGTTCGACGCGTCCGGTGACGGCTTTGTGGGGCTGGACAACTACGGCGCGATGTTCTCGGACGAGGGCATCCGTACGGCGCTGCGGAACAACGTCATCTGGGTGGTGGTGGCGCCGACGGTGTCGACCGCGCTGGGGCTGGTCTTCGCGGTGCTGACCGAGCGGATCCGCTGGGGCACCGCCTTCAAGCTGGTGGTGTTCATGCCGATGGCGATCTCGATGCTGGCGGCCGGGATCATCTTCCGGCTGGTCTACGACCAGGCCCCGGAGCGCGGCGTCGCCAACGCGGTGTGGGTCGGCGTCCATGACACGTTCGCCGACCCGGCGCCGTTCCCCGGCGCCAAGCCGCGGCCGCGTGCCGGTCTGGAGGCGTCGGGGGGCGGCTCCTTCACCACCGGGTCGGCCGTGCGGGCGGGGTCTCCGGTGCTGCTGCCGCTGGTCGCCGTCCAGCCGGACGATCTGCGCGGTGCGCGGGCGGCGGCCGCCGCCCGGCCGCGGCCGGGCAAGGTCACCGGTACCGCGTGGCTGGACTTCACCCGGGGCGGTGGCGGCCGGCCGAAGGCGATCGACGGTGACGAGAAGGCGCTGGCCGGTCTGCGGATCGAGGCGGTCCGGGGCGGCAGGGTGGTCGCCTCGGCGACGACGGCGGCCGACGGCAGTTTCGCGCTGCCCGCCGGCCGGGCCGACGGTGCCCGGCTGCGGCTGCCCGCGGCCAATTTCGCCGAGGCGTACCGGGGGGTCGACTGGCTCGGTCCGGCGCTGGTCACCCCGGCCATCATCGGCTCCTATGTGTGGATGTGGGCCGGTTTCGCGATGGTGCTGATCGCGGCGGGTCTGGCGGGTGTGCCGCGGGAGCTGCTGGAGGCGGCGCGGGTGGACGGTGCGGGCGAGTGGCAGGTCTTCCGCCGGATCACGGTGCCGCTGCTGGCGCCGGTGCTGGTGGTCGTGCTGGTCACGCTGATGATCAACGTGTTGAAGATCTTCGATCTGGTCTACATCATCGCGCCGGGCTCCAGCATCCGGTCCGCGAATGTGCTGGCGCTCCAGCTCTTCCAGTCGTCGTTCGGCACGGATGTCGACGAGGGTCTGGGCAGCGCGATCGCCGTGTTCCTGCTGTTGCTGGTGCTGCCGGTGATGTACGTCAATCTCCGGCGTCTGCGGAAGGAGCGTCGCCGATGACGACGGTGGAGGGTGTCGTCCCGGCGGGGCGCTCCGGCGCCGGTGCCGTACGGGCCCGGCGGCCGCTCGCCGCGCGGATCGCAGCGCGGACCGGCGGCGGTGCGGTGCGGGTCTTCCTGGTCCTGGTGGCGCTGTTCTGGCTGATGCCGTCGGTGGGGCTGCTGCTGTCGTCGCTGCGCAGCCCGCGGCAGATCGCCGAGTCCGGCTGGTGGCAGGTCTTCAGTGAGCCGGCCCAGATCACCTGGGACAACTACAGCCGGCTGCTGTCGAACGAGAAGGTGATGGGTTCGCTGCTGACCACGGCGGCGATCACGGTGCCGGCGACGGTGCTGGTCGTCGTCATCGGCTCGCTGGCCGGTTACGCGTTCGCCTGGATGGATTTCCCCGGCCGGGACGGCTGGTTCCTGGCCGTGGTGGGGCTGCTGGTGGTGCCGGTGCAGGTGGCGCTGATCCCGGTGGCGAAGCTGTTCGGTGCGGTCGGGCTCTTCGAGACGACGGCCGGGGTGATCCTTTTCCATACGGCGTTCGGGCTGCCGTTCGCGGTCTTCCTGCTGCGGAATTTCTTCGCGGAGATCCCGCGGGAGCTGCTGGAGGCGGCGCGGCTGGACGGGGCGGGCGAGCTGCGGCTGTTCACCCGGGTCGTGCTGCCGCTGGGCGGTCCGGCGATCGCGTCGCTGGCGATCTTCCAGTTCCTGTGGGTGTGGAACGACATGCTGATCGCGCTGATCTTCGCGGACAGCGGGAATCCGCCGGTCACGGTCGCCCTTCAGCAGGAGGTGCGGCAGTTCGGCAACAACATCGATGTGCTGGCGCCCGGCGCCTTTCTGTCGATGGTGGTGCCGCTGATCGTCTTCTTCGCGTTCCAGCGCCAGTTCGTGTCCGGTGTGATGGCGGGTGCGGTGAAGTGATCTGCGCACGGGGCCCGGCGCGGTGAAGTGATCTGCGCACGGGGGCCCGGTGCCGCCGTGCCGCACGCCATCTTCCGTTCATTTTCGTCCGCCTACGATGTGGCCGCTGCCGTGCCACGCGCGGTGCGGCCGGGCTCTGTCCTGGCGACTGCCTGAGCCGCGCCCGCACGTCCCGTGCTCCGGGGCGTGGCGCCCCGGCCCCTGCCGGGCCGCGCTCCCGTGCAGCGTCCCCGGCGCCGCGCGCGCCCACAACTACAGAGACGCACCACCGCGGAGACGCACCACCGCAGGCCGCAGCTCTCTCCCCGCGTTTCCCCGGTACATCCACGGCAGCCAGCGCCGGCACATATCGCAGCTCCCCCACGCACGTGTCGTCTTACGCCCTACGTTCCCGACCGTCTGGAGACGGACCGCACATGACTGCCCCCATCGCAGACCAGAGTGCCGCACAACTCCCGCGCCCCACCCGGCTGTCCGAGGTCAAGGGCTGGTTCTTCACCGCGGACCAGCTGCTTTTCGACTGGTTCCTGACCCGCCAGAAGGAGCGTGCGGAGCCGGGTGATCTGCTCGAACTGGGGGCGTATATGGGCAAGAGCGCCATCTTCCTCGGTGCGCGGCGGCGGGCCGGCGAGCGCTTCACGGTCTGCGATCTCTTCGACTCCCCCGCCGAGGACGCCTCCAACTCGCAGGAGATGCAGAAGTCCTACGCGACGTTGACGCGGCGCGCTTTCGAGGCGAACTACCTGGCGTTCCATGAGGAGTTGCCCACCATCGTCCAGGGTCTGAGCTCGCTGGTCAGTGAGCATGTCGACGAGGGTTCGGTGCGCTTCGCGCATATCGACGCCTCGCATCTGTACGAGCATGTGCACGGCGACATCCTCGCGGTGCGCGAACTGCTCACCGGCAATGGTGTCGTGGTGATGGACGACTACCGGGCCGAGCACTGTCCGGGGGTGGCCGCCGCCACCTGGCAGGCCGTCGCGAACGAGGGGCTGCGTCCGGTCTGCATCACCGGCACCAAGTTCTACGGGACCTGGGGCGACCCCGAGCCGCTCCAGCAGGCCCTGATCGAGTGGATCAAGGCCCGCGGCGACATCTGGCACGAGGTGCAGTACGTCAACGGCGCCCCGCTGGTCCGGCTGAGCGCCAAGGGCGCCAAGGAGCCCGCCCACCCGGTGTCCCGGCACCGGTCCACGGGCGTCCGCGCCCCGCAGCGGCCGGCCGCGGCCCGGGCGCCGGAGGCCTCCGCGGCCCGTCCGGGCCCGCGCCGCGGCACGCTGCGCCGGGTCGCCCTGGACGTGCTGCCGCCGGTGATCACCAGGGCGGTCGTGAACGCCCGCAAGCGGGCCCGTACGCACTGACCGCACAGCGCGGGGCCGGGGTGGCACACGTCCGCCCCGGCCCGCGCCCCGGCCCGCCTAGCGCGGCACCTGCCCCAGCAGGACGAACGCGTTGGCGCGCAGCAGCATCCCGGCCGGGCGGGGCAGCGGATGGGAGTACGTGCGCCGCACGGTGAGCCCCGCGGACTCGGCGAAGGCGCGCAGCAGCGGGAAGTCGGTGAAGCGCACCGGGGTGGGGCCGGCCCGGTGTCCGGCCTCCTGCGCGGTGATCAGCAGCACCCCGCCGCCGGGCCGTACGTACGGCACATACGCCCGCAGCAGTCCCTCGACCTGTTCGTCGTCCAGGTGCTCCAGGACGTGTGCGGTCAGCAGGGCGTCGAAGGCGCCGGGGCGGGCGTGCGGGCTCGCGAGGAAGGTGTCGGCCGTGTAGGCGGTCAGTCCGCGCTCCCGGCAGCGCGCCACGGACCGGGGGTCGTGGTCCACGCCGACGCTGCCGGGCGCGCAGTCGGCGAGGGTGTCGCCGGTGCCGCAGCCGATCTCCAGGACCCGTCCGCCGCCGATCCGCCGCAGCTGGCTGCGGAACGGGGACCGGGCGGGCAGCAGCCGGGCCGGTCCGCGGCGTCCGTGCTCGGCCGGCAGCCGCGCGGTGGAGGCGGACGGGGCGGTGCCCGCGGGGGGCGCGGGCCGAGCGGTCCGGACGTCGCTGCCGGGCGGCCCGGCGTCGGGGCTGTCGGTGGCGGCGGAGCTGTCGGTTCGGCCGGGCATCGGGACGCGGTCACCTTCCCTGGGGAGACACGGCGCGGGGCGTCGTGAAGCTGTGCAACGGGTCTACGGCATCGGACGCGGCCCGGCGCTACGGCGCGCCGACTTCACACACTGAGCGTAATCATGTGAACACGCAGTGTCGATGATGTGTCTCACCCTTTCAGCGCAGATCCGGTGACCGTGCCGCCGTGGGCGAGTTGAACGGACCGGTCTTGTGCATCGCCAGTCCGGAAAGGCTTGGTCCGCGTATGAAGCCACGGCTCACCGTCGTCGTCCCGGTCCATCGCACCGAGGGGTCCGAGCGGAATGTGGAGGAGTGCCTGGAGTCGGTCGCGGCCCAGACGCTGACCGAGCTGGATGTGGTGCTGGTGGCCGGTCCACCCGGGGCGGGGTCCGGGGACGCCGCCCCGGAGGCCGGTCCCGCCGCTCTCGCCCGGCGGTTCGCCGCCCGTGACCCGCGGTTCCGGATCGTCCACCACCAGGAGGGCGGGCCGGCCGCCGGCTGCGGCGCGGCCCGCAACACCGGGGCCCGGCACGCCTATCCGCACACCGGCTATCTCGCCTTCCTCGACGCCGAGGAGGATGTGCTGCTGCCGCGCGCATACGAGGATCTCGTCGGCCTGCTGGACCGGTCCGGGTCGGATCTGGCGACCGGCAACGTCTACCGGCTGGGCGCGGCCGGCCGCAGCCAGTCCGCCCACCATCCGGCGGGCCGGGAGACCGCGCTGCGTACCCGGATCGGCGACGACCTGACGCTGCTGTCCGACCATGTCGCCCGCAACAAGGTCTTCCGCCGCGCCTTCTGGGACCGGCACGCCCTGGCCTTCCCGGAGGGCGAGTGGTGCCATGACGCGGCGGTGACGCTGCCCGCGTTCTTCCTCGCCGACGCGGTCGATGTGCTGCACGAGCACGTCTGTTACCGGCGGCTGCCGGAGGGGCCCGGCCGGCACCGGCAGCTCGATGCCCGGGGCGTACGGGACCGGTTCGCGGCGGTGGCCGGTATCCGGCGGTTCCTCGCCGACCCGGCCCGCGCGGGGCTGAGCGGCCACCGGCGCGACTACGACCGCGCGCAGCTCACCGAGGGGCTGCTCGACCTGGTGGAGGCGCTGCCGGGGGCCGCCCC
Organism: Streptomyces platensis; assembly: GCF_008704855.1. Taxonomy (NCBI): domain Bacteria; kingdom Bacillati; phylum Actinomycetota; class Actinomycetes; order Kitasatosporales; family Streptomycetaceae; genus Streptomyces; species Streptomyces platensis. The sequence goes on from NZ_CP023691.1 coordinate 3,465,536, forward strand.
GGAGTGCCGGACCGCGTTCCTGGACTGCGCCCGCGACTTCCTGTCCGGTGTGGATCCGCGGCTGTTCCCCGCGCTGCCGGTGGAGCTGCGGATGCGCTGGTATCTGATCCGCGCCGGGCGGCTGGCGGATCTGCTGGCGCTGCTCACCCATGAGGCCCGTAACCCGGCCGGGTTCACGGTCGCCGGGCCGCCGCTGCGCAAGCGTGCGGTGCTGCCGCTGGCCCCGCCGCTGGAGCTGCCGCCGGGTGTGACCCGGCTGGACCGGGCCGACTTCCCCGTCGTGGCGCGGGTGCGGGAGGCGGTGTGGCGGGACGGGGTGCTGGTGCTGCGCGGCTATGCCTATCTCCGCAATCTGGATGCCGCGGCCCGGCACCGTTACCTGCGGACGGCCGTGCTGTCGTGCGGGCGGCGCCGGGTCCTGCTGCCGATGCGCCCGGTCCCGATGCCGGAGGCGACCGCCGAGTCCGGTCAGGAGCTGCACTGTTACGACTGGTCGGGCTTCGAGCTGCGGCTCGATCCGGCGCGGCTGCGCAAGGGCGGCCGCTGGGAGGAGGGCGACTGGACGGTCGGGGTGCTGCTGGCGTCGGCGGGGGTGGTGGGGGCCGGGGCGCTGTACGCACCGGACACCGGTTCGGGGGCCGCGCCGCGTACCCATGACGTGGCCGGGGGCGGTGCGGATGACGGGCTGCGGGTCACGCCCTGGTACGCGGGCGGGCGGCTGCGGCTGTCGGTGCACCGGCGCACCCGGCGGCTGGCCGGGCACCGTGCCGCGGCGGCCGGTGACCTGGACCTGACCGTCGCCGTGCCCGGCCCGCCGCCCGCCGCGCTGCGGCTGACCCACCAGGGCACCGGCACGGTGGTGTCGTTCCCGGTGGAGACGGCGCTGCCCGGGGAGGCGGGGGCCACGGAGACGGATCCGGGGGCTTCCGACGGGGCGCCCGGCGGCCCGCCGTCGTCGCACACCTTCCGTATCCGGCTCGACGCCCTCGCCGCCGCCCGGCCCACCCGGGACGGCGCGCCGCGGGCGGTGCCGCCCGCGCACACCGAGAGCTGGACGCCGGAGCTGGTGCTGCCCGGCGGCGGCACCGACCCGGTCGCCTGTGCGCCCGGGCTGACGCCGGTGCCGTATCCGCTGCCGCACGGCCGTGAGCTGGTGGTGGCCGCCACCCCGGCCGGGCAGCTCGTCCTGCACGACCGTGTCCCGCAGCCGTATCTGGACCGGCTGTTGTGGCGCGCGGACGGCACCCTGCTCCTGTCGGGCGGGCTGCCGGCCGCCGCGCCGCACGCCACCGAACTGGTCCTCAAGCACGGGGCGCACGCCACCGAGCTGGCCTTCCCCACCACCCATGACGAGGGCCGGTTCCACGGCACGCTGCCGCTGGGCGGGCTGCCCTCGCTGGCCGGGGCGGTGCCGCTGCGCGAGGGCCGCTGGACGCTGCATCTGCGCGAACGGGGCGCGCCCGGCTCCCCGTTGGACGCCCCGGTCCGCTGTGCGCCGTCGGTCCTCGACGGGCTGCCGGCGACCCGTACGGTCCGCGGCAAGCCGTTCAGCCTGGACCGGCACCGGCACGACGAGGCGCTCGTGGTGGCGGGGCCCGCGCTGCCGGCCACCGACCGCGGCCCCTACCGGCGCCGGATGCTGCGCGAGCAGCACTACTCGCTGCACCGCTCCCGGCCGCTGCGCGACACCGTCCTCTACAGCAGCTTCGGCGGCCGGGCGTACGGGGATTCGCCGCGGGCGGTGCACGAGGAGCTGGTCCGCCGGGGCATGGAGGTGGAGCATCTGTGGGCGGTGCGGGACGCGCAGACCGCGGTGCCGGTGACGGCCCGTGCGGTGCTGGTGGGCAGCGCCGAGTGGCACGGGGCGCTGGCGCACAGCCGCTGGGTGGTCACCAACACGCATCTGCCGCGGTGGTTCACCCGCCGGGGCGGCCAGCGGATCATCCAGACCTGGCACGGCACCCCGCTGAAGCGGATCGGCGCCGATCTGGCGGGCACGCTGTGCGCGGGCCTGGCGCATCTGGCGCCGCGGCCGCGGGTGAGCCGGCAGTGGAGTGTGCTGCTGTCGCCCAACGCGCACAGCACCCCGGTGCTGCGGTCCGCGCTGGGCTACTCTGGCCGGCTGGTGGAGACCGGACTGCCGCGCACCGACGCCCTGTTCGCGCCCGACCGCGAGCTGACGGCGGCCGCGGTGCGGGAGCGGCTGGGCATCGAGCCGGGCCGGAAGGTCGTGCTGTACGCGCCGACGCCGCGGGACGATCTGGCGTACGACGCGGGCCACCACCGGCTGCATCTGCCGCTCGATCTGAACCTGGCGCGGCGGGAGCTGGGCGAGGACCATGTGCTGCTGGTCCGCGGCCATCCGCTGGTGGCCGACCGGCTGCCGGCGCACCATGCGCCGTTCGCCCGCGATGTGTCCGCGCACCCGGACGCCACCGAGCTGCTGCTGGCGGCGGATGTGCTGGTCACCGACTATTCGTCGCTGGCCGTCGACTTCGCCAACACCGGCCGCCCGATGTTGTTCCTGACTCCCGATCTGCCGCATTACCGGGACACCCTGCGGGGCTTCACCCTGGACTTCGAGGCCCGGGTGCCGGGGCCGCTGCTCGGCTCGACCGGTGAACTGATCGACGCGCTGGGCGACTTGACGGCCATCACGGCGGCGGGCGCGGACGCGTACGCGGATTTCCGGGCGGCCTTCTGCCACCGGGACGACGGCGGTGCGGCGGGCCGGGTCGCGGACCTGATGGAGCGGTGACCGGAGCCGGTCCGCCGCAAGATGAGGGTGGCCGGATCGGCATCCTGCGGCCCTCACGTCGTTACAGCATGTGCAGGTGCCCTCACGGGCCCCGGCACACCCCGAGCCCGGCTCCCGCCCGGCAGAAGACGGCAAGAGGGCGGAAAAGCGGAGCGACGGGTGCAACCGTGCGACGGATTTCGCCCTCTGAATCATCGGAAATGGGTTCGGAATTCCCGCTCGCGCCAAGAGATGCTGTCGACACGAAATGTAGATTTCAGTGACTGTGAAAGAAGCCCTTGAGCCACTGCCGGGGCCCACCATCACGCCATCCGCGCAGGTCAGCATCGTCGTCATCGCCTTCAACGATGTCGGCCATGTCGGCGAGGCGGTGCGCTCCGCCCTCGCGCAGGGAACCCCCGGCGAAACGGTCACCGAAGTGATCGCGGTGAACGACGCGTCCACCGACGGCACCGGCGCCGCCCTGGACGCCCTCGCCCGTACCGAACCGCGGCTGCGGGTCATCCACCGCGACGAGAACAGCGGCGGCTGCGGCACCCCCCGCAATGACGGGCTGCGGGCCGCCACCGGGCGGTTCGTGATGTTCCTCGACAGCGACGATGTGCTGCCGCCGGGTGCGGCCCGCGCGCTGCTGGCGGCCGCGCTGGAGCATGACGCCCCGGTCGTGGCCGGTGCCTGTGTCCGCCGTGAGCTGCCCGCGCACCGCGATGTCCCCTGGCAGCCCGGCCTCTACCGCGAGCCGGCCGTCCATGACTCGCCCGACGCCAGCCCGCAGCTGGTCCGGGACACCTTGTGCGTCAACAAGCTCTACGAGCGGGCGTTTCTCGACAAGCATGCGATCACCTTCCCCGAGGGCCGTTTCACCTACGAGGACTTCGTGTTCACCGCGCGGGTGCTGGCCGCCGCCCCGCGGCTCGCCACCATTCCCGACCGGGTCTACGTCTGGCATGTGCGCCGCTCGGCCGCCCGGCAGTCGATCTCGCTGGACCGCAAGGACGTCGCCAACTGGCAGGCGCGGATCGCCGCGCACCGGGCCAGTGTGCAGATCTTCCAGGAGGCCGGGCACAAGGCGCTGGCGCATGCCGCGCGCACCAAGTTCCTCGACCACGATCTGCGGATGTACGTCCGCGAGCTGCACACCCGCGGCGCCGACTACCGCGCCGAGTGGTGGCGGCTGACCCGGGAGTATCTGGCCGGTTTCGACGAGCCCGAGCTGCGTGCGGCGCGTGCCCCGGCGCGCTGGCTGGCCCGGGTGGTGCTGGCCTCGCCGGCCCCGCGGGACCTGGGGCGGCTGACGCAGCTGGCGGCCCGGCCAGGACGGCTGCTGCCGCCGTACGCGGAGGCCGGCGGCCGCGCGGTGTGGTCCGGGGACCTGCCCGAGGTGGAGCTGGACGCGCTCGGCACCAAGCCGATGCACCGGCTGCCGGTGACCATAGACGCGGAGCCCGCCGTCAGCAGCCCCGGTGTTCTGCGGCTGCGGGTGCACGATCTGTACGGGCGGCTGGCCGCGGCCGGGCCGGAGAGCATCGACATCGAACTGCGGCGCCGCCGGGACGACCGGCGCGGCCCGGTGCACACCGCCGCGCTCACCCCGGCCCCGGCCACCGGCGGCTCGGAGACCTGCTGGACGGCGGAGATCGTGCTGGATCTCGGTGCGCTGGTCGAGCGGGACGGCGCGCACCGTGCCGACCCCGAGCCGTGGGATCTGATGGCGCGGGTCAGCTGCGCGGACGGGGCCGGTTTCCGGGCCGCGCTGCGGGCCATCGGGCCGGGGCTGCGCCGCCGGGTGCTGCCCAGCCGCCGCCATGTGCTGCTGCTGGTGCAGCCGTATGCGACGACCGGCGGCGCGCTGTCCCTGCGGGTCGCGTCGGGTCTGCGCAGCGTCTGGCGGATCGCCGCCCGGCGGCTGCGCAGCTGACCACCCCGGACCACTCCCATCCGCTTCGTCCCCGAGCCTAGGATTGATGCCATGTCTTACTTGATCACGGGTGGTGCCGGCTACATCGGCTCCCATGTCGTACGGGCCCTGCGCCAGGCGGGCGAGACGGTCGTCGTGCTCGACGACGTGACGACGGGGGTGCGCGCCCGGGTCCCCGAGGACGTCCCGCTGGTCGTCGGCTCCACGCTCAACCGTGAGCTGCTCGACACCACCTTCGCCGAGCACGGCATCACCGATGTCATCCACCTGGCGGCCAAGAAGCAGGTCGGCGAGTCCGTCGAGATGCCGCTGCTCTACTACCGGGAGAATGTGCACGGTCTCCAGACGCTGCTGGAGGCGATGGCCGCGGGCGGCGTCGGCCGGCTGGTGTTCTCCTCCTCGGCCGCCGTCTACGGCATGCCGGACGTCGACCTGGTCACCGAGGAGACGCCCTGCACGCCGATCAATCCGTACGGCGAGACCAAGCTGGTCGGCGAGTGGATGGCCCGTGCGGCGGGCCGGGCGCACGGCATCAGCACCGCCTGCCTGCGCTACTTCAACGTCGCCGGGACGGCCACGCCGGAGCTGGCCGACACCGGGGTCTACAACATCGTCCCGATGGTCTTCGAGCGGCTCACCGCGGGCGCCGCGCCGCGCATCTTCGGCGATGACTACGACACCCCGGACGGCACCTGCATCCGCGACTACATCCATGTCGCCGACCTCGCCGAGGCCCATGTGGCGGCCGCCCGGAAGCTCGCCGAGCCGGGTCCGGTGCGCGATCTGACGCTGAACATCGGGCGGGGCGAGGGGGTGTCGGTGCGCGAGATGGTGGATCTGATCGCCGGGATCACCGGGCATCAGGACATCACCGCCGAGGTCACCCCGCGCCGGGCGGGCGACCCGGCCCGGGTGGTGGCGTCCGCCGACCGGATCGCCGACGAGCTGGGCTGGAAGGCCCGGCACGACGTCCGCGACATGATCACCTCGGCCTGGGAGGGCTGGCGGTACCACCACCCGCAGGCCTGACCGGGCCGCGTACCCCGCGTACGGCCGCCGGCACCGCGCTCAGCGGTACCGGCGGCCGCGTCGTGTGGGGGGGCGCCCGTTGTGGCGGCCGGCCTCGGGTCTCCCGGCCTCAGGCCCCGGCCGGTTTGCGGGCCATGAGAACGGCCTGCGGGGTGGACTCCCCCAGCTCCTCGTCCGGCTCCCGCAGCATCCGGGTCCGTACCTCCAGGCCGGCCGCGGTCAGCAGCCCGGCGATCCGGTCCGGCCGGCGCCGCCGGAAGTCGAGCGCCACGGGGTGGCCGAACGGCTGCGCCACGTGCAGCGGCTCGTCGCCGACCTGGAAGGCGAGCAGCAGCATGCCTCCCGGGGCCAGCAGCCGGTGGAACGCGGCGAACAGCTCCGGCAGCCGCTCCTGCGGGGTGTGGATGATCGAGTACCAGGCGACGATGCCGGCGAGGGCACCGTCCGGCAGCTCCAGGCCGGACATCGCCCCCACCTCGAACCGGACCTGCGGATGTGTCCGCCGGGCCAGCGCCACCATCTGCGGTGACAGATCGACGCCGAAGACGGGCAGGCCCAGACCGGCGAGGTGTGCCGTCACCCGGCCGGGGCCGCAGCCGAGGTCGGCGACCGGGCCGGCGTCGGCGGTCCGTACGAGTTCGGCGAACCCGGCGAGTACCGCCCGGTCCATCGGCCGGGCCGCGAGGTGCTCGCCGAAGTGCGTGTCGTAGTCGGTGGCGATGGCGTCGTAGAACGCCCGGGTGGTGTGCAGGAAGTCCGGTTCGGTCACGGACGGGCACCCTACTCCGGGCGCCGGGCCCGCGGCGGGGCGCGGCGGGTGCCGCTCAGATCAGCGGGTGGGACGTCCGGCCGGACGCCTCGTCGATCTCGTCGTGGGCCTTGGTCAGCAGTTTCATCGCCAGTTCGTTGAGCGCTCTGGCGCCCGCGACCTCTTCGCCGACCCTCGGCTGGTTGGAGTCGACGGGGTGGCGGCTGGCGTATCCGTGGGACCGCACCTCGGTCCCGTCGGGGAGCCGTACGAGGGCGGCGGCGCGAGTGCGGTGGTTGTCCTCCTCGAATTCCAGCTCGACATGCCATCCGACAGCGGTCTGCAACATGACGATCACCTCCGGAGCCGCTGCTTCCAGGGTGCGCCCGCTTGCCGTCCGCCGCACGGTGTGCGGGGGCCGGGCCTCCGGTGGGAGACCCGGCCCCGGCGCCCCTCAGGGGTGCCGCACGGCTACGGCTGGAGGGTGATCGAGTTGATCGGCGTCATGTCCTTGTCGATGTAGTTGTTGGCCGGCAGGTAGCCCTGGCAGCCGGTGCCGTTGTAGCCCGTGCAGGTCCGCATGGTCGCGCCCCCGGACTGGTTGTTGTAGATGCGGTGCATCCCGACCATGTTGCTGAGGTTGTGGGCCCCGTAGCTGTAGTAGAAGTGCGACGGGTGGCCGCCGTTCCAGCCGGCGTTCTGCGGGTAGATGCAGACCGCGCCGTAGGGGCATCCCTGGGTGGTGGCGGCCTTGGCGGCGGCGGGTCCGGCGGTGGCGACGACCGTGCCGGCCGGGACGATCAGCGCCGCGGCGGCCGCGGCCGCTATCCCGGCTCGCTTGATGACGGACATATCTGTTCCCCCTGTCATACGGTCCCGCGAGGTCCTCGCTCGCGGGGGCACCGTGGCCGGTGCCTGATAGTCGGTCAGCCTGTGGCAGCGGGGGCGGGCCGGGCAACGGCATTCGGCTCTCGCCGAAAGGGGCTCGCGGGGCCGGGAGTCGGTGTCGCGGGGCGGAAGCGGGGGCGTACGGCAGGGTCAGCGGCGCGCCCGGCGCAGCCGCCGCATCCGGCGCAGGAGGCGTGCCCGGCGCAGGAGGCCCGCCCGGAAGCCGCCGCCCGGCACGGTGAGAGTCAGCGGCGTGGGCTCATCCTCCCCGCGCCCGGCCGTGCGGACCGGCAGCTCGCGGCGGAACGGGCCCGCGGTCACCCGCAGCGCCACCCGCCAGGTGCCCGGCGGGCCGCCCCGCAGCACGGAACGCACGGTGTAGCGGTCGCCGGCGGCCCGCTCGACCGTGGTGCGCAGCGCCACCGTACGGGTCGCGTCCTGGAGGACCAGCCGCAGTCCGGCGTCCGCGGGGCAGCCGGGGAGGGTGAGCCGGGCGGTGACGGTGGCCCGTCCGGAGCGGGTGTGGTCCGCCGTGCCGCGCAGATCGCCGCCGAGGGGCCGGCGCGCCCCGTCGCCGTCCAGGTCGAGGTTCAGATGGCCGTGCGGCCGGGAGCGGAAGAGCGCGGCGACGGCCGGGCCGGCCGCGCCCCGGCCGGTGATCCGCGGCGCGAAGCCGGGGTCGCCCGCGTCCTCCCCGTCGCCGTCCGGCACCAGCCAGGCCTCGCGGCGCAGGGCGGGCCCCGCGGCGCCGCCCGGTCCGTACGCGGTGACCGCGATCTTGAGGCCCCAGACGCCGTCGGGCAGCGGCCCGCCGTCCGCCGCGGTCGCCGGGTCGACGGCGGCCCGCCAGGCCCCGTCCGCGTACCGGGCGGGGACGCGGTGGGTGGTGCCGTTGCGGCGCAGCAGGATCTCGACGGTGTCGCCGCCGAGGCCGGGGAGGGCGGCGGTGCCCCGCAGGTGCAGCACGCCGCCCACCCAGTGCTGCCGGAGCAGCCGCTGGCGCAGCACCACGCGGTCGGTGAGGTCGTAGCAGGCGTCGGGGAGGGCGCGCCGCGGGTCGCGGAAGTACGGGTAGCCGGCGTAGACGCGGCCGTCGTCGTCGAGGTGCGGCGGGTCCGGGCGGGTCGCGGTGTCGGCGCGGACGACGGCGGTCAGCTCGTCGTCGAGTCCGGCGCGCAGGCAGTGGGCGCGCAGCCGGAGCCCGGGCGGCAGGGCGGTCAGTACCCGGTCGGTGAGGTGGCGCTCGACGAGCGGGCGGGCGGCGGCCGCCATCGCGGTGCGGCCCGCAGGGTCGCGGGCGAGGTAGGGGGCCCCGAAGGGCATGAGTATCTCGCCGTGGAAGTGCCGGACCATCAGCTTGTCGCGGTCGGCGCCGGGCGGGACCTCGGCGGCGACCCGGTCGAGGACGGTGCCGATGTAGCCGAGGTATTCGCACCAGTCGGTGTCCTGGCGGCTGGCGTTGCTGTTGTCCTCGCGTCCGTGGAGGTAGTAGCAGGTGCGGTCGGCGAAGACGGAGACGACGTCGGCGCGCAGCAGGGCGGTGATGCCGAACGGCAGGTCCTCGGCGAGCAGCCGGCCCTCGACGAAGCGCAGCCGGTGGCGTTCGACGAAGGACCGGCGGAAGAGTTTGTAGGCGGCCAGGGACCAGTAGACCGGGGAGTCGAAGACGGAGACGCGTTCGCTGGTGGTGCGCAGGTCGACGGGGGCGGCGCGGCCGTCGGCGCCGGCGATCCGGCCGTAGACGATGTCCGAGCGGCACTGCTGGGCCGTCCGGGTGAGCCAGAACAGCGCCTCGGGGTCGAGGCGGTCGTCGGAGTCGAGGAAGAAGACGTAGTCGCCGGTGGCGCGGGCCAGCCCGGCGTTGCGCGGCTTGCCGGCGCCGCCGGAGGCCTCCTGGCGGAGCACCGTCAGATGGGGGTGGCGGCGGGCCTGTTCGGCCAGCCACTCGGCGCTGCCGTCGGTGGAGCCGTCGTCGACGGCTATCACCTCGATGTGGCGCCGGTCCAGCGTCTGGGCGAAGACGGAGCCCAGGCTGCGGTCGAGGTAGCGCCGGGTGTTGTGCACCGGCACGATCACGGAGACGGTCGGCGCCGGGGCGCGGGGTCCGGTGGGGACCTCGGCCTCGGAGTCGTCTGGGACGGGCACCGTGCCTCCGTTCTTTCGGCAGTCCCCCGGGCCGCCCGGCGCCCCGGCGGGGCAGAGGGGACTCCTCAGACATATAACGCGGGGTGAACGTTCGCCGATCGTGGCGGCGGACTGCCGGTGGCGCCGGGCCCGCCACTCCCCTAGAGGCGGTCCGGCTCCCGGAGGTTGCGCTTCCGCGCCCCTTTCCGCGCCTACGCGACCACCCGGCATCAATGCCCCAGCGGAGAGAACCGCCCGAAAATTCACCACTTGACGAGATCTGTGAGGAGCGGCACACAAATTTTCGGTGAACGGACAACAACCTTTTCGGGTGAACAGTGGTCAGAAAGCTGACACCACAGGAGGCCCCTTCGGGCCTTTTTCGTGTTCTGTACTCAGCTCGCCACGAGGAGTAGCACCGCATGCCCGAGACAGGCCCCGACGCCGGCCCCCGCTTCAGCATCATCGTGCCCGTGTTCCGCGTGCGGGGCTTCCTGCGCGCGTGCATGGACTCGGTGCTGGGGCAGGATTTCGCGGACTTCGAGCTGCTCGCTGTCGACGACTGCTCCCCCGACGGCAGCGGCGCCATCCTGGACGAGTACGCCGCGCGCGACGACCGTGTCCAGGTCCTGCACCTCCCGGAGAACGCCGGCCTGGGCCCCGCCCGCAACGCCGGCCTGGCGCGGGCCCGCGGCGACTACCTCCTCTTCCTCGACAGCGATGACACCCTCGTGCCCGGCGCGCTCGGCGCCCTCGCCGAACGGCTGGCCGCCACCGCGCACCCCGAGATCCTGATCTTCGACTACGCCCGGACGTACTGGGACGGCACCACCCGCCGCAACACCCTGTCCGCACTGCTCGACGAGTCCGGCGCGCCGTCCTTCCCGCTCACCGAACGGCCCGAGCTCCTCGACCTGCTCCAGATCGTCTGGAACAAGGCCTACCGCCGCGACTTCGTCGAGGAGCACGGCTTCACCTTCCCGCCGGGCTACTACGAGGACGCCCCCTGGACGTTCTGCACGCTGATCACCGCACCGCGGATCGCGGTTCTCGACCGGGTCTGCCTGCACTACCGCCAGCGCCGGCAGGGCGGCAACATCCTGCGCACCACCAGCCGCAAGCACTTCGACGTCTTCGACCAGTACGCCCGGGTCTTCGACCACCTGGACGCACACCCCGAACTGGCGCACTGGCGCGTGCACATGTTCCGCAAGATGGTGGACCACTATCTGACCGTCCTGGACAAGCCCGGCCGGCTGCCGCGCGGCGCCACCGCCGAGTTCTTCCACCGCGCCGCCCGCGACTACCGCCGGCGGCTGCCGGCCGGCTTCGTCCGCCCCTCCGGAGTGGCGGGCGGCAAGTACGCGCTGCTCGCCAAGGACGCCTACCCGGCGCTGGCCGGTCTGAAGGTCGCCGGCAAGGTGCGGCGCACGGTGCGCAAGCACGCCGGCAAGCGGGTCCGGCAGGCCAAGCGCAAGGCCATGGACCTGCGTTACCAGGCGTTGCTGCGGCAGCCGCTGGACGAGAACCTCGCGGTCTACTCCGCGTACTGGAACCGGCTGCCGTCCTGCAACCCGCTGGCGGTCTACGAGAAGGCCAGGGAGCTGGCACCGGACGTGCACGGCGTCTGGGTCGTCAAGAAGCAGCTCGCCGGCACGGTCCCGGCCGGCATCGACCATGTCGTGCTGAACTCCCCGCGCTACTGGGAGGTGGTGGCCCGCGCGAAGTACCTCGTCAACAACGTCAACTTCGCCGACAACGTGGTCAAGCGCGAGGGCCAGATCCACCTCCAGACCCACCACGGCACCCCGCTGAAGTCGATGGGCACCGACCAGAAGCGCTACCCGGCCGCCGCCAAGGGCATGAGCTTCCGCAAGCTGCTGGCCCGCGCCGACCGCTGGGACTTCTCGCTGTCCGCCAACCGGCACACCACCGAGCAGTGGGAACGCGTCTACCCCTGCGACTTCGCCTCGTTGGACGCCGGTTACCCCCGTAACGACGTCTACTACCGGGCCACCGCCCAGGACGTCCTGGACATCCGCGAACGCCTCGGCATCGCCCCCGGCAGGACGGCCGTCCTGTACGCGCCGACGATGCGCGACTACCAGGTCGGCTATGTCCCGCGGCTCGACCTGGAGCGGATCTCCCGCGCCCTGGGCGAGAACTTCGTCCTGCTGGTGCGCACCCACTACTTCTACGACCGGGACCCCGCCCTCCAGAAGCTCCAGGAGCGCGGTGCGCTGATCGACGTGTCCGGTCACCCGGTCGTCGAGGAGCTGTGCCTGGCCGCCGACGCCCTGGTCACCGACTATTCGTCGATCATGTTCGACTACGCCAACCTCGACCGGCCGATCATCAACTACGCCGACGACTGGGACACCTACGTCCGCTCCCGCGGCGTCACCTTCGATCTGCTCTCGGGCCTCCCCGGCGACACCCCCGGCGTGCTCGCCACCACGGAGGACGAGCTGATCGACGCGTTCCGCACCGGCCGCTGGGACGACGGACAGGCCACCGCACTGCGCGCCGCGTTCCGCGCCCGGTTCTGCCCGTGGGACGACGGCCACGCCGCCGAGCGCGTGGTGCGCCGCGTCTTCCTGGGCCAGGCGGCGACCCCCGAGCCGCTGCCCCAGGAGCACCGCACGGTCGCCCCGACCCCGCGCGCCGCGGCCGCGGCAGCCGGCCTGGTCACGCTGCCGGCTCCGCGGAGCGGGGCGCACGATGACGTGCGGATGCCGGGGACTTCGGGCACGTCGGGGGCGCCGGGGACTCCGGGCACGTCGGGGGCGCCGGGCGCTTCGGGGACCTCGGGCACGTCCGGCACCTCGGGGACGTCGGGCGCCTCGGATGTGGAGATGGCGGGCTGATCGGTCGTCCGGCCCGCACACTGCCGCCCCCGGCCGGATTCCGGCGGGGGCGACAGGAACACCCGCGCCACCCCAGACGGAAACACCCGCGCCACCCCAGACGGGAATACCCGCCCCACCCCACCCCGTTGTGGCCTCGCAGGGGGCCCACGCACCCCCTACGGGATCCGTTCGCCTCCGCCCCAGGTGCCGCCCCGCCTCACTCCGTCCCGGGTGCCGCCCGCCTCACTTCGCCCCGAGCGCCGCCACCACCGAGCACGTCAGTGCGTCGAGGTACCCCCTGGGCAGCTCGTCGCGGGCGACCAGGAGCCGCCAGTACAGCGGCCCGGTCAGCAGGTCCAGGGCGAGGCGGGCGTCCACGTCCTGCGGCAGCTCGCCGCGTTCCACGGCCCGGGCCACCACCGCGGCCGCGACGCCCTCCTGGCTGTCGTGCAGCGCCGCCTTCAGCGCCTGCGCCAGTTCGGGGCTGCGGGCCGCCTCCGCCAGCAGGTCCGGGATGATCTGCGAGGCCATCGGGTGCCGCAGCGCCCGCGCCGCGACCTCCAGCAGCATCCGTACGTCACCGGCCAGCGACCCGGTGTCCGGCGTCGGCATGCCCGCCGCGGCCACCGCGGAGACCACGTCCAGGACGAGGTGCAGCTTGGAGCGCCACCGCCGGTAGACGGCGGTCTTGCCGACGCCCGCGCGCCGCGCGATGCCCTCGATCGACATCCGGGCGAAGCCCGCCGCGGCCAGCTCCTCGAAGACCGCGGCACGGATCGCCGCGGTCTTGTCCTCGCGCAATACGGCGGCGCCTGCCGGGGCCCGGCGTGCCGCCGCGGGTTCGCTCCCGCTGCCGTCTTCTGCCATGGGCTGGAGCCTACCGTCACGACGCTACGGTTGCGTTTCGACGCGAGCTCCCTTTAGTGTCGGCGTCGCGACGATACGGACCCGTCCCGTCGTCGCACTCCGTCCGCTTCCCCCGTCACGCAAGCGAAAGCGGCCCCATGCCCCAGACCCTCGCTCCCCCGGCCCCGGCGCCCACCGGGGCGTCCACCCCCGGCGCGGCCCCCGACCCGGAGCTGCGCGCACTGGCCGAGCGCCATGGACTCACGGTGAGCGGCGCCCGCCCCTCACTGCCCGAGTACGTCCGCCGGCTGTGGCAGCGGCGGCACTTCATCAGGTCGTTCGCCGGCGCCAAGCTCACCGCGCAGTACAGCCAGGCGAAGCTGGGCCAGCTGTGGCAGGTGGTGACCCCGCTGCTCAATGCGCTGGTCTACTACTTGATCTTCGGCCTGCTGATCGGCACCAACCGGAACGTGGACGACTACATCCCGTTCCTGGTCACCGGCGTCTTCATCTTCACCTTCACGCAGAGCTCGGTGCTGGCCGGTACGCGGGCGATCTCCGGCAACCTCGGTCTGGTGCGGGCGCTGCACTTCCCGCGGGCCTGTCTGCCGATCTCGTTCTGCCTGATGCAGCTCCAGCAGCTGCTGATGTCGATGGGCGTCCTCATCGCCATCCTGCTGGCGTCCGGCCAGCTGCCGGGCTGGTCGTGGCTGCTGGTCGTGCCGGCGCTGGTGCTCCAGTTCGTGTTCAACACGGGGCTGGCGATGGTGATGGCGCGGCTGGGTTCGAAGACCCCGGACCTGGCGCAGCTGATGCCGTTCATCATGCGGACGTGGATGTATGCCTCCGGCGTCATGTACAGCATGAGCGCGGTCACCGCGGGCAAGCACGTGCCCACCGTCGTCCAGGTCCTGCTGGACCTCAATCCGGCGGCCGTCTACATCGACCTGATGCGGTTCGCGCTGATCGACAGCTTCCACGCGCAGCAGCTGCCGCCGCATGTGTGGGCGCTCGCCGGGGGCTGGGCGCTGGTGATGGGCGCCGTGGGCTTTGTGTACTTCTGGAAGGCTGAGGAGCGGTACGGACGTGGCTGAGCAGAACAACGGCGTCCGCGCCCCCGAGGCGGCCGGGGCCCGCATCCCGACGGTGATCGCGGACGATCTGCACATCGTCTACCGCGTCTACGGCACCGGCGCGGGCAAGGGCACTGCCACCGCCGCCCTCAACCGCATCGTGCGCCGCAAGCCGTCCTCGGGCGTGCGCGAGGTGCACGCGGTCAAGGGCGTCTCCTTCACCGCCTACCGGGGTGAGTCGATCGGGCTGATCGGTTCCAACGGCTCGGGCAAGTCGACGCTGCTCAAGGCAGTCGCCGGTCTGCTGCCCGCCGAGCGCGGCAAGGTCTACACGCACGGCCAGCCCTCGCTGCTGGGCGTCAACGCGGCCCTGATGAACGATCTGACCGGCGAGAAGAACGTCCTCCTCGGCGGGCTGGCGATGGGCATGTCCCGCGAGCAGGTCCGGGACCGCTACGACGGCATCGTCGACTTCTCCGGCATCAACGAGAAGGGCGACTTCATCTCGCTGCCGATGCGCACCTATTCCTCCGGCATGTCGGCCCGGCTGAAGTTCTCCATCGCCGCGGCCAAGGACCACGATGTGCTGATGATCGACGAGGCGCTGGCCACCGGTGACCGCAGCTTCCAGAAGCGCTCCGAGGCCCGCATCCGCGAACTGCGCAAGGAGGCCGGCACGGTCTTCCTCGTCAGCCACAACAACAAGTCCATCCGCAACACCTGCGAACGCGTCCTGTGGCTGGAGCGCGGCGAGCTGATCATGGACGGCCCGACGGACGAGGTCGTCACGGCGTACGAGAAGCAGACAGGCAAGTAGTCCGCACCGGACACGGCAAAGGGGCGCACCCGTGACGGGTGCGCCCCTTTGCCGTACCGGAACCCGGGCCGCACCAGTCGGCCCGGCTCCGTCAGTTGTGCGTGCGCAGCAGCGTACGCATCGTCCGCATGGCCACGGACAGGTTCGCCAGATCGAAGCCTTCCGACCCGTGGATCTCCTCCAGCGTCGCGCGGGCGCGGCTGAGGATCGCCGCGTTGGCCTGCTCCCAGGCCTTGAACCGCTGCTCCGGCGTCGAGGAGCCGTTGCCCACCGACAGCACGTCCGAGGTCAGCGCCGCGTGGGCGGCGAAGAGGTCCTCGCGGATCGAGGCGCGGGCCATCGACTGCCAGCGGTCGTTGCGCGGCAGCTCCAGGATGCGGTCGAGGAGCTGGTTGATCCGCAGCCGGTCACCCAGGTCGTAGTAGACCTCGGCGACATCCAGCGGCTCCTTGTCCAGCCGGTCGGCGACGGCGACGATGTCCAGCGCCGGGAAGACCGAGGAGAAGCCGGACACCTGGACGGCGAGCTGCTCGGGCACGCCCGCGTCGGTCAGCTCCTCCTGGATCGCCTGGAACCATTCCACGTCGCCGCCCTGGAGCAGCTTCGGCAGCTCCGACCACACCTGCGCGACCCGGTCCGCGAAGAAGCTGATGGTCTCGGACAGCTCCAGCGGCTGCGGGCGGTTGTTGAGCAGCCAGCGGGTGCCGCGCTCGACCAGCCGCCGCGAGTGCAGCCGGATCCGGGTCTGGACATCGGCCGCGACGACATTGTCGAGCGCCTCGACGTCGTCCCAGACCTGGTTGAGCCGGAAGATGACGCGGGCCGCGGTGTGTGCCCGGACGACCTCTTCGAGGGAGGCGCCGGTCTCCTCCCGCATGCGGTGCAGGAAGCTCGTACCGCCGGTGTTGACGGTGTCGTTGACCAGCACCGTCGTGACGATCTCGCGGCGCAGCGCATGCCCGTCGACCTGCTCGGGGAACCGGTCGTGCAGCGCCGACGGGAAGTAGGCGTGCAGCAGCCGCTGGAGGTAGGCGTCGTCCGGCAGCCCGGTCTGGATCAGCGCCTCGGAGACCGTGATCTTGGTGTACGCGAGGAGCACCGCGGTCTCGGGCTGGGTCAGCCCGCGGCCGGCGTTCAGCCGCTCACGGATCTGCCGGTCGGTGGGCAGGAACTCCAGCGCCCGGTCGAGATCGCCGTCGCGCACCAGGCGGCGCATGAAGCGCTGCTGGGCGTTGAGCATGCTGGAGGACTGGGCGAGGGCCAGCGCCAGTGCGGTGTTCTGCGCGTAGTTGTTGCGCAGCACCAGCGCGCCGACCTCGTCGGTCATCTCGGCCAGCAGCTTGTTGCGCTGCTTGACCGTCATGTCGCCGTCCCCGACCACGGAGTTGAGCAGGATCTTGATGTTCACCTCGTGGTCGGAGGTGTCCACACCGGCGCTGTTGTCGATCGCATCGGTGTTGATCTTCCCGCCGGCGGTGGCGAACTCGATCCGGCCCAGCTGGGTCAGGCCGAGGTTGCCGCCCTCGCCGACGACCTTGACCCGCAGGTCCTCGCCGTTGACCCGGATGGCGTCGTTGGACTTGTCGCCCACGTCGGTGTTGGACTCCGCCGAGGACTTCACATACGTGCCGATGCCGCCGTTCCACAGCAGGTCGACCGGCGCCTTGAGGATGGCCTGCATCAGATCGGCGGGCGTCATCTTCTTCACCCCGGCCTCGATGCCGAGGGCGGCCCGGACCTGCGCGTTGATCTGGATGGACTTGGCCGAGCGCGGGTGGATGCCGCCGCCCTGTGAGAGCAGCTCGGTGTTGTAGTCCGCCCAGGACGAGCGGGGCAGCTCGAAGAGCCGGCGGCGCTCGGCGTAGGAGGTCGCCGCGTCCGGGTTCGGGTCGAGGAAGATGTGCCGGTGGTCGAAGGCGGCGACCAGCCGGATGTGCTCGCTGAGGAGCATGCCGTTGCCGAAGACGTCACCGGACATGTCGCCGACGCCGACGACGGTGAAGTCCTCGGACTGGGTGTCCACGCCCAGCTCGCGGAAGTGCCGCTTGACCGACTCCCAGGCGCCGCGGGCGGTGATGCCCATGCCCTTGTGGTCGTAGCCTGCGCTGCCGCCGGAGGCGAAGGCGTCGCCCAG
This sequence comes from Streptomyces platensis, assembly GCF_008704855.1. Taxonomy (NCBI): domain Bacteria; kingdom Bacillati; phylum Actinomycetota; class Actinomycetes; order Kitasatosporales; family Streptomycetaceae; genus Streptomyces; species Streptomyces platensis. The sequence continues at coordinate 3,482,720 of NZ_CP023691.1, forward strand.
CCAGAAGCCGTACGACTCGGCGACCTCGTTGGCGATGTCGGAGAAGGTCGCGGTGCCCTTGTCGGCCGCGACGACGAGGTAGGTGTCGTCCTCGTCGTGCCGGACGACGTCCTTGGGGTGCTCGACCTCACCGCCGACCAGGTTGTCGGTGATGTCCAGCAGACCGGAGATGAAGGTCTTGTAGCAGGCGATGCCCTCGGCGAGCCAGGCATCGCGGTCCTGCGACGGGTCCGGCAGCTGCTTGCCGACGAAGCCGCCCTTCGCGCCGACCGGCACGATGACGGTGTTCTTGACCATCTGCGCCTTGACCAGGCCGAGGATCTCCGTACGGAAGTCCTCCCGGCGGTCCGACCAGCGCAGACCACCGCGCGCGACCTTGCCGAAGCGCAGGTGGACGCCCTCGACCTGCGGGGAGTACACCCAGATCTCGTACGCCGGGCGGGGCGCGGGCAGGTCGGGGATGGCCTGCGGGTCCAGCTTCATGGACAGGTAGCTGTGCGGGCTGCCCTGGCTGTTCTTCTGGTAGTGGTTGGTGCGCAGCGTGGCCTTGATGACCGTGAGGAAGGACCGCAGGATCCGGTCCTCGTCCAGGGAGGCGACCTGGTCGAGCGCGCCGTCCAGTTCCTCCAGCAGCCCGTCGGTCAGCTCCGTGCCGGCCCGCTGCCGGTCGGGGGACATCCGGGCCTCGAAGAGGGAGACCAGCAGCCGGGTGGTGTGGACGTTGTTGGAGAGGGTGTCCTCCATGTACGTCTGGCTGAAGGTGGAGCCGGCCTGCCGCAGGTACTTGGCGTAGGCCCGCAGCACCATCGCCTGGCGCCAGTTGAGGCCGGCCCGCAGCACCAGGGTGTTGAAGCCGTCGCTCTCGGCGGCACCGGTCCACACCGCGGTGAACGCGTCCTGGAAGCGCTCGCGGGCGTCGTCGCCCTTGATGTGCTCGGGCATCCGCAGCCCGAAGTCGTAGACCCAGGCGACGGTGGCGTCGGCGCAGCGCAGCTCGTGCGGGCGCTCGTCGACGACCTCGACGCCCAGGCGGTTCAGGCCGGGCAGCACCCGGGACAGCGAGACCGGCTCGCCGCGGCGGTAGATCTTGAAGCGGCGCTCGCCGGGGCCCGCGTCGACCGGCTCGTAGAGGCTGACGGAGAAGTCGCGGCCGGGCTCACCGGTGAGCTTCTCCAGGTGCTGGACGTCGGCGACGGCGCTGCGCGGGCTGTTGTCGGCCTTGTACCCCTCGGGGAAGGCATGGCCGTAACGGCGCAGCAGCTCGGCGGCGCGCTCCTCGCCGACCTCGGCGTTCAGCGCCTCGGAGAAGCCGTCGGCCCAGGAGCGGGCGGCTTCCACCAGCCGGCTTTCGAGGCGGTCGGCGTCGGCGTCGGTGAGCTCGGACAGGCGGGCGCCGGGCTCGACGCGGATGACGAAGTGCAGCCGGGAGAGGATCGACTCGGTGTTCCAGGCGGTGAAGTCGACGCTGGTGCCGCCCAGTTCCTCCTTGAGGATGTCGATCAGGCGCAGCCGCACACCGGTGGTGTAGCGGTCGCGCGGGAGGTAGACCAGCGCGCTGTAGTAGCGGCCGTACTCGTCCTGGCGCAGGTAGAGCCGCAGCCGGCGGCGCTCTTGCAGGTACAGGACGCTGGTGGCGATGGACCGCAGTTCGTCGACCGGCGTCTGGAACAGCTCGTCGCGCGGGTACGTCTCCAGGATCTGGAGCAGGTCGCGGCCGTCGTGGCTGTCGGCGCTGAAGCCCGCGCCTTCCAGGACCTCGGCGACCTTGCGGCGGATGACCGGCACCCGGCGCACGGACTCGGTGTAGGCGGCCGAGGAGAACAGGCCCAGGAAGCGCCGCTCACCGACGACATTGCCCTTGGCGTCGAACTTCTTGACGCCGACGTAGTCGAGGTAGGAGGGGCGGTGGACGGTGGCGCGGCTGTTGGCCTTGGTCAGGATGAGCAGCTTGTGCTCACGGGCCTTGGCGCGGGCGTCGGCGGGCAGCCGGTTGAAGGACGGCGAGACGGGGTGGCCGTCGGCGGTCTCGCGGTGCGTCGGGTCGGCGCGCAGTATGCCCAGACCGGTGCCGGGCACGGCGGTCAGCACGTCCTCGTCGACGCCGCCCTCACCGGGCGCGGTGGTCAGCTCGTACTCGCGGTAGCCGAGGAAGGTGAAGTGGTCCGCGGACAGCCACCGCAGCAGCTCCTGGGCCTCCTCGATCTCCTGGGCACCCAGATCGTCGGCGACCGGCTCGGCGGGCAGCTCGTCGGCGATGCGGCCTGCGGCGGCCCGCATCTTCTCCCAGTCCTCGACGGCCTCACGGACGTCGGACAGCACCCGCAGCAGATCGGCGGTGATCTGCTGGAGGTCCTCGCGGTCGGTCTCGCGGTCCATCTCGACATGGATCCAGGACTCGGTCACCGCGTCGTGCGGCAGCTTCGTGGCCTTGCCCTTGCCGGTCTTGCCGTGGGCGTCGCAGTTGGAGTCGAAGACCTCGATGAGCTTGCCGGTCACATCACGGCGGACGATCACCTGCGGGTGGATCACGACATGGATGCCGCGGCCCTGCCGGGAGAGCTCATTGGTGACCGAGTCGACCAGGAACGGCATGTCGTCGGTGACGACCTCGACGACGGAGTGGCTGCACGTCCAGCCGTTCTCCTCGACGGTCGGGGTGTGCACCCGGACGTTCGCGGTGCCCTGGGGGCGCATTTCCGCGAGGCGGTAGTGCGAGAGCGCGGCGCCGACGACATCCACCGGGTCACGGTCGGTGAGGTCCTCGGGGGCGGTGTGCAGGTAGTAACGCTGGAGGTATCCCGAAAGGGTGTCCGGGTCGAGGCCGCGTCCGGGGTGCTTCCCCCCGGCCTGGCTGCTTTCAACGACCCGGGCGGCCCTGGCGAGCAGCTCGGTTTTGGCTTCATCCAGCTTGTTCTGCATGTCCTCTGGCTCCTGTCGCGCGCCGTTGCGTGACGTTGTGGAAGAACGTGGTGGAAGCCGCACAACGCCGCGACGTGGGGTGTCCCGTCGCTGTCGACGCTATGCCGCGTGGAGAGAAGGCCGTGCCGATATCGGCAATCTTTGACGATGCCGACATGGGTGGATGGCCGCAAAGACCAGCGACCGCCCGGTCACGGTGGTGCCCCGGGCGCACGGCAGGGGCCTCGATGCCCCCGCGGGTTATCGCGCTGATCACGGTGCAAGGCTATCGCTCCCCACAGGGGTGCCGTCATGGGCCTTGGGGGAACAAATCCGCGGCCCGAACTTAGACCTTCTGGACAAGGAAACGCCGGGGTGCGGTGTGCGTGCCGTCACAGCGCCCGGATGCCCGGCGGACCACCGGACGACCGGTGTGTGGGAAAGCCGTGCCAGGAGACACACGACGGCCCGGGGCGTCTCTCGCCCTAGAGGACGATCTCTCCCGCCAGCCCGACCGCCTCGGCGAGCGTGTCCACCACCGGCACCCCGGCGGTCTCCAGGCTCCCGCGGCTGTGCGAGCCGCCCGTGTAGAGCACCGCATACGCACCCGCGTCCTGCGCCGCCACCGCATCGTCCACGGCGTCACCGATCACGACCGTACGGCCCGGGTCGACGCTCTCCATCGCCGCCAGATGCCGCACCATGTGCGCGCTCTTGGTGCCCCCGGACGGCCCGGTCCGGCCCTGCACCCGCACGAACCGCGACGCGATCCCGAAGTCGCGGACGATCGGTATCAGCTCGTCGTGCCCGTACATGCTGAGGATCGACTGGCTGCGCCCGGCCGACTGCCACCCCTCCAGCAGCGCATGCACCCCCTCGGCGAGCTCACAGCCCAGCCGGTGCGTGCTGTAGTGGCGGTGGAACGCCTCGTCCATCACCAGCCACTCCGCGTCCGTCGGCAGCCGCCCCATCAGCCGCTCGTAGAACCGCGGCACGGGCACGCAGTACAGCTCCCGGTACGTCTCCAGCGTGATCGGCTCCAGCCCGATCTCCGCGAAGGCCGAGTTCGTCGCGCCGATGACGGCGTCGATGTCATGGAACAGCGTGCCGTTCCAGTCCCAGACGATGTGCGTGGCGTGCTTCCCCATGCGGTCCCCCAGATCGGTGCCGGTGCGCTTCCCCATGAAGAAAACGTACCCGCACCCACCGACAACGCGTCCGGACCGGCCCGCGTCCCGCCGTTCAGCCGAGCAGCTGCGGGATCTCCTGCACCCCGAACCACATCAGGTCGTGGTCCTCGGCACCGTCCACCGTGAACCGGGCGTCGTCATCGCCCTGGTCCGCCGCGCCGAGCGCCGCCGCGGCCGCCGCGATGTCCGCCTCCGCGTCGTCGGCGTCCACATGCACCGCCGCGGCCTTCGACAGCGGCACCGGCCCGGCGACCCGCACCTCGCCCAGCGCCGACGGGTCGAGCCCGTGGTCCGGGTCGGCCACCGCGGCGCCGTCGGGCACATCCACGGCCACCACGACCCGCCGGCGCGCGGCCTCGGGGTGCCCGGCGAGCAGCCGCAGCGACGCCTGGGCGGCGCGGCCGAGCGCCGCGTACTCCAGTTCCTCGATGTCGTCCGAGACGTACCACTCGCGCAGCGCCGGGGTGACGGCGTACGCGTCGAGGGGGCCGGGGCCCAGCTCACCGTTCTTGTGCGCCTCTGCGAGACCGGAAAGGGTCAGGGGGACATAGACGCGCATGGCAGCCGCTTCCGCTCGATTCACTCGACTCCGAAGATTGTCCCGCCAGCATACGGGCGTGCGTCCCCCATCGTGGCGCCCCCGCGCCCCCCGCGCCGCCCGCCCGGGGCCCCTCCACCGCCCCGCTCCCACGGCTTGATCCCGGGCCCGCGCCACGGACGGGTGAACTCTGCGCACCCCTGATTGCGGCCCGCCGGCGCCTTGCTGCCGTCCCGGCCCCGCCGATAGAAGATCCCCACCACAAAAAGCTACCGCCCAGTAATTCACGGGCCCGGCACCACGGGGGCGATCACCAGCATGACCGGCACCGACCACACTTCGGCACCCACCACGTCCACAGCCACCGCCGCTACCGCCGCGGGGCGCATCACCCGGTCCACCGCGCCCCCGGCACCCGACGGCACCACGGACGGCCCGGGCCCGCGCACCCGTCCCGCCGTCGCCCCGGGCACGCGCACGGCCGTTCCCCGGCCGCGACGGTCCCCCGCCGACCGCCGCCCCCTCGGCCCGGCCGGCAGCGGCCCGGGGGCGTCCGGGCGCGGCCCCGGATCGTCCGGCCGGAGCGGCCCCGCCGGCCCCGCCGGCCGAGGCGGCTCGGGCGGCCGGGGCCCCGGCGCCGCCGGCCGTGGCCCCACCCGGACCACGCCACGCCTCGCCCATCCCTCCGCCGCGGCGGCCGCCGCCGAGAGCCGCCGGATCCGCACCGGCACCCCCGTCGACGCGGCCGGTGCCCCCCTGCCGACCGCCGGCGCCCGGCAACGGGCCCACGAGAGCCGGCCGCACCACTGGTTCGCCCAGCAGCTGGTGCTCGCGCTCAGCGGGCAGCGCCCCGTACACGCCCTGCTGGGGCATGCGCTGCCCGCCGCCTACGACCGGCTGGCGGAGCTCGCCCCGCAGGCGCCGCTGCGGCCTGCCACGGGTCCCGGGCGGCGCGGCCCGGCCCCCACGGTGCGCGACTGCGGGCTGTGCCGGCCGCGCCGCGGGGTCATCGAAGCCTTCGCCAGGATCGCGGCGGGCGAACGGCTGCGGGCGCTGGCCTTCCGGCTGGAGCTGGGCACCGACTCCCGCTGGCGGTGCGCCGCCCTCGACATCGGCCCGGCCCCGGCCCTCCGGTATGCGGCCTCATGACCGGCACACAGAAGGGCGCCCCGGCCGTCCTCCGGCCGGGGCGCCCTCCGCGCCGCGACCCGGGCACCCCGTGCCCGAGCCGCGTCAGCGCTCTGCTACTTCTTGCGGCGGCGCCCGGCGCTCTTCTGGGCCTTGCGCCGCTCGGCGCGGGTCAGACCGTCCGCCTCGGAACGGGCCGGGCCCGCCTCCTCGTCGCTGATGAAGTCGCCCTCGATGACGCTGCCGTCACCGTCCACCTTGGGCGCGGTGAAGTGCAGCCGGTCCGGACGCTGCGGCGCCTCCAGGCCCTTGGCGTGGATCTCCGGGCGTCCCGCGGCGGCCGGCACGGCCTCCTGCACACCCTTGTCCAGCGAGGTCGGCTCCACCGCTTCCTGCACCGGGACCTCCTCGACCTGCTGCTCGACCTGGACCTCCAGGTTGAACAGGTAGCCGACGGACTCCTCCTTGATGCCCTCCATCATCGCGGTGAACATGTCGAAGCCCTCGCGCTGGTACTCGACCAGCGGGTCCTTCTGGGCCATCGCCCGCAGGCCGATGCCCTCCTGGAGGTAGTCCATCTCGTAGAGGTGCTCACGCCACTTGCGGTCCAGGACGGACAGCACGACCCGGCGCTCCAGCTCCCGCATCACATCCGAGCCGAGCTGCTCCTCACGGGCGGCGTACTGCTCGTGGATGTCGTCCTTGACGGCCTCGGCGATGAACTCGGCGGTGATGCCCGCGCGGTCGCCGGCCTCCTCCTCCAGCTCCTCGATGGTCACCTTGACCGGGTAGAGCTGCTTGAACGCGCCCCACAGGCGGTCCAGGTCCCACTCCTCGGCGAAGCCCTCGACGGTCTCCGCGTGGATGTAGGCGTCGATCGTGTCGTCCATGAAGTGCGTGACCTGCTCCTGCAGGTCCTCGCCCTCCAGGACGCGGCGGCGCTCGCCGTAGATGACCTCACGCTGGCGGTTGAGCACCTCGTCGTACTTCAGGACGTTCTTCCGCGTCTCGAAGTTCTGCTGCTCGACCTGCGACTGGGCGGAGGCGATCGCCCGGGTCACCATCTTGTTCTCGATCGGCACGTCGTCGGGGACGTTGGCCATCGCCATGACCCGCTCGACCATCTGCGCCTTGAACAGCCGCATCAGGTCGTCGCCCAGGGACAGGTAGAACCGCGACTCGCCGGGGTCACCCTGACGGCCGGAACGGCCTCGCAGCTGGTTGTCGATCCGCCGCGACTCATGCCGCTCAGTGCCCAGGACGTAGAGCCCGCCGAGCTCCTTGACCTCCTCGAACTCCGCCTTGACCGCGGCCTCGGCACGCTCCAGGGCAGCGGGCAGCGCGGCCGCCCACTCCTCGACGTGCTCGACCGGGTCCAGACCGCGCTGGCGCAGCTCCGCCTCGGCCAGGTCGTCGGGGTTGCCGCCGAGCTTGATGTCCGTACCACGGCCGGCCATGTTCGTGGCGACCGTCACCGCGCCCTTGCGGCCGGCCTGCGCGATGATCGGCGCCTCACGGTCGTGCTGCTTGGCGTTGAGCACCTCATGGGCGACACCGCGCTTGTTGAGCTGCTGGGAGAGGTACTCGGACTTCTCGACCGAGGTGGTGCCGACCAGGATCGGCTGGCCCTTCCCGTGCTTCTCGACGATGTCCTCGACGACCGCGTCGAACTTCGCGGTCTCGGTGCGGTAGATCAGGTCCGCCTGGTCCATCCGGACCATCGGGCGGTTGGTCGGGATCGGGACGACACCGAGCTTGTAGATCTGGTGGAACTCGGCGGCCTCGGTCATGGCCGTACCGGTCATGCCGGAGAGCTTGTCGTAGAGACGGAAGAAGTTCTGGAGGGTGATCGTGGCGAGCGTCTGGTTCTCGTCCTTGATCTCCACCCCTTCCTTCGCCTCGATGGCCTGGTGCATGCCCTCGTTGTAGCGGCGGCCGGCGAGGATACGGCCGGTGTGCTCGTCGACGATCATGACTTCGCCGTCGATGACGACGTAGTCCTTGTCGTTCTTGAAGAGCTCCTTGGCCTTGATCGCGTTGTTGAGGTAACCGACGAGCGGGGTGTTCACCGACTCGTACAGGTTGTCGATACCGAGCCAGTCCTCGACCTTGCTGACACCGGACTCATGGATGCCGACGGTGCGCTTCTTCTCGTCGACGTCGTAGTCGCCGGTCTCCTCGATGCCGCGCTGCGGGTTGGCGGCCTCGCCCCGCTTCAGGCGCTTCACCAACTTGGCGAAGTCGCCGTACCACTTGGTGGCGGAGTCGGCGGGGCCGGAGATGATCAGCGGCGTACGGGCCTCGTCGACGAGGATCGAGTCGACCTCGTCGACCACCGCGAAGTTGTGGCCCCGCTGGACGAGTTCGTCCTGCGACCAGGCCATGTTGTCGCGCAGATAGTCGAAGCCGAACTCGTTGTTCGTGCCGTAGGTGATGTCACAGTTGTACTGCTCGCGGCGCTGGGCCGGCGTCATGTCGGCGAGGATGCAACCTACCGTCAGGCCCAGGAATTTGTGGATCCGGCCCATCATCTCCGAGTCGCGCTCGGCCAGGTAGTCGTTCACCGTGATCAGGTGGACGCCCTTGCCGGACAGCGCGTTGAGATACGTCGGAAGGGTGCCGACCAGGGTCTTGCCCTCACCGGTCTTCATCTCGGCGACGTACCCCATGTGGAGGGCCGCGCCACCCATCAGCTGGACGTCGTAGGGACGCTGGCCGAGTACCCGCCGGGCGGCCTCTCGGACCGTGGCGAACGCCTCGGGCAGCAGATCGTCGAGGCTCTCGCCGTCCGCCAAGCGCTCCTTGTACTCATCCGTAAGGGCGCGCAGCTCCGCGTCGGAGAGCGCCGCGAAGTCCTCCTCGATGGAGTTGACCTGGCCCGCGATGCGGTGCAGTTTGCGCAGGATCTTTCCTTCGCCTGCACGCATGATCTTCGTCAAGACGGACACTTGGGCTGGTCTCCTTGCCGGTCGGGCCTGCACGGTCGAGTGCGCGGGCGCGGCATTTTTCCAAGGGGGCAGGCCCCGCCGCAACGGCCATCGTAAAGGAGGACGCCGCCGGGCCGGGAGGTACGCCGCAGCGAACCCCGCTGTCCCCTCCTCACGTGAACGCACGACGCCGCGAGAAGGTGCCGGACGGGTGCCGGAATCACGCCGAAAACCCGTCGCCATGCTTTCGGCGAGCTTGCAGACTCACGTCATGGAGCCCGTCACCCTCACCACCGAGCGCCTCGTGCTGCGCCCTTTCGAACCCTCCGACGCGCCGGCGGTGCACGCCGCGTGCCAGGAACCCGACATTCCGCGCTGGACGAGCGTCCCCTCACCCTATGGGGTAGCGGACGCGGAGCAGTTCGTCGGCACGATCGCGCCCGAGGGCTGGCGCGACGACACCACCTACGACTTCGCCGTGGTCTCCCGGGCGGACGGCTCCCTGGTGGGCGCGATGGGCCTGGTACGCCTGGACCGGCTCCACACCCCCGAACGGCAGGCCGAGCTGGGCTACTGGACCGCCAAGGAGCACCGCGGCCGGGGCTGCACCGTCGAGGCGGGCCGCGCGGTGCTGCGCTGGGCCTTCCGCGAACTGGGGGTGGAGCGCCTGGAGTGGCACGCGGAGGCCGGCAACGAAGGCTCCCGGGCGGTGGCCCGCAGACTCGGCTTCCATATGGAGGGCACCCTGCGCGCCCATCTGGTGCGCGGTGGCACCCGCCGGGACGTCTGGATCGGCTCCCTGCTCCCGTCCGACCTGGCCGACCTGGCCGACCTGGCCGGGGAGCCCGGCCCGTCCGGCTCCCGGGGTCCGGCTGTCCGGGACACGACGCCGTATCTGCCGTACCCCGGCTGAGCACCGTCCGGGCACGGGCCGCACGAGGCCCTCCGCACCCCGCCGCGCCCCCACCGGCCGGGCCAGGCCACCGCCATCACCACCAGTCCTTGCAGGTCAGGGGCCGTTGTCAGTGCGCGCCCCTACGCTTTCCCGCATGACCGTCGTGACGCAGCGAGCTCCTCAGCCCCCGCCCGTGACCGCCCTCTCCCGCGACGACGCCCGGCGTATGGCGCTGCGGGCCCAGGGTCTGCTCGGTGCCCCGGACCGCCGGGCGGGGGTGCGCGGGGTGCTGCGGCATCTGGGCGCGGTGCAGCTCGACACGATCTCGGTGCTGGCCCGCTCCCATGAGCTGGTGCCGTACGCCCGGCTCGGCGCCGTAGGCCGCCCCGCCGTCGAGGCCGCCTACTGGGGCACGGCTCCTTCTGACGCTCCTGCGCCACGACCCCACAGCTTCGAGTACTGGTCGCACGCCGCCTGCATCCTGCCCATCGAGGAGTGGCCGCACTTCGCCTTCCGCCGCCGCGCCCGGCGGGCCAAGGGCCACCGCTGGCACATCATGGAGGACTCCGACCGCTCCTGTGCCGCGGTCCTGGACCGTCTGACGGCCGACGGCCCGCTGACCACCTCGGAGCTGGGCGGCGGGCGGAACGGCGGGGAGTGGTGGGACTGGTCCGAGACCAAGATCGCGGTGGAGTGGCTGCTCGACACCGGCCAGGTGGTCTGTACGGAACGCCGCGCCTGGAAGCGGGTCTACGACCTCGCCGAGCGCGCCGTCCCGGAGGCGCTGCTCCACGACGATCTGGACGACACCGAGTGCCTCCGCCGCCTGGTCGCCCAGGCCGGGGCCGCCATGGGCGTCGCCACCCGCGCCGACCTGGCGGACTACCACCGCCTCAAGGCCGAGCAGGTCGATGCCGTCGTCGCGGACTCCGGGCTGGTCCCGGTCGACGTCGAGGGCTGGGGCAAGCCCGCCTGGGCCGACCCCGCCGCACTGGCCGCCCCGCCCCGCGGCCGGCACCGCACGACCCTGCTCTCGCCCTTCGACTCCCTGATCTGGGACCGGCCGCGCACGGAACGGATCTTCGGATTCACCCACCGCCTGGAGGCGTACGTCCCGCGCCCCCGGCGGATACACGGCTATTTCGCGATGCCCCTGCTGGCGGGCGGCCGGCTGGTGGGCCGGGTGGATCCGGCCCGCGAGGGCACCACGCTCGTGGCCCGCCAGGTCTCGATGCAGGGCCCCAAGGCGGTCGCCCCGATGGCCCGGGCCCTCCGGGAGGCCGCGGACTGGGTCGGCTGCGACTCCGTACGCGTCGACCGCTGCGACGACGGGAAGCTGGCCGCCGCCCTGCGCGCAGAACTCACCCACATGAGTGAGTAGATACCGCCGACCGACGGTACCGGGGGCGCACACCGCCCCCGGCCGGCCGCTCACCGGATCTCGAGGATCTTCTCCCGCATCGCGTAGACCACCGCCTCCATCCGGGAGTGCAGCTGAAGCTTCTCCAGGATGTTGCGGACGTGGTTCTTCACCGTGTTCTCGGAGATGAAGAGTTCCTTGGCGATATCGCGGTTGTTCATGCCCGTGGCGACCAGCTTGAGGACCTCCAGCTCACGGTCGGTGAGCCGGGGCGCGGGCACCAGCCTGCGCTCGTCCGTACGCTGGATCATCGACTTGAACTCCGTCAGGAGCTTGGACGCCATCGACGGGCTGATCTGCGACTGCCCGTCCGCCACGGCGCGGATCGCGGTCGCCACCTCGTCGGTGGAGATCTCCTTGAGGAGGTAACCGGTGGCGCCGGCCTTGATCGCGTCGTAGAGATCGGCCTCTTCGTCACTGATCGTGAGCATGATGATCTTGGCGCTGGGGGCCACTTCCTTGATGGAGGTGCAGGCCTCGATGCCGCCGCGCTTGGGCATCCGGACGTCCATCAGCACGATGTCGGGCAGCAGATCCGCGGCCTTGTCGACCGCCTCCGCGCCGTCCCCCGCCTCGCCGACGACCTGGATGTCCTCCTCCTGGGCCAGCACGATCTCCAGGCCCCGCCGGAAGAGTGCGTGATCATCCACGACCAGGACCCGGATCGGCTCCTTGCGCGGCACGCTCACGGCCCGGCCGGCCCCGTCATCGCCCCCGGCACCACGGTGGTCATCATCCGCGTCGTCGCGCACGGGCCCGAAACTGTCCCCCATTGATCCTCCCCGTCAACTACTCGGCCGAGAGGCCGGAGCTTGGAATAAGGCTGGTTGACAGCAGCCCCCTGCGGCCGGCCCGATCAATGCCATACGACTGTCTCCCCGGCTCGTCGCCGTTTCGCGTCCCCATACTCCCTGACCGGCACAAACACTATACGGCTTCAACTCCTGCTCTCTCCGGGCACGATGGTGCCCCCGGCGTACGCCGGGGGCACCGAGCGGGTGGGGTTCAGCCGCCCAGCGCGCCGCCTGCGCCGCCGGGCTCCTCCTCCCCGAACAAGTCGGGGTTCAAGTGGATGACTCCGTAGTCGTATGCGTGCCGCCGGTAGACGACGCTCGGCAGCTTGGTGTCGGCGTCGACGAAGAGGTAGAAGTCGTGTCCGACCAACTCCATCTCGTTGAGCGCCTGGTCGAGATGCATCGGCGCGGCCGAGTGGGTCTTCTCGCGGACGATCAGGGGCCCTTCACCCTGGACGTCGATCGACCCCATCCTGGTGGTCGGCACCTTCTGCTCGGCCTCGGCGGCGAGTTCGCCGTTGGTGTTCAGACTTGCGGCGTCGGGCACGGTGACCGCGACTTCACTCGCCGGGATGCGGCCGTTGCCGCGACGCGAGTAGCGCTTGTCGTGCTGCTTCCGCAGACGCGCCTCGAGCTTGGCGGTTGCCAGATCCAGCGCGGCGTACGGGTCGGCTGCGGCCGCCTCGGCCCGGACCACCGGGCCACGGGAGCGGAGGGTGATCTCCACTCGGTCGGAACGGTCGGCCTGCCGCGGGTTGGGCTCCTTGGACACCTCGACGTCCAGGCTGATCACCTTGGCGTCGAGCTTCTGGACTTTGTCCAGCTTCAGCTTCTCGGCCACGTGCTTGCGGAACCGCTCGGGCACCTCGGTCTTGCGGCCCTTGACGACGATGTCCACGCAGAACTCCGTTCCCGGATCGCTCCGCTCTTCAAGCGGAGCAATTCCTTCTTGCACCAGGCTCCGGTGGTTGCCGAAGCCTCGGACTTGGCGACTTTCACCTCCTCCTCCCCCGGCGACAAGCTCTCCATTCCCCCGTTTTCAGGGTCGCCGAAAACGCCCCTGAACGCATTGATCGCGACATTCGAGGCAAAGCACTCGCCAAGTCCTCACAACCGAACATAGCTCTCCCGGACGGATGTCGGCACCCCCTCGGAGCCGTCGGCTCCATTTGGGTGACTTTTCCTCCTCGGCTAGATGCGACGTGGTAATACCTCGCTTCGCGCGCCGTTGAACTCGAAAGCACTGCTCGGCGCCGCCACCACCGCGGCACCGGCCACCCGTCCGCCGGCCGCCGTGACCGCCCGCGCCGCCTCGGCGAGCGTGGCCCCCGTCGTCACCAGGTCGTCCACCAGCACCGCTGGCTGCGCCGTCAGCAGCCTCCCCGCCCCGGCCCGCACCTCCAGTGCACCGGCGACGTTCGCCAGCCGCTGCCGGGCGCTCAGCCCCGCCTGGTCGGCCACCGCACGGCGCTGCCGCAGCACCGCCAGCACCCGGGCACCCCGTCCCGCCCGCCGCAGCTCCCCGGCCGCCGCCAGCGCGATCCTGCGCACCGGATCGTGCCCACGCCCCGCCACCGATCTTCGTGCCGACGGCACGGGCACCAGCAGCAGCGGCCCGCCGCCGGCCCGCAGCCCCCGCACGGCCCCGGCCAGCACCGCCCCCAGCGGGCCGGCCAGCCGCAGGGCACCGCGCTCCTTGTGGGCCAGCAGCACCGCCCGTGCCTCGTCGGCATACGGCGTCCCCGCCCACACCCGGGGCAGTCCCACGGGTTCCGGCCACGGTCGCACCCGCCGTGCCCCGCGCCCGTCCCGCGCCAGCACCCGACGGCATTCGGCACACAGTTCCGTACGCGGCCGGCCACACCCCGCACAGTCGACCGGCAGCACGAGACCGGCCAGTTCGCGCCACACCCCCTGCATGACTCCACTGTCCCGCCGTTCCCGCCCGGCCACCACCCCTGTGGACAACCGCGGCCACGGACCTGTGGATCAGCCGCGCACGGGGGCATCACGGCAGGTCGGGCCTGCCACGCTCCCCGGCCCCGCGCTCACCTCGTAGGCGTAGCAGCGACGCCCGCGCCCTCCGCGTCACCCGGGATAGACCGGCGCCGTCCCATCCTTCGCCACGGTCTTCCAGTTCGCGTCCGGCGGCAGCCGCACGATGCCCTCCGTGGCGTCGGCGATCAGCGGCCTGGTCTTGTCCTCCGAGGCGGCCACCGACTTGACACCGTTGACGCCGGGCAGCGTCTCCGCGTTCGACGCCGAACCGTCGGTCTCCATGAACTGCATCTGCTGCACCCCGCCGGACTCCCGTCCGACCACCACCAGCCGGCTGCCGCCCGCCCAGGACGCGGCCACCACGTCCTCCAACTGGGGCGCGATCGGCCGCAGTTCCTGCACCGACAGCTCCGGATGCGCCGAACTTCCGCCCCGCTCCACCCGGCCGAGCTGGAGCGTCGTACGCCCCTTGTCCTCCACCAGGAGCGCGATCCGGATCCCGTCCGCGGCCACCTTGATCGCCTTGATCCGCCGTCCGCCGAGGCCGGGCACCGCCACCTCTTCGGGGTCGCCCTTGCCCTCGCGCATCCGCAGCAGCCGCGAACCGTGCGCAGTGCCGTCCGCGATCCACAGATCGCCCAGCCCGTCCCAGCTCGGCGCGGTCAGCCCGCCGTCGGCGCCCTTGACCGGGCCGGAGCTGGTCAGCAGCGGCTCACCGCGTTTGACCTCGTCCTCCATGCCGGCCACATACAGCGACCGGCCGTCGCTCGACACCCCGGCCGCGGTGTCCTCACCGCGCGAGATGGCGATCGAACGCAGCGGGGTGTGGCCCGTTCCGAACGGTCCGCGCACCGGCGTCGGTTCGGTCGCGGAGTCCGACATGGCGACGACCTTGTGGTCGGCGTCGATGAAGTACTCCCTGGCGGCGCGCCCGGTGCCCGGGGACGGGGAGAAGTCGCGCTCGGCCTGCTCCTGGGACAGCTCACACAGCGAGTTGCCGCTGTTGTCCTGGAGCTCCACCTCGCTGACGTTCGAAGCCCGCGTCATGTCCTGGACGGTGAAGAAGAGCTGAGCCGCCATCCGCTTGCACTGGGCGGTGTCCGTGCTCACCGCCTGCTTGCTGAGCTTGACCCGCAGTGCGTTGGAGTCGTCCAGCGCCAGATCACTTGCGGCGAGCCGGGTGCCGGACGGGAACGCCGAAGTCGTCACCTGATTCAGCCAGTTGGTGGGCCCGGACAGCAGCGCCTCCACACTGGCCGTGATCGGCTTTATCCGCTGCCGCAGATAGACCGGGTCCGCGACGAGCGCGTTCCGGTTCGCCTTCGGCTCCTGCGACTCCGAGTGGTAGGACGCGAAGTAGTACTTGTTGACCGAGCGGTAGATGCGCTGGAAGTCGGACAGCCCGAGCACCAGCCCGTTGGGCAGCCGGTCGATCCGCCACTGGCCGCCCTCCTTGATGAGGTGGATCGTCCGGCGGTACGGCTTCTCCTCCGGGGTGTAGGCGTGGCTGTCGTCCACCGTCGCCACCTGGCTGCCGGAGAGCGTGACCGTGTAGCCGTTGGCGTCCTCGCGGTTGGGCTGCGTCTTCGGCTCGGCCTTCGGACGCTCCTGGAGCACATTGGTGGCCTGGAACGGCCGCCAGGTCCGCTTCGCCGACTTGGCCAGATACTGGGTGGCCGTACGGAAATCCGCCTCGTCGCTGGTGGTCGCGTCGAGGAAGCTGCGCACGATGTTGGTGGGCTGGGCACCGTCCTGCGGGGGCACGCCGTAGACCCGTACCTGCGACTCCCCTTCGGAGCGCGGCGACTGGTCGACCGAGGTGACCTCCCCGCCGTCCGGCATCGACGCGCAGCCGGCCAGCAGCACCGCCGCACAGCCGAGCAGCAGAAACTTCCCCGCCTGCCGGGCTCCCCTGCGCGCACGGGGGCGGGACCCGGTCCCCTCCCCGCGCTCGCCTCCGCGCTCAGTGTCCACGCAGCCCGCCTTCCCGCTCCACGCTCTGTCCGGCTTCCTGCTCGGCCCCGCTCCCGCGGTCCGGCTCGTCGGTGCGCGCGCTGTCGCCACGCGCCGCCGCTCCGCTCCGTACGCCCCCGGTCTGCGGCACCACACGGGCACCACTGCCGGGCAGCGCGGTGGGGTCGGCCTCAGGGCGGGCCACCTTCGGCTCCGGTACGGCGGAGGCCGCGTCACCTGTCTGCGCGGCGCGTGTCTGCACCGGGATCGTGGACGCCTTGCGGCCCGCCCCGGCACGCGGCTGCCCGGTCTCGTCCAGTCCGCGGTGGCGCCGCGAGTCCTCCGGCTCCAGGGGGATCGGGGACCCGCGCAGCGTCTCACCGGCCGTACGCGGCAGCGTCAGCCGGAACTGCGAGCCACCGCCCGGCTCGCCCCAGGCCTGAAGCCAGCCGCCGTGCAGCCGGGCGTCCTCGACGGCGATGGACAGGCCGAGTCCGGTGCCGCCGGTCGTACGGGCCCGGGCCGGGTCCGCGCGCCAGAAACGGTTGAAGACCCGGGTGGCCTCGCCGGGCTTGAGGCCGACGCCGTAGTCACGCACCGCGACCGCCACCGCGCCGCCGCTCTTGCCGCCCGCGGACGCCAGCCGGACGACCACATCGCGGCCCTCGCCGTGCTCGACGGCGTTGACGACGAGATTGCGCAGCACCCGCTCCACCCGTCGGGGGTCGGCCTCCGCGATGACGGGCTGCTCGGCGCCGCGCACCACGATGCGGGTGCCCTTGCGCTCGGCGAGCGGCTCGGCGCCCTCGATGACGCGGTGCACCACATCGCGCAGGTCGACCGGCTCGGCCTCCAGCGCGGCCGCGCCGGCGTCGAAGCGGCTGATCTCCAGCAGCTCCGCGAGCAGCGATTCGAAGCGGTCGAGCTGGCCCCACAGCAGCTCGGCGGAGCGTGCGGTGGCGGGATCGAACTCGTCCCGCGCGTCATGGATGACGTCTGCGGCCATCCGTACGGTCGTCAGCGGCGTCCGCAGCTCGTGCGAGACATCGGAGACGAAGCGGCGCTGCATCCGGGACAGCTCCTCCAGCTGCTGGATCTTGACCTGGAGGTTCTGCGCCATCTTGTTGAAGGACTCACCGAGCCGGGCGATGTCGTCCTCGCCGGTGACCTTCATCCGTTCCTGGAGCAGGCCGGCGGCCAGCCGCTCGGAGATCCCGGCGGCCATGCGTACGGGCGTGACGACCTGCCGCACCACCAGCCAGGCGATCGCGCCGAGTAGGATCACGACGAACACCCCGGCGGTCGCGAGGGTCCCCGTCACGAGCTTGAGCGACTCCTCTTCCTGGGTGAACGGGAAGAGGTAGTAGAGCTGGTACTGATTGCTGTTCGCGTCGTTGAGCCGCTTGCCGATGATGAGCGCCGACAGGCTGTCGTCCGACCCGATGCGCTTGATCTGGGTGTACTGGCGGAACGTCCCGGCCTTGGTGTCGAGCTTCCGCCGCAGGTCGGCGGGCACGCTCCGCTCGGGGTCGACATCCCCGGAGGCGCGCGGCCCGCGGGTGCCGGGACTGGAGTCGCCGAACGGTTCGTCGGAGTCGGAGCTGAGCGCTACTACGGAGAAGACGCCCTGGCCACCACTGGCGAGCTGTTCGACCAGGCCGGTCAGCCAGGTCGCGGAGTCCTGGGTGCCGCGGTTTCCGGTGCGGGCGCCCTCGTCGGGCCGGGTGTCGTCGGCGCCGTCCGCCATCTTCTGGGCGACGCTGAAGCCGCCCGCGGCCTGACTCTGCGCGGCCTGGGCCTTGGCCGTGAGCAGGCCGTTACGAACCTGCCCGACGACCACGACACCGAGCAGCAGCACCACGGCGAGCGACATCAGCAGGGTGGTCGCCACCACGCGCAGCTGGATATTGCGGCGCCACAGCCGCAGGGCGGGCAGCAGCGGCCGCCGCACCCAGCGGCTGAAGAGCCGCAGCAGGGGGTGGACCGGCCCGCTCACCGCGCCGTCGGGCAGCAACTGCCCACCGCGCAACAGCCAGGCCGACAACCTGCCCGAAAAGGACATATCACCCGCCGGGTCGACGGTGCGCCCCCGCTTTCCCTCCGGGGTCGAACCGTCCCGGGTCATCTCAGCTGGGCCCGGCCTTGTAGCCGACCCCGCGCACGGTCACCACGATCTCCGGCCGCTCCGGGTCCTTCTCGACCTTGGAGCGCAGCCGCTGCACATGGACATTGACCAGCCGGGTGTCGGCGGCGTGCCGATAGCCCCAGACCTGCTCGAGCAGCACCTCACGTGTGAACACCTGCCACGGCTTACGTGCCAGCGCCACCAGCAGATCGAACTCCAGCGGGGTCAGCGCGATCGACTGCCCGTCCCGCTTCACCGAGTGGCCGGCCACATCGATGACCAGGTCACCGATCGCCAGCTGCTCAGGCGTGGGCTCCTCCGAACGCCGCAGCCGCGCCCGGATTCGGGCCACCAGTTCCTTGGGCTTGAACGGCTTGACGATGTAGTCGTCCGCGCCCGACTCGAGCCCGACCACCACATCCACCGTGTCGCTCTTGGCGGTCAGCATGACGATCGGTACCCCGGACTCGGCCCGGATCAGCCGGCAGACCTCGATACCGTCCCGTCCGGGCAGCATCAGGTCCAGCAGCACAAGATCGGGCTTGGCCTCACGGAAGGCCGCAAGGGCCTTGTCACCGTCCGACACGAACGACGGCTCAAAACCTTCGCCGCGCAGCACGATGCCGAGCATCTCTGCCAGTGCGGTGTCGTCGTCGACGACCAGGACGCGTCCCTTCATTCGGCCATCATCCCATTACCTGATCGTGACTTACTCCATCGTGACGTGGAACACACCTCTGCCAGCCCGTCCCGGGTCACCGGAGACACCACTCCCGCCTCCGTGACGATCGCCGTCACCAGCTCCGGCGGAGTGACGTCGAAGGCCGGGTTGTAGGCCTGTGCGCCCAGCGGCGCCACCGGTATGCCGGCGCCCGACTCCGCCCCGGGCCCCTGAACAAACGGCAACGAGAACTCCGTCACTTCCTGGCCCGGACGCTGCTCCACCTCGATATCCGCCCCCTCCTCGGTCTCCAGATCCACCGTGCTGGTCGGTGCCACCACCACGAACGGAACGTGGTGGTACCGCGCCAGCACCGCCAGCGGATAGCTGCCGACCTTGTTGGCCACCGACCCGTCCGCCGCGATCCGGTCCGCGCCGATCAGCACCGCATCCACCTCACCCCCGGCAAAGAGCGAACCTGCCGCACCGTCCGAGAGCACCGTGTACGCCATACCCGTCCGCGCCGCTTCGTAGGCGGTCAGCCGCGCGCCCTGCAACAGCGGCCGCGTCTCGTCCACCCACAGCCTGCGCAACTCACCGGACCGGTGCGCCGCCAGCGCCACCGCCAGGGCGGTGCCCTCGCCGCCGGACACCAGGGCGCCCGTATTGCAGTGCGTGAGGATGCGGTGACCGCCGCCCGGCAGCAGCTCGCCCAGCAGCGCGAGACCGTGCTGCGCCATCCGGGTGCTGGCCTCGATGTCCTCGGCGTGCACGGCCCGCGCCTCGGCAAGCGCCGCGGCCGCGCCGACCGGAGCCCCGCCCCCGGCGAACGCCGCGCGGTACGCGGCAGCCGCCCGCCGCACGCCGTACCCCAGATTGACGGCGGTCGGCCGGGCCTGCGCCAGGGCCTCCGCCGCCTCCTCCACGTCGAAGCCGCGTGCCGCGGCCAGCGCGACGCCATACGCACCCGCGATGCCCAGCAGCGGCGCCCCGCGCACGGCCAGCGTCCGGATCGCCTGCACCAGCGCCGGAACGTCCGTGCAGACCAGCTCGACCTCCTCCGCCGGCAGTCGCGTCTGATCAAGCAGGACCAATACGGGCCCCTCGGGCGGCTCCTCCCAACGCAACGACGGAATCGTGAGCGCCCCGGCGCCCTTCTCGGATACCTCGTCCTGATCGCCCATTCACTCAGTCTGCCGCCGATCGCCCCTCGAACAGAAGGTCCCCTCGTACTCCGGGCACCGGTACACAACGCCGGTGGCCATGACACGATGACTGCCACCGCGGACCCCGGACACCCGCCGCCCCGGCGGACGGGCAGCAAGAAGGAGCGACGATGAACAACTCTCCGGGCTGGGCCTCGCCCGGATCCACCCCCTCCGACGAGCCGGCCCGCGGCACCCAGGAACAGCCCACCCAGGCAGACCCGACCGACCCGGCCGGGCAGTCCTCCCCACCGAACTGGTCCAAGGAACAGCCGCCCGCCGGCCAGTGGTCGGCCCCCGCCGGCATCCCCGCTCAGAGCGGCCCGCACGGACGGCCTGACCAGAGCGCGGGCGACCGCACCCGCGCCACGGCGCCCGGCTACGGCGGGCCCGGCTGGGGCGGCGCTCCGGGCCCCGGCACACAGCCTCCCTGGGGCGGCGCCTGGGCCCCGCCGCCCCAGGCCGCCAAGCCCGGCGTCATCCCGCTGCGCCCGCTCGCCGTCGGCGAGATACTCGATGGCGCGGTCGCCACCATGCGCGCCCACTGGCGCACCGTCCTCGGCATCTCGCTGATCGTCGCGGTGGTCGCGCAGACCGCCGTCACCGTGGTCACCGGCCTGTGGTTCCAGGACGCCGGCCGCGAGCCCGCCCTGTCGCGCGAAAACCTGCCGCCGCTCCGCGAATCCATGCAACAGATGGGCAATTCGCTCGCCGCCACCGGCATCACCTCGGTGATCGGTCTGCTCGCCACCCTCATCGCCACGGGGCTGCTCACCATGGTCGTGAGCCGTGCCGTCCTGGGCCGCTCGGTGACCGCCGGGGAAGCCTGGCGCGACGCCCGCCCCCAGCTCCCGCGCCTGCTCGGCCTGCTCATTCTGTTCCCCCTGCTCCTCATGGCCATCCTCGCGGTCGGTGTGGCGCCCGGCGTCCTCCTCGTCGCCTCGGGCTCCGCGGAGGCGGGCCTGCTCCTCACCCTGTTCGGCGGACTGGCCGCCACCGTGGTGACCATCTGGCTGTGGGTCCGCTACAGCCTCGCCTCCCCCGCGCTGATGCTGGAGAAGCAGGGCGTCATCACCGCGCTCCGCCGGTCCGCGAAGCTCGTACAAGGGGCCTGGTGGCGCGTGCTGGGCACCCAGCTCCTCACCTACCTCCTCATCGGCATCGTCGAGTTCATCATCCAGATCCCGGCCACCCTGGTCGCCTTCCTGGTCGGTGGCGAGAGCCTCATGGACTGGGCGAACGGCACCAGCAACACCACCGGCTGGTCGTTCCTGATCGTGCTGGGCGTCGGAGCCGTCATCAGCTCCACCATCACCTTCCCGATCAGCGCCGGCATCACCGCGCTCCTGTACATGGACCAGCGCATCCGCCGCGAGGCACTCGACCTCGAACTCGCCCGCGCCGCAGGCCTCCCCGGCTACGGTGCCGACGCCCCCACCGCGCACCCGGCGCCCCCCGCTCCCACAGCCACGGGTCCGGCCCAGGGTTACGCACCGGCGGCCGCCCCGACCGCCACTGACACACCGGCAGACAGCGCACCGGCCGGCAGCTCCACCACGGACAGCGCCGCGACAGCCGGCTCCGAGACGGGTGGCGCCGGCACGGAGGCCACCGAGCCAGGCACCACGCCCACGGCCGCCAAGGACGCCCAGGCGAAGGCCGCTCCGGCCGACGGCACCGGGCAAGACCCCGATAACGCCACTCCGGGAAGCTGATGCGGTGACCACAGGGGGGAACGGGGCCGCGCTCGGACGACTCATGGCGCGCCCCGACGACGACATACCGGTGCGGACTCCGCGCCTCCCCGCCCGGGAGGCGGCCGAGCGCGAGCTGTCCGATCCGCGGTACCACCAGCACGACCCCAACCCGATCCAGCGTGCCCTCGACTGGCTCTGGCAACGCGTCAACGAACTCTTCAACGCGGCCGCCGACGCCACACCGGGTGGCTGGATCGGGATTCTCGTCATCGCGGCATTCGTCCTGCTGCTCCTGGTCGCCCTCCGGCTTCGGCTCGGCGCGGTGCGCCGCACTCCGACCACCAGCGGCGCGCTCTTCTCCGACGCTCCCCGCACCGCCGCCGCACACCGGGCGGCCGCCGACCGGCACGCCGCCGAAGGCCTTTGGAACCAGGCGATCCAGGACCGCATGCGCGCCCTCGTCCTCGCCCTCGAAGAACGGACCCTGCTCACCCCCGGCCCGGGCCGTACCGCCGACGAGGCGGCCACCGAGGCGGGTTGGGCACTCCCCGCATACGCCGACCGGCTGCGTACCGCGGCACGCACCTTTGACGACGTCACATACGGCGGCCGCCCCGGCACGGAACCGGCGTACGCCCTTCTGACCAGCCTCGACACCGACCTGCAACACGCCAAGCCCGACCTGGCCGGCACCACGACCAGGAGCCGCGGATGACCACGGCAACCCCGGACGCCTCCGCGCTCCCGCCTACGGTTCGCAGTCTGTGGACCCGGTCCCGCGGACCGCTCCTCGCACTCCTGCTGCTCGTCATCAGCGGCATGGTGATCGCGGCCCTTCAGTCCGGCGAACAGCACGGGCGGCTCGACCCCCGATCCGCCGACCGGACCGGTAGCCGGGCCCTCGCCCAACTCCTGTCCTCTCACGGTGTCTCCACCCAGGTCGTAACCACCTCCGAGGAAGCCGCCGCGGCGGCCGGCCCCGGCACCACACTCCTCGTCACCCGTCCCGACATGCTGACGCAAGATCAGCTGACGGGTCTGCACACCGCGACCGCCCACACCCCCGGTCGCACCGTCCTCCTCACCCCCGACGCCTCGTCCCTCGAAACCTTCGCCCCCGGCGTCCGGACGGATTCCCCGGCCGGCCTCTCGGCCCGCCGGCCCGCCTGTTCCCTGCCGGAAGCCCGGCGCGCGGGTAATGCCTTGCTGGGCGGCCGCAGTTACACCACGTCCGTCCAAGGCGCCGATCGCTGCTACCTCAGCGGCGACCAGCCCACCCTGCTGCGTCTGCCGGCCTCCCGCGCCGGCCGCGACACCGTGGTCCTCGGCTCCCCCGACTTCCTCTACAACCACCACCTCGCCGAGCACGGCAACGCCTCGCTG
Organism: Streptomyces platensis; assembly: GCF_008704855.1. Lineage (NCBI taxonomy): Bacteria > Bacillati > Actinomycetota > Actinomycetes > Kitasatosporales > Streptomycetaceae > Streptomyces > Streptomyces platensis. The sequence continues at coordinate 3,505,532 of NZ_CP023691.1, forward strand.
GCCCTTCAACTCCTCGGTACGCACAAGCATCTGGTCTGGTACCTCCCCTCACTGAGCGACCCCTCCGCCGCGCAGGACAACCAGCGCGGCTTCCTCGATCTCATCCCGTCCGGCTGGTATTGGGCCCTGCTCCAACTCACCTTTGCCGCCGTCCTCGCTGCCCTGTGGCGCGCCCGTCGCCTCGGCCCGCTGGTGCCGGAAAGGCTCCCGGTCACCGTCCCTGCCGCCGAGACCACCGAGGGCCACGCCCGCCTCTACGAGCAGGCCAACGCCCGCGACCGGGCCTCGGCCGTGCTGCGCTCCGCGACCCGCACACGACTCGCCCCCCTCATCGGCGTGTCCCCGACACACGCCCATACCCCCGACGTCCTTCTCCCGGCCATGCACGCCCACTTGGCCTCCGCCCCCCGCGTCGACGCAGACCTTCACCACCTGCTCTTCGGCGCGGCCCCCGCGGACGACAAGGCCCTGGTCCACCTGGCCGATCAACTCGACGCACTCGAAACCTCGATCGTTTCCCAAGAGAGGCACGCCCCCCGTGAGCACCCCGACCGCTGACAGCGCCCGAGCCTCCCTGGAGGACCTGCGCACCGAGGTAGCCAAGGCCGTTGTAGGCCAGGACCCCGCCGTCACCGGCTTGGTCGTCGCTCTCCTCTGCCGCGGTCATGTGCTCCTCGAAGGTGCCCCCGGAGTCGCCAAAACCCTGCTCGTTCGCGCCTTGTCAGCCGCTCTCGAACTCGACACCAAGCGCGTCCAGTTCACCCCTGACCTGATGCCGAGCGATGTCACCGGTTCGCTGGTCTACGACGCCCGCAGCGCCGAGTTCTCCTTCCAGCCGGGTCCCGTCTTCACCAACCTGCTGCTCGCCGACGAGATCAACCGCACGCCTCCCAAAACGCAGGCGTCCCTGCTCGAAGCGATGGAAGAGCGGCAGGTGACCGTCGACGGCACAGCCCGTCCCCTCCCCGAGCCGTTCCTGGTGGCCGCTACCCAGAACCCCGTGGAGTACGAGGGCACTTACCCGCTCCCCGAGGCCCAGCTCGACCGCTTCCTGCTGAAGCTGACCGTGCCGCTGCCCGCCCGCCATGACGAGATCGACATCCTCACCCGGCACGCGGCCGGCTTCAGCCCCCGCGATCTCGGTGCCGCGGGACTGCGCCCTGTCGCCTCCACCGCTGACCTCGACGCTGCGCGAGACGCGGTCGCCAAGACCGCCGTCTCCCCCGAAGTCACCGGCTATATCGTCGATATCTGCCGTGCCACCCGCGAATCCCCCTCGCTCTCTCTCGGCGTCTCCCCCCGAGGCGCCACCGCCCTGCTCTCCACGTCACGTGCCTGGGCCTGGCTCACCGGGCGGGACTATGTCACCCCCGACGACGTCAAGGCGCTTGCGCTTCCCACGCTCCGACATCGCGTCCAGCTCCGCCCCGAAGCGGAGATGGAGGGAGTCACCGCAGACTCCGTGATCAACTCCGTGCTCGCTCATCTCCCCGTCCCCCGCTGAGACGACACCGTGGCCCTCACCGGACGCAGCGCCCTCATCTCCGCATGCGGAGCCCTCTTCGTCGGCTTCGTGCTGCCCAGCTGGCTCGGTATCCTCACCGTCCAACTCGCCCTGCTGATAGCAATCTTGTGCGATCTCGCGCTCGCCGCGCCAGTGCGAAAGCTCCATTTCACCCGAACCGGTGACACAACTGTTCGACTAACAGGCGAAGCCCACACCCACCTCACGCTCACCAATCCGAGCCGCCGCACCCTGCGTGCCCAGATCCGTGACGCCTGGCCCCCGAGCTCCTTCCGCCCCGGTTCGGACATCCCCGCGTCCCGCCACAGCGTGCGCATCCCCGCCGCCGAACGCCGCCGCCTCACCAGCACGCTCCACCCCACCCGCCGTGGTGACCACCACGCGGTCCGCGTCACCGTCCGCTCCTACGGCCCACTCGGCCTGGCAGCCCGGCAGGGAAGCCACCACGTCCCCTGGACGCTGCGTGTCCTTCCGCCCTTCAACAGCCGCAAACACCTCCCCGCCAAGCTCGCCCGGCTCCGCGAACTCGACGGCCGCACCAGCATCCTGACCCGCGGCGAGGGCACCGAGTTCGACAGCCTCCACGACTACACCCCCGGCGACGACACCCGCTCCATCGACTGGCGCGCCACCGCCCGCCGGCAGAACCTCGCCGTCCGCACCTGGCGCCCTGAGCGCGACCGCCGCATCCTGCTCGTCCTGGAGACCGGCCGTACCTCGGCGGGCCGCGTCGGCGACATACCCCGCCTCGACGCCTCCATGGACGCCGCCCTGCTGCTCGGCGCCCTTGCCGCCCGCGCCGGTGACCGCGTGGACCTGCTCGCCTACGACCGCCGTGTACGCGCTTCGGTCCAGGGCCGCACGGCCCGCGACCTCCTCCCGGCCTTGACCAACGCCCTGGCTCCCCTCGAATCCGAACTGGTCGAAGCGGATGCCCGCGGCCTGGCCGCCACCATCCACCGCCGCACCCCGCGCCGGTCCCTGATCGTGCTCTTCACCGGCCTGGACGCGGCCCCGGTGGAGGAAGCCCTCCTGCCCGTCCTTCCCAGCCTCACCCAACGCAACGAACTCATCGTCGCGGCCGTGGCCGACCCCCGCATCGAGGAAATGGCCGCCGGCCGCCACACCCCCCAGGCCGTCTACGCAGCAGCCGCCGCGGAACAGACCCGCGCCGCCCGCCGCCGCACCGCCGACCGCCTCCGCCACCACGGCATCACGGTCATCGACTCCACCCCGGCCCGTCTCGCCCCCGACCTGGCCGACGCCTACCTCACTCTCAAGTCCTCCGGCCGTCTGTAGGACCGTGTCCTTCCTCAGCCTCGCCCCTAGCCGCGGCTGAGCCTGCAGACATCTCCGCCGGACACGTGGCCCGGGCCAGGGCATGCCGGTCACACGGTTGGCGACGACGTTCTACAGGGGGGAGCAACCTCAAGGCCGCGCTACGAGCCTGGAAAGAGCGCTCCTAAGGAATGCTAAGGAAGGTCTGCCACCGGTGGAGGGCATCAATCAGCAACGCCTCTCTGGCCGGCATCAGACCGCGCCGACCAAGCAGGCCAACAAGCAACGCCACCCCATCCATCGGTCGCTTTTCGTCCCTTCGGAAACGCGAAAAAGCCCCTCGGGAACTTTCGTTCCCGAGGGGCTTTAACAAAAATTGTTCGGCGGCGTCCTACTCTCCCACAGGGTCCCCCCTGCAGTACCATCGGCGCTGAAAGGCTTAGCTTCCGGGTTCGGAATGTAACCGGGCGTTTCCCTAACGCAATGACCACCGAAACACTATGAAGATATCAACCCGGACATGACACAGGTCGTTACTTCAGAACCTACACAGTGGACGCGAGCAACTGAGGACAAGCCCTCGGCCTATTAGTACCAGTCAACTCCACCCGTTACCGGGCTTCCATATCTGGCCTATCAACCCAGTCGTCTACTGGGAGCCTTAACCCCTCAAAGGGGGTGGGAGTACTCATCTCGAAGCAGGCTTCCCGCTTAGATGCTTTCAGCGGTTATCCTTTCCGAACGTAGCCAACCAGCCATGCCCTTGGCAGGACAACTGGCACACCAGAGGTTCGTCCGTCCCGGTCCTCTCGTACTAGGGACAGCCCTTCTCAATACTCCTACGCGCACAGCGGATAGGGACCGAACTGTCTCACGACGTTCTAAACCCAGCTCGCGTACCGCTTTAATGGGCGAACAGCCCAACCCTTGGGACCGACTCCAGCCCCAGGATGCGACGAGCCGACATCGAGGTGCCAAACCATCCCGTCGATATGGACTCTTGGGGAAGATCAGCCTGTTATCCCCGGGGTACCTTTTATCCGTTGAGCGACGGCGCTTCCACAAGCCACCGCCGGATCACTAGTCCCTACTTTCGTACCTGCTCGACCCGTCAGTCTCACAGTCAAGCTCCCTTGTGCACTTACACTCAACACCTGATTGCCAACCAGGCTGAGGGAACCTTTGGGCGCCTCCGTTACTCTTTAGGAGGCAACCGCCCCAGTTAAACTACCCACCAGACACTGTCCCTGATCCGGATCACGGACCCAGGTTAGACATCCAGCACGACCAGAGTGGTATTTCAACAATGACTCCACAACCACTGGCGTGGCCGCTTCAAAGTCTCCCACCTATCCTACACAAGCCGAACCGAACACCAATATCAAGCTATAGTAAAGGTCCCGGGGTCTTTCCGTCCTGCTGCGCGAAACGAGCATCTTTACTCGTAATGCAATTTCACCGGGCCTATGGTTGAGACAGTCGAGAAGTCGTTACGCCATTCGTGCAGGTCGGAACTTACCCGACAAGGAATTTCGCTACCTTAGGATGGTTATAGTTACCACCGCCGTTTACTGGCGCTTAAGTTCTCAGCTTCGCCACACCGAAATGTGACTAACCGGTCCCCTTAACGTTCCAGCACCGGGCAGGCGTCAGTCCGTATACATCGCCTTACGGCTTCGCACGGACCTGTGTTTTTAGTAAACAGTCGCTTCTCGCTGGTCTCTGCGGCCACCACCAGCTCAGAGTGCAAAACTCATCACCAGCAATGGCCCCCTTCTCCCGAAGTTACGGGGGCATTTTGCCGAGTTCCTTAACCATAGTTCACCCGAACGCCTCGGTATTCTCTACCTGACCACCTGAGTCGGTTTAGGGTACGGGCCGCCATGAAACTCGCTAGAGGCTTTTCTCGACAGCATAGGATCATCCACTTCACCACAATCGGCTCGGCATCAGGTCTCAGCCTTAACGTGTGACGGATTTACCTACCACACGGCCTACACCCTTACCCCGGGACAACCACCGCCCGGGCTGGACTACCTTCCTGCGTCACCCCATCGCTTACCTACTACCACCTTGGATCGGCGGCTCCACCACGTCCCTTTGTCCGAAGACTCCAGGCCGGCTTCACGGCCTTAGCATTAATGGATTCGATATTGGGCGTTTCAAAGCGGGTACCGGAATATCAACCGGTTGTCCATCGACTACGCCTGTCGGCCTCGCCTTAGGTCCCGACTTACCCTGGGCAGATCAGCTTGACCCAGGAACCCTTAGTCAATCGGCGCACACGTTTCCCACGTGTGTATCGCTACTCATGCCTGCATTCTCACTCGTGAACCGTCCACAACTCGTTTCCACGGCTGCTTCACCCGGCACACGACGCTCCCCTACCCATCACAGCCTCCGTTGGGAGTATTGCTGCAATGACATGACTTCGGCGGTGTGCTTGAGCCCCGCTACATTGTCGGCGCGGAATCACTTGACCAGTGAGCTATTACGCACTCTTTCAAGGATGGCTGCTTCTAAGCCAACCTCCTGGTTGTCTCTGCGACTCCACATCCTTTCCCACTTAGCACACGCTTAGGGGCCTTAGTCGATGCTCTGGGCTGTTTCCCTCTCGACCATGGAGCTTATCCCCCACAGTCTCACTGCCGCGCTCTCACTTACCGGCATTCGGAGTTTGGCTAAGGTCAGTAACCCGGTAGGGCCCATCGCCTATCCAGTGCTCTACCTCCGGCAAGAAACACACGACGCTGCACCTAAATGCATTTCGGGGAGAACCAGCTATCACGGAGTTTGATTGGCCTTTCACCCCTAACCACAGGTCATCCCCCAGGTTTTCAACCCTGGTGGGTTCGGTCCTCCACGAAGTCTTACCTCCGCTTCAACCTGCCCATGGCTAGATCACTCCGCTTCGGGTCTTGGGCACGCTACTCAACGCCCTATTCGGACTCGCTTTCGCTACGGCTTCCCCACACGGGTTAACCTCGCAACATACCGCAAACTCGCAGGCTCATTCTTCAAAAGGCACGCAGTCACGACACAAGGAACAAGTTCCTTGTGCGACGCTCCCACGGCTTGTAGGCACACGGTTTCAGGTACTATTTCACTCCGCTCCCGCGGTACTTTTCACCATTCCCTCACGGTACTATCCGCTATCGGTCACCAGGGAATATTTAGGCTTAACGGGTGGTCCCGCCAGATTCACACGGGATTTCTCGGGCCCCGTGCTACTTGGGTGTCTCTCAAACGAGCCGCTAATGTTTCAGCTACGGGGGTCTTACCCTCTACGCCGGACCTTTCGCATGTCCTTCGCCTACATCAACGGTTTCTGACTCGTCCTGTTGCCGGCAGACAACAGAAGAGAGATCCCACAACCCCAACCACGCAACCCCTGCCGGGTATCACACGTGACTGGTTTGGCCTCATCCGGTTTCGCTCGCCACTACTCCCGGAATCACGGTTGTTTTCTCTTCCTGCGGGTACTGAGATGTTTCACTTCCCCGCGTTCCCTCCACACTGCCTATGTGTTCAGCAGCGGGTGACAGCCCATGACGACTGCCGGGTTTCCCCATTCGGACACCCCCGGATCAAAGCTTGGTTGACAGCTCCCCGGGGCCTATCGTGGCCTCCCACGTCCTTCATCGGTTCCTGGTGCCAAGGCATCCACCGTGCGCCCTTAAAAACTTGGCCACAGATGCTCGCGTCCACTGTGCAGTTCTCAAGCAACGACCAGCCACCCACCACCCCAACCCGAAGGCTGAGTTCACTGGGGCCGGCATCGCGAAGGTCCAGACTCAACGGTCCGTACCCTCAGATACCCAACAACGTGCCCGACCCACTTCACTCGTCCCCACGTTCCACGCCGAAGCAGTACTAGTGACAACCAATCAAGTGTGCCGAATAGTCAACGTTCCACCCATGAGCAACCAGCATCAGACATTCGCTGATGTACTGGCCTCTGACCAACCAGAGGTCGGTAAGAAGTGCTCCTTAGAAAGGAGGTGATCCAGCCGCACCTTCCGGTACGGCTACCTTGTTACGACTTCGTCCCAATCGCCAGTCCCACCTTCGACGATTCCCTCCCACAAGGGGTTGGGCCACCGGCTTCGGGTGTTACCGACTTTCGTGACGTGACGGGCGGTGTGTACAAGGCCCGGGAACGTATTCACCGCAGCAATGCTGATCTGCGATTACTAGCAACTCCGACTTCATGGGGTCGAGTTGCAGACCCCAATCCGAACTGAGACCGGCTTTTTGAGATTCGCTCCACCTCGCGGTATCGCAGCTCATTGTACCGGCCATTGTAGCACGTGTGCAGCCCAAGACATAAGGGGCATGATGACTTGACGTCGTCCCCACCTTCCTCCGAGTTGACCCCGGCAGTCTCCTGTGAGTCCCCATCACCCCGAAGGGCATGCTGGCAACACAGAACAAGGGTTGCGCTCGTTGCGGGACTTAACCCAACATCTCACGACACGAGCTGACGACAGCCATGCACCACCTGTACACCGACCACAAGGGGGCGCCTGTCTCCAGACGTTTCCGGTGTATGTCAAGCCTTGGTAAGGTTCTTCGCGTTGCGTCGAATTAAGCCACATGCTCCGCTGCTTGTGCGGGCCCCCGTCAATTCCTTTGAGTTTTAGCCTTGCGGCCGTACTCCCCAGGCGGGGAACTTAATGCGTTAGCTGCGGCACGGACGACGTGGAATGTCGCCCACACCTAGTTCCCAACGTTTACGGCGTGGACTACCAGGGTATCTAATCCTGTTCGCTCCCCACGCTTTCGCTCCTCAGCGTCAGTATCGGCCCAGAGATCCGCCTTCGCCACCGGTGTTCCTCCTGATATCTGCGCATTTCACCGCTACACCAGGAATTCCGATCTCCCCTACCGAACTCTAGCCTGCCCGTATCGAATGCAGACCCGGGGTTAAGCCCCGGGCTTTCACATCCGACGTGACAAGCCGCCTACGAGCTCTTTACGCCCAATAATTCCGGACAACGCTTGCGCCCTACGTATTACCGCGGCTGCTGGCACGTAGTTAGCCGGCGCTTCTTCTGCAGGTACCGTCACTCTCGCTTCTTCCCTGCTGAAAGAGGTTTACAACCCGAAGGCCGTCATCCCTCACGCGGCGTCGCTGCATCAGGCTTTCGCCCATTGTGCAATATTCCCCACTGCTGCCTCCCGTAGGAGTCTGGGCCGTGTCTCAGTCCCAGTGTGGCCGGTCGCCCTCTCAGGCCGGCTACCCGTCGTCGCCTTGGTAGGCCATCACCCCACCAACAAGCTGATAGGCCGCGGGCTCATCCTTCACCGCCGGAGCTTTCCACCACCAGACCATGCGGTCGGTAGTCATATCCGGTATTAGACCCCGTTTCCAGGGCTTGTCCCAGAGTGAAGGGCAGATTGCCCACGTGTTACTCACCCGTTCGCCACTAATCCCCTCCCGAAGGAGGTTCATCGTTCGACTTGCATGTGTTAAGCACGCCGCCAGCGTTCGTCCTGAGCCAGGATCAAACTCTCCGTGAATGTTTACCGGTAATCCGGTGAAACACACACGAGAGCGGAACGACCAGACGGAATAGGTCCGGTCGTTCACAGCGTCCTCGCTGTGTGTGCCATCCGCACCACATGGGTGCCGATGGACTTTTCAAAGGAACCTCATCCTCCGGAAGTGTTTCCGGTGGACGGGGTATCAACATATCTGGCGTTGACTTTTGGCACGCTGTTGAGTTCTCAAGGAACGGACGCTTCCTTTGTGCCTGTCTCACCAGGCTCTCCGGGCGCTTCCCTTCGGTCTTGCGTTTCCGACTCTATCAGATCCTTGCGGGCCCGATTTTCGCCGGTGCGTTTCCACCTTTCGGCTTCTTCGCGTTTCCAACCTTACCAGATCCGTTTCCGTCTCCGGCGCCCTGTTGGAGCGGGCCCGGCCGTTTGGCTTTCGCTTTCCGGCCTTTCCGACTCTAGCAGATCCGATTCTCGGTCCGTTGCCGGTCCGAATTCGTTTCCGAATCCCGTCGGAGGGGGTTCGCCTTTTGGCTTTTCCGACTTTATCAGAAAGGCATTCGGTCGAATTGATCGACCGGGGCTTCCGGTAAGTGGTCGGTTGCGCTTCGCCGAATTGAAATTCCGGCCGAAGCGGAGAAGAGACTAACCGTCGCGGATGAACTTGTCCAGTTCGTTGCAACCGTTCGAATCTACCTCCCCCTGCTGCCCGTGTCAACGGGGTTTGGGGGCGAAGAGGAGATTAGCAGGTCAGCGGGGCTCGATGCACATCACGCGGCGGTCGGCAGGGCGGCTTCGCGGTCGGCGAGGTCGACGTCGCCGGTTGCTCCAGCGCGGACGGCGCGGCCGCCCAGGACATAGACGTACAGGAGGAAGGCCAGTTCGACGGCGAGTCCGATGCCGATGCGGGCCCAGGTGGGGAGGCCGGAAGGGGTGACGAAGCCTTCGAGGGCGCCGGAGATGAAGAGGACGGCGGCGAGTCCGATGGCGACGCCGAGGGCGGAGCGGCCTTCCTCGGCGAGGGCTGTACGGCGGGTGCGCGGCCCGGGGTCGATGAGGGTCCAGCCCAGGCGGAGACCGATGCCGGCGGCGACAAAGACGGCGGTCAGTTCTAGGAGGCCGTGCGGGAGGATCAAGCCGAGGAAGGTGTCGAGGCGGCCCGCGGAGGACATGAGGCCGATGCCGACCCCGAGGTTGAGCATGTTCTGGAAGAGGACCCACAGGACGGGAAGGCCGGCGAAGGCGCCGAGGACGAGGCACAGGGCGACGGCCTGGGCGTTGTTCGTCCATACCTGGGCGGCGAAGGACGCGGCGGGGTGGCTGGAGTAGTAGGTCTCGTACTGGCCGCCGGGACGGGTCATGTCGCGGAGGTCCTCCGGGGCGCCGATGGCTGCCTGGACCTCGGGGTGTGCGGCTATCCACCAGCCCAGGAGGGCGGCCACCGCGGTGGAGAGGATCGCGGTGGGGATCCACCAGTGGCGGAGGCGGTAGACGGCTGCCGGGAAGGCCGTGGTGAAGAAGCGGGCGGTGTCGCGCCAGGACGCCTTGCGGGCGCCGGTGACCGTACTGCGGGCGCGGGCCACGAGGGACGTGAGGCGGCTGGTCAGCGCAGGGTCGGGGGCGCTGGAGAGGAGCAGGGAGAGGTGCGTGGTGGTGCGCTGGTAGAGGGCGACCAGTTCGTCGGCCTCGGCTCCTGTGAGGCGGCGTTTGCGGCCCAGCAGTGTTTCGAGACGATCCCATTCGGCGCTGTGGGCCGTGATGAAGACATCGAGGTCCATAGGGTGTCGCTCCTCGCAGCGCCGTGGGTGAGTGCCGGGTCAGCTTGGCAGACTGGCCGTGTCCGGCGCGGGGTGGGCGGGATTTCGGGGATCGAGAGGGAGTGGGGCGCGGCGTGAGTGAACTCGTCACGGGTGAAGCGGTGGTGCTCGGGCTGCGGCCGGCCAGGCTGCCGAGCCGGGGGCTGGCGGTGGCGGTCGATGTGGCCGTGGCCTGGGTGACCTACATCGGCATCTCGCTGATCCTGGTGAGCGCGACCTCGTCCATGGACAGTGCGGCGGTGGCGGCCGCGTCGGTGGCGGCGTTCGTGCTGGTGCAGGTCGGGATCCCGATCGTCATCGAGACGCTGAGTCAGGGCCGGTCGCTGGGAAAGCTGGTCTGTGGACTGCGGGTCATACGGGAGGACGGCGGGCCGATCCGGTTCCGGCACGCACTGGTGCGCGGGGCGATGGGGGCCATCGAGATCGTGATGACGATGGGGGTGGTGGCGGCCATCGCGTCGTTGGTGTCGGCGCGGGGGCGTCGGCTGGGTGATGTGTTCGCCGGGACGCTGGTCATACGGGAGCGGATGCCCGTGGCGGAGGCCGGGGCGGCGCTGCCGCCACCGCCTCCGTGGCTGGTGGCGGAGCTCGGGGCGCTGGACCTTTCGCGCGTGCCCGATGGGTGGTGGCTGACGGTGCGGCAGTACCTGGCGCGGATGGGGCAGCTGGATCCGCAGGTCGGCGGGGCAATGGCGGGGCGGCTGGCGGAGGACCTGCGTGGGTTCACCGGGGTGCCGGCGCCTGCCGGGGTACATCCGGCGGCGTATCTGGCGGCGGTGGCCCGGGAGCGGCAGGCGCGGGAGTCGCAGCGGGCGTTCGGGACGTCGGCGTCGTCGGCGGTGGCCGGGCCGACGGGTGCTGCCGGGGCGGCACCTGTGGGGTGGGGAGAGGGTTCTCCCGGTGGGCAACCTGGCGGTGGCGGGATCGGGGCTGGTGGGCCGTGGACGCCGGGCGGGCCTGTGGAGACAGCGGAGGGTGTCGTGACCTCCGGGGGCGGGCATCAGGGCGCGCCGTCGGCGGACGGGGCTTGGGCTTCGCCCGGGGGTGGGGCCTGGGCTCCTGAGACAGGGGCCGGTGCCGGGAGGACGCGTGGTGACGGCGCCGGGGCAGTAGGGGCGCCGGTGCAGGGGCGTGCAGGTGAGGTGGGGGACGGTGGCGGAGGGCGGGCGCCGCGTACGGGGTTTGCGCCGCCGGTGTGAGGTGGCCGGGGGCGGGGGCGTGGCGGGGGGGTGCTGGGCTCGGCTTGCGGTGGGGGGCCGGTCCGCTTCCGTGCCGTGCCGTGCCGTGCCGTGCCGTCAGTGAGCGTGCGCGGCGCTGTGTCGTGGCCGTCCGTTGCGGTGGAGCCACGAGGTGTGGGTGCAGCGGATGTGTGAACCAGGGCGGCGCCGGTGCCATGGCAGTCGTGGGCATGCACGTAGGCCCGTGGCAGTGAGGCGCCGAGTGCCGGCCTCCGCCGCGCTGACCGTCACACCCGGCGTGCGGTAGCGGGCGGCGGCGCGGGACCGAGCAGCGGGCGATGCGTCGGGGTCAGGCGGCGTGACACGTCGGGGATCAGAGGTGGCGCGTCCCGTGCGGGGGCGGGAGCCGATCCGTACGGGCGCCGGGCGGCCATGACGTACAGGCTCGGTGTGGCCGGAGTGTGCCCGCAGCCGGTGCCGGACGTCTTGCCCGCGCCGCTGGGGGCGCGGCCCCGGCACCAAGGCCCTACGCGTCCTGAGGCGGGGGCGTTGGCCCCAGGTGCGTGACGCCGCGCGCGGGAAGGTGCGACCGGCGGAACGAGCAGGTGGGTCAGGAGAAGGTCGACGGTGGGGACTCGAGGGATTCGAGTTCGATGCCGGGGGCGGACAGGACCACGTCGCCGGCGATGTGGACGGTGTGCTGTTCGCCGGTTTCCAGGTCGTTGACCTGGTATTCGTCGGCGATGAGCGGGGCGTTGTCAGTGGCGTGTGGTGTGCTTTTCAGCAGGGCCCAGGACTGGTCGAGCGTGCGGGGGGCGAGGACGGGGGGTGTGAAGGCGACGAGGCGGGTGCGGACGGCGCCGGCGCCGAGGGCGGGGCGCAGCAGGCGGGCGGTGGCGATGAGGAACGCGGGGGACGCGCCGGTGAAGGCGTGGGCGGGGACGTTGCCTTCGGTGGCGTGTTCACCGGTCGGGTCGGTGCGTACCCAGGTGACGCCGTCCAGGGCGGCGCCGCGGACCTGCCAGGCGGAGGCGTGCAGTTCGAGGCGGATGGGGCGGCCGAGTTCGTCGAGGGTGAGGTCGACGGAGCCGGTGTGGTCGCCGGAGGGGTTGACGATCTGGGAGACATAGCGCCAGCCGGAGGGGCCGGTGGCGCAGTGGAAGTGCTCTTCACCCAGGGGGGTGTGATCGTGCGGATCGTGGAGGGAGTAGTGGCCGCGGGGCATCGGGGGCAGTCCTTCGGCCGGCGACGGGCCGGTGCGTTGGGGATGGCGGGTCTGTATGGAGACCCTATGGGCCAGGCCCCCGCCGTGGAGGGCGAGGGCCTGGTGTCACCGGCTACTGTGGGTGAGCACCAGCTGGTCAGGGGAGCTGACCGGCCGGTGTTCGCCGCTGGATCAGTAGCGGTAGTGGTCGGGCTTGTACGGGCCCTCGACCTCGACGCCGATGTAGGCGGCCTGCTCGGGGCGCAGCTCGGTGAGCTTGACGCCGAGCGCGTCGAGGTGGAGCCGGGCGACCTTCTCGTCGAGGTGCTTGGGGAGCACGTAGACGTCGGTCGGGTACTCCGCGGGCTTGGTGAACAGCTCGATCTGGGCCAGCGTCTGGTCCGCGAACGAGTTGGACATCACGAAGGAGGGGTGACCGGTGGCGTTGCCCAGGTTGAGCAGACGGCCCTCGGACAGCACGATCAGGACCTTGCCGTCCGGGTGGGTCCAGGTGTGCACCTGCGGCTTGACCTCGTCCTTGACGATGCCGTCGAGCTGGGCCAGGCCGGCCATGTCGATCTCGTTGTCGAAGTGACCGATGTTGCCGACGATCGCCTGGTGCTTCATCCGGGCCATGTCGGACGCCATGATGATGTCCTTGTTGCCCGTGGTGGTGATGAAGATGTCGGCGGTCTCGACGACGTCCTCCAGGGTGGTGACCTGGTAGCCGTCCATCGCCGCCTGGAGGGCGCAGATCGGGTCGATCTCGGTGACGATGACGCGGGCGCCCTGGCCGCGCAGCGACTCCGCGCAGCCCTTGCCGACGTCGCCGTAGCCGCAGACCACAGCGGTCTTGCCGCCGATGAGGACGTCGGTGGCGCGGTTGATGCCGTCGATCAGGGAGTGGCGGCAGCCGTACTTGTTGTCGAACTTCGACTTCGTCACGGCGTCGTTCACGTTGATCGCCGGGAAGAGCAGGTCGCCGTCGCGGTGCATCTCGTAGAGACGGTGCACGCCGGTGGTGGTCTCCTCGGTGACACCGCGGATCTCGGAGGCCAGGTTGGTCCACTTCTGGGGGGACTCCGCCAGCGTGCGGGTCAGCAGCTCCAGGATGGCGCGGTGCTCGTCGCTCTCCGCGGTCTCGATCGCGGGGACCTTGCCGGCCTTCTCGTACTCAACGCCCTTGTGGACCAGGAGCGTGGCGTCGCCACCGTCGTCGAGGATCATGTTCGGGCCGCCGGTGGGCGAGTTGGGCCAGGTCAGCGCCTGCTCCGTGCACCACCAGTACTCCTCCAGGGACTCGCCCTTCCAGGCGAAGACCGGGATGCCCTGAGGCGCGTCGGGCGTGCCGTTCGGGCCCACCGCGATGGCCGCGGCGGCGTGGTCCTGGGTGGAGAAGATGTTGCAGGAGGCCCAGCGGACCTCGGCGCCCAGCGCGGCGAGGGTCTCGATCAGGACCGCGGTCTGCACGGTCATGTGCAGGGAACCGGTGATGCGGGCGCCGGCCAGCGGCTGGGCGGCGGCGTACTCCTTGCGGATCGCCATCAGACCGGGCATCTCGTGCTCGGCGAGGGTGATCTCCTTGCGGCCGAAAGCGGCGAGGGACAGGTCGGCGACCTTGAAGTCCTGGCCGGTGGCTGCTGTCGTCATGCGGGCTGCTCCTCGAGCGTCGAGGTGGATGGGCGGGCAGTCTGCGGCGCGGGCTGGGGACTCCCAGCTACCACTGGACGAGATCGAGCGTACGCGGAAGCGGACGCACCTCTCCCCCTGGCCGCAGCGCAGTCCGTCGGAGGCCCTCTCTCCCTCGGCCGGTCCGCGGTGCGGGCCGCCCGACCGCCATCAGCAGCGACGTCTGGCACTGGTCACGAATCTACACCGATCGGCCCCGTGCACCACAGCCCGGAGGGGCCGGTCCAGTGCGGTCCCGGCCACGGAGGGGCGCGGGGACGGCCCGTGATTCCTGGGGTCCGGTGGGCCCGCGACCGGCGTTCCGAGGGCCGCGGAGGGCGGCGTCGGAGGGGTGTGCGGGCGCCGTGCCGTCATGCAGGATGCCGGGAGCGCGGACCACCGGCACCACCGCGCACACGTTCGTAAGGAGAGCCACGTGACCACCAGTCCAGCTGAGCCCCTCAAGGGCGCGGGGACGAGCGGGCAGGGGCTGAAGTTGCTCGCAGTGACCGCCTGCCCGACCGGTATCGCCCACACGTACATGGCCGCGGAGAAGCTGACCGAGGCGGCCCGGTCCCTCGGGCACGAGATCAAGGTGGAGACGCAGGGCTCCATCGGGGCTGAGAATCTCCTCTCTGACAACGATGTCAGAGACGCGGACGCCATCATCATCGCCGCGGACAAGGACGTCGACCGCAGCCGTTTCGTCGGCAAGCGGGTCCTGGCGGTCGGGGTCGCCGAGGGCATTCGCCACCCCGAGCAGCTGATGGAGCGGGTGCGGAGCGCGCCGGTGTACGGGCGCGCGGAGGGCGACGGGGCCGGTACGGGACCCGAGACCAGGTCGGCTCCCCGGGGCCATGGTGGTGGCGGCAAAGAACGCAGCGTCGCGTACAAGGCGCTGATGAACGGCGTCAGTTACATGATCCCGTTCGTGGTGGTCGGCGGTCTGCTGATCGCGATCTCGCTGGCGCTGGGCGGGAATCCGCAGGCCGACGGCGGTCTGGTCATCCCCGACGGCTCGTTCTGGAAGCACGTCAACGACATCGGCGTCATCGGCTTCACGCTGATGGTGCCGATCCTGTCCGGCTATATCGCCTACGCGATCGGCGACCGCCCCGCGCTGGTGCCGGGCATGATCGGCGGCTGGATCGCCAACACCGGCTCGCTGTACGACTCCAAGGCGGGCGCGGGCTTCATCGGCGCGATCGTCACCGGATTCCTGGCCGGCTATCTGGTGCTGTGGATCAAGAAGGTGGAGGTCCCCAAGTTCGCCCGGCCGATCATGCCGATCATCGTGATCCCGATCGTGGCGACGACGGTGCTCGGGCTGTTCTTCATCTACGTGATCGGTAAGCCCATCTCCTGGGTGTTCACGCATCTCACCGACTGGCTCGGCGGGATGACCGGGTCCAGCGCGATTCTGCTCGGCGCGCTCCTCGGCCTCATGATCGCGTTCGATATGGGCGGTCCGGTCAACAAGACCGCGTTCCTGTTCGGTGCGGGGCTCATCGCGTCCGGCAACCAGACGGTGATGGGCATGTGCGCCGCGGCGATCCCGGTGATGCCGCTCGGCCAGGGGCTGGCCACGCTGGTCCGCCGCCGCCTGTACTCCGAGCAGGAGCGGGAGACGGGCATGGCGGCGCTGTTCATGGGGCTCTTCGGGATCTCGGAGGGCGCGATTCCGTTCGCCGCGGCGCGGCCGGCGCAGGTCATACCGGCGAACATGCTCGGCGGTGCGGTGGCCGGTGCCCTCGCGGGGACGATCGGGGTCACGGACGCGGTGCCGCACGGCGGACCGATCGTGGCGGTGCTGGGCGCGGTCGGCGGGGTGCCGGCCTTCTTCCTCGCCGTAGTGGCGGGCTCGGTGGTCACGGCGCTGATGACGGTGATGCTGGTGGATGTCGCGGAGCGGCGGAAGGGCGGTGAGCGGCCGGGTGCCGGTGGGGGTGCGGTTGCTGCCGCCGCTGGGGGCTCGGTGGTGGGCGCCGGTGCGGAGGCGGTCGTGGCTGGGGTCGGCGTGGGTGGCGGCGCCGATGGTGGTGGCGGAGCCGGGGTGGTGGCGCGTACGGCTGCGGCGTCGGGTTCCGTTCCTGCGGCCGCTGGTGGGCCGGGGCCGGACGCGGGCGACGCGGACGGGGACGGCGCCGACGCCGAGGGCAACGCCGAGGGCAACGTCGGCGCCGTTGCCAACGATGGCGGCGGTCTCGGCGAGGCCCCCGCCTCCGAGGTGCTCTCCGGCTACCTCACCGGGCAGACCGTCAAGACCGAGCTCGTCGCCGAGGAGAAGGAGGCGGCCATCCGCGAGATGGCCGAATTGGTGGCCGCTACCGGCAAGGTGGCGGATGCCGACGAGCTGGTCCGGGTGGCACTGGCCCGTGAGGCGCAGGGCACGACCGGGCTCGGTGAGGAGATCGCCATCCCGCACGCCAAGACGGACGCGGTGACCGCTCCGGTGGTCGGCTTCGCACGGTCGGCGGACGGCATCGACTGGGGTTCGCTCGACGGCACACGCGCCCGGCTGGTCTTCCTGATCGCGGTGCCGGAGGCTGCGGCCGGGGACGAGCATCTGCGCATCCTGGCACTGCTGTCGCGGAAGCTGATGGACGCGGACTTCCGGGCCCGGCTTCAGGGGGCGGCGGGCGAGTCGGGGATTCTGCGGGTTCTCGGGGAGATCCGGTAGTTGCCGTGAATCCGGTAGTTGCCGTGAACTCGGTAGTTGGCGTGAACTCGGTAGTCGCGGGGGGATCCAGTAGGGCGGGGGCGAACGCATCCCCTAGGGGTGGCGCGGGCCCCCTCGGGGCCCACAACGTGGTGGGCCGGGGGCGGTATTCCCGTGTGGTGGGCCGGCGGGGGTATTCACGTGTGGTTGCCCAGAGGCCCGTGGCACCCGGGGAACCCGTGACGCCCAGATTCCCGGGGACGCCCAGATTCCCGGGGGGCGCCGTGATTCCCAAAGGCTCGCAGCGTGATCGGCGGGACGGGGGGCCGAGCGGCTTGGTGAGGCTCGGCTCGTGCGGCGAGGGCCCTACGTGCCCCATGGGTACGGCGGAGGCCCCATGCCCCCGGAGGGCAGCGTCGGCCTCCGTACTCGTGGGGCGAACAGCGAAGGCCCCCGCGCTCCTGGGGAGTGTGGGGGCCTTGCCGCGTTCTGTGGCGGCGGGGGCGGGTGGGGCTGCGGCGCGTCAGTGGGGGCTGAGCCGTCCCGTGGGCCCGAGGCTCAGCGGCCCCGCCGGCCCGCCGACCCTGTCCCCGATCCTCAGCACCACCCAGCGCCCATCGCTCGGCCGCCCAGCAGTCCACCCGGCCACCGGCCACCGGCCACCGGCCACGGGGCACGGGTCCCGGGCCCCCGGCCCCCGGCCCGCGCCCCCGGCCGGAGGCCGGAACGGCTCACTCCCCGCCCGGTGTCTTCGACGGATCCGTCCCCGCGGCCGCTGTGGCCTCGTTGTAGATGTCCGGTTCGAGGTAGATGACGCGGGCGATCGGGACGGCCTCGCGGATGCGGGCCTCGGCGGCGTTGATGGCGTTGGCGATCTCGGTGGCGGTGTCGTCGTGCTGTACCGCGATCTTGGCGGCGACCAGCAGTTCGTCGGGGCCGAGGTGGAGTGTGCGCATGTGGATGACGCGGGTGACGACCGTGCCGTCGACGACCGCGGCGCGGATCTTGGCGACCTGCTCGGGGCCGGCCGCCTCGCCCAGCAGCAGCGACTTGGTCTCCGCGGCCAGGACCAGGGCGATCAGCACCAGCAGCGCGCCGATGCACATCGTGCCGATGCCGTCCCAGACGCCGTCGCCGGTGGCCATGGTCAGGCCGACACCGCCCAGCGCCAGGACCAGACCGACCAGGGCGCCGAAGTCCTCCAGCAGCACGACCGGCAGCTCGGGGGCCTTGGCGCGGCGGACGAACTGGGCCCAGGTCTGCGTGCCGCGCAGCTCGTTGGACTCCTTGATGGCCGTACGGAAGGAGAAGCCCTCGGCGATGATCGCGAAGACCAGGACGCCGACCGGCCAGTACCAGTTGTCCAGCGCGTGCGGGTCGTGGATCTTCTCGTAGCCCTCGTAGAGCGCGAAGACGCCGCCGATGGTGAACAGGACGATGGAGACCAGGAAGCCGTAGATGTAGCGCTCGCGGCCGTAGCCGAAGGGGTGCTCGGCGGTCGCCGCGCGCTTCGCCTTCTTGCCGCCGAGCAGCAGCAGGCCCTGGTTGCCGGAGTCCGCGATGGAGTGCACGCCTTCCGCCAGCATCGAGGACGAGCCGCTGAAGGCGAAGGCCACGAACTTCGCTGCGGCGATCGCCAGGTTGGCGCCCAGCGCCGCAACGATCGCCTTTGTCCCGCCTGATGCGCTCATAGGTGCCGCATACCCCTTCCGTCGTCCGGGCTTTACCGCCCCTTTAATGCTGTGCGGCGGTCATTGTTGCAGCCCGGCCCGGGACGGCGACCAGGAGGCCACCTGGCGGACGGTTTCCGGCCGCCCGGACGAGCCCGCCGGTGGCGCTGCCCCGGCCCCCGCACCGTGGCCGGCGGGCCAGGGCATGCCGAGCGGCACGAGCCGGACGAGTTCTTGCCGGGACCGCTACGCCACCACCGTCGCGCGGAACAGCGTGCCGTCTCCCGCGAGCGTGATCCGCTCGCCGGCCGGTACGAACACGGACTCGCCGGGCGCGAGGGCCAGGCCGGCACCATCACCGTCACCGGCCTCCGCCTCCCCTTCGGCCTCCCGCAGCCGTACCGTGCCCGCCGTGCACAGCAGGATCTGCGGCGTCCGGGAGGGGAGCGCGTGGGGTGCGGCGCCGGGGGCGGCCACGAAGCGGGAGAGCCGGAACTCGTCGATGGGGGTCTCGTAGACCTCCTCGCCGTTGACGTCCTCGGGGCGCAGCACGCCCGCGTCACCGGCCTCGAAGCGCACCACCCGCAGCAGCTCCGGGACGTCGACGTGCTTGGGGGTCAGTCCGCAGCGCAGCACGTTGTCGGAGTTGGCCATCAGCTCGACCCCGAGCCCGCCGAGGTAGGCGTGCGGGATACCGGCGCCGAGGAACAGTGCCTCGCCGGGCTGGAGTTGGACGTGGTTGAGCAGCATGGCGGCGAGGACGCCGGGGTCGCCCGGGTAGTGGTGGGCGAGGACGGCGTAGGCGGCGTAGGCGTCGGCGTGCGGCCCGCCCTGGGCGGCCAGCTGGTCGGCGGCGACGGCGGCGCGCTCGACGGTGCCGGCGATCGCGTGGTGCTCGGCGCTCAGTACGGCGGTGAGCACCTCGCGCAGGGCGTCCTCTTCGGGGCTGGCGCGCAGGATGTCGACGTACGGCTTGAGGTCGTCGACGCCCAGGCCCTCCAGGAGGTCCGCGGCCTGTGCCGGGTGCCGGAAGCCGCACAGACCGTCGAAGAGGGTGAGCGCGACGATCAGCTCGGGCTTGTGGTTGGCGTCCTTGTAGTTGCGGTGGCCGGCGTCGATGGGGATGCCGCGCCGCTCCTCGTCGGCGAAGCCTTCGGCGGCCTGCGCCCGGTCGGGGTGGACCTGGAGGGAGAGCGGGGAGCCGGCCGCGAGCAGCTTGAGCAGGAAGGGCAGCCGGGGGCCGAAGGCGCGGACGGCGTCGGCGCCCAGTTCGGCCTCGGGGGCGGCGTCGATCACCTCGGCCAGGGAGACGGGGCCGGCGCCGCGGTCGATACGGGAGGGGGCGCCGGGGTGGGCGCCCAGCCACATCTCGGCCTGGGGTTCGCCGGTCGGCGCGGTGCCCAGGAGCTCCGGGAGGGCGGTGGTGGAGCCCCAGGCGTAGGGGCGCACGGTATTGGCGAGGCGGTCCATGGGGCGGCTGCTT
This sequence comes from Streptomyces platensis, assembly GCF_008704855.1. Classification (NCBI taxonomy): domain Bacteria; kingdom Bacillati; phylum Actinomycetota; class Actinomycetes; order Kitasatosporales; family Streptomycetaceae; genus Streptomyces; species Streptomyces platensis. The sequence goes on from NZ_CP023691.1 coordinate 3,525,513, forward strand.
CCTGACGGTGGTACGTGCTGCGGGGTGGTGCCGGGGCGTCGCGAGCCGGGCGGGGCTGCGCGCTCGCACCCAAGGGCCCGCGGTGACGGGCCCGACCGTCAAAGATCACTCGGTCCCGGCGAGCGCCAGGTAAACGGCGGCGAAATCCACGATGGCGAGTAGTTCAGCGGCCTTCTCCAGGTCGCTGCCGGTGTCGGCCTCCAGCTCGCTGACGGCGGTGTCGCGCTCCTCGGCGAGCGCCTGGGCGGCGCGGGTGGCGGACAGCGCCCCCGGCTCGCCCTCGCGCAGCAGCACGACCCTGGCGTGCATCGCGGCGGGCTGCTCGACCCGGTCGCGGAAGAAGTCGTCCGGGTCGGCGCCGGCGGCCAGGGCGCCGGCCAGCAGGGTGCGGTGGGTGGCGAGTGCCTCGGGCAGCTCGGCGGCGAGCGCGGGGCGGCCGGCCAGCCCGGCCAGCTCGGTGGCGAAGTGCCGGCCGACGGCGCCGGCGATGGTGCCTTCGGTCCAGATCAGCGGGAGCGCGTCGGCGAGGTCGGCGGCCAGCGTCTTGCCGGGGTTTGTGTACGTGGGGATGGCGGGGCCGCAGCGTTCGGCGAGCTGGTCGAGGCGGTCGGCGAGCTTGCCCAGGGCCTCCGGCGGGGCGCTCAGCAGGCCGATCCGGTCGGCGAGCGAGAGCAGCGGGATGAGCACCGACCAGAGGGTGCCGGGGGCGGCCGGCGGGGCGCCCTCGACGTCGAATTCGGCATCGTAGGGGGTGGTCGCCAGGGGGATGGCGAGGCCGCGGGCCTGGGTGACGGCGTCGGCGAGCGGGCCGCCGGCGGGGGTGACGGCGACGACGGCGCAGCCGCGGCGGGAGGCCTGCTCGACCAGCTCGGCGAGGCCGGGGTCGGCGGCATCGGGGCCGGGGAGCAGCAGCAGGTCCAGGGGTCCGGCCCAGCCGGGCAGCGCCCAGCGCAGCGCACCGGGCAGCGGGGCGACGCCGGTGGGCTGGATGAGGGTGACCGGGCAGTTGCCGCCGCCGAGCGCCCTGAGGAGGTCTGCCACACCGGCCGCGGCGGGGCCGGGGCCGGCGACGAGGACGGCGCGCGGCCGCCCGTCGGGGGTCAGCTCGGGGATGCCGGATTCGGCGGCGCTGCGGGCGGCGGTGCGCACCCGGGCGCCGGATTCGGCGACGCCGCGCAGCAGGCCGAAGCGGTCGGCTCCGGCCAGCGCGTCAGGGGTGTCGAGGAGTGACTCGTCGAGCATGGTGGGCGCGGCCTCCGAATCGCCGGATCGGGCGGGGGTGTGCCGGGTGGCGCCGGGGCGGGCCCGGCGGCACCGGTCAGGCGGGGCGGCGTGCTTCGTCGACGAGGAGTACGGGGATGCCGTCCCGGACGGGGTAGGCGAGGCCGCAGTCGCCGGAGGTGCAGACCAGCTCGGGGTCGGACGCGGAGTCCGCGGTCCGGTCCTGGAGGGGGGCATGGCATGCCGGGCAGGCAAGGATCTGGATCAAGCTGGCTTCGACCGGCATGGAGGCTGCTCCTTCGGGGCGGTTGCGGCTTGGCCAGCGTACCGCCGGGCGGGGGCAGGAGGCGTGCTCGGCGCTGATTCCGGGTGGTGCACGGGGGTGCGGGCGGCGGGGACTCCGCTGCCGCCCGCCCCCTCGGCGACGTGCTCCGACGGCCCGCCGCGGCCTTCGTGCGGCGGGCGCGGGGGCTCAGCCGCGGATGATCGCCAGGGCCTCGTCGCGGATCCGGTCGGCGGTGGCGGTGTCGCGGGCCTCGACGTTCAGGCGGAGCAGCGGCTCGGTGTTGGAGGCGCGGACGTTGAACCACCAGTTGTCGGCGGTGACGGTCAGCCCGTCCAGCTCGTCGAGGGTGACGCCGTCGCGGCCCTGGTAGGCGGTCTTGATCGCGGCGAGCCGGCCGGTCTGGTCGTCGACGGTGCTGTTGATCTCGCCGGAGGCGGCGTACCGGTCGTACTGCGCGACCAGCTGCGACAGCGGGCCCTGCTGGCCGCCGAGTGCCGCGAGGACATGCATCGCGGCGAGCATGCCGGTGTCGGCGTTCCAGAAGTCGCGGAAGTAGTAGTGCGCGGAGTGCTCGCCGCCGAAGATGGCGCCGGTGGTGGCCATCTCCTCCTTGATGAACGAGTGCCCGACGCGGGTCCGGACGGGCTCGCCGCCGTTCTCCCTGACGACCTCCGGCACCGACCAGGAGGTGATCAGGTTGTGGATGACCGTGCCGCCGGGGTGCTTGGCCAGTTCGCGGGCGGCGACCAGGGCGGTGATCGCGGACGGGGAGACCGGGTCGCCGTTCTCGTCGACGACGAAGCAGCGGTCGGCGTCGCCGTCGAAGGCGAGGCCGAGGTCGGCGCCGGTCTCGCGGACCCGGGCCTGGAGGTCGACGATGTTCTTGGGATCCAGCGGGTTGGCTTCGTGGTTGGGGAAGGAGCCGTCCAACTCGAAGTACATCGCGTCGAGTTCGAGGGGCAGGCCCGCGAAGACGGTCGGTACGGTGTGGCCGCCCATGCCGTTGCCCGCGTCGACCACGACCTTCAGCGGGCGGATGCCGCTGAGGTCCACCAGGCCGCGCAGATGGGCGGCGTAGTCGCCGAGGACGTCGCGCTGGGTGATGGTTCCGGGCTCGGCGACCGGTTCCGGGGCGCCCTCGTCCGACCAGCGCTCGACCCGTGCGCGGATGTCGGCGAGGCCGGTGTCCTGGCCGACGGGGGCCGCGCCGGCCCGGCACATCTTGATGCCGTTGTACTGGGCCGGGTTGTGCGAGGCGGTGAACATCGCGCCGGGCAGGCCGAGGGAGCCGCTGGCGAAGTACAGCTCGTCGGTCGAGCAGAGACCGATCTGGGTGACGTCCGCGCCGCGGGCCGCCGCACCGCGCGCGAAGGCGTCCGACAGGCCGGGCGAGGAGGGCCGCATGTCGTGTCCGATCACGATCGCGTCCGCGGCGGTGACCTCGACGAAGGCCGCCCCGAACAGCTCGGCCAGGGGTTCGTCCCACTGGGCGGGGACGACACCGCGTACGTCGTACGCCTTCACGATCTGCGACAGATCAGTCACAGCCAGCCCTCCTGGAGAGTCTCTATGTCCTCCCAACCTACCGGGCGGCCCTGTGCGGTGGCCCGCTGTCCCCGTGTGCACGCCGCCGCGGCGCCGTAGTTGGCCGGATGCGGCGGGCGGGTGCGGTGACGGGCCGGGGGCTGCCGGCGCGGTTCAGGAATCCGGTGAGCGCAGCACCCGGAGGTGGCCGCGGCGGGCGACCTCCATGGGGTGGGTGTCGCGGTCGCCAGGGGCGTGGGTGCCGCCGGCGGCGCGTTCCTGGGGGCGGGCGGCTTCGCGTACGGCGTTCGCCAGGGCTTCGAGATCGTCGCCGCTGGGGCGGGCCGGTCCGGAGTCGAGGGCGAGGCGGACGACTTCCCAGCCGCGGGGCGCGGTCAGCCGCTCGGAGTGCTCGGCGCACAGGTCGTAGCAGTGCGGCTCGGCGTAGGTGGCGAGCGGTCCGAGCACAGCGGTCGAATCCGCATAGACGTACGTCAGCGTTGCGACGGCGGGGCGGCCGCACGCAGTGCGCGAACAGCGACGTACAGGGCTCACGACGTTGGACGGTACCGCACTCTTGAGCGGGCCGCGACGACTCTCCCCCGGCTCACCCAACCGTGTCGTCCCGCTTCGTCCGATGCGTCTGACCTGCACCCGCTCGACCTGACCTGGACCGGCCGGGACGGGACGGACCGCGTGCGGCGCGGAAACCCGTCACGACTCGATGCATTTCCTGCCATTCCGGCGTCGATCTGCGATCTCATGCAGGGATGCAAACGAACACATCGCGGACAGGTACGGTCAGCCGACGACATGCCACATCTTGCCGCGCTCCCCGGTGCCCGGGGGTCCTTGACGGCTACGCTCGATGCTGATGGACAGCCCTGTACCTCCCCGACCGCCGGAGCCGCGGCTCCGCCGCCGCGACCGCCACGGCCGCGGCATGCGCGGCCCGATCGCGCCGCCCCAGGTGCCGCTGTCGGTGACCCGGGCCGAGGCCTTCGTGGATCTTGTGTATGACTCCCGGGACCGGCTGGAGCGCCGCTGGCCGCAGCTCTCCCAGGTCGACTTCCTGATCCTGGAGGTGCCCGGTTTCGGCCCGGACGACGGGCCGGACGCGACCGCCGACGCGGAGACCGTGCCGCTGGGACGGATGCTGCCGGCCGCGGGCGGACATCGCGACCGGATCGTGATCTACCGGAGGCCGGTGGAGATCCGTACGAAGGGCCGCGACGAGCGGGCGCTGCTCGTCCATGAGGTCGTGGTCGAGCAGGTCGCCGAACTCCTGGGGCTGGCCCCGGAGTCGGTGGACCCGCGCTACGGCCAGGAGTGAGGCCGCCGCGCGGGTCCGGGGGCGGTGCGCGGTTCAGTCCGTGAGCACCGACAGATCCTGGCCCGCGGCCGGGACGAGGACCGAGCCGCGGTCGTCGGGCAGCGGCTGGACGGTGAACGCGGGCACCCCGCCCTGGGGGCGGGCGAGCATCCGGGCCGCGTAGACGGGACCGCTGCCGGGCTCCGGCTCCACGGTCAGGGCGTAGGTCCCCTTCAGGCCCTGCGGGCGGGGCGGCTCGACATCGAGGCTGCGGCCGCCCTTGACCGTGTACGTCTTGCTGATTGGGGTGCCGCCGCCGCTGCCCGCCGAGGCGGTGACCTTCACCTTGGCGTCCTTGCCCTTCTCCGGCGCGACCAGCGAGAGGGTGCTGCCGCGGTCACGGTTGTCGGCGGCGGTGGCGCGCTTCTCCACCGGCCGGGTCGCGGGGATGAACGCCATCTCCTGCTTGGCTCCCTTGCCGCGGGTGACCCGCAGCGCGGCCGTCACCGGGGCCCTGGAGTCACTGTCGGAGGGCGTGAGCACCAGCGAACCGGCCTCGCCCTTGGTGAGGTCCTTGAGGTCCACGGCGGTGGTCATCCCGCTCTTGAGGTGCAGGCTCTCCAGCCCGGCGGGCGTGATCAGCCCGGTCGGGGTGGCCAGTTGGACCTTCAGGTCGGCGTCGGACTCCCCGGGCGCGAGGGCGACCAGCCGCACGGAGGTGGCGTCCTTCGGGATACCGGGCAGCACCACGCTCGGCGCCGGGTCGGCGGCCGGCGGCAGCCAGTCGCTGCCGAGCTTGCCGTCGCTCGCCTGGACGGCGGCGCCGACCCGGCCCTCGCGCGCGACGACATGCAGCGAGGCGTTGGTGGTGGGGGCGGTGGTCAGCGTGGAGAGCAGCACCGGGACCGTGGTGTGCGGCGGTACGGAGATGTCCTCCCCCGCCGAGCCCGCCAACGACCCGTCCTTGCCGTGGAGTTCGAGGTCCACGACGGCCGGGACCCCGTCGGGGTTGGTGAGGTGGACGTAGTCCTGGCGGTCGGTGGCGGTGCTGACACCGGGGAACCAGAACGTGGTGTCGGGGGTGGTGCAGCTCAGCCCGAGGAGGCCGCGGCCCGCGCCGGCGGCGACCGAAGTGGTCTGCTGCACGGTCCAGCCGGGCGCGAACATGCCGTCCGCGGAGCCCACGAGGGCGGGGGCGTCGGGCTTGTCGGTGGTCGCGATGACCGGCTTGCCGGGCTCCTGGAGGGGCACCACGGGCTTGGTGTCGCGGGGGGCCACGGTCTGCCCGGCCGCGGCGTCCGCGGCGCCCTTGCCCTTGTCCTTGCCCTTCTGCCCGTCCTTGCCGCCGGCCCCGTCGCCGGCGGCCCGCACGGTCCCGGCGGGCCGCAGTTCGGCGGTGCCCTTCTTGCCGTCCGCACCGGCCGCCGCGCCCTTGGGGGCGAAGGCGGTGTAGGCGGTCTCGCCGACCTCGGAGGAGGTCGGGGCCGGGCAGAGCAGCGCGGAGCGCTGGACGGGCAGCCGGCTGCTGCCGCGCGGGGCGTCCCGGCCGTCGCCGTCCGGGGCGGCCACGGCGGCGACGCCGGTGACCGCGGCCAGCGCGACGGCCACGCCGATCAGGGACATCATGGTGCGCTTCACTGCTGGTCGCTCCCGTCACGGCGCGGCTCGGGGTAGGAGCCGGAGTACCCCGGGTACTCGGTGCCGTCGTCGTAGGGCTGCTGGTGCTGCGGCCCGCCGTCGCCGTACTGCTGCTGCCCGTAGCCGTACGGGTCGTAGACGCCCGCCTGGTAGGGGTCGGCGTACGGGTCGGGGGCCTGGTAGGGATCGGCCGGCGGGTACGGCTGGCCGTACTGCCCGGCCTGGAACGGGTCGGCGGGGGCGTAGGGCTGCTGTCCGCCGGGGTGGCCCGGGGGCACGGCGCCGTCCGGCACGCCCTGCTGGGCGGCCTGCCACTCCTCGTAGGACGGCTGCTGCGGCACGGCCGCATACGGGTCGCCGGGAGCGGTGGGGACGGCGCCCTGGACCGCGTCCTGGCCGGGGGCCGGTGCGGCCGCCGGGTCGTCGGCCGGGTCGGACGGCTGCTCGCCGGTGCGCGCGGCGGGGACGCCGGACCCGGCCGCCTCGGGGGCGCCGGCCGCCTCGGCCTGGGCCCGCAGGCGCCGCGCCCGCCGGCCGTCGCCGGACACCGCGGCGGCCTGCGCGGCGGCCGCGTCCTCCGGCAGGTCGTCGTCGATCTCCCGGCGGCGGCCCGGCAGCGCCAGCACCACCAGGACGACGGCGAGCAGGCCCTGGGCCCACAGCCAGAGGGTGTGGCCGATCGGGTTCTCGTGGGTGAGGTCGAGGGTGCCGCCGCCCGCGGGGAGCACGAAGCCCTGGGCCCAGCCGTCGACGGTCACCGGCTTGAGCGGGGTGCCGTCGACGGTGGCCTGCCAGCCCTCGTCGGCGGTGTCCGCGAGGCGCAGCACCCGGCCGCTGTCACCACCGGGCACCTTGGTGTGCGCCTCGACGGGGCCGGAGGGTACGGCGAGCGGCGCGGCGGCCTCGCCCGCGCTGGTGCCGTCCTTGGCCGCGCCCGGGACGATGGAGACCCGCGAGACCCGGCGGTCGACGCGCCACAGGGCGCTGCCGTCGTCCTGGCTGAGCCGGGTCAGGCCCGGCGTCGCGTCCAGCACCCGGCCCATTTCGCGCGGCGCCCCGTCCCTGACCAGGACGTAGCGGACCGCGTAGCCGCCGAGCTGGTTGGTCTGGTCGGCGCCGGAGCCGGCCACGAGGTGGGCGACGATGCCGCTGAGCCGCTTGTCCTCGCCCGCCGCGGCGGCCAGATCGGCGTCGCCGAGCCGGGCACCGGAGCCGCGGACGAGGGTGTAGTCGACATGGCCGGGCGAGCCGTCGAGGACGAGGGTGCGGGCCCGGTCGGCGGTGCCGGACTCCTCGGCGACGAACGCCGGGACCTGCTCCGGGTTGCGCCGCTCCAGCGGACCGGACGCGCCGGTGATCATCCAGCTGACCGCGGCGTAGAGCGGGGCGAGCACGGACGCCAGCGCGATCAGCACCGCGACCGGCTGCTTCCAGCCGAAGCCGAGGCTGGCCATCCGGGTCCGGATGCCTTCCGCGCCGATCGCCGCGGCACACAGCAGCGCCAGCCCGTAGACCAGCATCGCGGGCCCGGTCCAGCCGGAGCCGTTGCCCAGCGCCGCGAGCAGCAGCCCGGTCAGCGCCACCGCCCAGGCGGTACGGATCGCGCGCTGCCGCTCGTCGCGCAGTGTCGCGGCGAGCGCGGCCAGGACGATGCCGAAGAGCAGCACACCGCCGGCGGCCTTGGGGCCGCCGGGGCTGAGCCCGATGAGGTCGAGTACGGAGGCGGATCCGGCGCCGTAGTCGAGCCCGGCCTCCTGGAAGAAGGCGGAGGGGCGGCTCAGCAACGACAGCGACCAGGGCGCGAGCACCACGAACGGCACCACGGCCACGACGAGGAAGCGCAGCCCGTAGGCGAGCAGCTGGTCACGGCTGCCGTCGAGGAAGCGCAGCACCAGCAGACCGATGCCGAGCAGCACCGCGATCGGCCAGACGACCGGGGTGAAGGCCATGGTGAAGGTGATCAGCAGCGCATACGCCCAGGTGGCGCGCCAGCTGGGCCGGGTGCCCACGGGCAGCCGCAGCCCGCTCGCGGCGAGCGCGGCACGCGCCATCAGCGGCAGCAGGACGGCGAGCACCGCGGTGCCCAGCCGGCCGCCCGCCAGCGCGCCGGCGGCCGCGGGCAGGAAGGCGTAGGCGATGCTGCCCCAGGCCCGCAGCAGCCGGGAGGCGACCAGCGGGCGGGAGGCGAAGTAGGCGGTGAGTCCGGCCAGCGGGACGGAGCAGACCAGCAGCAGGGTGACGGCGAAGCCGGTGCTGCCGAAGAAGATGCTCGACACCAGGGCGACGATCGCCAGGTAGGGGGGCGCGGAGGCGCTGCCGCCGACGCCGACCGCATGCCAGCTGTCGAGGTACGCCGACCACAGGTCGGAAACGCTGCCGGGCGCGGGCAGCATCGCCCCGCCGGTCAGCGCGCCGGCGCCGAGTAGTCCGCGGCAGGCGACCAGCGAGACCACCAGCAGCAGGAGGAAGAGCAGCGGGGCCGGTTTGCGGGCGATCCGCTTGAGCCGGGCGAACTGCTCGATCTCCAGGAAGTCGGCGTCATCGCCGCCGGGCCCGGACTCGACCGCGCCGTGCCGGCCGGCCGACGCGACATCCGGCGCGGCGCGCCCGGCGAGGTTGCCGGCGACCTGTTCGGCGGTGGCCCGGACGGTGGCGCCGGGTGGCGGGAACAGCGGCCGCAGCTCGCTCGCGTCGACCGCGGGCCGGCCTCTGCGTTTGCGCGCGGCGAGGATCTTGCCGGGCCGCAGCAGGGTGCCGAAGAGTCCGGCGAGTTCGTCCAGCGCCTGGCCCGGGACCTTGCCGACGAGGTAGGCGAGCACCCGCAGGAAGGTGCCGATCAGCAGCCGCAGCAGGACGTACGGGAGGATCGCGCCGCGGGTGTTGGCGAGCAGGGTGTAGACGGCGCCGGCCTTGTCGACGCGGTGCGGGTTGGCGACCGAGCGGCCGACGCAGTCGATGGGGCGGCGTTCGCGGGCGGAGGCCTCGGCGTGCCGCAGGATGGCCTCGGGCGCGATCAGGACCTGATGTCCGGCGGCCTGGGCGCGCCAGCACAGGTCGACGTCGTCCCGCATCAGGGGCAGCCGGCGGTCGAAGCCGCCCAACTCCTCGTAGACGTCACGGCGGATGAGCATGCCGGCGGTGGAGACGGACAGCACCGAGCGCACCTGGTCGTGCTGGCCCTGGTCCTGTTCGCGGCGGTCCAGGCCGGTCCAGCGGCGGCCGCTGCGCGCGATGCTGACCCCGGCCTCCAGGAGTTGCCGGCGGTCGTACCAGCTGCGCAGCTTGGCGCCGACGATGACGGTGGAAGGGCTGGCGTCGGCGACCCGCAGCAGCTCGGCGAGCGCGTCCGGCTCGGGGGCGCAGTCGTCGTGCAGCAGCCACAGCCACTGGACCGGTTCGCCGTGCGGCAACTCCGGCATCTCGTACGCCTCGTCGCGCCAGGTGCGGGTGACCGGGTCCCAGCCGCTGGGCCGGCGCAGATACGGCAGATCGTCGGGGGTGAGCACGGGGGCCGTGCGGACCGCTTCGTCGACGGCGGTGCCGAATCCGGAACGGCGGGCGAGGTGCAGCACCCGCTGGTCCCCGATGGCCTCGGCGAGCAGCTGGGCGGAGTGGTCCGCGCTGCCGGTGTCGGCGCCGATGACGTTCTGCACCGGGCGCTCCTGGCCGAGCAGGCCGGTGAGCGCGTCGGGCAGCCAGCGGGCACCGTCATGGGAGACGATCACGGCGGTGACGACGTGCCGTGGGAACTCTGGGGCTGCGGATGAGGCGGTCTGGGCCGCCGACTGGCTGTGCACGGACATCGAGGTACGGGCCCTCCGGACCCGGGAGTTCGAAGGCCCGCGGCGAAGTCGCGCTGGGCCCCCGCCCCCGGAAGACACTGCGACGGACTACGAGGCGACGCGCGCGGCCTGCGGGGCGGCGGCGCATCTCGGACGGGGCCCCACACTAATGGTTCGCGCCGGTGCCCCGACCGGGTCCGTACACAGCAGTCCGCCTCCGGCGAGCGGGTCGCAGGAGGCGGAGTGTTCGCTATAGGGGGATATGGGGAGTTGAGGGGGTACGGCGGCGTGGTCCACGGGGCCGTACGCCGTCGGTCCGGCCGGCTGCGCTGTCATCGTCAGACGGCGGCCTTCTTCAGCCGGCGCCGCTCGCGCTCGGACAGACCGCCCCAAATGCCGAAGCGCTCGTCATTGGCGAGCGCGTACTCAAGGCATTCGGACCGGACTTCGCAGGCGAGACAGACCTTCTTGGCCTCGCGGGTGGAGCCACCCTTCTCCGGGAAGAAGGACTCGGGGTCGGTCTGGGCGCACAGTGCGCGCTCCTGCCAGCCGAGCTCCTCATCCGCCTCCTCGACCAGCAATTCCTGGAACAGCTCGGTCATGTGCGCCCCTCGTCTGTCTTTACGTCCCCGTGATCAAGCCGTGATCGATTTCGGCTGAACGACACGAGTGAAATTACAAGTGTGGTGATCCGGGCCAGTCAAGCCGAGATCTGCTATTGAGCCTCTTATTCACTCGGCGGAACCAAGCGGATGCGGAAAGTGTTCAAATCAGTAAAAACCAGGACACTTTCCCGGGCGCGCCACCCGGCACGTCCTCTTCACTCACCAAGACGCGACCAGGCGGCGTTCACGTTGCACCGCACGCCGCCGAAGCGGGGGAGATCACAGACGGATCACGGCACCGCAACGGCGTTTGAAAGCGCGGTTGCCGGTCGATGTCTCCGCGTCGGAAGCTGCACAAACCTTTCGCCGGGCGGAGTAACCGGATGAGGTGAAAGATTTACGTCAAACCAGACATCCAATTGACATCGCGCGGCGAACCCGGTCTCCTTGACCCCATGCCAGTGACTGCCGCGCTCCGACTGACCCGTGCCTACGGGTCGCTCTGCGCTGCGCAGGCCCGCTGTCGCTGTTCCAGCTGTCGAAGCCACTGAGCTCCAGCCTTTTCGCTCGCACCACCCCGCAGCGCCCCTGCTCCGCGCCGCCGCGCCGTGCCCCCCACAGGGAGAGCCCGCGCCGCGCCGCAGCCCTCCCGCGTCACCCCAGCACTTTTGCCGAGGAACCGAAACGCCATGAACAGCGACGTCCAGATCGCCGGCGACCCGCTCGCCATCCCCCACCTGCTGCCGCCCGTCCCCGCCCACCCGGCCACCGTCGCCGGCTTCGCGGGGCTGGCCCGCTCGATCGCCGCCGACCGCGCCGCCTGGGCCCCGCTGGTCCGCTACGACGCCACCACCCGCTGGTACCACCGGCTGCGCACCGGCCCGGGCTACGAGGTCTGGCTGCTCAGCTGGGTGCCCGGGCAGGGCAGCGGCCGCCACGACCACGGGGCGTCCTCCGGTGTGCTGACCGTCCTGGAAGGCGAGTTGACCGAGCACGTAGCGGGCGGGCCCCGTACGCTCACGGCCGGCGCCCAGCGGGTGTTCGCCCCCGGCTACGTCCACGAGGTCGTCAACGACGCCCTGACCCCGGCCGTCAGCCTGCATGTGTACTTCCCGGGGCTGACCAACATGCCGATGCACCCCAGCCAGACCACGGACTCCGGGGCCGCCACCACCCCGCCCGGGATACCGGCCCCCTGACGCCACGCCGCACCACACCGCCCTGCCATGCTGGGGCCATGCGAATCGTGGTTCTGGCCGGCGGTATCGGCGGCGCCCGCTTTCTGCGGGGACTGAAGGCAGCGGCTCCGGACGCGGACATCACCGTCATCGGGAACACCGGTGACGACATCCATCTGTTCGGGCTCAAGGTGTGTCCCGACCTCGACACCGTGATGTACACGCTCGGCGGCGGCATCAACGAGGAGCAGGGCTGGGGCCGCACCGACGAAACCTTCCGGGTGAAGGAGGAGTTGGCCGCCTACGGCGTCGGCCCCGACTGGTTCGGCCTCGGCGACCGGGACTTCGCCACCCACATCGTGCGGACCCAGATGCTCGGCGCCGGGTATCCGCTCAGCGCCGTCACCGAGGCGCTGTGCGCGCGCTGGAAGCCCGGTGTGCGGCTGCTGCCGATGTCCGACGACCGGGTCGAGACCCATGTGGCCGTCGACGAGGAGGGCGAGCGCAAGGCGGTCCACTTCCAGGAGTACTGGGTGCGGCTGCGGGCCTCGGTGCCCGCCCATGCCGTGGTGCCGGTCGGCGCCGACCAGGCCAAGCCCGCGCCGGGTGTGCTGGAGGCCATCGCCGGGGCCGATGTGGTGCTGTTCCCGCCGTCCAATCCGGTGGTCAGTATCGGCACGATCCTGGCGGTACCGGGTATCCGGGAGGCCATCGCGGAGGCCGGGGTGCCGGTGGTCGGGCTCTCGCCGATCGTCGGTGACGCCCCCGTCCGCGGGATGGCCGACAAGGTGCTGGCGGCCGTAGGGGTGGAGGCGACCGCCGCGGCCGTCGCCCGCCACTACGGGTCCGGGCTGCTGGACGGCTGGCTGGTCGACTCCGTCGACGCGGATGCGGTGGCCGAGGTCGAGGCGGCCGGAATCCGCTGCCGGGCCGTGCCGCTGATGATGACGGATCTGGACGCCACGGCCGCGATGGTGCGCGAGGCGCTGGAGCTGGCCGCGGAGGTCCGGGCGTGAGCGACGCCGACGGGGTGCCCGCCTACCGGGTGTGGGCGCTGCCGGGGGTGCCCGAGGTGCGGCCCGGCGACGACCTCGTCAAGCTGATCGTGGCCGCGGTGAGCGCCGAGGGAGTGCCCCAACTCGTCGACGGCGACGTGCTGTTGGTGACGTCGAAGATCGTCAGCAAGGCCGAGGGCCGGGTGGTCGAAGCCGCGGACCGGGAGGCGGCGATCGATCAGGAGACGGTGCGGGTGGTGGCGCGCCGCGGCACCCTGCGGATCGTGCAGAACCGGCAGGGGCTGGTGATGGCCGCGGCCGGTGTCGATGCCTCCAACACCCCCTCGGGGACGGTGCTGTTGCTGCCGGAGGACCCGGACGCCTCGGCGCGGGAACTGCGTGCGGGCCTGCGCAGCGCACTCGGCGTCGACGTCGGTGTCGTCATCAGCGACACCTTCGGCCGGCCCTGGCGCAACGGGCTCACCGATGTCGCCATCGGCGCGGCCGGGGTGCGGGTGCTGGACGATCTGCGCGGCGGCACGGACGCGTACGGCAATCCGCTCAGCGCGACCGTGGTGGCCACCGCCGACGAACTGGCCGCCGCGGGCGACCTGGTGAAGGGCAAGGCCGCCGGGCTGCCGGTCGCGGTGGTGCGGGGACTCGGCCATGTCGTCGGGGAGACCGGCGAGAGCGACGGGGCGCACGTCATGGTGCGCAGCCCCGAGGACGACATGTTCCGGCTGGGCACCTCGGAGGCCGTACGGGAAGCGGTGACGGCGCGGCGTACGGTGCGGGCCTTCACCGACGAGCCGGTCGATCCGGGCGCGGTCCGGCGCGCGGTGGCGGCGGCGGTCACCGCCCCGGCGCCGCACCACACCACGCCCTGGCGGTTCGTGCTGCTGGAGACACCACGGGCGCGGGAGCGGCTGCTGGACGCGATGCGGGACGCCTGGATCGCGGATCTGCGCCGGGACGGCAAGTCGGAGGAGTCCATCGCCCAGCGGATCCGGCGCGGCGATGTGCTGCGGGCCGCGCCGTATCTGGCGGTGCCGTGCATGGTGACGGACGGCTCGCACCCCTACCCGGACGCGCGGCGGAGCACGGCGGAGCGCGAGATGTTCCTGGTGGCCCACGGCGCGGGGATTCAGAACTTCCTGGTCGCGCTGGCCGGTGAACGGCTCGGCTCCGCCTGGGTGTCGTCGACGATGTTCTGCCGGGAGGTGGTCCGGGAGGTGCTCGGGCTGCCGGCGGAGTGGGAGCCGATGGGGGCGGTGGCCATCGGGCGTCCGGCGACCGCGCCGCCGCCGCGTCCGGCGCGGGCCGCCGACGACTTCGTCGTGGTGCACTGACGCACGCCCCCGCGCCCCCGCGCGCCGGTCACAGCCGGGCTATGTCCCCTACGGGGAAGCGCGGGGCGCGGCGCGGAGGCGTGCGGCCGGACAGCAGGATCAGCCGGGCGGCGCGGTGCCGCTGGCCCTCGTAGGGGGCGAGGAGTTCGAGCATCTCCTCGTCGGTGGTGCCGCGGCGGCCGGTGAGGGCATAGCCGATGATCTTCGGCAGATGCAGATCGCCGACCGTGATCGCGTCCGGGGCGCCGAGGGTGCGCTGAAGCGTCTCCGCGGCGGTCCAGGGGCCGATGCCGGGCAGCGCCATGAGCCGTCGGGTGGCGTCCGCGAGGTCCATCCGCGCGGCCTCCTCCATCCGGCGGGCGGCCCGTACGGCGCGCAGGATCGCGGACGAGCGCTTGGCGTCGACGCCCGCGCGGTGCCACTCCCAGGACGGGATCAGCGCCCAGCCGCGCGGCTCCGGCATCACCCGCATCCGCTCCCAGGGGCCGGGGGCGGGCTCGCCGTGCCGCTGGAGCAGCAGGCGCCAGGCGCGGTAGGCCTCGTCGCTGGTGACCTTCTGCTCCAGGATCGAGGGGATCAGCGACTCCAGGACCAGGCCGGTGCGCGCCAGCCGGACGCCGGGGTGGCGGCGGCGGGCCTCATGGACGATGCGGTGCCGGGCGGTCAGCCGCGCCGGATCGTCGGACTCCCCCAGCAGCTCGGGGAGGCGGTCCAGCAGCCAGTCGGCGCCCGGTCCCCAGGCCTCGGCCTCGACCTGGCCGGCGGCCGGACGGGCCGCGATACGGAGCGTGCCGGGCCCGCCGGGCGTACGGCAGGCGCGCCACAGCTCACCGTCGCGCACCCCGAACGCGGGGTCGCCGGGGCCGCGCTGGAGCACACCGAGCGTGCGGTGCAGGTCGAGCGGGCCGGGCGGGTCCCAGGAGCGGGCGGGCATGCGGCCAGGTTAGGCGATGGGGGTGACAGCGGGGGCGGGCCGTGGGGGCGGGCCGTAGGGGGCGGGCGAACACATCCCGGAGGCCGCCTGCTTGGCCGTCCGGCCCGGCACCGCGCCTACTGGTCCGACGAGAAGCGCACCGCGCCGGCGGGGATGTCGGCGTCGCACCAGATGCGGATGCCGTCGCGCAGTTCGTTGTCGGGGCCGATCCGGGCGCCGTCGCCGATGACCGCGCCGTCCAGGACCGTACGGGCCCCGATGTGTGCGCCGGCGCCGATCAGCGAGTCACGGATGCGGGCGCCCGGTGCGATGACCGCGCCGTCGAGGACGGCGCTGCCGTCGATCTCGGCGCCGGCGCCGATGACGGTGCGCGGGCCGACGACGGTGCCGCCGGTGAGCTTGGCGTCGGTGGCGACCTCGGCGGTCTCCAGGATCAGGCGGTCCCCGCAGCGGCCGGGCACCGCCGGGGACGGGGCGCGGCCGAGGACCAGGTCGGCGGAGCCGCGGACGAAGGCCTGCGGGGTGCCGAGGTCGAGCCAGTACGTGGAGTCGACCATGCCCTGGAGGTGGGCGCCGTCGGCGAGCAGCCCGGGGAAGGTCTCGCGTTCCACGGAGACCGGGCGGCCGGCCGGGATGGTGTCGATGACCGACCGGTTGAAGACGTAGGCACCGGCGTTGATCTGGTCGGTGACGATCTCCTCGGGGGTCTGCGGCTTCTCCAGGAAGGCGGTGACCCGGCCGGTGTCGTCGGTGGGCACCAGGCCGAAGGCGCGCGGGTCCTCGACCCGGGTGAGATGCAGCGAGACATCGGCGCCGGAGGTGCGGTGGGTGCCGACGAGGGCGGCGATGTCGAGGCCGGTGAGGATGTCGCCGTTGAAGATCAGCACCGGGTCGTCGGGGGCGGAGTGCAGCCGCGGGGCGACATTGCGGATGGCGCCGCCGGTGCCCAGCGGCTCCTGTTCGGTGACGTACTCCAGGTGCAGGCCGAGCGCCGAGCCGTCGCCGAAATACGGCTCGAAGACCTCGGCCAGGTAGGAGGTGGCGAGGACGATGTGCTCGACACCGGCCGCCCTGGCGCGGGCCAGTTGGTGGGTGAGGAACGGCACGCCCGCCGCCGGGACCATGGGCTTGGGCGTATGCACCGTCAGCGGGCGCAGCCGGGTGCCCTTGCCGCCGACCAGGAGGATCGCTTCAGTCACCTTGTCTTCTCTGCTTCCTGCTGGGGTCGGCCGATCGGCGGACCAGTGTAGGCAGACGGGCTCCCGGGCGGCCCCGGTGGTGGGACGCTCCCGTGCCGTTCAGGCCACGGGAGCGCGCGGGCCGGGAGGGCGGACGTGGTGGCAGCTAGGACGCGCCGGCCGCGGGAACGGTTGAGTGGTCCCCGCAGCCTGCACCGTGACAGACCCGCGCAAACCCGGAAGATGCCGAAGATGCCGAAGGCGCCGAAGAGGCCGTCGTGTCCGGGCGGGGAGCGGCTCAGCGGCCCTGAAGTCCGGCCGCGGCGAGGCGGGTGGCGGCCAGCTTGTTGTAGAGGTGGACGCCGGGGCAGTCGGTGGTGAAGCCGTCCCGGTGGCCGGAAATGACGTGCAGCGGGACCTTGGTGCCCTTGGGGAAGCGGTTGCCGCCACCGGACAGCAGCTGGGTGGTGGCGCGCGGATCGACGCTGTAGAGGCCGAGCTTCCAGGCCGTCAGACGGGCGATGGCCTCGACGGCGGGCTGCGGCGGCTCGTCGTCGGTGAAGGTGCCGAGGACGGCGATTCCGGTGCTGTCGGTGTTGAAGCCGAGGGTGTGGGCGCCCATGACGGGTTTGGCGACGCCGCCCGCGCGGCCCTCGTAGACCGTTCCGCACTTGTCGATGAGGAAGTTGTAGCCGATGTCGCGCCAGTGGTTGCTCTTGACGTGGAAGCGGTACATGGCGCGGATCAGTGAAGGGGCCTCGGCGCATTCGTAGTTGTTGCCCGAGCCGCTGTGATGGACGAAGGCGGCGCGGACGGTACGGGTGTAGGTGAAGGCCTTTTCGCGCAGCTGCTCGTCGGCGCCCCAGCCGGCCCGGGTGACGATACGGGGGCGCGGCCCGACGTAGGTGTGGGCCGGTGGCGACCCGTCCACCGCGTCGATGTCGCCCTGGGAGGTGGCCTGGTCGAGGGCCGGGATCTCGGTGGCGCCGAGCGGGGCGAGCTTGGTGTTGGCGGCGGAGGCGGCGGTGGCCTCGGGAGTGAGCGGGGCTGGGGGGTCGGCGTGTGCGCCGCGGACGGCGCGCGGGGGCCTGCCGGGGTCGACGAGTTCCAGCCGCAGCCCTCCGGGGAGGGTGGCCCGGGCGCGGTGGCGGGCCTCGGGGGTGATGCGCAGTTGGACGGCGTCGGAGTCGCCGACCCACAGCGGTGCGGTGCTGCCGCGTACCGCGCTGTCGCGCCGCTCGGCGGAGCCGAGGTCGGGGGCGTCGTCGTTGTGGACCTGGACGTCCTGCCAGCCGGACCAGTCGCCGCTGCCGGTGGCGCGGGTGCGGACCTGGACCCGGCCCCGCAGCTCGGCGGCGGCGTCGTCCCAGACGACCCCGAGGAGCGAGAACGGCCGTACGGTGCGGGCCGGCAGGCCGAGCGACTGGGGCGTGGGCGCCGGGGTGGCGTCCCGGGCGCCGGGGCTCGGGGCGGGTGCGCCGAGCGCCGCCACCGGCAGGGACTGGGTGCTGCCCGGCAGCTCACCGGAGCGGGTGGGGCGCGGCGCGGCGGGGGCGGCGCTCGCACCGGCCACCGGCACGAGGGGCAGGGCGAGGGCGGCGGTGCACACGGCTCCGAGACAGGTCGCAAGGAAGGGGCGCATGGTCAAAATCCTGGACATGTCCGGAGCGAACGCGCCAACGGTGACCTGACGGGGCATCGGCCGATCCGGTGGCGCGGGCCCGCCGGGCCCGGCCCGCCGCGAACCGCCGTCGCGCGTACCCTGGCCGCGATGAACGCCACCGATCGCACCCCCGCCGACCTGCTGAGTTCCGCGCTCGCCGCGGACCCGGCCCGCCCGCTGGTGACCTTCTACGACGACGCCACCGGCGAGCGCGTGGAACTGTCCGTCGCGACCTTCGCCAATTGGGTGGCCAAGACCGCCAACTACCTCCAGGGCGATCTGGCCGCCGAGCCAGGTGACCGGCTCGCGCTGCTGCTGCCCGCGCACTGGCAGACCGCCGTCTGGCTGCTGGCCTGTTCGTCCGTGGGCGTGGTGGCGGAGGTGGACGGCGATCCGGCCGCCGCCGATCTCGTGGTCGCCGGGCCGGACCGGCTGGAGGCGGCGCTGGCCTGTTCCGGGGAGCGGGTGGCGCTGGCGCTGCGCCCGCTGGGCGGCCGCTTCCCGCAGCCCCCGGCGGGCTTCGCGGACTACGCCGTCGAGGTGCCGGGCCAGGGTGACCGGTTCGCGCCGTTCGCGCCGGTGGACGCGGGTGCCGCTGCGCTGGCCGTCGGCGGCGAGGAGCTGACCGGGGCCGGGACCGTGGCCCGCGCGCTGGCGGACGCGGAAGCGGCCGGGCTGCCGGCGGCGCCCCGGGTGCTGTCGGGGCTGGGCTACGACACCTGGCAGGGCCTGTCGTACGGGCTGTACGCGCCGCTGGCGACCGGCGGCTCCGTGGTGCTGTGCCGCCACCTGGACCGGCTGGGCGCCGAGGCCATGGCCGACCGGGAGAACAGCGAGAAGATCACGTTCCGGGTGCCGCTGCCGCACTGAGGAAGCGGAGCTCCCCCGTCCGGCGGACCGGACGCCCTCAGGGCGGGCCGGTACGTCCGTTTCAGGCCAGGATCTTGAGTACGTACAACCATGCGCGGGTTTCGTCCGTCTCTTGTTCCGTCCGAGCCTGCGTGCGGGCGCGACGCCGACTCCGTGAGGGATGGACGCACAGGTGACCGAGACCCCCGAGCCCCCCAGGTTCGCCGGCTGGGCCGCGCGCCCGGCCGGGGGCCGGGGAGCGGACGGGCCGGGGCCGCCGCGCATCCCGCCGCACCGGTGGCACCGGCGCCGCTGGGCCGCGCTCGGGATCGCCGGTTTCGTGCTGGCCGGGGCCGGTACCGGCTGGGCCGTGTACGCCAAGCTCAACGGCAATATCCACACCGACAGCGCCACCGAGCGGGAGCTGCGGAAGTGGGAGTCCGAGCGGCCGCCGGCGGGACCGCCGAACGCCGGGAACGTGCTGCTGATCGGCTCCGACAGCCGTAGCGGCGGCAATGTCCGCTACGGCCACAGCCGCGGCCAGCGCGCGGACACCACGATGCTGCTGCACCTCGCGGCGGACCGGCAGAGCGCCACCGCGGTGAGCCTCCCGCGCGATCTGATGGTCGAGCTGCCGCACTGCAAGCGCCCGGGCGGCACGGAGACCGCACCGCTGCCGGCCCCGTTCAACGAGGCGTTCGCGGTGGGCGGCCCGGCCTGCACGATCCGTACGGTCGAGAAGCTGACCGGGATCCGGATCGACCACTACTTGATCATCGACTTCGTCGGCTTCACGAAGATGGTGGACGCGGTGGACGGCGTCGAGGTCTGCCTGCCGCATCCGGTGCACGATCCCGAGGCGCAGCTCACCCTGCCCGCGGGTCGGCAGACCCTGCACGGTGAGAATGCGCTCGGTTACGTACGGGCACGAAAGAGTCTGGGCAACGGCAGCGATACCCAGCGCATGGAGAGGCAACAGCGATTTCTTGGCGCACTCGTGAAGAAAGTGCAGAGCAATGGTGTCCTGCTCAATCCGACGCGGCTGTATCCGGTGCTGGATGCCGCGACGAGTTCACTCACCACGGACAGCGGGCTCGCTTCCCTGAGGGAGCTGTACGAATTGGTGCGCAGCACCCGCCGTATTCCTACCGACCGGGTTCAGTTCATGACCGTGCCGCGGCAGGAGTACCACCTGGACCCCAATCGCGATGAGCTGCGGCAGCCGGACGCCGGGCGGCTCTTCGCGCGGCTGCACAGGGATCTTCCGGTGACCGTGACGCCCCCGCAGAACGCCGCGGAGGAACCGGTCCGCACCGGAAACGGATCTTCGGACGGCCGGCCGGACACCCCGTCCGCACCCGCGCCGAGTTCGGGTCCGGCGTTTCCCGGGACGACGGCGGAACACGGGGTCTGTGAATAAAGAGGCCGCAAAACAAGCCGACGACTCGAATGGATTGGGCGGATTGCCCAGTTGTAGGTAAGTGGAATTTGTCACGAGCGTCGCGGGGCGCTGAACTGGGCGGATAGTGTGAGCGATCCGGTCGCTCGACCAAGCCGACCGATGAACCAGCAATCTCGATCGACCTACCGAGCGCCTTGAGGGGATGGCGCCGCGTGGCACCGACGGAGGACTCAAGGCACCGTGGACGCGCAAGGCCGTGGGCGAGCGGGCGACAACAACGTCGATCCCGCCGATCAGTGGGTGTTCGATCCGGACACCGGCAACTACGAACTGCGGCTTGACCCTGGTCAAGCCGCCGCTCGGTCCTCCGACCGCACTGCGGCCGGCAGACGCGCCCGTAAGCGGGACGCCGAGGTCGGCGACACCGACACCCGACCGCTGCCGACCCAGCGCGGCCGGCGGGACGAGAGCGACGCGGACGGGGACGGTGAGCGTCCGGCCGGCGGCCGGGCGGCGCGCCGTGCTGCCGCCGCCCGCACGGCGACGGCGGCGGAGGCGGGCCCGGCTGGCCGCCGCAAGCGCAAGCCGAAGAAGTCGGGGAAGAAGCGGGCGCTGCACTGGACCGCCGGTGTGGTGGGCTTCGTGCTTGTCGCCGGCTGCGGCGCCGCGTACTACATCTACCAAGAGCTGGACGGCAACATCTCCAAGGTCGATGTCGGCGTGGAGAACGACGCGGTGTCCGAAGGCCCGGTGAACCTCCTGATCATCGGCACCGACTCCCGCTCCGGAAAGGGCAACGGGGGCTACGGCGACGCCGGCAGTGTCGGGCACGCGGACACCACGATCCTGATGCACATCTCCAAGGACCGGACGAACGCCACCGCGCTGAGCATCCCGCGCGACATGATCACCGACATCCCCAACTGCCCCACGAAGCAGAAGGACGGCTCGAAGAAGACCATCCCGGCCGAGAGCCAGGTGCGCTTCAACACCAGCCTGGGCCAGGAGGGCCGGGACCCCGGCTGCACCTGGCGCACCGTCGAGAAGATGACCGGGCTGAAGATCAACCACTTCATGATGGCCGACTTCAACGCCGTCAAGGAGCTGTCCACCGCGGTGGACGGCGTCGAGGTGTGCGCGGCCAAGGACCTCAACGACCCCAAGTCGCACCTGAAGTTGAAGGCCGGCCGGCACACCGTCAAGGGTGAGCAGGCGCTGGCGTTCGTCCGTACCCGGCACGCCATCGGATTCGGCAGCGACCTGGACCGGATCAAGATGCAGCAGCAATTCCTCAGCTCGCTGATCCGCAAGCTGAAGTCCAGCGCGTTCAGCAGCCCGGGCAAGCTCTACGACGTCAGCCAGGCGGCGACCAAGGCGCTCACCGTCGACACCGGTATCGGCACGGCGGGCAAGCTGCTGGACTTCGGCAACGACCTCAAGAAGGTCGACATCGACAAGATCACCTTCGCCACGGTGCCGGTGCTGGACAACCCCAAGGACCCGGCCACCGTCATTCTCAACAAGACCGCGGCGGACCCGCTGTTCGCGATGGTGCGGGCGGACCACACCCTGGCCAAGGGCAAGAAGGGCAAGGGCAAGAAGTCCGCCCCGGTCAAGAAGGCCCCGCCCGAGGCGGTACGCGTCGATGTCACCAACGGCGGCGGACCGATCGGCTCGGCCCAGGAGACCGTGGACTGGCTCCAGAACACCAAGGCCGCCAAGCTCTCCACCAACGCCGGCAACGCGCCGGCGAAGCTGGCCGCCACCCGCCTCGAATACGCTCCCAACCAGGCCGACCAGGCCGCCACTCTGGCCGACTGGATGGGGCTGCCCAAGAGCGCGCTGAAGAAGTCCGGGCAGAACGCCGGTGACCGCCAGCCGATGAAGCTGGTCCTCGGCAAGGACTTCAAGGCACCGGGTTCACCGATCGAGGCGCCGACCGAAACCCCGGACGGGGTACAGAACGTCAATGCAGATGACAAGAACGTCTGCGCAAAGTGATCTGAGCAGGATCCGGCCGCCCCGCCGAGGCGCCGAGCGCACGACTGACAACGGGGAGAGGGCCGAATGGGGCAGAGCAGTGTGCGCGGGGACCGGTCGCGTCGGAGACGCAGGCCGGAAGCAGCGGAGACCGGCCGGGACGACGGCGTCCACGAGGACCAGGGGCTGCCCCCGGACGCACCCGGCTGGACGCCGCCCGAAGGCAGTGCCGTGGCCGCCGCGGACGGGGACGGAGAGGTGCCCGCCGACGGCGGCGGGCACCGCCGAGGGGGGCAGCCGCGCCGCAGGGGCCGCAAGGTGCTGCGGTGGACCGCCCTCACCCTCGCCGTCCTGATAGTGGGCGGCGCGGGTGCCGGCTACTGGTACTACGAGCACCTCAACGCCAACCTCCGCAAGGCGCCGCGGTCCCTGGGCGGCGGCGGCCTGAAGAAGCCGGACCCCAACGCCTTCGGGCAGAGCCCGCTGAACATCCTGCTGCTGGGCTCCGACGGCCGGAACAACGCCAAGAACATCGAGCTCGGCGGCGCCCGTCAGGACGCCGACCGCAAGCCGCTCGCCGATGTGCAGATGCTGCTGCATGTCTCGGCGGACCGCAGCAACATGTCGGTGATCTCCATCCCGCGGGACACCCGGGTGACGATCCCCCGGTGCACCGACCCGAAGACCCATGAGGTCTTTCCGCAGACCTCCGCGGCCATCAACCAGTCGCTCCAGCACGGCGGTCCGGGCTGCACCCTCGCCACCTGGCAGGAGCTGACCGGCATCTACATCGACCACTTCATGATGGTCGACTTCGGCGGCGTGGTGGAGATGGCGGACGCCATCGGCGGCGTCCCGGTCTGCGTCGACGGGAACGTCTACTCGCACGACAGCAAGGGCCACGGCAGCGGGCTGAAGCTCACCAAGGGCACCCACTCCGTCAAGGGCGTCCAGGCTCTCCAGTGGCTGCGCACCCGTTACGGCTTCGAGGACAACACCGACATCGGCCGGGCCAAGGCCCAGCACATGTACATGAACTCGATGGTCCGTCAGCTGAAGAAGGACGCCAAGCTCACCAACCCCGGGGAGCTGCGCGATCTGGCGGAGGCGGCGACCAACGCGCTGACCGTCGACGACGGGCTCGACACCGTCAAGAAGCTCTACGACCTCGGCGGCGATCTCAGCCGGGTGCCGACCAAGCGCATCACGATGGTCACCATGCCCTGGCAGTACGGCCCCGGCGAGTCGTATGTCATGCCCAAGCCCGGCGACGCGGAGGCGACCTTCGGGCTGCTGCGCAACGACACCGCGCTGGACGGCAAGGACAAGAAGAAGAAGGCCGCCCCGGCCCCCAAGCCGTCAACTCCCAAGGACCAGCTGAAGGTTGTCGTGCAGAACGGCACCAACAGCACGGTGAACGGCCCGGTCTCCGGCCGCGCATCGGCCCTTCAGCAGCAGCTGTCCGGGCTGGGCTACACCGCGGCCGGCACCGACTCCGCGCTCACCACCCAGGCCGACACCACGGTCACGTACCGGGACAAGGCGCAGCGGGGCGACGCCCTGGCCCTGGCGAAGGCGCTCGGACTCCCCAAGGACGCGGTCCGGGAGTCGAGTTCGGCCACCGGCATGCGGCTGGTCGTCGGCAACGACTGGCGCACCGGCTCGGCGTACCCGGAACAGCCGGGCGACGAGAAGGGCGCGGACAAGGCCCCGGACAGCGCGGACGCGCTCAACGGCCAGGACACCAAGGCCTGTATGAAGGTGAATCCGTCGTACGCCTTCTAGGCGGGGGGCGGGGCTGCCGCTTCCAGGCGGGGGGCTGGGGCTTCCGCTTCCAGGCGGTGGCCCGGGCTGCCGCTTCCAGGCGGGGGACCGGGTCGGCTGCTTCTGGGTGCCCCCGGGGGCCGGGGCGGCCGCGGTTGGCGTTGCGCGGCGGCCCAGTTGGTTTTTTCCCCGCCGCCCACCCCCCTTCGGGGGGTGGGCGGGTGTAGAGGGCAGGGCCCGGCTACTCGGCCCCGGTTACTCGGCCTCCGCCGCCGGCGTCATGACCGCCGGGCGGCGGCTGGCGATGACCCGCTTGGCGAGTGAGCGGGGGCTGGTCAGGAAGCCCGCACCCCAGGCCAGGTGCATGGTGGCCAGGGCGACCGGGATCTGGACGCGGGCCTTGAGCGACAGCCCCTTGCCGGCCGGTACCGAGCCCGCGGTGATGGCGGCGAGATAGCCGGCCGGGACGACCAGGCCCCAGGGGGTGACGGCGGCGCCGATCACCAGGCCCGCCGCGATGGCGCACACCGCGGTCGGCGGTGCGAGGTAGCGCAGGTTGATCGAACCGGCGTGGTAGCGGGCGACGACATGGCGCCACTTGCCGTAGTCCTTGTACTGCTTGGCCAGCGCCTTGACGCTGGGCCGCGGGCGGTACTGGACCTTCAGCTCGGGCGAGAACCAGATCGCGCCTCCGGCCTCCCGGATGCGGAAGTTCAGCTCCCAGTCCTGGGCGCGGATGAACTCCTCGTTGTAGCCGCCCTGCTGCTCCAGCGCCTCGCGGCGGAAGACGCCGAGGTAGACGGTCTCGGCGGGGCCCGCCTGACCTCCGGTGTGGAAGGCGGCATTGCCCACGCCGATCTTGGAGGTCATCGCCGCGGCGACCGCGTCCTCCCAGGCGTTCTCACCCTCGGCGTGCATGATGCCGCCGACGTTCGCGGCGCCGGTCTCCTCCAGGAGGCGCACGGCGGTGGCGATGTAATTCGGCGAGAGCATGCCGTGGCCGTCGACGCGCACCACGATCGGGTGCCGGGAGGCCTTGATCGCGGCGTTCAGCGCGGCGGGCGTGCGGCCGGTGGGGTTGGGCACCGTGTGCACCCGGGCGTCCTCGGCGACGAGCTCGGCGGCGATCTCGTCCGTACGGTCCGTGGACGGGCCGAGGGCGATCACCACCTCCATCTCACCGGCGTACTCCTGCTCCAGGATGTGCCGGACCGAATTGCGCAGGTGACGTTCCTCATTGAGCACCGGCATGATCACGGAGACGGCCGGGGGCTGCTGCTGCGGCATGGTTCCTCGGGGGTACGGCCCGCGGCGGAGCCGCCAGCGACGGCAGCGCCCGCCGGGAGACTGCAGAATCGCGCCCACGTTACCGCGAATGGGGGGTGCCCCCGGACGCAGCCGGGTGGCCGGATGCCGGATACCCGGCGTGTGGTGCTTTGCGGCCGATCATATGGACCTACGGTGTCCTCGTCCGATTGATACCGGCTTGCCCCGCTCCCCTGCTGCCCCGTTCCCGTGCGGCCCGCTCCCCGCCGGGCCCCGCTCACGCCGTCCAGCCGCGGAGGTGTCCCCCGTGACCGCGCCGTTCCGCTCCCCCCGTCCGGCCCGGCGCCGGGCCGCCCGGCCTGTTACGCGCCGGCGCCCGCCGGGCACGCGCTGGGGGCTGCGGATCGGCGCCGTCGTGTCCGTGCTGCTGCTGGCGGCGAGCGGCGTCGGGCACGCCGTGGTCACCGGGGTGGAGAGCGGCATCGGCCGGGTGGACGCCTTCAAGGGCATGAGCAACCGGCCCGGAGGCGGCGACGGGCTGAACTTCCTGGTCGTCGGCACGGACGGGCGCGACCGGCTCACCGCGGCGGAGAAGCAGAAGTACCACCTGGGCGGAGCGCCCTGTCACTGCACCGACACCCTGATGCTGGTGCACCTCTCCGCCGACCGGGACCGCGCCAGCGTGATCAGCCTGCCCCGCGACTCCTACGCCGAGGTCCCCGCGCACACGGACGCCGTCACCGGCCGCCGGCGCGCCGAGCACCCCATCAAGCTGAACGCGGCCTATGCCGAGGGCGGCCCCAGCCTCACCGTGCGGACCGTCGAGCACATGACGGGGGTGCATATCGACCACTACCTGGAGGTCGACTTCACCAGCTTCATGCGCAGCGTGGACGCGGTCGGCGGGGTGGAGATCTGCACGGTACGGCCGCTGCGCGACAGCTTCACGGGGCTGGATCTGCCGGTCGGCAAGTCGCGGCTCAACGGCGGCCAGGCGCTTCAGTACGTGCGCTCGCGGCATGTCGACGGCTCCGCCGACCTCGGCCGGATACAGCGCCAGCAGCGCTTCCTGGCCGCTCTCATCCACAAGATCACCTCCTCCGGAGTGCTGATGAACCCCATCCGCTTCAGGGACGTCGCCGACACGATGCTCCGGTCCGTACGGGCCGATTCGGGCTTCGGGGCCAACGACCTGGTCGACCTCGGGCAGGCGATGCGCGGTTTCACCCCGTCGTCCTCGGAGTTCACGTCCGTGCCGCTGGGTGATGTGGCCCAGCCGGTGCCGGGCGTCGGCTCGACCGTGCGCTGGGACCCGGTGCAGGCGCCGAAGCTGTTCCGGGCGATCCGCGAGGACCAGCCGATCACGGTGCCCCGGGACCGGGACGAGCCGCGGGCCAGGGTCGTGGACATCCCGCCGGGCCAGGTCCAGGTGCGGGTCGACAACGGCAGCGACCGGACCGGCCTCGCCGCCACGGTGGCGGAGGAGCTGCGCGCCAGCGGCTTCGCCACGACCGGCGTGCCGGGCAACGCCGCCCACGGCAAGGTGCCCCGGACCGTCATCGTCTACGACCCGCGCTGGGACCGCTCGGCCCGCTCGCTGGCCGCCGCGCTGCCCGGCACGGAGCTACGGCCGGCGGCCGGGCGGGGTCCGGTGATGCAGGTGACGGTGGGCCGGAGCCAGGGGGCGGTGCAGCGGGTACGGGCCGAGGAGCCGCCGCAGAAGCCGGGCCGGATCTCGGCGATCACCGGGGACGAGGCGGTGTGCCCATGAGCGAGCGGAGCAGGAGGGTTCCCCCTTCCGGCGGCCGGGGGATCATCGCCAAAGGGTGCGTGCCTCGCGCCTGCGGGGCCGAGCGAAGCGAGGGTTCGGCATGAGTGTCCCCGCGCCCCGCCGTACCGCGCCCCGGCCGCCCGTGCGCCGCCCGGACGCCCGCTGCCGCGCCCGCCGGGTCACGGTGGCCACCGCCGCGCTGTGCCTGGTCGCGGCCACCGCCGCCGCGGCGCCGCCGGCGCCTCCCGCCCCGACCGGCTGCGGGGAGCTGGTGCGCGGCCAGCTGTGTCTCCAGGGGCCGGTGGGGGCCGACGGGATGTACACCGCGACCTACCGGCGGAGCGGGTCGGCGGCCGGTCTCGACGAGATCGCCGTGCGGCTCGGCTACCAGCGCAAGAACGAGAGGATCACCGCCTTCCCCGGCTGGTTCGGCACCCGGCGGACCCAGGGCGGTGCGGTCGGGCTGAGCGGCCGGGTGGAGATGCTCGCGGAGGAGTGCATCCGGGGCGTCATGGAGCGGGGAGAGACGCTCTACGTCACAAAGTGGACCTGCGATTGAGGCCCGCGATGGGTGAGATGCACGGGATGTACGAGATGTATCGGATTTCCTGAAAGGGGCGCACTGTGTGGCAGGTTGTGCTGGGCGTCACGCCCACCACGGCGGCGCTCTGCCTGGTCCTGGCGCTGGCGGCGGCGGTGGCGCTCGCCCTGTGGACGGCGCTCGTCCCGGACAGCGGCACACCGCGCACCACGGCCCGTGCGCTGCTGGCCGGCTGGCTGCTGCTGTTCCTGCTGGCGACGCTCGCACCGAGCCAGCCGGTCGGCTCCGGGGACGCGACGGTGTGGTGGCGGCCCGGTGAGGGACTGTTCGACCTGGGCGCCCAGCTGGAGCCCGGGGAGCTGGCGATGCTGGTGCGGCGGCAGATCGCCAATGCCGCGCTGTTCGTGCCCGCACCGCTGCTGCTGCGGTTCGCCGCGCCGCGCGCGTCGGCCGCCGGGGCGTTCCTGCTGGGCGTGGGGCTGTGCCTGGTCATCGAGACGGCGCAGCTGCTGATGCGGGCCGGGCGGATCGCCGATATCGACGATGTGATCTGCGCGGCGGCCGGCACCGTCATCGGTACGGGGCTGGCGCTGGCAGCGCAGCTCGGGGTCGCCGCTATGCGTCGTCGAGGCCTTCCGCGGCGCGCCGTTCGCGCAGCTCCATGATCGCGCGACGGCGGGCGAGGCGGTGCGTCCGGCGGATCTGCGCCTCCTGGTAGCGGCGCTTGTCACGCTCGGTCTCGGGGAGCACCGGCGGCACCCGGCGCGGCTTGCCCTGCTCGTCGACGGCGGCGAAGACGAGGTAGGCGGAGCCGACCTGCTGGGCCGGGCTGGACTCGTTCCAGCGCTCGGCCAGGACCCGTACGCCGACCTCCATCGAGGAGCGCCCGGTCCAGTTGACCTGGGCGCGGACATGCACGAGGTCGCCGATCCGGACCGGTTCGAGGAAGGCCATCTCGTCCATGGAGGCGGTCACGGCCGGTCCGCCGGAGTGGCGGCCGGCCACCGCGCCCGCCGCGTCGTCGACGAGCTTCATGATCACGCCGCCGTGCACCGTTCCCAGGAGGTTCGTGTCACCCGCCGTCATGATGTGGCTGAGTGTGATGCGGGACACGGAAGTGGGCTTGCCCACCACCTCGTCCTCGGGGTTGTCGGTGACGAGTTCGGTCATGGAACCAGCCTAAGCGGCACCCGTACGGCCCCACCCCGCCCCCGTCGTGAGACTGGTCTCGCCATATGCGCAGGTCCGTGACACAGGTCTCATGGCCGCCGCCGGAATCCATCCGGAATGGTTGCTTCCATTAGTGCAGGTCGGAATGGTCATGGCCGCTTGCGGTATGCGGCGGAAGGCCGCCGTAGCTTTGCATCAGCTCTGCAACAGCAGTGGCCCGATCCGGCACCCGCCCTATGGAGCACCCCCTTATGGCGTGCACACTTCCCCGTATGAATGAGTGGCCCAACGGGTGGTCCGGCGACCAGAGCGGCAACCGGTACGGATACGGCAGTGGCAGTGCCGAGCCGGAGGGTGCGCGCGCCATGCCCCAGGTGCGGCGTGACGCAGGCCCCGGCTATCAGCGGCACGAGCCTCCGATGCCGGCGTCGATGTCCCCGCGCAGGGGGGCGTCCGTACCGCCGCAGCAGTCCCAGGGCTACGACGATTCATACGACGACGGCTACAACACCGGCCAGGTCTACGGCGGTGGCCGCGGCGGCGGTGGCGGCCACGACGACGGCTACGGCCCGGGCCGCCCCGGCCGGCCGCGCCCGCAGTGGGGCAAGCGCATCAAGTGGACGGTCATCACCCTGGTCGCGGTGCTGGCGGTCACCTCGGTCGCCACCTACTTCTGGGCCGACGGCAAGCTCCGCCGCAAGGTCGACCTGAGCAAGGTCATCGACCGCCCGGAGACCGGCGACGGCACGAACTACCTGATCGTCGGCTCGGACAGCCGCGCGGGCATGACCGCCGAGCAGAAGCGCAAGCTGCACACCGGCTCCGCCGAGGGCAAGCGCACCGACTCGATGATGATCCTGCACGACGGCAGCAACGGCCCGACGCTGATATCCCTGCCGCGTGACTCGGACGTGGAGATACCCACGTACATCGGCTCGGACTCCGGCAAGAAGTACCCGGGCACCGGGCGGCACACCAAGCTCAACGCGGCCTATGCCGAGGACGGCCCGGAGCTGCTGGTGCGCACCATCGAGTACAACACCAAGCTGCACATCGACCACTACGTCGAGATCGGCTTCGCCGGCTTCGCCAACATCGTGGACGCCATCGGCGGGGTCGAGATGGACCTCCCCAAGGCGATCAAGGACAAGGACTCCGGCGCCGACTTCCCGGCCGGCAAGCAGACCCTCAACGGCCAGCAGGCGCTCGCCTACGTCCGCACCCGGCACGCCTTCGCCCAGCAGGACCTGGACCGGACGAAGAACCAGCAGAAGTTCCTGGCGACGCTGGCGAGCCAGACCGCCACCCCCGCCACGGTCCTCAACCCCTTCAAGCTCTACCCGACGATGAGCGCCGGCCTGGACACGCTCGTCGTCGACAAGGACATGGGCCTGTGGTCCCTGGGCAACATGTTCTTCGCGATGAAGGGCGTCACCGGCGGCGAGGGCAAGTCCATGAACATGCCGGTCTCCGGCAGCAACGGCGGCAACCTGGTCTGGGACAAGACCAAGCTCCGCCAGCTGGTGCAGCAGCTCAACAACGACGAGAAGGTCACGGTCAGCAGCAACTGACGCGGCCGACCGCGGAGACTGCGGAGACTGCAAAGACAAAGGGGCCCCGGACCGCCGTTGCGGTCCGGGGCCCTCTGCTTGTCCGTGCGGCTACTGCGGCAGGTTGCGCGCCATCACGATCCGCTGGACCTGGTTGGTGCCCTCGTAGATCTGGGTGATCTTGGCGTCCCGCATCATCCGCTCGACCGGGTAGTCACGGGTGTAGCCGTAGCCGCCGAGCAGCTGGACGGCGTCCGTGGTGATCTCCATGGCCGCGTCCGAGGCGTAGCACTTGGCCGCCGCGCCGAAGAACGTCAGGTCCTCGCCCTTGCCGCCGGCCGATATCCGCTCGGAGCGGGCGGCCGCGGCGTAGGTCAGCTGGCGGGCCGCCTCCACCTTCATGGCCATGTCGGCGAGCATGAACTGCACGCCCTGGAAGTCACCGATCGGCTTGCCGAACTGCTTGCGCTCCTGGACGTAGCCCTTGGCGTAGTCCAGGGCGCCCTGGGCGATGCCGAGCGCCTGGGCCGCGATGGTGATGCGGGTGTGGTCCAGGGTCTTCATGGCGGTGGCGAAGCCGGTGCCCTCCGCGCCGATCATGCGGTCGGCGGGGATCCGGACGTTGTCGAGGTAGACCTCGCGGGTCGGGGAGCCCTTGATGCCGAGCTTCTTCTCCGGGGCGCCGAAGGAGACGCCCTCGTCGCCCTTCTCGACGACGAAGGCCGAGATGCCCTTGGAGCGCTTCTCCGGGTCGGTGACGGCCATCACCGTGTAGTACTCGCTGACGCCGGCGTTGGTGATCCAGCGCTTGACGCCGTTGAGGATGTAGTGGTCACCGTCGCGGACGGCCTTGGTCTTCATCCCGGCCGCGTCCGAACCGGCGTCCGGCTCGCTCAGGCAGTACGAGAACATCGCGTCGCCCTTGGCCAGCGGGCCCAGGTACTTCGCCTTCAGCTCCTCGGAGCCGGAGAGGATCACCGGCAGCGAGCCGAGCTTGTTGACCGCCGGGATGAGGGAGGACGACGCACAGACGCGGGCGACCTCCTCGATGACGATGACGGTCGCCAGCGCGTCGGCACCGGCCCCGCCGTAGGTCTCCGGTACGTGGAC
Source organism: Streptomyces platensis (assembly GCF_008704855.1). NCBI lineage: Bacteria > Bacillati > Actinomycetota > Actinomycetes > Kitasatosporales > Streptomycetaceae > Streptomyces > Streptomyces platensis. The sequence goes on from NZ_CP023691.1 coordinate 3,556,581, forward strand.
GGCGTGCAGGTCGTTGGCGACCAGCGCGTCGAGCGCCTCCTGCGGGAAGCGGGCCTCCTCGTCCACCGCGGCGGCGAACGGCGCGATCTTCGCCTCGGCGAGCGAGCGCACCGACTCGCGGAGCATGTCGTGCTCCTCGGATGGCCGGTACAGATCGAAATCAGCGGTTCCCGCCAAGGTTTCTCACTCCCCTGTGAGCTGAACTACTAGTGCTAACTACCGTTAAGTAACCCGTATTCCTCTCCGGATTCTAGGCGCCGATCCCGGCTGCGGATACGTGAGGTTGCCGACAGTTACCCACGCAGCCCGGAAGCGGCTGGAGTAGGCCATTCCCCTCCCGACTATGCTCGGTCAGCGCCGTTTTCCGCCCACCCGTCGCCGACCACCGCCCCTCAACGCCGGCGCTCCGCGCCACACCTGCCTGTTTGGAGCATCCATGCCCCTCAAGATCACCGTGATCGGCACCGGCTACCTCGGCGCCACCCACGCCGCGGCCATGGCCGAGCTGGGCTTCGAGGTGCTGGGTCTCGACGTGGTCCCCGAGAAGATCGAGATGCTGCAGCGGGGCGAGGTCCCGATGTACGAGCCCGGTCTGGAGGATCTGCTGCGCCGCCATGTCGCCGGGATCGAGGGGTCCAGCGGCCGGCTGCGCTTCACCACCTCCTACGAGGAGGCCGGGGCCTTCGGCGATGTGCACTTCGTCTGTGTGAACACCCCGCAGAAGCACGGTGAGTACGCCTGCGACATGTCGTACGTGGACAGCGCGTTCGACGCGCTGGCACCGCATCTGACCCGGCCCACGCTGGTGGTCGGCAAGTCCACGGTGCCGGTGGGCAGCGCGGCCCGGCTCGCCGTACGGCTGGCCGCGGCCGCCCCCGCGGGCGAGGCCGCCGAGCTGGCCTGGAACCCGGAGTTCCTGCGCGAGGGCTTCGCCGTCAAGGACACCCTGCACCCCGACCGGATCGTCGCCGGTGTGGCCGGGGAGCGGGCCGAGGAACTGCTGCGGGAGGTGTACGCCAAGCCGATCTCCGAGGGCTCGCCGTTCATCGTCATGGACTACCCGACGTCCGAGCTGGTGAAGACCTCCGCCAACTCCTTCCTGGCGACCAAGATCTCCTTCATCAACGCGATGGCGGAGGTCTGCGAGGCGGCCGACGGCGATGTGGTGAAGCTGGCCGAGGCCATCGGGCACGACGACCGGATCGGCAAGAAGTTCCTCCGGGCCGGTATCGGCTTCGGCGGCGGCTGCCTGCCCAAGGACCTGCGGGCGTTCATGGCCCGCGCCGGGGAGCTGGGCGCCGACCAGGCCCTGACCTTCCTCCGCGAGATCGACTCCATCAACATGCGGCGCCGCGGCCACATGGTCGAGCTGACCCGGGACGCGGTCGGCGGCGGCTTCCTCGGCAAGCGGGTCGCCGTACTGGGCGCGACCTTCAAGCCGGACTCGGACGACGTCCGCGACTCCCCCGCGCTCAATGTCGCCGGCCAGATCCACCTCCAGGGCGGCCAGGTCACCGTCTACGACCCCAAGGGCATGGAGAACGCCCGGCGGCTCTTCCCGACGCTGGCGTACGCGGACACCGCGCTGGAGGCGGTGCGCGGCGCGGATGTGGTGCTGCATCTGACGGAGTGGCGCGAGTTCCGGGAGCTGGACCCGGCGGCCCTGGGCGAGGTGGCCGCCGAGCGCCGCATCCTGGACGGCCGGAACGCCCTGGACCCGGCGCTGTGGCGCAAGGCCGGCTGGACGTACCGCGCACTGGGCCGCCCCCAGGCGTAAGCGCCCCCGCCTATCCGGACTCCGCGCGCCGGGCGCGGTAGGTCCGCATCTTCGCCCGGCTGCCGCAGACCGCCATGGTGCACCAGCGGCTGCGGCCGGCCGGGCTCCGGTCGTAGAAGACCCAGCGGCAGTCATGGGCCTCACAGGCCTTGAGCCGCGTCCAGGTGCCGTCCGCGACCGCGGCCGCGATGCCCGCCGCGACCTTGGCGGTGAACTGCCCGGCGCCACCGAGCCCCGGGGCCGGCCGCAGCGCGGCGCCCCCCTCGGGACGCACCGCCAGCACCAGCGGCGCGGCGGCGAACAGCCGCTCCAGCGTCCGGGCCGTCCCCTCCGGTACGCCGGTGCCGGCGGTATGCGCCAGACACACCTCCCGGAGCGCCTCCCGCAGCGCCTGAAGCGTCTCCAACTCCCCTTCGCCCGGCCCGGGTTCGGACACCCCGTACGCACGCAGAAGGGCGCCGGGGCCGCCGTCCGCGCTCAGCGCGTCCGCACCGGTCTCGATGTCGAGGGTGTTCACCAGATCCTGCACACACCGCAGGGAATCCGGAGCTGTTCGGGATGCCACCCTTGCCACGTTACCGATACCCGGCCATCATGCGGTAACGAAGTTACCGGTTGAGTGGATGAGGAGGTAACGCCATGGGTTTGATCAAACTAGGCGTCGTCGCAGTGGACTGCCCCGACGCCCGGGGGCTCGCCAACTTCTACGCCCAGGTGCTCGACTGGCAGGTGACCGGGGGCGACGACGAGTGGATCGAAATCGCCGGCCCCACCGGCCGCACCCTCGCCTTCCAGCAGGTGCCGGAGGCGGACTACCGTCCGCCGCAGTGGCCCGGCCAGGAGATGCCGCAGCAGTTCCATCTCGACTTCGACGTCCGCCGCGCGGACATCGACGAGGCCGAGCGCAAGGTGCTCGCCCTCGGGGCGAAGCGAGTCCAGGGGGACGCGGAGGGTCGCGACTGGCGGGTGTATCTGGACCCGGCGGGTCACCCGTTCTGCCTTTGCCTCAAGTAGGCGTTCCGCTGCGCTTTGTCTTCGGCCCACGTTTTCGGCTTTCCCGCCGTGGTGGTTGCTCGCCGTTTGTGGCCCGCTTGCGCGGTGCGTTTCGCTGCGCTTTGCCTCGGTCGATGTTTTCGGCTTGCTCGCCGTTGCGCCTGCGGCGGGCGTTGCCGCTGCGCGGGGCTGTTGGGGTGCGGTGACGGGCCTGCGCGGGTGGGGGTGCATGTCGGTGGTCCGGTGTGCGCCTTGTCGGTCGCAGTGAACTGGCTACGAATGGCCAGCCCCCACCCACCGTCACTCACTCCCCCAACGGGAGGGGACGGGCCGGAGGGGCCGGTGTGTGGGACGTAAAGCGAAGCAGTCCCACACACCGGCCCCGGAGGTCCGTCACCGCACCCACAAACCACCTGGCCCGCCGCAGGCGCAACGGCGAGGTCCCAGACGACGGGAAAGCCGAAAACGTGGGAATCAGCCGAAGGCTACCGCTTCCGCCGCCCGCAGCACCCGCACCGCGTTGCGCCAAGTCAGCTTGGCCAAGTCCTCCTCGGACCACTTACGGTCCAAGAGTTCGGCGATCAAGTTCGGGTAGCCCGCGACATCCGCCAGGCCGTCCGGCGTGAACGCCGTGCCGTCGAAGTCGCCGCCGATGCCGAGGTGGTCGACGCCGGCGACCTCCCGCATGTGGTCGAGGTGGTCCGCGACGGTCGCCGCGGTGGCCTTCGGGCGGGGATTGGCCGCCTCGAAGGCCCGCTGGACGGTCATGCCCGCCGCGGTGGTGTCGAGGTGATGCAGCCCGTGCGCGCGCATGTTCTCGTCGGCGCGCAGCGTCCACTCGCCGGCCGCGGGCAGCACGAACTTCGGCACGAAGGTGGCCATCGCGACCCCGCCGTTGGCGGGCAGCTGGGCGAGCACGTCGTCGGGGATGTTGCGCGGATGGTCGCAGACCGCACGCGCGGAGGAGTGCGAGAAGATCACCGGCGCGGTGCTGACGCGCAGCGCGTCCCGCATCGTGTCGGCCGAGACGTGCGAGAGGTCGACCAGCATCCCGCAGCGGTTCATCTCCCGGACGACCTCCTCGCCGAAGGGCGAGAGACCGTGGTGGCGCGGCTCGTCGGTCGCGGAGTCCGCCCAGTCGATGGTGTCGTTGTGGGTGAGCGTCATGTAGCGCACGCCCAGCTCGTAGAGCGCGCGCAGGGTGCCCAGCGAGTTGTTGATGGAGTGGCCGCCCTCGGCGCCCATGAGGGAGGCGATCCGGCCTTCCGCGCGGGCCGCCTCCATGTCGTCGGCGGTGCGGGCGAGCCGCAGCGCGTCGGGGTAGCGGGCGACCAGCTGCCGGACCACGTCGATCTGTTCGAGGGTGGCGGTGACGGCCTTGTCGCCCGCGTAGTCGGAGCGGACGTAGACCGACCAGAACTGTGCGCCGACGCCGCCGGCCCGCAGCCGCGGCAGATCGGTGTGCAGATGCGCGGACTGGTCGGTGGCGATATCGCGCTGGTCGAGGTCGTAGCTGACCTGTTCGCGCAGTGCCCAGGGCAGGTCGTTGTGACCGTCGACGACGGGCCAGCGGGCGAGCAGGTCCCGTGCCGCCTCCTGGGAGGAGCTCACTTGGCGCCGCCGAAGCCGAACCCGTTCGGGGTGGTGACCTTGCTGCGCAGCCGCTTGCCCTTCTCGGTGGCCTGGTCGTTCAGCTCCTGCTGGAACTCCCGCATCCGGCCCATGAGTTCGGCGTCCTGGGTGGCGAGGATCCGGGCGGCCAGCAGCCCGGCGTTACGGGCTCCGCCGACCGAGACGGTGGCCACCGGCACGCCGGCCGGCATCTGGACGATGGAGAGGAGGGAGTCCATGCCGTCCAGGTACTTCAGCGGGACGGGGACGCCGATGACCGGCAGCGGGGTGACCGAGGCGAGCATCCCGGGGAGGTGGGCCGCGCCCCCGGCGCCCGCGATGATCGCCTTCAGGCCGCGCTCGGCCGCCTCCTCGCCGTACGCGATCATCTCGCGCGGCATCCGGTGCGCGGAGACGACATCGACCTCGTAGGGGATCTCGAACTCGGCGAGGGCCTGGGCGGCGGCCTCCATGACGGGCCAGTCGGAGTCGGAGCCCATGACGATGCCGACCACGGGGGACGGGTCGGCGGGGCGGGTCTCGGGCGAGGGGCTGGAGGTCATTCGGTGATCGTTCCTCGCAGGTAGCCGGCGGCATGAGCGGCGCGCTCGCGCACGTCGGCCAGGTCGTCGCCGTAGGTGTTGACGTGTCCGACCTTGCGGCCGGGCTTCACATCCTTGCCGTACATATGGATCTTCAACTGCGGGTCCCGCGCCATGCAATGCAGGTACGCGTAATACATGTCGGGGTAGTCGCCGCCGAGGACGTTGGCCATCACCGTCCAGCGGGCGCGCGGGCGCGGATCGCCGAGCGGGAGGTCGAGCACGGCCCGGACGTGGTTGGCGAACTGCGAGGTGATCGCGCCGTCCTGGGTCCAGTGGCCGGAGTTGTGCGGGCGCATGGCGAGCTCGTTGACGAGGATCCGGCCGTCGGCGGTCTCGAAGAGCTCGACGGCCAGATGACCGACGACTCCCAGCTCCTGGGCGATGCGCAACGCCAGCTCCTGGGCCTGGCCGGCCAGCTCCGAGTCGAGGCCGGGGGCGGGCGCGATCACGGTGTCGCAGACGCCGTCGACCTGGATGGACTCCACGACCGGGTAGGCAACGGCCTGGCCGTGCGGGGAACGGACGATGTTGGCCGCCAGCTCGCGGACGAAATCGACCTTTTCCTCCGCGAGGACGGGCACCCCGGCACGGAACGGCTCGGCGGCGTCCTTGGAGGATCGTACGACCCAGACCCCCTTGCCGTCATAGCCGCCGCGGACGGTCTTGAGGATCACCGGAAACCCGTCCCCCTCGGCCGCGAAGCGCTCCACGTCCGCAGGGTCGGAGACGATGCGGTGCCGTGGGCAGGGCACGTCGATCGCGTCCAGCTTCGCCCGCATCACCCCCTTGTCCTGGGCGTGCACCAGCGCGTCGGGACCGGGCCGGACGGGGATGCCGTCGGCCTCCAGAGCCCGCAAATGCTCGGCGGGAACGTGCTCGTGATCGAAGGTGATCACATCGCAGCCACGGGCGAAGGCGCGCAGCGTGTCCAGATCGCGGTAGTCGCCAATGACGACATCACCGACCACCTGAGCCGCGGAATCCTGCGGAGTGTCGCTGAGGAGCTTGAACTTGATGCCGAGGGGGATACCCGCCTCGTGGGTCATACGGGCGAGCTGACCGCCGCCGACCATGCCGACTACCGGGAACGTCACGCCCCCCAGGGTATCCGCCCGGCTCCGCTGCCCCGATACCGGCTTGGATGATCCTCTGAGTTCGCGCGTTCGAAGCGGGCCGATGGAAGATCGACACCGGCCCCGGCGCCCGTGCCGGGGTGCGGGACCGGCGCCCGGAGCGGGCCCGGCACAAGGGGAGGCCGGATGGAGCACAGCGGCATATCGAGGGGCACCAGGACGCTGGTGATCGTCGTCGCGATCACCGCGCTGCTGATCGCCCTGCACTCCGTTTTCAGCCAGTTGTCCGCGCCGGAGGTCTATGACGCGGACGACACCGAGATCGTGGTCTCCCCCGGTGACCGCTTCAGCGTGCGGGTCACCGACGACGCCGCCGGCGGCTACCGCTGGATCATCGCCGAGCCGCGCCCCGACCCGGCCGTCCTCAAAGCCACCGGCGGACACCTGGCCACCGGCGGCCCGCCGCCCGCCGGGCCCGCCCGCTACCTGGCCTTCGAGGCCGTCCGCGCGGGCCGTACGGACTTACGGCTGCTGCGCTGCCGACGCTGCGGCCCCGGCGCGGCCGACGAAGCGGGCGCCCGGAGCCTCAATTTCCGTGTCACCGTCGGCTGACCCGGCCGGCCCTTCTGGGGTTGCCCGCGCCCCCGTCGTGTGGCAGGCACTCGCCTCGGGGCGTGGTTAGCATGAGGGAGCGGACCCGGGTTGACGGCCCGCGGAGACCGCATACGACGGGGAGCTGAACGATCACCATGAGTGAACGGAGCGCACTGCGGTCGCGGCTGGAGGCGCTCACTCGTGAACTGGTGAAGTTCGGCGCGGTCGGCGGCGCGGGGGTCGTGGTCAACTTCGCGGTGTTCAACCTCGTACGGCAGCTGACCGAGGTGCCCGTCGTCCGGGCCAGCATCATCGCGACGGTCGTGGCGACCGGCACCAACTACCTCGGCTACCGCTACTTCACCTACCGCGACCGCGACAAGCGGGGCCGCACCAAGGAGCTGACGCTCTTCCTGCTGTTCAGCGCGATCGGCCTGGTGATCGAGAACGGCCTGCTCTACGTCGCGACCTACGGCTTCCACTGGGACAGCCCGCTCCAGAACAACGTCTTCAAGTTCCTCGGCATCGGCGTCGCCACGCTCTTCCGCTTCTGGTCCTACCGCACCTGGGTCTTCCGTACGCTGCCCGCGCGCGAGGCCATAGAGACGGCCGAGTCCTTCCTCGCCGACGGCTCCCGGCGCCCGCGCAGTTCCTCCCGCAAGTAGCCCGGCGCGCTCCGGCCCGGCCGCGCGCGCCCGCCGCTCACTCCTCGGTGGGCTCCGCCTCCCGGGCCAGGAACAGCGCGAAGACCGGCGGATGCTGCTGGAGCAGCTCCAGCCGGCCGCCGTCCGCCTCCGCCAGATCCCGTGCGACGGCCAGCCCCAGCCCGGTGGAGTTGCGGCCGGACACGGTCCGCTCGAAGACCCGTGAGCCGAGGTCCGCCGGCACCCCGGGCCCGGCGTCGGTGACCTCGACGACCGCCTGGTTGCCGGTGACCCGGGTCCGCAGCGCGACCGTCCCGTCGCCGTGCATCAGGGAGTTCTCGATCAGGGTGGCCAGTACCTGGGCGACCGCGCCGGGGGTGCCGACGGCCCGCAGCCCCTTCTTGCCGGAGCGCACGATGGCCCGTCCCGCGCTGCGGTAGGCCGGCCGCCACTCCTCGATCTGCTGCTTGACCACCTCGTCCAGGTCGAAGGCGACCGCCGAGCCGCTGCGCGGGTCCCGGGAGTTGGTCAGCAGCCGCTGGACCACATCCGTCAGCCGCTCCACCTGCGCCAGCGCGATGGTGGCCTCTTCCTTCACGGTGTCCGGATCGTCGGTGAGGGTGATCTCCTCCAGCCGCATGGACAGCGCGGTCAGCGGCGTCCGCAGCTGGTGGGAGGCGTCCGCGGCCAGCCGCCGCTCGGCGGTCAGCATCCGGGCGATCCGCTCCGCGCTGGCGTCCAGCACATCGGCGACCCGGTCCAGTTCCTGGACGCCGTAGCGGCGGTGGCGCGGGCGGGGGTCGCCGGAGCCCAGCCGCTCGGCGGTCTCCGCGAGGTCGGTGAGCGGCGCGGTCAGCCGGCGGCCCTGGCGGACGGCCAGGATCACCGCCGCGATGATCGCCAGCAGTGCCACGGCGAGAATGACCAGCAGCGTCCGGCCGATCTCCGCGCTGACCATGGAGCGGGACTCCTGGACCGCGACGGACTCACCGCGGTCGCCGCGCACCCGGGACTCGATGACATCGCCCGAGGGCCGCTTCCCGATCTCGATCGGCGTCTTGCCGGGCACCGAGATCCGCGCGTACCGCTTGGCGGTGATCTGCTCGGAGAGGATGTCCGGGGTGATCTTCTCGCCGCTGCCCAGCCGGCTCTCCACTATCCCGACGAGCCGGATCGCCTCGGACGCGACGCTCTCCTGCGCACCGGCCTCGATGGTGCGGGTCTCGACGATGACGAGCGAGACACCGAAGACGGCGATCACGACGAGCACCACGGCGAGCGTGGAGTTGATCAGGCGGCGGCGCACGGGTCAGCGGCTCTTTTCAGCTTTTTTCGAAGCGGAAGCCGACACCGCGGACGGTGGCGATGTAGCGGGGGTTGGCGGCATCGTCCCCGAGCTTCTTGCGCAGCCAGGAGATATGCATGTCGAGCGTCTTGGTGGAGGACCACCAGGTGGTGTCCCAGACCTCGCGCATCAGCTGGTCACGGGTGACGACCCGGCCGGCGTCCCGCACCAGGACCCGCAGCAGGTCGAACTCCTTCGCCGTGAGCTGGAGTTCCTCCTCGCCCATCCAGGCGCGGTGCGACTCGACATCGATCCGCACCCCGTGGGTGGCCGGCGGCTGCTGGGGCTCGGCGGTGGAGCCGCGGCGCAGCAGGGCCCGTACGCGGGCGAGGAGTTCGGCGAGCCGGAAGGGCTTGGTGACGTAGTCGTCGGCGCCGGCGTCCAGGCCCACCACGGTGTCCACCTCGTCGGCGCGGGCGGTCAGCACCAGGATGGGGAAGGAGTGGCCTTCGTTGCGCAGCCGACGGGCGACCTCCAGGCCGTCCATCCCGGGCAGCCCCAGGTCCAGGACGACGAGGTCGATGTTCCCCTGGAGACCGGCGTCGAGGGCGGTCGGGCCGTCCTCGCGCACCTCGACTTCGTAACCCTCGCGGCGCAGTGCGCGGGCGAGCGGCTCCGAGATGGACGCGTCATCCTCGGCGAGCAGTACACGGGTCATGGCCCGATGGTAGTCCGATGTACCGGCGCCGAGGGGCGGACCAGCGCGGATGGCCGACGACGGACCGTTCCTGCACCGATAGGGCCCTGAGCTGCACAAGCCTCGGGCGCGCGCGAGAGCGCGTGAGCGAACGGCCGGCGCAGATGGTTCCCCTCGGCGGTGTGACCGTTGTCTCACGCAGCCCCTCCCTGACAGAACGAGTCGTATGGTGGATGAACGTCCGTCGCACATTCCGGGACCTTTGACTCTCAACTGACGTCATCGGTCCCTCGTTGTGTCCGGGACCGCCACCAACGGCCCCGTCACACAGTGATCGACCTGCCGACCGGGTCCGGCGCGCTTGCCCCACGGGGGCGTGGATTCTGGGGTATGACCGTCCTGCCGGCCCTGAGGGTGCCGAACCTCCCGGACGTGGAGGCGGGCGGGACTACCCGGTGCCGGTCACCCCCCCACCCGGGCGCGTATCGCCGTGCGAACGCGTCCCGTAGCAGCAAGGAAGCATCCATGGCGTCCAGCCTGACGAAGGACGCTGCTCAGCAGGGGAACCCTGCGCAGGGCGGCAAAACCTTCTTCGGCCACCCCCGCGGACTGGCCACTCTCTTCATGACCGAGATGTGGGAGCGCTTCAGCTTCTACGGCATGAAAGCACTCCTCCCGCTGTATCTGATCGCGCCCGGCGGCATGCATATGCCGGCCACCACGGCCACCGCGATCTACTCCGTGTACATGGCGATGGTCTATCTGCTCGCCATGCCGGGCGGTTGGATGGCCGACCGCTTCTGGGGACCGCGCAAGACGGTCGCCATCGGCGCCGGAGTGGTCATCGCGGGCCACATCACGCTGGCCCTGCCCACCTCGGCGAGCTTCTTCGCCGGTCTCATACTGGTCGCGCTGGGCTCCGGCCTGCTGAAGGCGAACATCTCCACGATGGTCGGCCACCTCTATGACGGCCCGGAGGACCCGCGCCGTGACGGTGGCTTCACGCTCTTCTACATCGGCATCAACCTCGGCGCCTTCCTGGCCCCGCTGAGCATCGGCACCGTCGGCGAGAAGGTCAACTGGCACTTCGGGTTCACGCTTGCCGCCGTCGGCATGGCGCTCGGCCTCGCCCAGTTCCTGCTCGGCACCCGCCATCTGAGCGCGGAGAGCAACGTCGTCGCCCAGCCCGCGACGCCCCAGGAGCGGGCTTCCGCACTGCGCAAGGGCCTGATCTGGCTGATCGTCGCGGCCGTGTTCTACACCGTGCTCGCGCTGACCGGGAACTTCGCCAACTGGGCGCTGATGCCGATCACCATCGCCGGTCTGGTCATCCCGATCGCGGTGCTGGCCCGTATGAAGCGCGACAAGGAGCTCACGGACCTCGAACAGTCCAAGCTCTCGGGCTACATCTGGTTCTTCGTGGTCGCCGCCATCTTCTGGATGATCTACGACCAGAACGGCTCGACGCTGTCGATCTTCGGTGAGAACTCCACCACGAACGACCTGCTGGGCTTCCACTTCCCGACGTCCTGGTACCAGTCGCTGAACCCGATCTTCATCATGGCGCTGGCCCCGCTGGTGGCCTCGGCGTGGCTGTGGCTGAACAAGCGCGGCAAGGAGCCGAGCACCGCCGTCAAGTTCGCGTCCAGCCTCGCGCTGATCGGCGTCTCGTTCGGCGTCTTCCTCATCCCGCTGATCGACACCGCCGCCAACGGCGGCAAGGTCAGCCCGATGTGGCTGGTGGCGATCTACTTCGTCCAGACCGTCGGTGAGCTGTGCCTCTCCCCGGTCGGCCTGTCGGTCACCACGAAGATGGCGCCCGCCAAGTACGGCTCCCAGATGATGGGTGTCTGGTTCCTCGCGGTCACCGCGGGCGACTCGGTGGCGGGTCTGCTGACCTCGCCGCAGCTGAACGTCGACCTGAACACCTCGTTCTCGGTCGCCGTCGAGGCCTGCCTCGCGGTCCTCGCCGGCGTCGGCATCTGGACGTCCCGCAAGCGGGTCAAGCAGATGATGGGCAGCGTCAACTGACGCCTGCCGGCCCCGCACAACGGAAGGGGGCGTCGCACCACCGGTGCGACGCCCCCTTCGTGTGTGCCGTGGACGTACCGGGTCAGCGGACCTGCGTCCGGCGCCGCGGCAGGAACGTGAACACCGCGCCGCCCAGCAGGATCACGGTGCCGGCGACGAGGCCGAGCGCGGTGAGCGCGCCGTGGTCGCTCGCACCGGTCTCGGCGAGGCCGCCGCTGCTGCCGCCCGAGACACCGGCCGGTCCGGCGCTGCCGCCGGAGGCCGCCGCGCCGCCGGCACCGCCCGCCGAACCGCCGGACGTACCGCCCGGCTGCGCCGAGGTGTCCAGGGCGAGCGAGACGCCCGGGTCCTTCTCCGGGGTGCAGGTGGTGGTCGTCCCGAGGGCGTTGACGGTGAGCACGCCCGGGGTGAGCGTGGCCTTGCCGGTGGCCCCCGGCTTGTAGGTGCCCTTCAGATCAGGGATCTCGATCGGCTGGCCCGACTTGATGGGCCCGGCGTTCGTCGGCCCCTCGACCTTCACCGACCCCTTGTCCGCGCCGCCGACCTTGACGGCCATCGACGGCTTGACCGAGCCCTTGGGGATGTCCGCCGGGCTGTCCATGACGGACTTGCTGAACTTGACCGTCAGGTCGTAACCGCCGCCCTTCTTCACGGCGTTGATCCGGACCGGCGAGGTCGCCTTCTTGTCCCCGATCGGCGTCTTGCAGGCGTAGGGGACCTCGATCTCCTTGCCCTGGTAGGCGGTGCCGTCGGGGTCGCCGCCGGAGCCGCCGGAGGTCGAACCGCCGGACGAGCCGGCGGACGTACCGCCGTCGGTGCCGCCCCCGGAGGACGTCCCCGCCGAACCGCCGCCCGTGGTGGTGCCGCCGGTCGTCCCCGTCGTGCTGCCGCCGGTGGTGCCCGACGTGGTCCCGGACGTGCCGCCGCCGGTCGTGCCGCCGGAACCGCCCCCGCCGTCGGTCACCTTGATGGTCACCGCGGGCTGCACCGTCTCCTTCGGCGAGCACTTGGTGTCCGTCGAGATCGGCTGGTTGACGTTGATGTTGTAGAAGCCGGGCGTCAGGGTGACCTCACCCGGCTTCGCCAGCTTGAGCTTGCCCTTCATGTCGGACAGCTTCATCGCGCCGCCCTTGGGGATCGGCGGATTCTTCCGCGGCCCCTGCATCGCCAGATCGCCGGTCTGGGCCCCGGCCACCTTGATCGTGCCGGTCGGCTGGACGGTGTTCTCCCCCAGATCGAGGATGTCGGGGTTCTTGGAGGCCCCCTCGACGGTCTTCCAGACCACCTCGATCTCCTCGCCGACCTTCGCCGTCGCCGGCGCGCTGACCGCCACCTTCGTGGTGCCCTGGATCGGCGGCAGCCCGGATATCGGCGGCGGCAGACACTCCGTCTTGTACGACACCTCCGCGGCCTGGGCGGTCCCGGCCGCGGTCATGATGCCCGCACCCGCGAGCACCAGCGCGGCCGTCGCGGCCACCGCGGCTCTCCTCCGTTGCCTCATCACGCAGAACCTTTCGACGTCGGTCGTTCGGTTGATGTGGTGGTGGACGGTGCGGTGTCCGGGGTGAACCACGGCAGCGCGGCGGAGTCGTCCGGCGTACCGGTGCCGTCTCCGGTGCGCTCCCGCGCGGTTCGGTTCCTGATGCGTTTTCCGGCCGCGCCGGGCGGCCGGCCGGCGGCGTGGGTGCGTCCGGCCGGCCGCGGCCGGCCCGCGGAGCGCCCGTGGTCCCGGCCCGGCAGGTGCGGGCGGACCCGGTCCACGACGGCCATCCCGATGCGGAACACCGCCGTCGGGACCACCACGCAGAGCAGCACCCAGAACAGCGTCACGCCCCAGGGCCTGCCGACCCCCCAGGGCTGCTCGACCAGGACCTTGCCGCCGTATTTGAGGGAGACCAGATAGTCCCCGTGCGCGCCGGCCGGCAGCTCGACCGGCAGCCTGACCTCGGCCTTCTTCCCGGCGGGGACGGTCCCCCGCCATTGCTGCTCCGCCCATCGGGGCGCGAAGACGCCGTGGGAGGTGCCGACCTGGAAGACCGGGTCCTTGGCCGGCACCGGGCCGAGATTGCCGACGGTGACCCGCAACTCGCGCTGCGCCGGGGCGCCGAACCAGGTCAGCAGGTTGCTGCTGCCCGTCAGCCGGGGCTGGGCGACGACCGCCAGCCGGCCACCGGTGGGCTCCTTGGGCAGCGGCGCCACCGGGTGGCCGGCCACGGTGAACGGCGCCTCCGCGTCGGCCGCCGCACCGGTCACGGTCGCCACATGCACCACACAGGGACAGGGCTTGGGCGGTTCGGCGACCGGAAGCTTCCGGCGGAACGCTCCGTGCGCATCCGTGGTGACGGCACGCCCGTCGCCGTTGGCACAGGCGTTGGTGCCGCCGATCATGTTCTGTCCGCAGATCAGCAGCGTGAGCAGCGCCTTGGGCCGCCAGCCGCGGCCGGTGACGGTGACGCTGCCGCCCTTGCCCGCCTCCTTGGCGGAGAGCCGGACGGTGGGTTTGCCGTCGGCGGCGGTGACGTACGGGGCAAAGGCATACGGGACTTGGGCTGAGGCATACCGGGCGTGGGCGGCGGCGTACGGAGCGGCCTGCGCGGCCGCGGCCGGCAGCAGGGCGGGCGCGAGGGCCAGACACAGCACCAGCGCGGCCGCGGCCCGCCGTCTCCCCCGCCGAACGGCACGCTCCGCCGCGCGCGCCGCCCGGAGCGTCCCCGCACGGGCCCCGCCGCTGCCCGTCGACCTGCCCGTACCCGTCTCGCCGTTCACGCGCGCGCTCCTGATCCGCTGCTCGCCAACTCCGCTGCCGGGCCCGCCGCTTCCCCTGCGGGCGGCCGCGCCGCGCCGTCCCCGCTGCACACGGGTTCGCCGCCCCGTCCCTCGCCCGTCCCCTTGGCACGCCGTCGGCGGCGGCGGCGGACGGCCACCAGGCCACCCACGCCCGCCAGGAGGAACGCCGGCCCGGCGACGACGCCCCAGGGGAGCGCGGAGTACGAGGCGGTGGCGGACCCGTGCGCACCGCCGTCCGCGGTCACCGTGAGCCGCACCTTCACCGCGTCCAGCCCGGGCGGATCGGTCCAGGTCTCTGTCAGATCGGCACTCTGCCCGGGGGCCAGCCGGTCCGGCAGGGTGCGGGCGGCCCGCCGCAGCACCGGGCCGAAGAACCCGTCGGCGCGCACCGCGAGCCGCGGGGTGAGCACCGTGTTGCCGCGGTTGACCAGCGTGTACCGGATGACCGCCGCCCCGCCCCGGCCGCGCACCGCCACGTTCTCCACGGTCAGCGCGGCCAGCACCGGCCCGGTCACCCGCAGATGCACCGGTACGGTGTCCCGCCCGGCCGCCCCGCGCCCCGTGCCGCCCGCGGTCGCGACCAGCGCGGCGGAGTGCTCACCGGGGGCCGCGTCCGGCGGCACGGTCACCGTGAACGGGACGGTCGCCCGGGTGCGCGGCGGAACCGTCACCTCCTTGGCGGCGAACGCGAGCCATCCGCCGGAGCCGCGCAGCCGTACCGTGACGGCCCGGCCGCCGGGGTTGCGCAGGGACACCCGGTCGTTCATGACGGTGCCCGGCGCGCCCGCCAGGTAGAAGTACGGGCGGTCCCGGGCGCTGGGTGCGGCCCCGTCGGCGGGCGCGGGCGCGGCGGACCAGCCCGGCGTCGCCCCCGGTGCGGCGGCCGGCCGGGCCGCGGCCGCGGCGGGGCACAGCAGCACGGCGGCGGTCGCGAGGATCGCACCGCTGACCGCTGTGCGGGTACGGAACGGCATCGGCGGCTCCTGGTGCGAGGGGGTGCCTCCCCGTGCCGGCCGGGGAAGCGGGGCGTACGGGGCACGGCGGGGCACCGCGCGGGTCCTGGCCTCCCGCGCGGCGGGTCACACCCGCTGGTGACGGCGGGTCAGCCAGAGCGCCCCGGCCGCACCGGCCAGCAGCACCGTGCCGCCGAGGGTGCCCAGCGCGACGGCGGAGTCCGCGGGTCCGGTCTGCGGCAGCTGCCCGCCGGCGGAGCCGCCGCCGGTGGCGGAACCGCCGGTGCTCCCCGAGGCGCCGCCGGACCCCTTCACGTCCAGGGTCAGCGCGGGCCGGGGATGGTTGCTGGGCGTACAGGTCGTGGTGGTGCCCAGCGCCTTGATGGTGAGGGTGGACGCCGTGAAAGTGACCTTGCCGCTGCCCTTGGGCGTATAGGTGCCGCTCAAGTCACTGATCTTGATGGGGGTGTTGGCTGGAATGGCCTGGTCGTTCGGCGGCCCGGAGACCGGCACCGTACCGCTCTCCGCCCCGCCCAGCTGGATCAGCGCGGTCGGCTTCATGGCGCCCTTGCCCAGCTCGACCGGGCTGGAGGAGACGCCCTTCTGGAAGGACATGACGAGCTTGTACGCGCCGCTGGTGGCAGTGCTCTTGATGTCGATGGGCGAGACCGCGCCCTTGTTGCCGATCGGCGTTTTGCACTGGTAGTTGACGTCGACGACCTGGGCATGGGCGGCCGGTGCGGTGAGCATCACCGCGGACCCCGCCGCCATCGCCACGGCCACCGCGAGACCGGCCGCCCGGCCCGGGCGCCTGCCGTGCTGTTCGTAGAAGCGGGCCACCTCGGTTCCCCTTCTCCCGTGAGCGCACCGCCGGATGCAACTGACGGCACATCAGATTGGCCGCTCAAGGTACGCCGGGGACCTTGCCGAGGGAAGGCAATGCGCAGCCCCGATCGGCCCGGAGCCGGGGCGGCGGGGAAATCCGGCCTGGAGCGCGGCGGCCCGGGGGCGCCGAACGGAAGATTCCGCACACGACGAAGCGCGGGCCCACCGGCCCGCGCTCAACTCTCCCCCGGCGAAGCCGCCCCTTCAGGACGGCGCGGCGAGCTCCGCCCATACGGTCTTGCCCGCACCGTCGGCGTGGCGCACCACGCCCCAGTCCAGACACAGCCGCTGCACGATGAACATGCCGTGACCACCCGGGCGGCCCGGACGGTGGGGGCTGCGCGGCGCGGGCTGGCCGGCCCCGAGGTCACTGACCTCCAGGCGCAGCACTTTGCCGGTGCAGCGCAGCCGCAGCTCCTCGGGCCCCTCGGCATGCAGACAGGCGTTGGTGACCAGCTCCGAGACGACGAGCAGCACATCCTCCGCCGCGGCCCGCCGGTCCGCGCCGGCCGCCGGCAGCCAGCCCCAGTCGTGCAGGGCCTGCCGGGCGAAGTCACGGCCGCGCGCCACGGCCCCTCGGGCGCCCGCCAGGCGCAGCCGGCGGATCTGGCCCGCCGGGGGGGCTGCTGCCGGGGCGGCGGAAGCGCCGGCGCCGCCCGGCTCCGGGCCGAGATCGCCCGGCGGGTACGGCCGGGTGGTGCTCATCAGCGCTTCACCTCACCGATTCGCCTGTTCACGGAAAACAGATACTGACTGATTCAAGGATTCAGATGTCTCCTGCCCGACCGGGCGGTGAGAACACCCACTTCTTGGGTACGGAAGTTGTGACACGTACTACGTGCCCGGAATGCAACGTTCCGGGCTCCGCCGTCACGTCAGTCGGCCAGCGCCGCGTCGAGCGAGTCGTGCACCGTGAAGACCGCCTCCGCGCCCGTGATCTCGAAGACCCGGGCCACCACCGGCTGCATCCCCGCCAAATGCACCCCGCCCCCCTCGGCCTCCGCCTTCAGGCGCGCGCCGAGGAGCACGTTGAGACCGGTGGAGTCCATGAACTCAAGGGGTGAGCAGTCCACCACCAGGCGTGCATAGCCGTCGTCCACACAGCCTTCCAGTGACTCACGCAACAGATCAGCCGTATGGTGATCCAGCTCACCGGAGACCGTCACCACCGCGCTGGCGCCGTGATGGCGGATCTCGACGTGAAGCCGGCCCCGGCTTGCACTGCCGACCGTCCCGCGGTCCATGCGCGCGCACCCCTCTTGCTGTCTAGACGACTGTTTGCTTACCGACTGCGCTCCGTCGAACCCTACGCCTTCCCGACGCCTCTCGGTAGCCGAACAATCCGCATATTGCTCAATATACGGACAACACGCACTTGCCATCTTCAGCCAAAGCCAGGTAGGCGTAGAAGCACACATTCGAAACGGCCGGCTTTGGAGGCGCCGCACACCGCAGCTTCGCGTAGAGGCATCGGCAGCCATATGCCGAGAACGATGGAGGAGACCATGTCACCCCGGCTCGACGAATTGCGCACCGACGACACCCGGCAGCCCGCATCGTCGACACCCCCGTCCGACCCGACCGGACAGATCCCTTCCCAGCCGCTGCCTGCCGAATCAGATCTGGCAGGACTGACTGAGATCGATGATCTGCCCGAGATCCCGCCGTTCGACGAGGTGGGCCCGGTGGACGCGAGGGCTCTGTCCAAGACCCTCTTCGAGCGACTCGAAACGCTCGAGGAAGGCACCCACGAATTCGCGTACGTCCGCAACACCCTGGTCGAGCTCAACCTCGCGCTGGTGAAGTTCGCGGCCTCCCGGTTCCGCTCCCGCAGCGAGCCCATGGAGGACATCGTCCAGGTCGGCACGATCGGCCTGATCAAGGCGATCGACCGCTTCGAACTCAGCCGTGGCGTCGAGTTCCCGACGTTCGCGATGCCGACCATCGTCGGCGAGATCAAGCGCTTCTTCCGCGACACCAGCTGGTCGGTGCGGGTACCGAGGCGGCTTCAGGAACTGCGTCTGGACCTCGCCAAGGCCGGCGACGAACTCGCGCAGAAGCTGGACCGCGCCCCCACGGTGCACGAACTCGCCGCGCGCCTCGACATCAGCCGTGACGAGGTCGTCGAGGGGATGGCCGCGAGCAACGCGTACACCGCGAGCTCGCTGGACGCCCAGCCCGAGGAGGACGACAGCGAAGGCGCGCTGGCGGACCGCATCGGTTACGAGGACCACGGGCTCGAGGGCATCGAGTACGTGGAGTCCCTCAAGCCGCTGATCGCCGAACTGCCGCCGCGTGACCGCAAGATCCTCTCGCTGCGCTTCGTCGCCAATATGACGCAGTCCGAGATCGGCGAGGAGCTGGGCATCTCCCAGATGCACGTCTCCCGTCTGCTCTCCCGCACCCTCGTCCGGCTCCGCAAGGGGCTGATGATCGACGAGTGAGGGACCGCGGTCCCTGCCGGCCCACGCGGCCGGCAGTCGCCCGCGCAGAGGAGGGCCTGCCCCGGGGTACTCGGGACGGGCCCTCCTTTGCTGGTGCCTGCACGACGTCCGCCCCGGCTCGGTGGAGCCGGGGCGGACGTCATACGGGCGGTGCGGGCGTCAGACGCGAACTCCCTTGCGCCACACGGCCGATACGAGCGGGACGCCCGGCCGGTAGGCGAGGTGGACGTGCGAGGGCGCGTCCAGGAGGGCGAGGTCGGCGCGGGCGCCGGGGGTGATCCGGCCGACGTCCGTGCGGCGCAGTGCGCGGGCGCCGCCCGCGGTCGCCGCCCACACGGCCTCGTCGGGGGTCATTCCCATGTCGCGGACGGCCAGCGCGATGCAGAACGGCATCGAACTCGTGAAGGACGAGCCGGGGTTGCAGTCCGTGGACAGCGCGACGGTGGCGCCGGCGTCCAGGAGCGGGCGGGCGTCGGGCCACTGGGCGCGGGTGGAGAACTCGGCGCCCGGCAGCAGGGTGGCGACGGTGTCGGACTGCGCGAGGGCGTCGATGTCGGCCGCGCTGAGGTGGGTGCAGTGGTCGGCGGAGGCGGCGCCGAGTTCGACGGCGAGCTGGACGCCGGGGCCGTGGCCGAGCTGGTTGGCGTGCACCCGCGGCACCAGGCCCTTGGCCTGGCCCGCCATGAGGACGGCGCGGGCCTGGTCGCCGTCGAAGGCGCCCTTCTCGCAGAAGACGTCGACCCAGCGGGCGTGCGGGGCGCAGGCGTCCAGCATCGGGCCGGTGACCAGGTCGACATAGCCGGCCGGGTCGTCGGCGTAGTCGGGCGGGACGATGTGCGCGCCGAGGAAGGTGACCTCGTCGGTGTGCTCGGCGGCGATGCGCAGTGCGCGTGCCTCGTCGTCGACGGTGAGCCCGTAGCCGGACTTGGTCTCCTGGGTGGTGGTGCCCTGGCGGAGCGCCTCGGCGAGGTAGCGGGCGATGTTCGCGTGCAGGGCCTCGTCGGTGGCGGCGCGGGTGGCGGCGACGGTGGTGCGGATGCCGCCGGCGGAGTAAGGGCGGCCGGACATCCGGGCGTTGAACTCCGCGGTACGGTCACCGGCGAAGACCAGGTGGGAGTGGGAGTCGACGAAACCGGGGATGCCTGCCCGGCCGCCGGCGTCGACGGCGTTGTCGGTGGCGGGTGCTTTGCTGGAGGGACCGACCCAGGCGATGCGGTCGCCGTCGATGACGACCGCCGCGTCCTGGATCAGACCGAGGGGGCCTTCGCCGAGGGAGGGGTCGTTGGTGACGAGCTGGGCGATGTGGGTGATGGCGGTGGTGGGCGCGGAGGTCGTCGTCATCGCGGGGGTGTTCTCCTTCAGCCGCGTACGGCGGCGATGGATGCGGCGAGGGCGGTGGGTACGTCGGGGACAAGAGTGTGCACACCGTCCCGGACGATCTGCCGCCCGCCGACGATGGTGTGTCGTACGTCCGCCGCGGAGGCGGCGAATACTGCCGTCTCGGCGGCCAGCCGGGGCGGTGGCCCGGCGGTGCGTACGGAGTCCAGTGCGATCGTGGTGAGGTCGGCGAGCGACCCGGCCTCGATCGTTCCGGCGTCGTCCCAGCCCAGGGCGGCGTGACCGTCGGCGGTCGCGGCGCGCAGCAGGGCGGCGGCCGTCCAGTGCCCGCGGGTGCGGGTGCGCAGCCGTTCGTCGAGCTCCATGGCGCGGGCCTCTTCGAGCAGGTCGATGACGGCGTGGCTGTCGCTGCCGAGGGAGAGCGGGCTGCCCTGCTGCTGGACGCGGACGGCCGGGCCGATGCCGTCGGCGAGGTCGCGTTCGGTGGTGGGGCACATACACACGCCCGTGTGGGAGCCGCCGAGGAGCGCGATGTCCTCATCGGTGAGGTGGGTGGCGTGCACGGCGGTGGTGCGGGGGCCCAGCGCGCCGTGGTCGGCCAGCAGCCGGGTGGGGGTGACGCCGTGGGCGTCGCGGCAGGCGTCGTTCTCGGCGGTCTGCTCCGAGAGGTGGACGTGCAAGGGGGCCTGCCGTGCGCGGGCCCAGTCCGCGACGGTGCCGAGCTGCCCGGCGGGGACGGCGCGTACGGAGTGGATCGCGGCGCCGATGCGGGCGTGCGGGCGCTCCTTGAGTGCGTCGGCGCGCTCGGCCCAGCGGTCGGCGGTGCCGTCGGAGAAGCGCAGCTGGTGGTGGTTGGGCGCGGCCCCGAAGCCGGCCGAGAGATAGGCGGTGTCGAGGAGGGTGATGCGGATACCGGCCTCGGCGGCGGCGGCGAGCAGCGCCTCACCCATGGCGTTGGGGTCGCTGTAGCGGGTGCCGCCGGGCGCGTGGTGCAGATAGTGGAATTCGCCGACGCAGGTGATGCCGGCCAGCGCCATCTCGGCGTAGGCGGCGCGGGCGAGGGCGAAATAGGTGTCGGGGGTCAGCCGGTCGGCGACGCTGTACATGATCTCGCGCCAGGTCCAGAAGGTCCCGGTGCCGACCTGGACAGTGCCGCGCAGGGCGCGGTGGAAGGCGTGCGAGTGGGCGTTGGCGAGGCCGGGGAGGGTCAGGCCGCGCAGCGCGGTGGCGCCGGGCGGCGGGGTGTCCACGCCGGTGCGGACGGCGGTGATCCGCCCGTCCGCGGTGTCCACGGCCACGCCCGGCTCGACATGGGTGCCGAGCCAGGCGTGTTCGAGCCAGTACGTCGTCGGTGTTGCCTGCGGCGTCAGTGGCACGCCAGCCCCTCCAGTACGTCGGCGAGTGCGGTGACCCCGGCGACGCAGTCGTCCTCGTCGGCCGCTTCGGCGGGCGAGTGCGAGACCCCGGTGGGGTTGCGGACGAAGAGCATCGCGGTGGGGACGGTGCCGGACAAAATACCGGCGTCGTGCCCGGCGCCGGTGCCCAGGACGGGCACGGCCCGCTCCCCCGTCTTGCCGAGGATCGCGCTCAGCTCGTCCCTCAGGGCGTGCTGGAACTCCACGACGGGGGTGAAGGATTCCCGGACGACGGTCAGGTCCACCCCGTCGCGGGCGGCGCGCTCGGCGGCCGCCCGCTCGATACCGGTGATCACCGTGTCGAGGGTCTCCTGGTCGGCGGCGCGGGAGTCCAGCCAGCCGCGGACCAGCGAGGGGATGGCGTTGACGCCGTTCGGCTCCACGCTGATCTTCCCGAAGGTGGCCAGGGCCCCGGCCAGCCGGGCCTGTTCGCGGGCGGCGAGCACGGTCGCGGCATAGCTGAGCATCGGGTCCCGGCGGTCGTCGAGACGGGTGGTGCCGGCGTGGTTGGCCTCGCCGTGGAAGTCGAACCGCCAGCGGCCGTGCGGCCAGATGGCGGAGGCGATGCCGACCGCATCGCCGGACAGGTCCAGGGCGCGGCCCTGCTCGACGTGGAGTTCGACGAACGCGCCGATCCGCGCGAGCCGTTCGGGGTCCGGGCCGATGGCCTCGGGGTCGTATCCGGCGCGCTCCATGGCCTGCGGGAGGGTGGTGCCGTCGCCGTCCCGCAGCTGGTGGGCGGCCTCGGTGGTCAGCGCCCCGGCGGCGAGCCGGGAGCCGACGCAGGCCAGACCGAAGCGGGCGCCTTCCTCGTCGCCGAAGTTGACGATGGCCAGCGGCTTGCCGAACTCCGCTCCCCGGCTGCGCAGTTCGTCCAGCGCAGCGAAGGAGGAGACGACACCCAGCGGGCCGTCGTAGGCGCCGCCGTCCGGTACGGAGTCCAGGTGGGAGCCGGTGACGACGGCGTCGCCGGGAGCCACGTCCTGGTAGCCGGTGGCGCCGAGCCAGGCCCACTGGTTGCCGTTGCGGTCCAGTTCGTAGCTGAGCCCGCGGGCCTCGGCCTGGGCCCGGAACCACGCGCGGCAGTCGGCGTCGGCGCCGGTCCAGGCGTAGCGGCGGTAGCCCCCGGAGGAGGAGTCGCGGCCGAGGGGCCGCAGCTCCTCCCACATCTCGTGGAACGAGGAGGTCACGCGCCCTCGCCTTCGCCCTCGCGCATCGGGATGCGGACGCCGCGCTCGGCGGCCACCTCGTCGGCGCGCTCGTAGCCCGCGTCGACATGCCGGATGACGCCCATGCCGGGGTCGTTGGTGAGCACCCGGCGGATCTTTTCGCCGGCCAGCGGGGTGCCGTCGGCGACGGTGACCTGCCCGGCGTGGATCGAGCGGCCCATGCCGACACCGCCGCCGTGGTGCAGCGAGACCCAGGAGGCGCCGGAGGCGACGTTGACCATGGCGTTGAGCAGCGGCCAGTCGGCGATCGCGTCCGAGCCGTCCTTCATGGCCTCGGTCTCACGGTAGGGCGAGGCGACGGAGCCGCAGTCGAGGTGGTCGCGGCCGATGGCCAGCGGGGCGCGCAGGGTGCCGTCGGCGACCATCTCGTTGAAGCGCTCACCGGCCTTGTCGCGCTCGCCGTAGCCGAGCCAGCAGATCCGGGCGGGCAGGCCCTGGAAGTGGACCCGCTCCCCGGCCATCTTCATCCAGCGGGCCAGCGACTCGTTCTCCGGGAAGAGGTCCAGGATCGCCTTGTCGGTGGCGGCGATGTCCCGGGCGTCGCCGGACAGCGCGGCCCAGCGGAACGGCCCCTTGCCCTCGGCGAACAGGGGCCGGATGTAGGCGGGGACGAAGCCGGGGAAGTCGAAGGCCCGCCCGTATCCGGCGAGTTGGGCCTCGCCGCGGATCGAGTTGCCGTAGTCGAAGACCTCGGCGCCGGCGTCCATGAAGCCGACCATGGCCTCGACATGCCGGGCCATCGACTCGCGCGCCCGCTGGGTGAAGTCGGCGGGCTTCTCCGCCGCGTAGGCGGCCATGTCGTCGAAGTCGATGCCGACCGGAAGGTAGGCCAGCGGGTCATGGGCGCTGGTCTGGTCGGTGACGATGTCGATCGGCGCGCCCTCGGCGAGCATCTGCGGCAGCAGCTCGGCGGCGTTGCCGAGCAGACCGATGGACAGCGGCTTGCGCTGGTCACGGGCCTCGACGGCCAGCTGGAGCGCGTGCTGGAGACTGTCCGCCTTCACGTCCAGGTAGCGGTGCTCGATCCGGCGCTCGATGGCGCGCGGGTCGACGTCGATGCAGATGGCGACGCCGTCGTTCATGGTGACGGCGAGCGGCTGGGCGCCGCCCATGCCGCCGAGGCCGGCGGTGAGGGTGATCGTGCCGGCCAGTGTGCCGTGGAACTTCTTGGCGGCGACGGCGGCGAAGGTCTCGTAGGTGCCCTGGAGGATGCCCTGGGTGCCGATGTAGATCCACGAACCGGCGGTCATCTGCCCGTACATGGTCAGGCCGAGGGCCTCCAGGCGGCGGAACTCCTCCCAGTTGGCCCAGTCGCCGACGAGGTTGGAGTTGGCGATGAGCACCCGCGGGGCCCATTCGTGCGTCTGCATCACGCCGACCGGCCGGCCGGACTGGACGAGCATCGTCTCGTCCTGCTTGAGCGTGGTGAGCGTGCGCACCATCGCGTCGAAGGAGCGCCAGTCACGGGCGGCCTTGCCGGTGCCGCCGTAGACGACGAGCTGGTCCGGGTGTTCGGCCACCTCCGGATCGAGGTTGTTCTGCAGCATGCGCAGCGCGGCTTCCTGCTGCCATCCCCGAGCACTCAGCTCCGTACCGCGCGGTGCCCGCACGGGTCGCGGTCCCGACATGGGCCGTGCCTCCCTGACATCGATTGGATTGAGCTATTCACATACTGGGGTCGATGAATAGCGCTAGTCAACAGGGCGCGGCGAGCCACACGCGGCGAGCCATGCGAACCGGCCAAGCCGTCCGCGATTTTTGACTTGCCCACTGGGAAAGTCTGCGCTAACTTTCCTAGTGGGCAAGTAAACGGGGAAAGCTCGACCGCCTTGGGGAGGCGATGACCATGACCACGACCGTGGATGCCGAACAGGCCTGGCAGGATCTACAGCGCATCCGGGTGCCGCAGGAGCGGGTGTACGACGAAATCGAGAGAACCGCCCAGGGCGACACCGGGGCGACGTACACCACCGCCGCCATCATGTGGATGTTCCTCGCCGTCTCCGGCCTGGATCTGCCCAGGTGGGCGTTCTGGCTGACGCTGACCGCCTATATCGCCGTACTGGGCACCCTGGCGGTGGTCTACAACCGCCGCACGCGGATCCGGCTGCACCGCTCACGCCACAGCTGGCGGTCGTTCGCGACCTTCTTCGCGGGCATGGTGGTGACTCTCGTTGCCATCCTGCTCTCCGGCCGTCTGGTCGAGTGGCTGGCGCTGCCGTTCGGCAGCCTGATCCAGGCCACCCTCTCGGCGGCCACCTTCCTGCTCTTCGTCGGCCCGGCGAACCGCTGGGCGGTCAGCACGCTCCGCGACCGGGCCGGGCGAGCCAGCCACGAGAAGGCGGTCCGATGACCACCCCGAGCGGCTTCGACGAACTGATCCACCCCTCCACCCGGCTGTCCGTGGTGGCGCTGCTCGCCGCCACGGAATGGGCCGACTTCCCCTTCATCCGCGACAGCCTCTCGCTCAGCGACTCCGCGCTCTCCAAGCAGCTGCACACCCTGGAAGAGGCCGGATATCTGGAGATCCGCAAGGAGGGCGGCGGCCGCAAACGCCGCACCAAGGTACGGCTGACGGGCCGCGGCCGGACCGCCTTCGAGGGACATGTGGCCGCGCTCCGGGCCATCGTCGAGGGCGCCGGGCCCGCCGCTGCTGCCGGGCAGACGCCGGAAGACGCCGGCACGACGGCATCAGCCACCCAGCAACGGCAACACCACGCGAAGGCGGGCCGATGACGACGACCGACCACCAGCCCGCAGGCCAGGCCGTGACGGCTCCGGCACCTACGGGCTCCGACACCCCCCAACCCGTCATCCGGGTACGCGACTTGCGCATGTCGTACGGCAGCGCACACGTCCTGCACGGCATCGACCTGGACATCCACCGCGGCGAGATCTTCGCGCTGCTCGGCCCCAACGGTGCCGGGAAGACCACCACCGTCGAGATCCTGGAGGGCTTCCGGCAGCGCTCCGCCGGCGAGGTCGCCGTCCTGGGCACGGACCCGGCACGCGGCGACGACGCCTGGCGGGCGCGCATCGGGCTGGTGCTCCAGTCCTGGCGCGACCACCGCCGCTGGCAGGTCGCCGAGCTGCTGACGCACTTCGCCACGTACTACCCGCGGCCGCGCGACCCGGCCGAACTCCTCGCCCTGGTGGGCCTCACCGAGCAGGCCCGCCAGCAGGTCGACCGGCTCTCCGGCGGCCAGCGCCGCCGTCTGGACGTCGCACTCGCCATCGTCGGCCGCCCCGAACTCCTCTTCCTGGACGAGCCGACGACCGGCTTCGACCCCGAGGCCCGGCGCGACTTCCACGATCTGGTCGAACGGCTCGCCCGCGACGAGGGCGTCACGATCCTGCTCACCACGCACGATCTGGCCGAGGCCGAGCGGCTGGCCGACCGTATAGCGATGCTGGTCAACGGCCGGATCCGGGCCCACGGCACCCCGTCGGAACTGGCCCGCAGGGCCGCCGCCCAGGCCGAGGTCCGCTGGACGGCACCCGACGGTACGGCCCGGCGCGAACGTACCGAGGACCCGTCCCAGCTGGTCTGGGAACTCCACCGGGAGACGGGGGGACCGGTCGCCGACCTGGAGGTCCGGCGGCCGACGCTGGAGGACACCTATCTGCACATGGTCCACCGGGACGCCGGGGACGGCGCCGGGACCACGGACGCGAGCGAGGCCGGGGCCTCGGACGGGGAGAAGCGAGCCGCATGAGGGGGACCGACGTGACAGCCGGGACGGACACGACAGCGACGACGGACACGACCGAGGGGGCCGGCACCACGCGGACCACTCCCCCGGCGGGCGCTACCGGCCCGGCCCGCCCGACCGCGACGGCGCCCCGGGAGGCCGCCGCCCCGCACCCCCGCCGCCGTTACTGGCGCGCCGGCGTCCTGCGCGGCGGCATCGAGCTGCGCCATCTCCTGCGCAACCCCAAGGAGTTGAGCGGCCATCTGGTCAACGTCGTCGTGGCCCTGGTGCTCGCCGGCTACCTCGGCGACAAGGTGCCCGGTACCCAGGTCCCGATGGCCCATCTGACGCTCTCGGGCTTCGCCGCCTATCTGCTGTTCCAGATCGGGCTGGTCAACCTCCCGCAGATCCTGGTGACCGAGCGCGAGGAGGGCGCACTGCTGCGGCTGCGTGCCACGCCCGGCGGCATACCGGCCTATCTCGTCGCCAAGTCGCTGCTGGTGGTCGCGATGGCGTTCGGCACGCTGGTCCTGCTGCTGGGAACGGCCGCACTGCTGGTGGACGGCCCACTGCCGCACGGGCCGGGAGGCTGGCTGACGCTGCTGTGGGTCAGTGTGCTCGGACTGCTCGCCGTCGTGCCGCTGGGAGCGGCCATCGGCGCCGTACTCCCGAACCCGCGTGAGGCGCTTGCCCTGATCATGCTGCCCGTCATGGCGCTGCTGATCACCTCCGGGGCGATGTTCCCGCTCAGCGCGCTGCCCGAGATGGTCCAGAAGATCGCCTCCGTCTTTCCGCTGAAGTGGATGGCGCAGGGCCTGCGCTCGGCCCTCCTGCCGGACGCCGCCCGCGCCGCGGAACCAGCCGGCTCCTGGGAACTCCCGACCGTGGCCCTGATACTCACCGCCTGGGCCGTCCTCGGCTTCCTCCTCGCCATCCCCCTTCTCCGCCGCGCCGCCCGCCGCGAATCCGGCTCCCGCCTCGCCGAACGCCACCGCAAGGCGTCGCTGAGCGGGGGGCGGGGGGTCTGAGGGAGGGATGCCCGCCCAGGCCCGGGATCGGGGGCGGCCCCAGCGCGGTCCCGAGGCCGGGCGGGCTGAGGGCCGGGCGGCCCGGGAGCGGGCCCTGGCGAGGCAGATCCAAGCCCGAAGCCGGTGTCAGAGCGGCCCCACGATCGGACCCGGAGGTGGCCTGACCAGCGCCTTCTCCGCCACCGCTGCCATGCCACCGGTGTGCGTTGGCGTCGTACCCCCAGCCAATGATGGAGTTGAGTCATGACGTTCACGGACCGGGACCGAGCCGTAGAGGCAGCCGTTGCGCGGGGGCTGGTGGGGGCGGGGGAGCCCGTGGCCGGGCTGCTGGATATTGCCGGGATCCGGCGTTCGGCGGGTGAACTCCGCGCGGCGTTCGAGGAGTTCACCGCGCCGGGCACCCCGGTCCTGCACGCCTTCGCGGTGAAGGCGGCCTCGCTCGTACCCGTACTGAAGCTGCTCGCGCAGGAAGGGCTGGGCTGCGAGGTGGCCAGTCCCGGTGAGCTGGCGCTGGCGCGTGCCGCCGGGGTGCCGGTCGCGCGGACCGTCCTGGACTCACCCGCCAAGACCCTCGCCGAGCTGCGGGAGGCGCTGGCCCTCGGGATCGCCGTCAACGCCGACAACCCCGAGGAACTGGCGCGGATCGACGCGCTGATGGCCTCCGCACCGAGCTCCGCGCCCATCGGCGTGCGGGTCAATCCGCAGATCGGCGGCGGCACCATCGGGGCGATGAGTACCGCCACCGACACCTCCAAGTTCGGTGTCGCACTGCGCGACGAGGGCGCCCGCGAGTGGGTCGTCAACGCCTTCCTCGCCCGCCCGTGGCTGACCCGGCTGCACGCCCATGTCGGCTCCCAGGGCATGCCGCTGGAGCTGATGGCCGCGGGCGTACGGGCCCTGTACCTGCTGGCCGAAGAGATCAACGAGAAGGCCGGCCGGCGCCAGATCGACACCCTCGACATCGGCGGCGGTCTGCCGGTGAATTTCTCCTCGGACGCCCGGACGCCGACCTACCGCGAGTACGCCGCGCTGCTGCACGCAGCCGTGCCCGGGCTGCTGTCCGGACGCTACGGCCTGGTCACCGAGTTCGGCCGTTCACTGCTGGCCAAGCACGGCACGGTCCTCGCCCGCGTCGAGTACGCGAAGTCGGCCGGCGGCCGGCCGATCGCGGTCACCCATGCCGGCGCGCAGGTCGCCACCCGTACGGTCTTCGTCCCCGAGGCCTGGCCGATCCGGGTCGCCGGCTACGACGCCGAGGGGCGCCCCAAGACGGGTGCTCCGGTCGGCCAGGACATCGCGGGGCCGTGCTGCTTCGCGGGTGACCTGGTCGCCGAGAACCGGCCGCTCCCCCTCCTGGAGGCCGGCGACCACGCCGCCCTCCTCGACACCGGCGCGTACTACTTCTCCACCCACTTCGCCTACAACTCCCTCCCCCGCCCCGGGATTTACGGCTACGCCCCGGACTCCGACGGCGCCATCCGCTTCGCGACCATCCGCACCCCGCAGACGCTGGAGGAACTCACGACGGAGAGCGGCTCGGACCACGCGGCAGCCCTCGACGACCTCGGCCGGCCGTAGCCGAACCGCCACCGGCGGCGGGGGGCGGTAGAGAGCCACGGCCAAGGGCCGCCGCCGGGAGGCGGGAACGAGAGCCGAGAGCCTGGGAGCGAGGGCCCGGGGACCGAGGCCAGAGGCCGACGCCGGGCACAGGCCGACCGGCAGCGGTTGTCCGGGAGCGGCGTTCCGGAGCAGCTTCCGGAAGCGGCGTACCCGGCAACGTCAGGGAGCGGGGAAAACACCCACACCCCACGGGACGCCACCGAAACGGGTGAGCCCCGCCCCGCCCACCCCCTTGCCTCACTCCACGAACAACCCCCGGGCCGCCGCCCTCGCGTCGAACTGTTCCAGGCGGGCCTGGGCGTCGGGCAGGGCGTCGCACATGGCCTCCAGGAGGACGCGGCCCAGGAGCATGGGGGCGCAGGCCGTGTCGAAGGCCAGGCCGGTGCCGACCGGGGCCGGGAGGAGCAGGTCGGTGTGGTGGGCGACGGGGGCGAAGGCGCTGTCGGCGACAGTGACGACGGTCAGACCGGCCGTGCGGGCGTACTCCAGCGCGTCGACGACCTCGCGGGGGTGGCGGGGCAGCGCGAAGCAGAGGAGGGCGCTCGCCCCGGCGCGTACGGCGGCGTCGATGCGGTCGGTGAGCATGGTGCCGCCCTCGTCGAGCAGCCGGACGTCGGGGTGGACCTTGCGGGCGAAATAGCTGAAGCCGGCGGCCTGGGCGGTGGCGGCGCGCAGGCCGAGGACGGGGAGCGGGCGGGAGGCGGCGAAGAGGCGGCCGGCCTCGATCACCGGCGACGGGTCGGCGAGGGCGGCGGCGAGATGGCGGAGGTTGTCGATCTCGGCCTGCACCGCCTGCTGGTACTCGTTGTAGGAGCCGGTGTCATCGGGCTTGTCCGTGGGGGCGACCTCGCGCAGATGGCGGCGGAGCGCCGGATAGCCGTCGAAGCCGAGGGCGACGGCGAAGCGGGTGACGGACGGCTGGCTGACACCGGCCAGTTCGGCCAGTTCGACGCTGGAGAGGAAGGGCGCGTCGGCGGCCCGGCGCACCATGCAGTGGGCGATCCGGCGCTGGGTGGGGGTCAGCCGGTGGCCCTCGAAGAGCTTCTGGAGCCGGGCGGCGGTGCCGGTGTCCGTACCGGTATCCGCACCGGCCTGCACACCAGGGGCCGCGCCGGCATCCCGCCCGGCGCCCGCACCGGCATCCCGCCCGGCATCCGCACCCGCGTTCCTCCCGGCGCCCACACCACTCTCCCGCCCGGCGTCCGCGCCCGTGCCCGCGACGGCCCGCGTGCCCCGCGTCGTACCGGCCCGGTCCCGCGGCCCGTCGCCGGCCGCTCCGCCGATGCCGCCGCCGTTGTCCGCGTCCCCGCTCATCGCCTCTTCTTCCCGGCCCGGTCGGGGGCCTTGTCCTGTGTCGACCGACTGTACGGAATTCCTGGCCCGCTCCGGTCCGGGCTACGCCACGCGATCCGGCCGTACGGGGACGCCCCGGGCGCCGGCGGCCGCGGTGCGGTCCGGCCGTGCGGGACCACGTCCGAGCCCCTCACGTCCCCACCCGACCCCGCACAGCTCCCACCCACGTCCCCCTCACCTCTCCGGAAAACGCCAACCCCGCACAGCTCCAGCCAAAGCCCCCTCACACCCCCGCCATCCCGTCCAGCAACCCCATCGCCACCGCCACATCATCAGTCAGCGGGCGGTCCTCCATCCGCGGGTCGAGGGCCTCGGCGGCGAGTGAGAAGGCGGTGGCGAGGGGCAGGCCCGGGTCGGGTTCCAGGGAGCGCATGCGCAAGGCGCGTATGGCGGCGACCAGTTCGCAGGCGAGGATCTGGCGGTAGTAGGTGCAGGCGCGCAGGGCCTGGCGGGCGCCGAGGGAGGCGAAGCTGGCCTGTTCCTCGACGCCGCGGGAGAGGACGGCGTGGCCGAGGGAGGCCGGGTGGGAGACCGCGCGCATCTCGCCGAGCGCCGCGCCGGCCGCGTATTCGAGGATCATCACGCCGGAGCTGGCGGGCGCCGCGTCGCCCAGGAACGGCCGCAGCCGGGTGAGGTCGGGCTCGGAGAGCGCGGCGAGCCGGGCGGTGGACAGCCGGGCGGTCTGGAGCACGGCCAGCCGGAAGGTGTCCAGGGCGAGCGCGGCGTGCGCGGCGTAGAAGTTGCCGTGGTGGTAGGCGGCCTGGTCCTCGATGCTGATCAGGGGGTTCTCGGCGGCGGCGTTCACCTCGACGGTCAGCACCCCGTCCAGGGTGTCGGCGGCGTCCAGTGCCGGGCCGTGGATCTGCGGCAGACAGCGGAAGCCGTACGGGTCCTGGATGCGGCCGAGGGGCGCGGTGGGGCGGGTCGGAATGCCGGAGAGGGTGCGCAGCCGGGCGGCGGCGGCCGTGGAGCCGGGGTGCGGGCGGGCGAGCATGACCGGTTCGGCGAAGGGTTCGTAGGAGCCGCCGACCGCGAGGAGGGAGAGCGCGGCGATCGGGAGCGAGGCGGCCAGCAGCCGGCGCAGTTCGTCGAGGGCGAGCGCGGACTGGCCGAAGGTGAGTGCGTTGCTGCTGATCAGGGCGAGGGCGTCGTTGTTGTCGAGGGCGATGGGGGCGGGGGCCCGGCCACCGGGCTCGCAGTGCCAGGGGTGTTCGCCGGCCAGCGCGAGGCCGGTCTGGGCGAGCGCGGCCAGGTCGCCGGTGCCGACGGCGCCGTGTTCGTTGACGACGGGGTGGGCGCCGGCGTCCAGGGCGGCGAGCAGGGAGGTGATGACGGCGGGGTTCAGGCCCGCGCCGCCCGCCAGCAGCTGGTTGGCGCGTACCGCGAGCATGGCCCGGACCTCGCGGCCGGGCAGCGGGTCGCCGATCGCGCCGGCGTGGCTGCGCAGCAGCCGCAGTCCGTGGTCGGCGTCGGCGGCCCCGACGTCCTGGGTGCGGTTGGCGCCGACGCCGGTGCTGCGCCCGTAGACCCGGCCGGTGGCGGCGAGGCGGCGGGCGGTTTCCCAGGACTCCCCGGCGCGGGCGAAGGCCTTGGGGTCGGGCGCCGTGGGGTGTGCGGTGCGTTCGGCGAGGGCGGCGATATCGGTGGTGCGCAGAGTGCTGCCGTCGAGCGTGATGCGTCGGCCGTTGTCCAGCATGTGAGAAACCAAGGGGCTCAACTCCCTCTTTTAATGCCTTTTATGAATGGAAGTCCGACACCTCGTTCCGTACGGTGACCGAAGTAAAAGGCGGGGTAACAGGCGATGCGCTCCCACCTATTGACTTCTATTCACGCGCCTAAGACTCTGCATGACCATATGCAGGCCGGGCAAGGGGCAGCGGATGATCAAGTTCGACGCAGTCAGCAAGCGATACCCGAATGGCACCACCGCCGTGGACGAGCTGTCCCTGGACCTGCCCGAGGGCGGCGTCACCGTCCTCGTCGGCTCGTCGGGATGCGGCAAGACGACCACCCTGCGGATGGTCAACCGCATGGTCGAGCCCACCTCCGGCACGATCAGCGTCGGCGGCCGCGACATCCTGGAGGCGGACGCCGCCGAGCTGCGCCGCGGCATCGGCTACGTCATCCAGCAGTCCGGCCTCTTCCCTCACCGTACGATCCTGGACAACATCGCGACGGTCCCGCTGCTGCTGGGCTGGGGCAGGCGCAAGGCCCGCGCCCGCGCCGCCGAACTGCTGGAGCTGGTCGGCCTGCCCACCGACGCCGGCAAGCGCTATCCGCACCAGCTCTCCGGCGGCCAGCAGCAGCGCGTCGGCGTGGCCCGTGCGCTCGCCGCGGACCCGCCCGTCCTGTTGATGGACGAGCCGTTCGGCGCGGTCGACCCCGTCGTCCGCACCCAGCTCCAGAACGAGCTGCTGCGGCTCCAGGAGGAGCTGCGCAAGACCGTCGTCTTCGTCACCCACGACATCGACGAGGCGGTCCGGCTGGGCGACCGGATCGCGGTCTTCCGCACCGGCGGCCGGCTCGTCCAGTGCGCCGCGCCCGCCGAGCTGCTGGCCCGTCCGGCCGATGACTTCGTCGCCGACTTCCTGGGCGCCGAGCGCGGTCTCAAACTGCTCTCGCTCACCGGCCTCGCGGACGTGCCGTACGCGCCCGGCGGGGCGATACGCGCGGACGAGCCGGTCGGCGGCATATCCCGCGACGGCGACCGCTGGCGCCTGGTGACCTCCCCGCGCGGCGAACCGCTGGGCTGGCTGGACACCGACGCGCTGCCCGCCGGGGGCACCGCCGGCGAGGCCCCCCTGGAGGCCGTACGGCCGCTGCGCGACACCGACTCGCTCCTCTCCGCGCTCAACGAGGCCGTCTCCTCCCCCGCCGCCGCGGTCGCCCGGGTCACCGCCGACGGGGTGCTGACCGGCCTCACCTCCCGCGACGCCATCCACGAACGGGCCGGCCGCAGCCACGCGGAGGCGGGCCGCGCGGCGGCCGCCACGGAGTCCGCCCCGGAGCCGCCCGCCTCCGAGGACGCCGCGCCCCTCAAGACCGCCTCCGCCCCGGAGCCCTCCGCATGACCATCGAGTGGGGCTGGTTCCCCGACCACGCCGACGAGATGGCCCGGCTCACCGCGGACCACCTCGCCACCGCCGTCCCCGCGGTCCTCCTCGGCCTGCTGATCGCACTGCCGCTGGCGGTCCTCGCACACCGGGTACGGCCGCTGCGCGGCTTCGTCCTCGGTGCGTCCAACATCCTCTACACCATCCCGTCCCTGGCCTTCTTCGTCCTGCTGCTGCCGGTCACCGGGCTGACCCGCACCACCGCGATCGTCGGTCTGACCGCGTACACCCTGGTCGTGCTGGTGCGGAACACCGTCGAGGGCCTGGACGCGGTCCCGGCCAAGGCCCGCGAGGCATCCCAGGCGATGGGGACCCGGCCGCTGCGCACACTGCTCACCGTCGAGCTGCCGCTCGCCCTCCCGGTGATCATGGCGGGCGTACGGGTCGCCACCGTCATGTCGATCTCCCTGGTCAGCGTGGCCAGTTACATCGGCTACGGCGGCCTCGGCCAGCTCTTCACCGACGGCTTCCAGCGCAACTACCCCACCCCGGTCATCGCCGGTGTGGCCCTGACCCTGCTGCTCGCCCTGGTCGCCGACGCGCTGCTGGTGACCGTCCAGTGGCTGTGCACCCCCTGGCGGCGCGGCACCACCTCCCGGCAGCGCTCCTTCAAGTGGCGGAAGGCAGCGTGACGCGCCGATGCTCGAACTCCTGAAGAACCTCGCCGCCTGGCTCACCAGCCCGGCCCAGTGGTCCGGCCCCGAGGGCATCGCCACCCGCGTCCTGGAGCACCTGGAGTACTCGCTCCTCGCCACTCTCGCCGCGGCCGTGATCGCGCTGCCGGTCGGCCTGCTCATCGGGCACACCGGCCGCGGCGCCTTCCTCGCCGTGAACCTCTCCTCCTTCGGCCGGGCGCTGCCCACCGTCGGCCTGGTCACCCTGGTGTTCCTGGCGGGCGGGCTGAGCGTCTGGCCGGTGTATGTGTCGCTGGTCGCGCTCGCCGTGCCCGTGATCATCACCAATACGTACGCGGGCATGGCCGCCGTCGACCCCGAGGTCAAGGACGCGGCCAAGGGGGTGGGGCTGCGCGGCCGCCAGGTCCTCTGGCAGGTCGAACTCCCGCTCGCGCTCCCGCTGATCATGACCGGCGTACGGCTGGCGACCGTGCAGGTCGTCGCCACCGCCACCATCGCCGCCTATGTCAGCTTCGGCGGGCTGGGCCGCTATGTCTTCGACGGCCTGGCGCAGCGCGACCTGGTGCAGGTCCTCGGGGGTGCGGTCCTGGTGGCCGTGCTCGCCGTCGCCGCCGACCTGGCGCTGGGCGGACTGACGCGGCTGCTGTTCCGCGGCCGCCCCGCCGCCGCCCGCTGAGCATCCGCCGCCCCGTCCCCTCCGTACGTCCCGAGGAGTCCCGCCCATGAACCGTCGTACCGTCCTGACCACGCTCCTCGCCGGCGCCTCGGCCCCGCTGCTGGCCGCCTGCTCCTCCGGCATCACCTCCCTCAAGGGGGACGGCGTCGGCGGCGACAGCGGCAGCAGCAGCGGCGGCCTGACCATCGGCACCGCCAACTTCACCGAGAACCAGATCCTCGGCTACCTCTACGCGGGTGTGCTGAACGCCGCCGGGGTCAAGACCACCGTCAAGCCCAACCTCGGCTCCCGCGAGATCGTGGTCCCCGCACTGCGCTCCGGCGATATCGACCTGCTCCCCGAATACCAGGGCAGCCTGCTGCTCTACCTCGACAAGAAGGCCACCGAGACCGAGGCCGGCGCGATGCAGAACGCGCTGGCCACCGTATTGCCGAACGGCCTCGAAGTCCTCCCCTACGCCGCCGCCGAGGACCGCGACACCTTCGCCGTGACCCGGGAGACCGCCGACCACTACGGGCTGAAGACGCTCGCCGATCTGCGCAAGGTCAACGGCAAGCTGGTCTTCGGCGCCGCCGCCGAGATGAAGAAGCGGGTCGTCGGGCTCGTCGGCCTCAAGGAGCAGTACGGCGTGGAATTCAAGGAGTTCAAGGCGCTGGACTCGTCCGGTCCGCTGGTCAAGGGCGCCCTGAAGAAGGGCGACATCGATGTCGCCAATGTCTTCACCACCGATGTCGACACCGCGGAGAACGGCTGGGTGCTGCTCCAGGACCCCAAGCACCTCATCCCCGCCCAGCACATCGTGCCGCTGATCGCCGCCCGCAAGGCCGACTCCAAGGTCCGCAAGGCGCTGGCCCGTCTGGGCAACACCCTCACCACCGCCCACCTCACCGAGCTCAACCGCCTCGTCGACAAGGAGAAGCAGGACCCGGACCGGGTGGCCGAGGCCTGGCTCAAGAAGCAGAAGCTGGACTGACCCCGGGGCCGCCGTAACGCGGCGGAAGGCCGAACAGCGGGAACAGCCGCTCGGTGTCCAGGAAGGACTGGAGTGCGGTGACCCGGCCGTCCGCCATCTCGATGACCTGGATCGCCCAGGGCAGACCGTCCGCGCGGTACTGCCCGAACGCCGGCCCGCCGTTCGCCCGGACCGGCACCAGATGCGACCCCTCGCAGCCCTCGCCCGGCCCGCCCAGCCACTTCAGGATGTCGGCGCGGCCGCGCAGCCACAGGGCGTACGGCGGCATGGACAGCGTGGAGTCCTCGTGCAGCACGGCGGTGAGCGCGTCCATGTCGTACCGCTCGAAGGCGTCGACATAGCGCCGCAGCAGCGCCTGCTGGGCGTCGTCCAACGGCGGCGGGGTGTCGGCGGCGTGGTCACCGGACGCGGCGAGGGTGGCCCGGGCCCGCTGCAGCGCGCTGTTGACCGACGCGACCGAACTGCCCAGCAGCTCCGCGACCTCGCTCGCCGACCAGCTGAGCACCTCCCGCAGGATCAGCACCGCCCGCTGCCGGGGCGCCAGCCGCTGGAGCGCGGAGATGAAGGCGAGCCGGATCGACTCCCGGGCGACGGCGGTCTCCGCCGGATCCCCGGCGGACGCCAGCACCCGCTGGTCCGGGACGGGCCCGATCCAAGTCGTCTCGGGCAGCCCCGTACCGATCGGGCCGTCCACGCTCGACGGGGAGGCGAGATCCATCGGCCGGGCCCGGCGCCCGCTGCCCTTGAGCAGATCCAGGCAGACATTCGTGGCGATCCGGTAGAGCCAGGACCGCAGTGAAGAGCGCCCCTCGAACCGGTCGTAGCTCCGCCAGGCCCGCACCATCGTCTCCTGCACGGCGTCCTCGGCCTCGAACGCCGACCCCAGCATCCGGTAGCAGTAGCCGGTCAGTTCGGTACGGTGCGCCTCCAGCCGGTCCGCCGGCTCCCCCTGCGGCACGCCCCGCCCGGCACCCTCAGCCGCCGCGACACCGTCGCCCGCCACGGCTTCACCCACCGCCGCGGCTTCGCTCGTCGAGGACCGCTTCATCGAGGACCCGCCCATCCGCCCATCGGCCGACCACCGGTACACACGCCCCGACCGTACCGGAGCGCCCGGCACCAGTCTGCTCCCCGGCCCGGCACCGTGCAGCCGGAGACGGGAGGCCGGGGGCGGGCTCCGGACGGGCCGGGACGCGTCGCCCCGGCCCGTCGGGCCCACCTCCGGTCATCTGCGCAGCTGCACGCCCCGGAGCACCCCTCCGACGACCGCACCGGCCAGCACGCTCAGCAGCAGCAGCGCGGGTTCCGCCCATCCGGAGAACACGGTGTGCGTGAGCGCAAAAACGACCACGACCGCGAGAATTCCGGCGATCAGTGCCTTTCTCATTTCCTGCCCGTCATCGCTTCCTGGTCATCGCTTCTTGATCATCGTCGTTTCCCGCACTGCCCGGCCATACCTCCCGCTCGCCTCAGCAATCGGAAAGCGACACACCGCGCCGGAGACCAGACCTCCGAAAGCCCCCGCCGTTGCACCTGGCGCACACCCCGTCTCGGCACCGGCTATGCACCCGCCTATCCCAACGGACACCACGTAATCACTGATTTTGTCGTTGGCGCACTGCGCATGAGCAGGGCGCAATACGGGCGCCCACCCCGCCTGTTCACCCCCGCCCCGGCTCCGCCGCCGACCCCCGTTCCGAGAGGCGGGGGGCGCACAGGATGCGCTTGCGGCGGACGCGGCGGCCCTCGATGGCGGCGACGGCGAGGCGGGCGGCCTCCTTGGCGATCTCGGCCAGGCCCCAGTCGACGGTGGTCAGGGGCGGGGTGAGGACCCGGGAGACGGGGTGGTCGTCGAAGCCGACGACGGAGAGGTCGCGGCCGACGGTGAGGGAGGCCTCGGCGGCGGCCGCGTAGACGCCGTAGGCGATGGAGTCGGAGAAGCAGAAGACGGCGGTGGGCGGGGCGAGCGCACCGGCCGGGCGGCGGCCGTCCGGACTGTTCGCCAGGACACGGCGGGCCATCGCGGTCGCCGCGTCCAACTCCTGGGGGCAGGGCAGGACTTCGGCCTCGATCCCGAGACGGTCGGCGGCCTCGCGGACATAGACGTCGGCGGGGCGGTCGGGGGTGGAGGGGCCGGTGGGGGTCAGCACGGTGATCCGGCGGTGGCCCAGCCCGCGGAGGTAGTCGAGGACGGCGTCGATGCCCGCCCGGTTGTCGAAGAGCACCTCGCCCGCCGTACGGGCCCGGCTCAGCGCGTCACCGATGGAGACCACGGGCACCGCGTCGGCGATCTTCGACCAGCCCTCGGCGGAAGGGTCGACGGGCGAGACCAGCAGACCGTCCACCCGCTGGTCGCGCAGCTGCTTGGCGAGGGCCAGTTCGCGCTCGGGGTCGCCGCCCGCGTCGAGGATCAGCGCATAGCGGTCACCGGCCAGCAGCTCGCGCCCTATGGCCGCCATCAGCTGCTGCTGCCACAGGTCCTGAAGGTCACCGGCGAGCACCCCGACGGTGCTCGTACGGCCGCTGGCGAGGGCGCGGGCGATCGGGTCGGCCTCATAGCCGAGCTCGGCGGCGGCCCTGCGCACCCGCTCCTCGGTCTCCTTGGAGACATGCTTGCCGCGCAGTGCGTAGGAGACGGCTGCGGTGGAGAGTCCGGTGGCCTCGGCCACCTCGCGGAGGGTGGTGCGCTTATTGGGCCTGGCCATGTCCGGAAGCCTACCCAAGGAGGGCGCCGCGCCCGGCCACGATCCGGCCTTCCCGGTGGGGCCCACGGCCCGGCGGCTCAGGCACGGCCTTGACAGCGGAAGCTGTTAACCGCTTCACTTAAGCGCATCAGTTAATCGGTTAAGTGAAGCGGTTCAGGGGTGGGGCCGGCGGTCGTTCCGCGTACGCCGTCCGCCCACCCGACCGTCCGCCCGGCGGTCCGTCCGACCGCGCCGTCCGGAGGGAGGCCCGTGGCCACCGACGTCCACCAGCACATCTGGCCGCCCGAGTTCCTCGCCCTGCTGCGGTCCCGCACCGCGCCACCCCGGCTCGACGGCTGGACACTGCATCTGCCCGGTGAGCCGCCGTAC
Source organism: Streptomyces platensis (assembly GCF_008704855.1). Lineage (NCBI taxonomy): Bacteria > Bacillati > Actinomycetota > Actinomycetes > Kitasatosporales > Streptomycetaceae > Streptomyces > Streptomyces platensis. Next base: position 3,595,106 of record NZ_CP023691.1, read on the forward strand.
GCCGTCGACCCCGCCGACCACGACATCGCGGCCCGCACCCGGCTCGCCCGCGCCGACGGCCTGGACCTCGCCCTGGTCTCGCTCTCCAGTCCGCTGGGCATCGAATATCTGCCGCCCACGGAGGCCGCCCCGCTGCTCAGCGCGTTCCACGACGGCGCGCTGGACCTGCCCGCCCCCTTCGGAGTCTGGGCCTCGGCCTGCCTCTCCGCCCCCGAGCCGGACCCGGAGGCGCTGCGGCGCGAGCTGGCGCGCGGCTGCGTGGGCCTCCAGCTCCCCGCCACCGCACTCCTCGACGCCGCGGGCTGGGACCGCTGCGCACCGCTGCTGGACGTCGCCGCCGAGCAGGACAAACCGCTGTTCGTGCACCCCGGGGCGGCGCCCGCCCATCGCCCGCCACCGCCCCGGGCCGACGCTGCGCGGCCCCTTTCGGCCGCCGAGCCCACCGCGCCCGCCTGGTGGCCCGCCCTGGTCCCGTACGTCCAGCAGATGCACGCCTCCTGGTTCGCCTTCCGCGCCTTCGGCCGGCCGCGCCACCCGCATCTGCGAGTCTGCTTCGCCGCGCTGGCCGGTCTGGCGCCACTGCACGGGGAGCGGCTGGTCGCCCGCGGCGGCGGCCGGGACCGCGGCCGGGTGGACTACCGCGCCTTCTACGAGACCTCGTCCTACGGAACCCGCGCGGTGGACGCGCTCGTACGGGCCGTCGGCATCGACGTGGTGGTCAGCGGCAGCGACCGCCCGTATGCCGCCCCCGTCCTCCCCGACCTCGGCGCGGACGCCGCCGTCCACGCCCTGCGCCATGCCAACCCGGCCCGCCTGCTGGGCCCGACGAAAGGAGCCCGCCCATGACGGACACCGCCTCCCAGGCCGACACTGCCCGTGAGGTCCCCGACGGCGAGCAGCCGTTCACCGCACTGCCCGAGCGCAACCTCGACAAACGCGAGCTCCAGGCCCTGGTCGACGAGCTGGCCGCGCGCCCGGAGCTGTGGCGCGAGGAGGTCGCCTTCTCCGACACGGAGCGGCACTACGCCTCGCTGCACCGCGACGAGTTCGTGGACGTCTGGCTGCTGTGCTGGACCCGGCAGAACGACACCGGCTGGCACGACCACGACCTCTCCTCGGGGGCGGTGCGCGTCGTCCAGGGTGTCCTGACCGAGTCCAACCCGCGGATCGGCGGCGAGCATCTGGCCACCCCGGTCGGCGCGGGCTCCTCGTTCTGCTTCGGGCCGGACCACATCCACCGCCTCACCGGCGCGACCGACGACGCGGTGTCGGTGCACGCCTACTCGCCCCCGCTGTGGCGCCTGGGCCAGTACGACATCACCGAGGACGGGCTGATGCGGCGGGTGTCGGTCTCGTACGCCGATGAGCTGCGGCCGATGGACGCGGCGGCGGCCGCCTGAGCCGACCGCCGCCCCGGCCGTTACCAGCAATTAACCGCGGCAATCGATCCCACCTATTGACCTTCCATTCATCGGCGTCGATCCTGCATGAATCCATACAGGCACGACCCGAGGCGGACTCATGGCAGGTGTGGTCGAACAGCGCTCCATCGACGTCGTCCCCGACGACGAACGGCACGGCAGCGCGGTCAGCCAGTTCACCCTCTGGCTGGGCGCCAACCTCCAGATCACCGCCGTCATCACCGGCGCGCTGGCCGTCGTCTTCGGGGCGAACGCCTTCTGGTCGCTGATCGGGCTGCTGCTCGGCAACCTCCTGGGCGGGGCGGTGATGGCCCTGCACTCGGCGCAGGGGCCGCGGCTCGGACTGCCGCAGATGATCACCTCCCGGGCCCAGTTCGGGGTGCGCGGGGCGGTGGTCCCGCTGGCGCTGGTCATCGTGATGTACATCGGCTTCTTCGCCAGCGGCAGCGTCCTGGCCGGGCAGGCGGTCGGCGAGCTGACCCACCTCGGCGAGACACCGGGGATCGTGCTCTTCGCCGCGGTCACCGCCGTCGCCGCGGCCGTCGGCTACCGCCTCATCCACACCCTCGGCAAGATCGCCGGCCTGGTCTGCGCGCTGGCCTTCGTCTACCTCGGCATCCGGCTGGTGCAGCGCGCCGACCTCGGCGCGCTGCTCGCCGACCACCGCTTCGGGCTGCCGGTCTTCCTGCTCGCCGTCTCGCTCTCGGCCTCCTGGCAGCTGGCGTTCGGCCCGTACGTCGCCGACTACTCGCGCTACCTCCCGCGGCACACCTCGGCACGCGCCACCTTCTGGTGGACGCTGTCCGGCTCGGTGCTCGGCTCGCAGTGGTCGATGACGTTCGGCGCGCTGGCGGCCGCCGCCGCGCCGGCCGCGTTCGTGGGCCACGAGGTCACCTACATCGTGGGCCTGGGCGGCGCCGGACTGATCGCCTCGTGCCTCTACTTCGTCATCGCCCTCGGCAAGCTCACCATCAACATCCTCAACACCTACGGCGGCTTCATGTCGCTGGTCACCAGCGTCAGCGGCTTCCGCGGCCAGCGCACCCTGTCGCCCCGCGGCCGCTCCGCCTACATCGCCGGGATCATGGTGGCCGGCACCGCCGTCGCGCTCCTGGGCAAGGACTCCTTCCTGACGTCCTTCAAGGACTTCCTGCTCTTCCTGCTGACGTTCTTCACGCCCTGGTCGGCGATCAACCTCGTCGACTACTACCTGATCTCCAAGGAGCGTTACGACATCCCGGCGCTCAGCGACCCGGCCGGCCGCTACGGCGCCTGGAACGTCCGGGCCCTGACGGTCTATGTCCTCGGGGTGCTCGCCCAGCTCCCGTTCCTGGCCACGCACTTCTACACCGGCCCGCTGGTGGCACCGCTCGGCGGCGCCGACATCTCCTGGCTCGTCGGCCTCGCCGTACCGGCCGTCCTGTACTGGCTCGCCGCCCGCCGCGACACCGCGCGCACGATGGCACCCGGCCCGCTCCAAGAGGAGCCCTCCCCCGCCGGATCGGGGGGTTAACCCCAGCGCGCCGCCCGCCCGCGGCCCGTAATCTCGGCAGCATGGCGACACACGACCCCGATCTGCGGAAAGAACTCGACGCGACCCTCCAGACGCGCAAGGAGCTGGGCCCGGAGTACGAGTCGGAGCTGCTGGAGTCCTTCCTGGAGAAGCTGGACGCGAACGTCGACCGGCGGGTGCGGCGGCAACTGGCCGAGCAGCAGATCCAGGTGGCGCGCGGCACCCTGCCGCCCCGCAGCGCGGGCCCCGGCCGGGAGTTCTGGGAACGGTTCGGGGTCGCCGCCTTCTCGCTGGTGCTGGCCATCCCGCTGTCCACGGTCGCGGCGGTGCACACCGGGCTGCCGGGCCTGCTGGTGACCTGGGCCGGCATCGTCGGCGTCAACGCGGTGCACGGCGCCGTCCGGTGGCCCGCGCTGCGTGCGCGTACGGACCGTCGCGACGGCGCGCGGAACTGAGCCCTGGGAGGGCGGGCCGGGGAGTGTTGCGGGGACCGCCGCACCCCGGCCGGGGCCGGGGGCGGGACGACGGCGGTCCCCGCAAGGGACGCGCGTCCGGGTCAGGGCCGGCCGTCGCGTCCGGGCGGCGAGAGTGGAGGTCCGGGAGCCGCTCCGGAGGTCCGTTCGCCGTACATCTTCAATCTGCCCGACGAGTGTTAAGCGCGTGCTGCGAGCACATGACGCCTGCGTACACCTTGCGGCTGCAGCCCGTTTCCTGACGGCCACTTGACGCCGCGACAGGCGCCCAGGGCCGTCCGCGGCCGGGCGACCCGGCGCCCGCCACAGGGGACGGCCGCCGGGACCTCCTGCTACTTGCCGGCCTCGCGCGCCAGATAGGCCAGCAGGTCCTGCCGGCTCACCACGCCCTTCGGCTTGCCCTCGACGAGAACGATCGCGGCGTCCGCCGTCTCCAGCACCGCCATCAGGTCGGCGACCGGCTCGCCCGAGCCGACCTGCGGCAGCGGCGGGCACATGTGCTTCTCCAGCGGGTCGGTCAGCGAGGCGCGCTGGGTGAACAGCGCGTCCAGCAGCTCGCGCTCGACGACCGAGCCGACGACCTCGGCGGCCATCACATCGGGGTGTCCGGCGCCCGGCTTGACGATCGGCATCTGCGAGACGCCGTACTCGCGCAGCACCTCGATCGCCTCGCCGACGGTCTCCTCCGGGTGCATGTGCACCAGCGAGGGCAGCGCGCCCTCCTTGTGCTGGAGCACCTCGCCGACGCGGGCGGCGGCGCCGCCCTCCTCCAGGAAGCCGTAGTCGGCCATCCACTCATCGTTGAAGATCTTGGAAAGGTAGCCGCGGCCGCTGTCCGGCAGCAGCACGACGACCACATCGTCCGGGCCGAGCTTCGCCGCGACCTCCAGCGCACCCACGACGGCCATTCCGCAGGAGCCGCCGACCAGCAGGCCCTCCTCCTTGGCCAGCCGCCGGGTCATCTGGAAGGCGTCCTTGTCCGAGACCGCGACGATCTCGTCCGCGACCGTACGGTCGTAGGCGGTCGGCCAGAAGTCCTCGCCGACACCCTCGATCAGATACGGGCGCCCGGAGCCGCCGCTGTAGACCGAGCCCTCCGGGTCGGCGCCGATGACCCTGACCCGGCCCTCGCTGGCGTCCTTCAGATAGCGGCCGGTGCCGCTGATCGTGCCGCCGGTGCCGACACCCGCCACGAAGTGGGTGATCCGCCCGCCCGTCTGCTCCCACAGCTCGGGACCGGTGGTCTCGTAGTGGGAGCGCGGGTTGTTCGGGTTGCTGTACTGGTCGGGCTTCCAGGCACCGGGCGTCTCACGGACCAGCCGGTCCGAGACGTTGTAGTACGAGTCCGGGTGCTCGGGGTCCACGGCGGTCGGGCAGACCACCACCTCGGCACCGTAGGCCCGCAGCACATTGATCTTGTCCGTGGACACCTTGTCCGGGCAGACGAAGATGCACTTGTAGCCCTTTTGCTGGGCGACGATCGCCAGGCCCACACCGGTGTTGCCGGAGGTGGGCTCGACGATGGTGCCGCCGGGCTTCAGCTCACCCGACTGCTCGGCGGCCTCGATCATCCGCACGGCGATCCGGTCCTTGACCGACCCGCCGGGGTTGAAGTACTCGACCTTCGCCAGGACGGTGGCCTGGATTCCTCGGGTGACGTTGTTGAGCCGCACGAGCGGGGTGTTGCCGACAAGCTCAATCATCGAATCGTAAAACTGCACGGTGGTCTCCGCGGTCGGGGGCACGCTCTCCTGCGCCGGTGCGGCCAGCCTATTGCCCGGGTCCGTTAGAGGAAGGACGCGTTGCGTTCCGTGCGGGAACGGGCAACACCCTGTTGTAGGAGTTCTTGCCGTTTCAAGAGCGCGTCCGGCCCTGGGCCGCGGCGCGCCCGCACTGTACGGGGAGGTGCTTCGGCCCATGCCGATGACGATGTCCAGGGCGAGAGTGGCCCGGCGGATCGCCACCGCTGCCGCGTTCGGCGGCGGCGGGGTCGGGCTGCTCGGCGTCGCCACCGTCGGGGTGCTGCTGACCGAGGTGCGGCTGGCCCGCCGGACGGTCGGCGGCTCCAGCGACATCCCGCCGTGCGCCGACGGCCGCTACGGCGCCGCCTTCGGCCACCGCACCGACCGCCCGCCGCTGCGCCTGGGCTTCCTCGGCGACTCCACCGCCGCGGGCCAGGGGGTGCACCGCGCCTCCCAGACACCCGGCGCCCTGCTCGCCTCCGGTCTGGCCGCGCTCTCCGAGCTGCCGGTCGACTTCCGCAATGTGGCGCTGCCCGGCGCGCAGTCCGACGACCTGGAGCGCCAGGTGGAGCTGATGCTGGCGGTCGGTACCGAGGTCCCGGACGTCTGCGTCATCATGATCGGCGCCAATGACGTCACCCACCGGATGCCGCCCGCACAGTCCGTGCGCCATCTCGCCGAGGCGGTGCGCCGGCTGCGCGCGGCGGGCTGCGAGGTGGTCGTCGGCACCTGCCCTGATCTGGGCAGCGTCGAGCCGGTCTACCAGCCGCTGCGCTGGGTGGCCCGGCGGCTCTCCCGGCAGCTGGCCGCCGCCCAGACCATCGGGGTGATCGAGAGCGGCGGCCGTACGGTCTCCCTCGGCGATCTGCTCGGCCCCGAGTTCGAGGCGCGGCCGCGGGAGCTGTTCGGGCCGGACAACTACCACCCGTCGGCCGAGGGCTACGCCACCGCCGCGATGGCCGTGCTGCCGACGCTGTGCGCCTCGCTGGGGCTGTGGCCGGAGGAGGAGCGCCCGGAGCCCGCCCGGGGCGAGGGCCTGCTGCCGGTCGAGCAGGCGGCCGCCGAGGCGGCTTCCGAGGGCGGCACGGAGGTCACCGCCTCCCGCGCCCCCTGGGCGCTGCTCAAGCACCGCAGGCGCCGTCAGCTGCCCACGGCGGAGAGGACCGGACCGTCGTCCGTCACCCCGTGAGCGAGCGGGCGCCGGAGCGGCGGTGAGCGGGGCGCGGGGGAACGGGGCGGGGCCGTACGGGAATACCCGGCGGCCCCGCCCCGTTTCCATAAGCGCCCGCTTAGAAAAGAGGCCCGCATCACAGCACGCACCCCGTGACCTCAGCAGTACGTGCAGGTAACTTCCCTCACAGTCCGCCCATTTCCCGCGCACCTGGAGCCGTGTGATGCCCGAAGCCGTGATCGTCTCAGCCGCCCGCTCCCCGATCGGCCGCGCCTTCAAGGGCTCACTGAAGGACCTGCGGCCGGACGACCTGACCGCGAAGATCATCGAGACCGCGCTCGCCAAGGTCCCCGAGCTGGACCCCAGGGACATCGACGACCTGATGCTCGGCTGTGGCCTTCCCGGCGGCGAGCAGGGCCACAACCTCGGCCGCATCGTGGCCGTCCAGATGGGGATGGACCACCTCCCGGGGTGCACCATCACCCGTTACTGTTCCTCCTCGCTCCAGACGACCCGCATGGCGCTGCACGCCATCAAGGCCGGTGAGGGCGATGTCTTCATCTCGGCCGGTGTCGAGACCGTCTCGCGCAGCATCAAGGGCAGCTCCGACGGCCTGCCGGACACCCACAACCCGCTCTTCGCCGACGCCGAGGCCCGTACCGCGGCCCGCGCCGAGCAGGAGGGCGCCGACTGGCACGACCCGCGCGAGGACGGCCTGATCCCGGACGCCTACATCGCGATGGGCCAGACCGCGGAGAACCTCGCCCGCCTCAAGGGCATCACCCGCCAGGACATGGACGAGTTCGGCGTCCGGTCCCAGAACCTCGCCGAGAAGGCGATCAACGACGGCTTCTGGGAGCGGGAGATCACCCCGGTGACGCTGCCGGACGGCACAGTCGTCTCCAAGGACGACGGCCCGCGCGCGGGCGTCACCGTCGAGGGCGTCTCCGGCCTCAAGCCGGTCTTCCGCCCCGACGGCCTGGTGACCGCCGGCAACTGCTGCCCGCTGAACGACGGCGCCGCGGCGCTGGTGATCATGTCCGACACCAAGGCGCGCGAGCTGGGCCTGACCCCGCTGGCCCGGATCGTCTCCACCGGCGTCTCCGGCCTCTCCCCCGAGATCATGGGCTACGGCCCGGTCGAGGCCAGCAAGCAGGCGCTGCGCCGGGCCGGTCTCTCGGTCTCCGACATCGACCTGGTCGAGATCAACGAGGCGTTCGCCGCCCAGGTCATCCCGTCCTACCGGGACTTGGGCATCGACCTGGACCGGCTGAACGTCAACGGCGGCGCGATCGCCGTCGGCCACCCCTTCGGCATGACCGGCGCCCGCATCACCACCACCCTGATCAACTCCCTCCAGTGGCACGACAAGCAGTTCGGCCTGGAGACGATGTGCGTGGGCGGCGGCCAGGGCATGGCGATGGTCATCGAGCGGCTGAGCTGAGTCGTAGCGAAGGGTGGAGGCCGGGTGCGAGGAACGAGCGCCCGGCATCCGCCCGCAGCGGAGGCGAAGCTCAGCGCGACCACAGGCACGAGCGGCTGAGCTGAGCCTCAGCGGACGGTGGCGGCCGGCTCCCGGCTGCCACCGCGACGGCACTCCACGGGTGTGCGCGGGAAAACGGACCAACTTCCGCCCCGCGCACACCCTTCGCGCTCGTATGGACACGGGCGGCGACACGGCGTGACCTGCGCCACTCGTTAACGAGATCGCGACCCAATCTCCCCCAGGATTGTGACCAACGCCCCGGGGGAGCAGCGTTCTTGCAGGTCAGCAGGGGGGCACTGGCCCATACAGCGCCCTGACTCCCCTCCATTTCGGGACATAGGGCACGAGGTGCGGTCGCCGACCACCGGCAGGCTGATGTAGGAAGTCGGAGAACAATCTGCTAACGGGAGTACGCCGGTGACCGAGCCACTACCAGGCGTGATCCCGAGCGAGCGCATCAAGGGGGTCGCCCGGCCGGACGGCCGGGGGAAGTCCGGGTACCGATGCGCGGCCCCTGGGAACAGGGCCGCCGAGCGAAGTGGGGAGGACGCATGAGCGAGCGCCCCGAGCGGGTCGAGAGGTGCGCGTCTCGCCCATGCGGCACCGAACAGAGAGGTTTCGGCGTGAGCGAGCCCAGCGAGCAAACCAACGAAGGGGGCGCGCCCCGCGGATGCGGGGCCGAGCGAAGCGAGGTTTCGGCATGACCGTGAACACCCTCGTCGTGCTGGTGGCCGCGGCCGCCGCCGTCGCGCTGGGCGCCGCCGCCCTGCACACCGCCCGCGCCCTGCGCCGCCAGATCGCCGAGCTGCGCGCCGACCTCCTCGCCGCCCGTCAGGACACCGCGGCCGGCGCCGCGGCGGCGCATCCGGCCACCGCGGCCATCCCGGCCGCCCGCACCGTCCCGGCCGCCGAGACACCGCTCGCGGACATACGTGCCGCCGTCGCGGACGCGCTGGCCGAGGAGCGGGAGCGCGAACTGGCCGAGGCGCGCGCCTTCTGGGCCGCGCAGGAGGCCCGGGACGCCGCCGACGCCCCGTCCCTGCTCGGCGGGCTCGTCGGCCTCGGCGACGAGGGACTGCTGGACCCCCGCGCGGACCATCGCGAGCCGTTCGAGCGCCCGGAGTCCGACCGGCTCGACATCCAGCCGTTCCTGCCCCGCCAGGCGGATCTGGCCGGTCTGGAGCCGCTGCTGGGCCCGGACGCCCTGGAGGCGATGGATTCCCTGGAGTCCATGGAGGCGCTGGAAGCCCTGGACGCGCCGGAGTTGGAGCCGGTCGAGGAGACCGAGTCCGCCGAGCTGGCCGCCGCGCGCCGGCGCCACCCCTCGCACCCGGACTTCTCCCCGTCCCCGGTGATCAGTGATCATGAGCGCACGGTGGCCCGCCTGGAGGAACTGGCGCAGGACGCCACCCCGCTCGCGGACGTCCGCCCCGGCCCCCTGGGCACCCTGGACGTCTACGTCTTCGCCGACGGCACCACGCTCTGCCTGACCCCCGGGCAGCGCGAGACCGCGGAGCGCGTGGCCGACGCACTGCACGCGGGGCGCACCCCCGTACTGCTGGGCGGCTCCGGCATCTCGGGGGCGTACGCGCTGACCTTCTCCTGGGGCGAGACCCGCGAGGAGAGCGTCTACATCCTCGCGGACCGCGTCATCGCCTCACTCTGACCGGGCACGGCGGGCCCGGCCGACAGGCCTAGTAGCGGTCCGCCACCGCCCGCACGCATCGCACGGCCTCCGCCAGTTCGTCGGCGGGGGCCACTTTCGCGTCAGAGTTCGCCGTGCCGTCGGCCGGGTGCGCCGCCGCGGCCCGCAGTGCCTCGACAAGATCGTGCCCAGCCACCGCCAGTTGGTCGCCCGCCGCGAACATCCCGGCGTCCGGCAGCTCGTACGGCGGCTCCCCCGGCCGCTCGATCAGCTGCGCCCGGGTCGCCAACTGCCGCGCCAGTGCGAGCGCTTCGGCTGCGGCGCCCTGGCCGAGCGTGCTCTGGGGCAGCGATCGGAGGCGGTCGGCGAGGGCATCCACGGCGGTCTGCAAGGGGGTCACGTCAAGCACGTCGTGAGCCTATGCGCCACTCCCGGGTGGTTGCCAACGCCCGAACGCTCAGGCACGGTGGCCTCAAGAACCAGCATCGACCGCGTCCGGAGGCGCCGATGTCTCAGCTCTTCTCCGAAGAGACCCACCGGAACATGCTCTCCCGTATCCCGCACTGCACCGGCCGGGAAATCTCCGACTGGCTCCGTACCGTTGACGAGGGCCCCGCCCTCTTCCGCTTCGATGAGAAGGTCAGCTGGCTCCGCGGCGAGCACAACCTCGCCTACGGCCACGCCAAGGCAATCGTCCACGAATACGATCTCAGGCGCGCCGCGCGCAAGTTCTGATCCACGCTGCCGGGCTCCGTGCCGGTCCGGCTCAGAACATTCCCCTCATCCGGCACTCCGCACGTCGAAGGGCCCGCGGGCAGTTCGCCCGCGGGCCCTTCGACGGTTGCGCCGGCGCACGGGGCACCGGCGTCGTGGGGCGTCAGTCGCCCCGGAGGATCGAGATCAGCCGCAGCATCTCCATGTAGATCCACACCAGGGTCAGCGTCAGACCGAACGCGGCCAGCCAGGACTCCTCGCGCGGAGCGCCGTAGGCGATGCCGTCCTCGACCTGCTTGAAGTCCAGCGCCAGGAAGAGCGCGCCGAGGACCACACCGACGATGCCGAAAACGATGCCCAGGCCGCCACTGCGGAAGCCCAGACCCTCACCGCCGGCGAACGCCATGAACAGCACATTGACCAGCGACAGCAGGACGAAGCCCAGCGCCGCGATCATCACGAAGCGGGTGAAGCGCGCGGTGACCCGCACGATCCGCGTCTTGTAGGCGACCAGCATGGCGACGAACACCGCCATCGTGCCCAGCACCGCCTGCATGGGGGCGCCGTTCATGTTCGGCAGGCCGTTGAGGTAGCCGCTCAGCGCACCGAGGAAGAGGCCCTCCAGGGCCGCGTAGCCCAGGATCAGCGCGGGCGACGGCTTCCGCTTGAAGGACTGCACCAGCGCCAGCACCATCGCGACCAGACCGGCCCCGATGGCGAAGCCGAGGCTCTGGGTCAGGAACAGCCAGCCGACGGTGGCGCCCGCGATGACCGTGCCGAGCGTCATGCCCGTGCGCGCGACGACATCGTCCATCGTCATCGGGCGGGTCTGCGGGGTGTACTGCGGCGGCGCCTGGGTGGGGGCCTGGCCCTGGGCGTACGGGTTGGTCGGGTCCGCGTAGGGGTTGCCGCCCTGCGCGTAGGGGTTCGCTCCGGCGTACGGGTTCGCGGCGGCCCCGGCCTGCGGCGGTGCGTTGAAGCCCGCGTAGCCGGTGTCGCGGCTGAACCCCCGTCGCGAGAAGACCGGGTTGCTGCTCCTCATCTCACTCCTCCATGGCCGCCCTGCGCGGCCTTGACGGCAAGCGTAATGGCTTGGCAAAGGCGCGTCGCTAGTTCTTGAGCAGGATCTTTCCCTGAACCCGGGACGGCACATCCGCCATGAGGAGGACGTGCGGGAGGGCGCAGACGTGCCCGGAGCAGGATGCGGACCGCGTCGCGCCGCCGCGGCGGACCGCGCTCGCACCGTCACACCTCCCGGCCCCGTCCCGGACATTCCGGGTATTCGATCTCCGGCCACCACCTTGCCGTCTTGTTGTCGTCCTCTTGTCGTCCTGTTGTCGTCCTGTTGTCATCGTCCGTTGCCGTCATCCGCTGCCGACGGTTCGAACTGGGATTTTCCTTCTGCTCCGCCCGGGGCTTCTTCCCGCTGCCGCCGAACGGAATCCGATAAATGTCTGATCGCAACGGACGCCACCGGACCGGCAGGCAACCGATTCGCGGGAGGGGCCGTCTTCCCTGCCGGCCGGAGCTTGCCCTGGTGGCTGGTTCCGCAGGGCTGACGCATGGTCAAGATCCGACCCCGGAGTGCCCCTTCTCGATGCACCCGCGCCTCACTGTCCGTAGCGCTATGGGCGCGATCGGTTGTAATCCGAGGGTACAGATAGGGCTATTCTGGCGGGAAACAGCAGCGAAAGAGGGTTGAGGTGCCTGTGCCTGACGTCTCAGTAGTCGTCATCGTCTACAACGACGCCGACCGGTTGCCGACCGCGGTTCAGTCCGTGCTGGACCAAACGCTCCGGGACGTCGAGGTGGTGATCGTCGACGATTGCAGCACCGACCGTTCTTTCGAAGTGGCGCAGCGGCTCGCGGCCGATCACCCCGGACGGGTCAGAGCCTTCCAGCTGCCGGAGAACAGCGGTGCGGGAGGCGAGCCGCGGAACGTCGGCATCGAGCACACCGAAGGCCGCTACGTCATGTTCCTGGACAGCGATGACGTCCTGGAAGTCAATGCGTGCCGCAATATGCTGGAGGCCGCCGAGGAATCCGGCTCGGATATTGTTTCCGGTCTGTGCGTCCGGCTGCACAAGGACACCCGCAATCAGAAGCGCGACGAGTGGTACGCCTGGCTGTACTCCACGACCCGCACACTGGAATCCGTCACGGAATTGCCGGACCTGTTCGTCTGGGACACCCTTTCCACCAACAAGTGCTATCGCCGGGACTTCCTTGTCGAGAACAATCTCCGATTCCCCAAGGGGATGTTCTACGAGGACCTGATGTTTATCGCCGATGCATATCTGGCGGCGCGCCGCATCACGCTGATTCCCAATCAGGTCTATTTCTGGCACGTATACGAACGGGCCGCCGTGAAGTCGGTGACGAACCGGCGCCACGAAATGACCAACTACACGCACCGGCTGGAGATCCACCGGCGCATCGACGCATTGCTGGCGGAACGCGGGCTGGACGAGCTGAAGCTCGCCAAGGACGTGAAATTCCTCAAGCACGATCTGGTGCTGCACCTGCGGGATCTGCCGTTCCGCGACGATTCCTATCGGCAGGAATTCTCCGAGCTCTCCCGGGAATACCTCGCGAGCATCGCCCCCGAGGCGTACGAACGGGTCCAGCCGATCCAGGCCATCTGCGCCTACCTGCTCCAGCAGGGTGACTGGGAGAACCTGATCCCGGCGGTCGACACCCTCATCAACCGCGACAAGGTCTCCTCGCCGCTCACCGAGCACGACGGCCGGATCTACTGGTGCGACGGCCACCTCGACGACACCTTCGGGCGCGAGATCCTGGACGTGACCGACATCGGCTACCACGAGAAGCCGGTCAACCAGCTGTTCCTGCGCAACCAGCTCACCCGCTTCAGCGCGTCCGGCAAGGCGGTCTCGCTGGCCGGCCGGATCACCAATCCGCTCGGCGTCATCCCGCCCGGCGCCCGCCTCAAGGGCCAGCTGGAGTTCAGCGCCCGGCGGCGCAGCCTCCAGTCCTTCCAGTTCCCGGTGCGGGAGCTGCGCCACGAGGGCGACACCGTCCACTGGGAGGCCACCGCGGACCTCACCGCGAAGCTGCGCCCGCTGGGCATCGTCGACACCATCTGGGACGTACGGCTGCGGCTGGACGTGGACGGGGTGCGCACCACGACCCGGCTCACCGTCGCCGACACCGGGCTGTCCGAGCCGCTGCCGGTGCGGCCGCGGCTGACGCGGATGGTCGCCGACCACCTCGCACCGCATGTCTCGGCCAAGGGGCATCTGGCGTTCCGCCTGGTCAGCGAAGGCCGCAACGCCGAGCGCGTCCAGGAGCTGATCAACCGCGGGGTGCGCGGCAAGCCGGGGACGCTGGCCAAGACCGGCTTCCGCAAGGCGAAGGCGCTGCGCCAGAAGGTCACCTCCGGCGACAACAAGCTCCGCGCCTACCACGAGGTGTTCTGCCGGCTGCCGATCAAGAAGCGCACGGTGGTCTTCGAGAGCCACCTGGGCAAGCAGTACAGCGACAGCCCGCGCGCCCTCTACGAGGAGATGCGGCGGCAGGGCCTGGAGTTCGAGGCGATCTGGTCGTACGCCGGGTCCCCGCAGGACTTCCCCAAGGACGTCACGCTCGTACGGCGCTGGTCGCTGCCGTATCTCAAGGCGCTGGCGCAGGCCGAGTTCTGGGTGGACAACCAGAGCTACCCGCTCAAGCTCACCAAGCGCCCGGAGACCACCTACCTCCAGACCTGGCACGGCTCGGCGCTGAAGAACATGGGCTTCGACCAGCCGGCGCTGAAGGCGCAGACCCGCCGGCAGCAGGAGGAGCAGCAGCGCTCGCTGGACCGCTTCGACCGCTTCCTGGTCCGCTCCGAGCACGATGTACACACCCTGGCCAAGGCTTTCCGGCTCCAGGAGAAGACGCTGCTGCGGTCGGGATACCCGCGCAATGACGCACTGGTGCACGCGCGGGAGCGGGAGGCCGAGCGAGGGGTGCGTGAACGCGGGCCGCTGGCCGCGGAGTTGGGCATTCCGGAGGACCGGACCGTACTCCTTTACGCGCCGACGTTCCGCAAGGCGGGCGGCCGGCACGGGCGCTTCGAATTGCCCTTCGACGTGGAGCGTTTCGCCGATCAGTTCGGCGACCGCTATGTCCTCCTGGTGCGTTCGCACTACCTCAATCATGTGGTGCTGCCACCGACCGTGCAGGGCCGGGTCATCGACGTATCGGCGCGCCACGATGTGACGCCACTGCTGGAGCTGGCGGACGGGCTGATCACCGACTATTCGTCAGTGATGTTCGACTATGCGCTGCTCGACCGTCCCCTGGTGTTCTTCACCTACGACTACGACGAGTATGTGCACGAGGGCCGCGGCACCTACTTCGATCTGCTGGAGCACGCACCGGGTCCGGTGGTCCGCACCGAGGACGATTTCCACGAGACGATCAAGTCGTTCGAGTCGCAGGCACTGGAATACGCGAAGAGCCGCAGGGAATTCGTCGCCAAGTTCGGCGAATACGACCGGGGCGACGCCGCCCGGAGCATCGTCGATCAGTTCTTCGCCCAGTGGAGCCGTTGATGACCAAGTCGAACGCAGCCGAGCCGCGGGACATCTTCTTCGTGTCCAACAGCGTCAACGAGCTGGGTGGCATCACCAGTTGGTCGCACCAGATGGCGCGGCTGTTCAGCGAGCGGGGCCACCGGGTGCACCTCGTCGGCGTGGTGCCGGCCCCCGAGGGACGGGTCCAGGAGCTGGCCCCCGACGTGCCGTTCCGGACCACCACGCTGTACGCCGAGCACCCGCCGGCCGTGACCCCGGTACGCGGCCTCAAGGACAAGCTCAACCTCGTCGAGCAGCGCCGCCGGGCGGCCCGGGAAGCCGGAATGCGGGAGCAGGCGGCCAAGTTGAGCGCGCTGTTCCGGGCGGCGAAGCCGGACGGGGTGGTGATCGTCACTCAGGTGTGGGCCATGGAGTGGGTCGCGCTGGCCGATACGGCGGGGCTGACGGTGTTCGGGATGAGCCATGAGTCCTTCGACACCTGCCGCAAGTCCTCCCGGTTCGCCCGGGTCAAGCGGTTTTACCAGGACGTCGACCGAATGCTGACGCTCACCCGGGAGGACGCGGACCGCTGGATCCGGCAGCGGATGGACAACGTCGGCTTCATGCCGAACCCGCTGCCCTTCTTCCCCGAGGTGCCCTCGGACCGCTCCGGCAAGTGCGTGGTCAGCATCGGCCGGCTGCACGAAGAGAAGGGCGTGGACCTGCTGTTGGAGGCCTGGGCCAGGGTCTCCCCGCAGCACCCCGACTGGACGCTGCGCGTTTACGGCTCCGGTGAGGAAGAGGAGGCGCTGCGCAAGCAGGCCGCGGAGCTGGGGATCACCACCACGGTCGAGTGGATGGGCCGGACCGGCGATGTGCCGGGGGCGCTGCGCAAGAGTGCGGTGTTCGCGCTCAGTTCGCGGGGCGAGGGCTTCCCGCTGGCACCCATGGAGGCGATGGCGACGGCCGTGCCGTGTGTGGCGTTCGATGTGGCGCCCGGTGTCCACGAGATCATCACGGACGGCGTGGACGGTTTCCTCGCCCCGCCGGGCAATATCACCGAATTCGCCCGGCATCTCGACGCCCTGATGTCCGACAAGGAGCTCCGGGACACGATGGGCGAAGCCGCCCGGGAGAACATCCAGCGGTTCTCCACGGAGGAGATTGTCGGCCGCTGGGAGAGCTTGTTCGCGCTCGTGGAGCGCTGAGCCGACAACTCACAATGCGAGAAGGGCCGCCGGCTTTCCCCGGCGGCCCTTCTCGTTGAAAATTCAGTTAAGCTCCGCTGCGTGCGGAGTGCCCGGAGCCGGACTTGAACCGGCACGGCCGTAGGCCAGCGAGGTTTAAGCTCGCCGTGTCTGCATTCCACCATCCGGGCCTGGGATCCCCCATGCCACCTCAAAGAGGGCAGCACGAGCGTAGCCCGCAGTGCACGACCCCCATCGGCCGCTCTTCCCGAGGTTGTCTTATTTTATTGGCAACTGAGTGAGCATCAGCGACCGGTACAGGCCTTCGGCACATGCCTGAAGCCCACCTTCGGTGGGAAGCCCCCCGGCGCATTTTCATGCCCGAATTGACGGAAACTCGATGCCTCGCCGGCGTGACCGTCACCCCCGCCCGGGCACCCCTCCGGCGGCCGTGAGCAAGGCAACAGCATCTGGAGTCGCCTCCTCCGCAGGGATGACGGGCGGACCCCTGATACGTCCCAGGGGTGGTCGAAGGCGACCACAGGGGTTGACGTGCCCACCCCTCCCCCGGGCCCACGATGGAGAACGTCCGCGGTCCGTCCGCCCCCCGAGTCCCCGGGGCCGCCGCGGGCCTGATCCCTCGTACGACAGGAGCACCCTCCCGTGACCACCCACCACTCCGGCGTCGCCACCGCCCCCCGCGCCACCACGGCGGCCGCCCGCGCCATGGACCTCACCAAGGTCTACGGACAGGGCGAGACCCAGGTGGTCGCCCTGGACGCGGTCTCCGTCGAGTTCCGGCAGGCCCAGTTCACCGCGATCATGGGCCCCTCGGGATCCGGCAAGTCGACGCTGATGCACTGCATGGCCGGGCTGGACGCGATCTCCGGCGGCTCCGCCCGGATCGGCGACACCGAACTGAACGGCCTCAAGGACAAGAAGCTCACCCAGCTCCGGCGCGACAAGATCGGCTTCATCTTCCAGGCGTTCAACCTGCTGCCGACCCTGACCGCCCTGGAGAACATCACCCTGCCCATGGACATCGCGGGCCGTAAGCCGGACCGCGCTTGGCTGGACCGCGTCGTGCAGACCGTCGGCCTGGCCGACCGCCTCAAGCACCGCCCCAGCCAGCTCTCCGGCGGCCAGCAGCAGCGCGTCGCGGTCGCCCGCGCGCTCGCCTCCCGGCCCGAGATCATCTTCGCCGACGAGCCCACCGGCAACCTCGACTCGCGCTCCGGCGCCGAGGTCCTGGGCTTTCTGCGCAACTCCGTACGCGAACTGGGCCAGACCGTGGTGATGGTGACCCACGACCCGGTCGCCGCCTCCTACGCGGACCGGGTGGTCTTCCTCGCCGACGGCCGGATCGTCGACGACATCGCCGGCCCGACCGCCGACAGCGTGCTGGAACGCATGCGGAACCTCTCCGGGGGCGCCCCCCGGACCCCCGGCTCCGACGCCACGGCCCGCACCAGCTGATTCCCGGCAGCCACCCGCACTCCGGACCACTCCTCCAGGACTGACTCATGTTCCGCACCGCCTTGCGCAATGTGCTTGCGCACAAGGCCCGGCTGCTGATGACCGTGCTCGCCGTGATGCTCGGCGTGGCCTTCGTCTCCGGCACCCTGGTCTTCACCTCGACCCTCTCCGAGGCCTTCCGCAACAGCTCCCAGAAGAGCCTCGAACACGTCGACGTGGCCGTTGAGCCGCCGCAGTCCGACGCGGGCCCCGGGAGCCCCGAAGATACCCCGCAGATCGACCGGAAGCTGCTCGACAAGGTGAACCGGGTGCCCGGCGTCGCGGCCACCACCGGCCTCGTCTCCGGCTACACCGGCGTCGCCGACAAGCACGGCAAGCTGCTCGGCGCGGGCCTCTCGACCCGCGGCAGCAACTACTTCCCGGGCAAGGACGGCAAGGACGCGCGCTACCCGATGCGGGACGGCGCCGCCCCCAAGGGCCCGGACCAGATCGCGCTGGACTCCCGCACCGCCGACAAGGCCGGCTATCGGGTCGGCGACACCGTACGGATCTCCGTCGACGGGCCGGTCCGGGAGCCGAAGCTGGCCGGCATCTTCACCACCGACGACGACCGGGCCGCGGCCGGCGGCACCCTCACGCTGTTCGACACCGAGACCGCCCAGAAGCTGTTCCGGATGCCCGGCGGATACAACGTGGTCCAGGTGACCGCCGCGGCGGGGACGTCCCAGACCGCCCTGCAGCACGCGATCGAGCGGGCGCTGCCCCCGGGCAGCGCCACCGTCGAGACCGGGAAGCACCTCGCCGACCAGCAGGCCGACATGATCGAGGAGAGCATGTCCGGCATGAAGACCGGGCTGATGGTCTTCGCCGGTATCTCGCTCTTCGTCGGCATCTTCCTCATCGCCAACACCTTCACCATGCTGGTCGCCCAGCGCACCAGGGAACTGGCGCTGCTGCGGGCGGTCGGCGCCGCCCGCCGCCAGGTCACCCGCTCGGTACTGATCGAGGCGTTCCTGGTCGGCGCCATCGCCGGGGCGACCGGCCTGGTGGCCGGTATCGGTGTCGGCGCGGGCCTGCGCGCGCTGATCAGCAGCACCACCGGGAAGCTGCCGGACGGACCGCTGGTGGTCGAGCCCACCACGGTGCTGACCGCGCTGGCCGTGGGCGTCGTCGTCACGGTGCTGGCCGCCTGGCTGCCGGGCCGGCGCGCCGCGAAGATTCCGCCGGTCGCCGCGATGAACAGCGTGCACCTCCCCGCCACCACCAAGTCGCTGGTGGTCCGCAACAGCATCGGCGCGGTCTTCGCGGGCCTCGGAATCGCCGGTGTGCTGGCCGCCACCGGTATGGACGACGGCCGCAGCACCATGGGCGCCGGAGCGGTGCTGCTGCTGATCGGCGTGTTCATCCTGACGCCGCTGCTCTCCCGTCCGCTGATCGCGCTGGCCGCCCCCGTCCTGCGGGCGTTCGGCACCGCCGGCACCCTCGCCCGGCAGAACGCGCTCCGCAATCCGCGCCGTACCGCCACCACCGCCTCGGCGCTGATGGTCGGACTGACCCTGATCACCGGTCTGACGGTGATCGCGACCAGTGTGCAGAAGGGCGTCGACAAGCTGGCCACCGAGTCGCTGAAGGCCGACTACGTCATCTCCATGGACAGCCGGCAGCCGCTCTCCCCCCGGCTGGAGAAGGCGGTCGGCGCCGTGGACGGGGTGGTGGCCAGCAGCCCGCTGCGCAAGGTGATGGCCGAGAGCGGCAACGAGCCCGAGATGCTGAACGGCGTCGACGGCCGGGAGTTCGGCGCCCTGACCCAACTGCCCTTCACCGAGGGCGCGCTCGGCGAACTGCGCGGCAACCGGGCCGTCGTGGACGGCGACACCGCGAAGATCAAGCACTGGAAGGCCGGCTCCCGTGTCCCGGTGACGTTCCCCGACGGCAAGAAGGCCACGCTGACCGTCTCCGGCGTCTACGAGGGCAACGACATGTTCCGCGGCCTCATCCTCGACAACGCCACCCTGGCGCCGCACCAGAAGCACCTCGCCGACGACCAGATCCTGGTCAAGATGGCCGACGGGGCCACCGACGGCAACAAGGAGACCCTGGCCAAGGCGCTCGGCGACAACCCGGCCATCCTCGTCGCCGACAAGAAGGACGTGTCCGAGGGCATCTCCCAGTCGGTCACGATGATGCTGAACATGCTCTACGGCCTGCTGGCCATGGCAGTGATCGTCGCGGTCCTCGGTGTCGTCAACACCCTGGCGATGTCGGTCTTCGAACGCTCCCAGGAGATCGGCATGCTGCGCGCCATCGGCCTGGACCGCCGCGGGGTCAAGCGCATGGTGCGGCTGGAGTCGCTGGTGATCTCGCTCTTCGGCGGGGTGCTCGGCGTCGGCCTGGGCGTGTTCTTCGGCTGGGCGGCCGGTGAGCTGATCGGCGCGCAGATGAAGAGCTACGAACTGGTGCTGCCGTGGGGGCGGTTGGGCCTCTTCCTCGGCCTGGCCGCGCTCGTCGGAGTGCTGGCCGCCCTGTGGCCGGCCCGCCGCGCGGCCCGGCTGAACATGCTGACCGCGATCAAGGCCGACTAGCCGCCCGGTTCAGGCGGCCGCGGCGGGGCGCCGCCGCGGCGGCCTCTTCCGCCCCCGCCCCCACCCCCCGCCACCGGCCCTCCCCCCTTCGGGGGGAGGGCCGGTGGGGGCGGGGGAGGGTGTGTGGGTGGGGTGGGGGGGTGTCAGCCGGTCCAGTCCCGCGCCCGCAGCGGCACCCCCGCGTCCCCGGGCTCCGGGGTCCGGACCGCCAGCACCTGGTTGACTCCTATCCGGTTGCGCTCGAAGGACAGCGCCGACGCGGCCATGTAGAGCCGCCACACCCGGGCCCGGCCGGGCGAGGTGAGCCGCGCCGCCTCGTCCCAGTGCCGCTCCAGGTTGTCGACCCAGCTGCGCAGCGTCAGCGCGTAGTGCTCCCGGATCGCCTCCACGTCCCGGACCTCGAACCCGGCCTCCTCCAGCTGGCCGACGGTCCGGCCCACCGGCGCCAGCTCACCGTCCGGGAACACATACCGGTCGATGAACTCATCGACGTGATACGCCTCCTCGTCCACGACCGGCCGCCGGGCGATCTGATGGTTGAGCAGCCGCCCGCCGGGCTTGAGCAGGGAGTACAGGGCGTCGGCGTACTCCGCGTACTGGGTGCGGCCGACGTGCTCGGCCATTCCGACCGAGGAGATCGCGTCGAACGGCTCGTCGTGGATCTCGCGGTAGTCCTGTACCCGGATCTCGATCCGGTCGGCGAGCCCTGCCTCGGCGATCCGCTTACGGGCGAAGCCGGCCTGCTCCTCGGAGAGGGTGATACCGACCGCCCGGACGTCGTACTCGCGGGCGGCGTGCAGCACCATCGAGCCCCAGCCGCAGCCCACGTCCAGCAGCCGCTGCCCCTCGCGGAGGCCGAGCTTGCGGCAGATCAGGTCGAGCTTGTCGCGCTGGGCGTCCTCCAGCGTGGCCTGGGGGCTCTCCCAGTAGGCGCAGGAGTAGACCATGGACGGGCCGAGCACCAGGGCGTAGAAGTCGTTGCCGACGTCGTAGTGGTGGCTGATGGCTTCCTTGTCGCGCCGCAGGGTGTGCAGCGGTCCGCGGCGGCGTCTGAGCTCTTCCGCGGGCGGCGTCGGCGGGACCGGGGCGCCGGCCAGGGCGAGCATTTCCCGGGCGGCGGCGCGGATCTCCGGGCGGGCCAGGGCGCGTACGAGGGCGGCGCGCGGCGGTTTGGGGGCGTCGCTGCGTTCCCAGATCAGCCCGGCGAGCCGGTCGAGCGCCTCGTAGAGATCACCGTCGATGTCGAGGTCGCCGGCCACCCAGGCGCGGGCCAGACCGAGTTCGCCCGGCTTGAACAGCAGCCGGCGCAGGGCCCGGCGATGGCGGATGACGAGGGTGGGGGCCCCCGGCGGGCCGGACTCGCTGCGGTCCCAGGCGCGGATGCGTACCGGGAGCGGTGCTCCCAGTACCTCCTCGGCGAGCTTGGTGAGCCGTCCAGCGGCATCGGCCATGTCGCACACCTCCGTGTTGACGAGTCGGGCGAAGAAGATTCACCCACCACGTAAACGCCAATGGGGCGCCCAGTTAGTCCCGTTCACACGTAAGAGAACCGCACACCGCCCGCTTTGCGCCAGAGTGGACACGCCAAAGGGCGCCCGCCCCACGGATGGCGGACGCCCTTCGGGCTGGTCGGAGTAGCCGACCGGGAATTCAGGAAGCCTTGGCCTTGGTCTTGTCCCCGGCCTCGGCGGCGGTCGGCGGGGCCGGCGCCGGCTTGGCGGCCTCGTAGAACTCCTCGCGGGGGTTCTCCATGGCGCCGAGCGAGACGACCTCGCGCTTGAGGAACATGGCCAGCGTCCAGTCGGCGAAGACCCGGATCTTGCGGTTGAACGTCGGCATCGCCATGCCGTGGTACGCGCGGTGCATGTACCAGGCGAGACGGCCCTTGAGCTTGATCTTCATCTTGCCCATGACGATCATCGCGACGCCCTTGTGCAGGCCCAGACCGGCGACCGCACCCTTGTTGGCGTGGCTGTACTCCTTCTGCGGGAAGCCCCGCATACCGGAGAGCACGTTGTCGCCGAGGACCTTGGCCTGCCGCAGCGCGTGCTGCGCGTTCGGCGGGCACCAGGCGTTCTCGTTGCCGTTCTTGCGGCCGACCATGTCCGGGACCTGGGCGTTGTCGCCCGCGGCCCAGATGTAGTCGGTGCCCTGCACCTGGAGGGTGGTGCCGGTGTCGACATGGCCGCGCGGGCCGAGCGGCAGACCGAAGCGGGCCAGCGCCGGGTTGGGCTTGACGCCCGCGGTCCACACGATGGTGTTGGAGTCGACCTCGAGGCCGTTGTTGAGCTTCACGTGGCCGTCGACGCAGGAGTCCATGCCGGTCTTGAGGTAGACCTCGACGCCGCGGCTCTCCAGGTGCTCCTTGCCGTACGCACCGAGCTTCGGGCCGACCTCGGGGAGGATCTTGTCGGCGACGTCGACCAGCAGGAAGCGCATGTCCTCGCGCTTCACGTTGTTGTAGTACTTCGCGGCGTCGCGGGCCATGTCCTCGACCTCACCGATGGTCTCCGCACCCGCGAAGCCACCGCCGACGAAGACGAAGGTCAGCGCCTTGCGGCGGACCTCCTCGTCGGTCGTGGAGTCGGCCTTGTCCAGCTGCTCCAGCACGTGGTTGCGCAGGCCGATGGCCTCTTCCACGCCCTTCATGCCGATGCCGTTCTCGGCCAGGCCGGGGATCGGGAAGGTGCGGGAGACCGCGCCCATCGCGATGACCAGGTAGTCGAAAGGCAGCTCGTACGCCTCGCCGACCAGCGGGGCGATCGTGGCGACCTTGCGGTCCTGGTCGATGGTGGTGACCCGGCCGGTGAGGACCTCCGCCTTGGGGAGCACGCGTCGCAGCGGCACCACGACGTGGCGGGGGGAGATGCTGCCGGCAGCAGCTTCGGGGAGGAAGGGCTGGTACGTCATGTACGAGCGCGGGTCGACGACCGTGACGGTCGCCTCGCCGTACCGCATCTGCTTGAGGATGCGGCGTGCCGCGTACAGGCCTACGTACCCACCGCCTACAACGAGGATCCTGGGACGCTCCGTGGTGCTCATGCAATCGAGTATCCACCCCCACATGGGGGGTCGCTCGTGAGCCCCTTCACAAGCACCGGAGGGGCATCTGCTACACTCCGCCGGCTTCGTGACCGACGCCATAGTCCAAAGCGGAACCACTCTGCACCACAAGGCGTTGGATACCCGCGTTGATCAGGCGTTGTTCCGGCCTCACGGCCCGTCGGGCGGCTGAACCACCGTCTCCACGGGCGCGTCGGCGCGGCTTACGGAACCGCGCATTCACCGGGTCGAGAAGGCCTAGGACCTTCGAATGAGGGCCGAACGCTGAGATTGCGCGTCCAACAACAGGCTTTTTCATGTGAAGGATTTCACGAACTTTCTTCCCGGACCCCTCCGTGAAGCCCGCCGAAGCGCCCTGAAAGCCGCTCAGCCGGGCAGCCGGCCCGCTCAAAAAGCCGGACGGCAGAGGCCGTTGCCGACCTCGTGCAGAGCCGGGGGCCGCGGCCCTGACCATGGCGCCGGGCGTCATGGCGCGTGAATCGCCTCGCGCATCGAGTCGGCGTACTCCGGCGCGAACACTTCGAGGATGTGGGGGTCGATGTCCGGAGAGTAGATGACCAGAAGCTTGTGCGTGCTGGTCCCGCCGACCGCCATCTCCTGGTCCTCCACCACCCAGACGTCGGTGGCGTCCATGTCGCTGTCCACCAGGTATGCGAGGTCCCGGGTCCCGGGCTGCGCTCCCTTGCTCGACATCTCGTCCTGGACGGCTTTCTTGCACGTCTCGTGTCCGAACAGCTCGCTCAGCCGGGCGTCCGACTGCGGTCCGACGGCGACGCGCAGCACGGGGGGATCCGCGGAGACCATCATGTGGATGGCCTTGTTCGCCCGCATCGCCGCGTGGCCTCCGACCGAGATGCTGTTGCAGGCGCCCCTCTTCGGCCACCGGACACGGCCGTGCTCATCCACCTGGCCTGCGTTGTAGTCGAGGGTCGCCTGGTGCACCTCGGCCTCGGCGTTCTCCTCCGCCGTCTGGCAGTCCGGACACAGGTACCCGACCGCGTACCCGCTGTCCATGACGACGTTCCAGCCGTCATCCGCACCGCGCAGGGTCCGCCGGCAACGGTCACACACGATGTCCGTTGCTTGTTCCACTGCTTCCGGTTCCTGAGGGCGCGTGCGTTCCGGTTCCGGATGGCGCGTGCGCCGCTTGCGCTTGATCACATCCCACATGGTGTCTTCACCTCCTGTGGAGTGCCCCCGGATACCGACCAGGTTAGTTCCGCAGGTTCATGCGGAGGCCGGCCGGAGACGCCTGACGCTCCGCAGCAGCACAGGGCAGCGCTGCCTTTCGCCGTCTCAGCCGGCGAGACTCCAGGCGATGCCGTCGGGCATCACCTTCAAAGCGTCATTCACTTCACCACGCGCGTGTACACAAAGGCGCGTACACTTCCCGTATGGCTGAGAGCACTGTGACCGTACGGGAAGCCCGTGCGCACCTGGCGGACCACATCAATCGTGCCGAGGAAGGCACACCCACGGTGATCACCCGCAACGGCGTGCCCGTCGCGGCCGTCGTGCCGATCGAGGACTTCGACGCGCTGGAGGAAGCAGCCGACGTGTTGCTGGCCCGGCAGGCGGAAGCAGTCCTGGCCCAGGGCGGCCCGACCGTGACCATGGCCGAGCTGCTGGCAGACCTGTTCGCCGAGCCGTCCGAAGACGCGGCGTGAAGTACGCGTTCCGGTTCACCACAGCGGCGCAGCGGCAGCTTCGAGCCATCGACCGGCCTGCCGCCATGCGCATCCTGGCCGCGCTGACCGCACTCGGCGACGATCCGTACCGCGAGGACGCCGACATCAAGAAACTCACCGGCCCGTCGGGCCTCTATCGGCTCCGGGTCGGCAACTACCGGATCGCCTACCAGGTCGAAGACGGCGAGCTCATCATCCTCGTCGTCAAGGTCGGTGACCGGCGCGACGTCTACCGCAACATCTGAGAACAGACAGCCCGGAGCCCGAAGGATCCGGGCTGCCTCCACATCTGGAGGGTCACTCGTCGTCGAGTGCGGCGTGCCAGGCGATGCCGTCGGGCATGGCCTCCAAAGTGCTACTCCAGGTCCTCTGCCACTTTCCAAGCGATGCCGTCCAGGATGTCGTGCTCGCTGACGACGACCTCCGCGGCGCCGGTCCGCTCCATGATCGACAGCAGCACCAGCGCACCCGCGGCGATCACGTCGACCCGGCCCGGGTGCATGACGGGGATGGCCGCGCGCTCGGCGTGGGTGGAGGACAGCAGCCGGTCGGTGATCTCGCGGACCTGCGCCAGGGAGATCCGGGAGTGGTGAATGGCCTCGGACTCGTACCGGTCAAGGCCCAGCGCGATCGCGGCGAGCGTGGTCACCGAGCCGGCCAGGCCCACCAAGGTGGCCGCCTCGCGCAGCGGGACGGTCTCCTCGGCTTGGTCCAGCGCCGTGGCGACATCGGCCTTTATCGCGGCGATCTGGCCCTCGGTGGGCGGGTCGCTGATCTCGCCCTCGTGCACCAGATGCC
Source organism: Streptomyces platensis (assembly GCF_008704855.1). Classification (NCBI taxonomy): domain Bacteria; kingdom Bacillati; phylum Actinomycetota; class Actinomycetes; order Kitasatosporales; family Streptomycetaceae; genus Streptomyces; species Streptomyces platensis. Next base: position 3,620,582 of record NZ_CP023691.1, read on the forward strand.
GCTCCGTCATCCGTACGCAGCCGACGTCGACCGAGCGGGCGGCGCGGACCGAGTCGGCGCCGAGGACGAACTCGGTCGAGCCGCCACCGATGTCCACCACCAGGAACGGCCGCGCCAGATCGGCGCGGCCGAGGAGCTCCTTGGTGGCGCCGTTGAAGGAGAACTCGGCCTCCTGGTCGCCGGTGATCACCTCGGGCTCCACCCCGAGGATGTCCACCACGCCGCGGACGAAGTCGTCGCGGTTCTCCGCGTCCCGGGAGGCGGAGGTCGCCACGAAGCGGACCTGTTCGGCGCCCAGGCCCTTGATCACCGCGGCGTACTCCCGGCAGGCCGCGAAGGTGCGCTCCAGCGCCTCGGGCGCCAGCCGCCCGGTGCGGTCCACGCCCTGGCCCAGCCGGACGATCTGCATCCGACGGTCGAGGTCCTTCAGCTCGCCGGTCGCCGGGTCGCAGTCCGCGACCAGCAGCCGGATGGAGTTCGTACCGCAGTCGATGGCGGCGACCCGCTTCACGTGGCGTCTCCTTCGGGGGCGTCCCGGTCTTCGGTGGTGTCCTGGCACGGGGTCACGCACGGCCCCTTCTTCCACCACTCCGGCAGCATCGCGAGGGCCTCGTCACCGAGCGGGTTGACGCCCGGCCCGGCCGCCAGCGAATGGCCGACGAGGACATGCAGGCACTTGACCCGGTCGGGCATACCGCCCGCGCTCGGGAAGCCCGCCAGCACCTCGATGGCGTCCCGCCGCCGGATGTAGTCCTCGTGCGCCGCGCGATAGGCGGCGGCAAGCTCCGGGTCGGTCGCCAGCCGTTCGGACATCTCCTTCATCACGCCGTTGGCCTCCAGCGTGCCGATCGCGGAGGCCGCGCGCGGGCAGGTGAGGTAGTAGAGCGTGGGGAAGGGCGTGCCGTCCTCCAGGCGCGGCGCCGTCTCGACGACATCCGGCTGGCCGCAGGGGCAGCGGTGCGCGATGGCGCGCAGCCCGCGGGGCGGGCGGCCCAGCTGCTCCTTGAAGGCGGCGATGTCCGCGGCGGTGGGCTCGGTGGGCTCGGTCTGGGGCGGGGGCGTGTCCATGTGCGCTTTCGATGAGGTGAGTGGTGTGGAGGGGACGGTGCGGCGCGGCGGACCGTCCGCTGTCGACGGTACGGGCTGCCGCCCGCGAGCGGTACGGGCCGGCGTCACCGCTTGTCGGCGGCGTCGACGGCGTCCCACAGATTCTCGTACCAGGGGCGCTGCGCCGCCCGCGCCCCCTTGGGTGCCGGGCCGGTGCCGGAACCGTCCGGGACGATATATCCGGCCTCGCCCGGCATGACGTAGTGCAGATGCCGGCGGGCCTGCTGGCGTACGAACGCGGGGTCCTGCCAGCGGGCCTTCTGCTCCCGCAGCCGGTCCAGCGCCGCACCGGCGTCCTGGGCCCTGCGGCGCTGCTCGGCGATGTCGGAGCGCTGGGAGACGTACTGCCTTATGGGATACGCGAGCGCGACGACCAGGGAGCACATCACCAGCGCCAGCAGGGCGGCACGGCCGGTGAGGCGGTTGCGGCGGGGCGGCCGGGCGCGGTAGACGCGGGCGGCGGCCTGCTCGCCGAGCGCCTTGAGTCGGGTCGCGGTCGAGAACCGGTCCGCGGGCACGTCGTCTCCCCTTCACTGACGGACGCCTGACTGCTTCAAGCAGGTACGTCCCCGGCAACGGTACGGGACCGTCGCCGGGGACGTACGGGGCGCGGGGCGATTGCCTCGCCCGTTCAGCCCCTGCTGCCCTGTCCGGCCTGGCAGCGGGCCGTCTTCGTCAGCTGCCGTGGCGGAAGCGCGGGAAGGCGGAGCGGCCGGCGTAGACCGCGGCGTCGTCGAGGATCTCCTCGATGCGCAGCAGCTGGTTGTACTTGGCGACGCGCTCGGAGCGGGCCGGGGCGCCGGTCTTGATCTGGCCGCAGTTGGTGGCGACGGCGAGGTCGGCGATGGTGACGTCCTCGGTCTCACCGGAGCGGTGCGACATCATGCACTTGAAGCCGTTGCGCTGGGCCAGCTCGACGGCGTCCAGGGTCTCGGTCAGCGAGCCGATCTGGTTGACCTTCACCAGCAGCGCGTTGGCGGAGCCCTCCTCGATGCCGCGGGCCAGGCGCTCGGGGTTGGTGACGAACAGGTCGTCGCCGACCAGCTGGACCTTGGCGCCGAGCTTGTCGGTGATGACCTTCCAGCCGGCCCAGTCGTCCTCGAACAGCGGGTCCTCGATGGAGACCAGCGGGTAGGCCGCCACCAGCTCCTCGTAGTACTCGGTCATCTCGGCGGCCGAGCGGTCCTTGCCCTCGAACTGGTACTTGCCGTCCTTGTAGAACTCGGAGGCGGCGACGTCCAGCGCGAGCGCGATGTCCTGGCCGGGGGCGTAACCGGCCTGCTTGATGGCCTCCAGGATGAGGTCGAGGGCCTCACGGTTGGAGCCCAGGTTCGGGGCGAAGCCACCCTCGTCACCGAGACCGGTGGACAGGCCGCGCTCCTTCAGGACCTTCTTGAGGGTGTGGTAGACCTCGGTACCCCAGCGCAGCGCCTCGGAGAAGGACTCCGCGCCGATCGGGGCGATCATGAACTCCTGGATGTCCACGTTGGAGTCGGCGTGCGACCCACCGTTGAGGATGTTCATCATCGGGACGGGCAGGACGTGCGCGTTCGGGCCGCCGAGGTAGCGGAACAGCGGGAGGTCGCTGGCCTCGGAGGCGGCGTGCGCGACGGCGAGGGAGACGCCGAGGATGGCGTTGGCGCCGAGCGAGCCCTTGTTGTCGGTGGCGTCCAGGTCGAACATCGCCTGGTCGATCAGCCGCTGCTCGGTCGCGTCGTAGCCGACGAGCTCCGGGCCGATCTGCTCGATGACGGCCAGGACGGCCTTCTCGACGCCCTTGCCGAGGTAGCGGTTCGGGTCGCCGTCGCGGAGCTCGATGGCCTCGAAGGCGCCGGTGGAGGCGCCGGACGGGACGGCGGCACGGCCGGTGCTGCCGTCGTCGAGGCCGACCTCGACCTCGACCGTGGGATTACCTCGCGAGTCGAGAATTTCGCGGGCTACGACGACGTCGATCGACGGCACGTTGTCTCCTTCGTGGGTGTCTGGCGTTCTGCGCATGAGCCTAACGGCCCCGGGCTCGTCCGCCTGCCCTTGGCCCGCTCCGTGGGACGGAACACCCCCGAAAACCTGCCCAAAGGCCCAGTACGCGGGACGTTTGGCACATTGTTCGCCGAACGGGAAAAGTCGCGGAACGGCGCCGGTCAGCGGCCTGCCGACGGCCGGGCGGGCCGGGTGCGGCCCGGAACATGAGAAGCCCCGCCACGGCGCGCTGGGGGGAAGGGCGCGCCGTGACGGGGCGGTCTCACGGAGGGAAAGGGGGCCCGCCGCTCGGGCCCTCAGGAGCCCCGGTGAGCTCCGGCTCAGACGTTGAGCTGCTGACCCGGGATGATCAGGTTCGGGTTGCCGCCGATGACCGACTTGTTGGCCTCGTAGACCGACTTCCAGTTGGTGCCGTGGGCCTTGGCGATCTTGGCGAGGGTGTCGCCCGCCTTGACGGTGTAGTTGCCGTGGCCGGTGGACTTGCGCTCGGCGGAGCGCGAGGCACGGTCCTGGGACGGGGCCTTCTTGACCTCCGGCTTGGCGGACTCCTGCTTCGGCGCGGACTTGGTCTGCGCGGAGGTGTCGACGTCGGGGGACGGACCGCCGGCGGTCAGGTTGCCCGCACCGGCGCAGGACCAGGCGCCCGGGCCCTGGATGGCGAGGAGCTTCTCGGCGGCGGAGATCTGCTGGGCCTTGCTGGCCAGGTCGGCGCGCGGCGCGTACTTGGTGCCACCGGCGGCGGCCCAGCTGGAGTTGGAGAACTGGAGGCCACCGTAGTAGCCGTTACCGGTGTTGATCGACCAGTTGCCGCCGGACTCGCACTGGGCGACCTTGTCCCAGGTGGCGACGGAGGCGGCGGAGGCGGAGGTGGCACCCATCATCGGGACGGCCACGGCGGCACCGGCGACACCGGCGAGGGTGGCGACGCGGACGGCCTTGGAGGGACGACGGTGCTTGCCCTTGAAGATCAGCATGGTTCGTTCGTTTCCTCACCGACGCCTACGAGGTGAGCTGTCGGGTTCGGGCTGATGAGTCGCCCGGCCGGGTACGCAAGCGCACCTGGCTTCACCCCAAGCCGGTTGACCCGTTTTCACGGGCGGGGCCGGCACTTACCTTGGGTCCCCCGCTCCTGCCTTCGGCGCTTGCGCGTCAAGTGCCTTCGACCACCGGCAGGATTCGGCGTGTGATCGAGGGGCTCGCTTTGGCGAGCGATCCTGACGTTAAGCAGTAATGCCCTTGGGGTTCAAACCCCACCATCTGAACCAAGTTGACCGTTTTTGATCACGGGTTGGTTACATATCCGCAGGTGAGGCCCGGTATGCCGGTGTTGCGCACACCGGACCCCACGAGAGTCAACGAGACCCTTGTCTCACTTTCCCAAAAGAGGGCGAAGGGTGCCGAACTACCCTGCGTTCCGCCCGAGATCGAGCTGCTGACCGGGCTGGATCAGGTCCGCGTCGGTGCCGATGACGCCCTCGTTGCGGTCGTAGAGCGCGGGCCATCCGCCGGGCAGCCGGTGGGCCGCGGCGATGGCTGACAGGCTGTCACCCGGGCGCACCGTGTAGTCGCCGCCGGCCGCCGGGCCCGTACGGTGCGCGTCATCGCCCCGCGAGGCGTGCCGGCCGCCGGACCTGCCGTCGTCACCCTTGGCGCCCCCGTCGCCCGCCTCGCCGCGGTGCTTGCCCTTGGCGGGCACCTCACGCGGCGTGCCGGTGCTGTCCGTGCGGCTGCCGTCCTCGGACGGGTCCGTGGAGGGGCTGCCGGACGCGTCGCCGTCGGACGGGGCATCGTCGGACGGGTCGGCGGACTGCGACGGGTCGTGATCGTCGTCCCGGTCGCCGGGCGTCGCCGGGTCGGACGGCTCCGGGCTCGTGGACGCGTCGCCGGGCTCACCGGAGTCCGAGGCGTCGGGCGACGGCGTCGCGTCGGACGGCTGCCCGCTCGGCTCGTCGTCCTTGCCGGCGGAGTCCCCGTGGTCGTGGGAACCGGAGGTGCCCCAGGGGTCGAGGGAACCCTGGGAGTCCGACGGGTCGGGCTCGGGGGTGCTGGTGCCGCCCGGGTCGACCTCCGGGGCCTTGCCGTCGCCGGTCAGCCCCGCGTTCACGGCACAGCTCGGCCAGGCGTCCGGCCCGCGGTCGTCGAGGATCGACTCGGCCACGGCGATCTGCTGGGAGCGACTGGCGTAGTCGGGGCGCGAGGCGTAGGCCGAGCCGCCGTAGTTGTCCCACATTTCCTGGGTCAGCTGGAGGCCGCCGTAGTAGCCGTTGCCCGAGGCGGCGCTCCACACGCCTGCGCTCTCGCACTGGGCGACCTTGTCCCAGGTCGCGGTGTCGGCGGCGTGTGCGCCGCTCGCCCCGAGGAGGGGGAGGGCGAAGCCGGCGCCGGTCACTCCCGCCGTGACAAAGATGGCCGGTGCCTGACGGGGGCGACGATGTCGGCCGTTCCCGGAACGCATGCGGATGCCTTTCGCGCGGCGGTTGAGTTGTCGACGAGCTCTTCGAGCTGCTCGACGAGGCTTCCGGCCGGCCGACGCACGCGAGCGGCACCGTTACAACGGTCCCCCACATCACCGCTTCGACCGATCGAGTGAAGCCTGTCGATCGTAGGGTCGAAAGGTAGCCGGGGTCACGGGTAGTCACAAGTCGGTGTAGCGGAGATCACGTAAAGGTCACGCAGTTGACTCTGCGTCACATATGGCCTTGTCGCTGGTCAGAGCCGATCCGGAGTGAACTCCACCGGAAGTGAACGCAGTCCGCGCATGATGAGTCCGCCGCGCCAGCGCAAATCATCCGGTTCCGCCGCAAGCCGGATGTCCGGGAGCCGGGCCAGCAGGGTCGCCAGCGCGGTCTGTCCTTCGAGCCGGGCGAGCGGCGCGCCCAGGCAGTAGTGGATGCCGTGCCCGTATCCCAGATGCTGGTTGTCACGCCGGGTCAGATCGAGCACATCCGGCTCGTCGAAGCGCGCCGGGTCGCGGTCGGCGGCGGCCAGCACCACCAGGACCGGGTCCCCCTCGGCGATCCGCTGCCCGCCGAGCGTCAGCTCCTCGGTCGCGAACCGCCAGGTCGCCAGCTCCACGGGACCGTCGTAGCGGAGCAGTTCCTCGATGCCGGTGGTGAGCAGCTCGGTGTCACCCGCCGCGATCGACTTCTGGAGCAGCTCCCGCTGGGCGGGGTGGCGCAGCAGCGCGTAGAGGCCGTTGCCGATCAAGTTCACGGTGGTCTCAAAACCGGCGAACAGCAGGATGAAGGCCATCGCGGCGGCCTCGTTCTCGGTCAGATGCTCACCGTGGTCGGAGGCCCTGATCAGGGCGGAGATCAGATCCTCGTCCGGCTCGGCGGTGTCGCCCAGGGTCTCGCGCTTGCGGTGGATCAGCTCGGCGAGATAGCCGCGCATCTTCTTCACGGAGCGGGCGACGCCGCCGCGCGGCCCCCCGCCGTGCCGGATCATCATGCCCGCCCAGTCCCGGAAGTCGTCCTGGTCCTCGCGCGGCACCCCCAGCAGATCGCAGATCGCGTAGATGGGCAGCGGGAACGCGAACTCATGGATCAGATCGGCCTGTCCCGCGCCGCCCGGCTTGTCGATCATGGCGTCGATGAGCTGGTCGGTCAGCTCCTGGACCCGCGGGGCGAAGGCGGCGACCCGGCGCGGGGTGAACGCCTTCGAGACCAGCCGGCGCAGCCGGGTGTGGTCCGGGGGGTCGATATTGAGCAGATGCGTCATCAGGTTGGCGCTGCGCTCCCCCGGGATGCCGACCTTGCCCTTGCCGTGCGCGGCCTCGCTGTGGTGGACCGGGTTCTTGGACAGCCGGGCGTCGGCGAGCGCCTGCCGCGCCTCGGTGTACCGCGTCACCAGCCAGGCCTCGACGCCGCTGGGCAGCTCGGTCCGGTGCACCGGCGCATGCTCGCGCAGCCAGGCGTACGCGGGGTACGGGTCGGCGGCGAACTCCCAGGTGAACAGCGCGGGGGCGGGCCCGGCGGCGGGGCAGCCCGCCGGGGCGTCGGCGGCGGGGGTGTGGGGCTTGTCGTGCACCTTCCGACCGTAACCGCTGGGCGCACAACGGCGCGCCCGCGCACCGGGCGGGGGCCCGGCTACGAGACCTCCACCCCCAGCCCGGCCAGAAAAGCCACCGCCGCCGGCGACGGGCCGAGGCCGCTCCACACCACCCGCTCGGTGCGCTCGGGCGCCGGGCGCACCCGCACGATGTGCAGCCCGGCCAGCTCGGAGGCGATGGCCTCCGGGACCATGCCGACGCCCAGGCCCGCCCGCACCAGCTTCGCCAGGAACTCGACCGTGGTCACCTCGAACGCCACCTCCGAGGTCAGCCCCGCCGCCCGGAACGCGTCATCGCGCTGCCGGCGGGCCGCCGACCCCGCCGTGAAGTCGACGAAGGTCTCCCGCGCCATCCGCGACAGCGTGGTCCACTCCCGCCCCGCCAGCGGATGGCCCGGCGGCACGACGGCGACCAGCTCGCCGCGCCCCAGCTCCTTCTCCCGTACGCCGACGGTGCGGGCCGCGGGCACCAGCCCGACGAACGCGACGTCCAGCACGCCCTGCCGCACCTGTTCGATCAGCTCATCGCTCATGTCGGTCTGGAGACTGATCCGCACCTGCGGGCACCGCGTACGGAAGGCCCCCAGCTCACGGGCGAGATCCACGGCCGCGACGGTGGTGATCGCGCCGACCGCGAGCCGGCCGCGCACCTCCCCGGTCGCCGCCGCCACCTCGGCGCGGGCCCGTTCGGCCGCCTCCAGCGCCTGCCGGGCGACCGGGACGAACGCCTCCCCGGCGGCGGTCAGCCGGACACTGCGGCTGGTCCGGTCGAAGAGCCGGGCCCCGAGCTCCTTCTCCAGCCGGGCGATCTGATGGCTGAGCGCGGACTGCACCACATGACAGCGCTCAGCGGCCCGGGTGAACCCGCCGGTCTCCGCGACCGCGACCACATACCGCATCTGCTGAAGCTCCATACCCACCGACCCTAAAGCCATCGATCTGCATCCACGATCGATGCGATGACAACGATGTGTTGGACTCATCGATCGCCCGGCCCCAGGCTGGAACATGCCCGCCGCCGCGGTGGCCGTGGGCGCACTGAGGAGGTCAGGTCATGGAGACCGAGCACATACCGGAGCCGGCCGCCGGGGACACCCCCGCGACGCGACCGGGCCTGGGCCGCGGCACCCTGCTGCTGATGTCGGTCGCCGCCGGACTCTCCGTCGCCGGCAACTACTTCGCCCAGCCGCTGCTGGACGTCATCGGCCGCGATCTGCACCTGTCCGCGGCCACCGCCGCACTGGTCGTCACCGTCGCCCAGGTCGGCTACGGCCTCGGTCTGCTGCTGCTCGTCCCGCTCGGCGATCTGCTGGAGCGGCGCCGGCTGGCCGTCACCCTGACCGCGCTGACCGCGGTCTTCCTCACCGTCACGGCGAGCGCGCCCAACGCCGCCCTCCTGCTCACCGGCACCGCCCTGACCGGTCTCGCCTCGGTCGCCGCCCAGGTCGTGGTGCCGTACGCGGCGACCCTCGCGGCGCCCGCCGAGCGCGGCCGGACCGTCGGCACCGTCATGACCGGGCTGCTGCTCGGCATCCTGCTGGCCCGTACGGCCGCCGGGCTGCTCGCCGAGCTGGGCGGCTGGCGCACCGTGTACTGGGTCAACGCGGCGCTGATGCTGCTCATGGCAGTGCTGCTGCGGCTCCGGCTGCCGGCCCTGCGCACCACCGCCGGGCTGCGCTATCCGGCGCTGCTGCGCTCCACGCTGGCACTGTTCCGCCAGGAGCCGGTGCTGCGGTGGCGGGGCGCGCTGGGCGCCCTGACCTTCGCGGGCTTCAGCGTGCTGTGGACGGCGCTGGCGTTCCTGATGTCCGGGCCCTCCTACGGCTGGCAGGAGTCGGCCATCGGGCTTCTGGGCCTCGTCGGCGCGGCCGGCTCGCTGTCCGCCTCGGTGGCCGGACGGCTGGCGGACCGCGGCCTGGCGCACCGGGTCACCGGCGCGGCGGCGTTCCTGCTGCTGGGTTCGTGGGGCCTGCTGGCCCTCGGCGGAGCGGGCGGCGCCTGGTCCCTGGCCGCCCTGCTCGCCGGGGTGATCATCCTGGACCTGTCCGCACAGGCGGTCCACATCAGCAACCAGAACCTGGTCTACGCGGTGCGCCCGGAATCCCGTAACCGCCTCAACTCCGCCTACATGACCAGCTACTTCGTGGGCGGCGCGGTCGGCTCCGCCCTCACCTCGGCGGTCTGGGGCGCCGCGGGCTGGCACGGGGTGTGCGTGCTGGGCGCGCTGCTGGCCGCCGTGGTCGTGGCCCTGTGGGCGCTGGAACGCATGCGGCGGCGTGCCGCCGGCGGGGGCCGGAAGGCGGCGGTCACGGCAGGCGAGGCGGTGACGCCGTCGGTCACCTGCTGACTGAGCGGGGCCGTCGGTGACGTCTTGGCTGAGCGGCGCCCGCCCACCCGGCGCGCGCCCTCTGTATTGAGCGGCCCCGCTTGTTCGGCAGCGCCTACCTGGCGCTGCCCTCGGCGGCCACCACCGCATCACGGTAGGCCCGGGCCGCCGCGCGCAGGGCGGCCTCCGGGTCGACGCCGTCCGCCTCCGCCCGTACGGCGAGCGCCAGCAGTTCGTAGCCGATGCCCTCGCCGGCCGGCGGCGCGACCTCGATGCCCGCCGTCCGCACCCGCGACGCCAGCTTCGCCGCGAGCGCCAGCCCCGGCTGCGCCAGCGGAATTCCCTCCGTCACCGACTCCCGCTGCTTCTCCTCCGCCTTCTTCCGCAGCCAGTGCGCCTTGACGTCCTCCGGGGTGGCCGCGTCCTCGTCCCCGAAGACATGGGGGTGGCGGTGCAGCAGCTTCTCCACGAGCGTGCCCGCCACATCGTCGATGGAGAACGGCTCGTCCGGATCGTCCTGCGCGATCCGGGCATGGAAGACGACCTGGAGAAGCACATCCCCGAGCTCCTCCCTCAGCTCCGCGCGGTCGCCCTCCTCGATGGCCTCGACCAGCTCATACGCCTCCTCGATCCCGTACTTGGCAAGATCGCGGTGCGTACGGACGCTGCTCCAGGGGCACTCGGCGCGGATCTGGTCCATGACCTGGACGAGATCGAGCAGCCGAGCACCGGGCAGGTCGTAGGAGCCGGGCAGCAGCTCAAGATCCGGCATGGTCTCCCGCCCGGAACCGGCCAGCCGCGCCAGGCCGTCGGTCAGCGCACTCTCCCCGTCCGCCGAGGTCAGCACGACGGCCGTACGGGCCTCCGGCACGCAGTAGTCGACCAGTTCGCGGGCGGCGGGCGCGGCGGTCTCCACCTCGATACCGGCCTCCCGCAGATACGGCAGCTGCGGATGATCCGGATCGGCGCTCACCACACGGTCGGCCGCCCGCAATATCTGCCATGCGGGCCAGGACAGGAGCCCGGGGGCGACCCGGTGGCTGGTGGTGAGCAGAACCAGGCGTCCGGTACCGGCACCCTCGGGGCGGGCGTCGGCGCCGGTACCGGCGGCGGAGGCGGAGGCGGAGGCGGAGGCGTCAGCGTTCACGCCTCGAACGTAACGCACGGCACCGACACCCATCGGTGGCGGTGGGCGGGTGGGGCCGAGACGGCCGGGCGGCCGGTCGGCGGTCGGGCTGCCGGCGGTGGGCTTCCGGCCCCGGGCCGACCGCCCGACCCACCGCCCCACCGACCCACCGCCCGACCGCCCGACCGCCCGGCTTCCGGTCAGGCCTGCTGCTTCGCGGGCTCCCGGGTGATCCACGGGTCCTTGGTCTCGCCGAGGATGACCTGCTGGTCGTCCCACTTGCCGAACCGCGGATTGACGTCGATCCCCATGGACCGGGAGGTCTTGGCCAGCGCGCGGGCGAGCTTCTGCTGGCCCTGCGGCGCGCGGCGGTCCGCGTGCAGATGCTCGGCGACGCCGTCGAGCAGCAGCTGATTGCGGACCATGGCGTCGATCTCGTCCGGGGCGACCCCCTGCTGAAGCCACATCGCCTTCAGCCGCTCGGCACTGCCGGCCTGCTTCTCGGCCCGGCCCCGCCACTTCTGGATGTCACCGCGGCTGACCGTCACCCCGGCGTCCTGCGCACCGCGCGCCAGCACCTCATCGAAGATCATGCCGTTGAGAGTGGCCAGGCTCAGCCGCCCGGTGTTCATGACGAGCTGCCCGCCCTGCGGGGACTTGGCCTGCGCGGCGCGCACGTCCTTCACCTTCGCCTGAAGCTGCGAGACGGTGATCCGCTTCCCGTCCACGATGGCCGCGGCACCGGGATGGGCGTCGTTGCCGCACGCGGCCAGCAACGGGGTCGCGGCCAGCAGAGCGGCGGTGGCGGATACGGAGAGCGCTGTCCTTCGGCGGAACACATGGCCTCCCGGCAGATCGTGCGACGGAGTCTCGACCTTGATTGATCGATGCTATGGAGTCGGCGTGGCCCAGGCCACTGCTTCGGCCAACGATCTGTGCCGGGGTCGGTTTCTGCTCCGCTGTCCAAGCCGGCTCTCTGAGCCACTGGCTCCCCGCCCCGCTCCGGACCCCGGCCCGGCACCGCGGGGTCGCGGTGCCGGGCCGGCGGCCGTCCCTCCCCGGGAACGCGCCGCCCCAGGACCACGTCTGACCCACTGCCGGCCCGGCCGTCGCAGCGCAGCGGCCACCGGGCGGACCGGTCAGCCGGTTCGAGTATCTTTTCGGGTCGGGGAGAGTGAGGATCCGCATGGAAACGGCCGCAGCAACGGCTGGGGGCGCCCCCGGACGGATTCTGGGAGAGAACAGCGGCACGGTGCCGCCGCCCCGGACCGCCGGGCCGGCCGCCGCCGCGACCACGACCACCGGCGCACCACCCCCGGCCCCGCCCGGCCGGCTGCGGCACACCGCCGACCGGCTGCGGACCCGGACCGCGCCCCTCCGCACCCCGCGCCTGGACCCCTACTGGACCGCCGCCTTCTTCTTCCTCGCGTTCGCGCTGGTCTCCCTCTTCCGGTTCCGCACCATGTCCATCTCCTCCTGGGACCTGGGCATCTTCGAACAGGCCGTACGGGGCTACGCGCACTTCCAGGCGCCGATCGTCGACCTCAAGGGCCCCGGCACGAACATCCTCGGCGACCACTTCAGCCCCATACTGATCGTGCTCGCCCCCTTCTACCGGGTGTTCCCCTCACCCGTGACCCTGCTGACCGCGCAGGCCGCGCTGTTCGCGCTGTCCGTGCTGCCGGTTACCCGCGCCGCCGCCCGCCACCTGGGCCGCCTCCCGGGCCTGGCCGTCGGCATCGCCTACGGCATGTCCTGGGGTGTACAGAAGGCCGTCGACTTCGACTTCCACGAGATCGCCTTCGCCCTGCCGCTGATCGCGTTCGCGCTCGAAGCGGTGCTGCGCGGACGCTGGACCGCGGCGGTCTGCTGGGCCGCGCCCCTGGTGCTGGTCAAGGAAGACCTCGGGGTGACCGCGGCCACCATCGGCGCGCTCGCCCTGATACGCACCCGCCGGGCCAGCCCCCTGGCCATCGGCCTGGTCGCCTTCGGCATCACCGCCACCGCCGTCACCCTCGGCCTGCTGATACCCGGCTTCAACGGCTCCGGCTCGTACGACTACTGGACCAAGTTCGGCGCCGAAGGCGGCGGCGCCACCATCCCCCTCGACGACGCCGTCCGCACCACCCTGTGGGTCCTGCTCCCCACCACCGGACTGCTCGCGCTGCGCTCACCCCTCCTCCTGGTCGCGCTGCCCACCCTCGGCTGGCGCTTCCTCTCCCACGAGCCGCACTACTGGGGCACCGACTGGCACTACAACGCCGTCCTGATGCCGGTCGTCTTCCTCGCACTGATCGACGCCCTGCCCCGCATACGGGTCTCGGCCCGCCCCTGGCTCCGCTCGTACGCCCACCATCTGCCGGCCGCCCTCCTGGCCGCGGCCCTCGCGCTGACCGCCAATCTGCCCCTGGCCCGGCTCACCGAGGCCGCCACCTACCGCACCCCACCGAACGTCACCGCCGACGAGAAGCTGCTGGAGCGCATACCCGACGGCGCGACCGTGGAGTCCGACATCCGCCCGCTGAGCCGCCTCACCCACCGCACCCAGGTCTTCTGGATCGGCGACACGGGGGGGCTGGCGCCCCAGTACGTCGCTGTCCAGCTGCGTGATGACCGCACCCCGCGGCAAGTGTTGGCGGAGACCAAGGCCCGGCATCCCCGCTCCACGTATGTGGTTCTCGGCGACACGACGGACCTTCTGGTGTTCCACCGAACGTCCGCGAAGTGACGCCCTGACGCCCGCGTTGGCGGTGGCCCGCCGTGCCTCTTCTGTTGTTTCGCCTTCGGCGGGAGGGGTGTGTAGGGGTGGGGCCCCGGTATGTGGTGGGTGCCGGGTGTGCGGCCTCCGGGGTGGGTGTTCGGACTGCTTCGCTTTACGTCCGAACACCCACCCCGGAGCCCCCACACCCTCCCGTCGGCAGAAGAGACCCCACCCCAGTGGGAAGAATTGTCAAAGACCAGTAGTTCCGCCGCGCCACGATGCGGCCGCACTACTGGTCTTTGACATCTCCCCCACCGGACGGAGGCCGCCAACCGGACGGGAGGGGGCGGCCCGGAGGGGCCTGTGTTGTGGACGTAAAGCGAAGCAGTCCACAACACAGGCCCCGGAGGGCCGCACCCGGCACCCACCACAACCAACAAGCGGCCCCCGCCCAAACACACCCACCCCCGCCGAAGGCGAAAAACAAGGCACGGCGGCGCCACCCGCAACGTGGGAAGCGGGGCTACGAGCCCAAAACGGTGGAGAGGAACTCTCCTGTCCAAGCCAGCAGCTCGCGTCCAACCACCGGCTTGCCGCCGATCTTCCCCGCCGTGGGCCGCGGCACAAGAATTTGTTGCGTGGCCGGCTTGAGGACCGTACGGGGATACAGCCGCTTGAGGCGCAGTTCCTGGGACTCGCGCAACTCGACGGGGCCGAAACGGACGTTGGCGCCCTGGAGCGTGATGTCGGAGACCCCGCAGGCGCGGGCCAGCATCCGCAGGCCGGCGACCAGCAGGAGGTTCTCGACGGGCTCGGGCAGCTTGCCGTAGCGGTCGGTCAGCTCCTCGCGGACGGCCGCGATGTCCTCCTCCGACGTGGCCGAGGCGATGGCGCGGTAGGCCTGGAGGCGCAGCCGCTCGCCGGGGGCGTAGTCGTGCGGGACGTGCGCGTCCACCGGGAGTTCGATCTTGACCTCCAGGGGCGGCTCCTCCTCGACGCCGCCTTCGAGGGAGGCGCGGTAGTCGGCGACCGCCTCGCCGACCATACGGACGTAGAGGTCGAAGCCGACGCCGGCGATATGGCCGGACTGCTCGCCGCCGAGGAGGTTGCCCGCGCCGCGGATCTCCAGGTCCTTCATGGCGACGTACATACCGGCGCCCATCTCGGTGTGCTGGGCGATGGTCGCCAGCCGCTCGTGGGCGGTCTCGGTGAGCGGCTTCTCCGGCGGGTAGAGGAAGTAGGCGTAGCCGCGCTCGCGGCCGCGGCCGACCCGGCCACGCAGCTGGTGGAGCTGGGAGAGACCGAAGTTGTCGCCGCGCTCGACGATCAGGGTGTTGGCGTTGGAGATGTCGATGCCGGACTCGACGATCGTCGTCGAGACCAGGACGTCGAACTTCTTCTCCCAGAAGTCGACGACGACCTGCTCCAGTTGGGACTCGCCCATCTGGCCGTGAGCGGTCTGGATGCGGGCCTCGGGGACGATCTCGCGGAGCCGGGCGGCGGCCTTGTCGATGGACTCGACCCGGTTGTGGATGTAGAAGACCTGGCCCTCGCGCAGCAGTTCACGGCGGATGGCCGCGCCGATCTGCTTCTGCTCGTAGGGGCCGACGAAGGTGAGGACCGGGTGGCGCTCCTCGGGCGGGGTGGTGATGGTGGACATCTCGCGGATGCCGGTGACCGCCATCTCCAGGGTGCGGGGGATGGGGGTGGCGGACATGGTGAGGACGTCGACGTTGGCGCGGAGCTTCTTCAGCTGCTCCTTGTGCTCGACGCCGAACCGCTGCTCCTCGTCGACGATGACCAGGCCCAGGTCCTTGAACTTGGTCTCGGCGGAGAACAGCCGGTGGGTGCCGATGACGAGGTCGACGGAGCCCTCCCGCAGCCCTTCGAGGACGGCCTTGGCCTCGGTGTCGGTCTGGAAGCGGGACAGCGCCCGGACGTTGACCGGGAACTGGCCGTAGCGCTCGGTGAAGGTGCCGAAGTGCTGCTGGACGAGGAGGGTGGTCGGCACGAGGACGGCGACCTGCTTGCCGTCCTGGACGGCCTTGAAGGCGGCGCGGACCGCGATCTCGGTCTTGCCGTAGCCGACGTCGCCGCAGATCAGCCGGTCCATCGGGACCGACTTCTCCATGTCCTCCTTGACCTCGGCGATGGTGGTGAGCTGGTCGGGCGTCTCCGCGTACGGGAAGGCGTCCTCCAGCTCGCGCTGCCAGGGGGTGTCCGGGCCGAAGACGTGACCGGGCGCCGCCATCCGCGCGGAGTACAGCTTGATCAGGTCGGCGGCGATCTCCTTGACGGCCTTCTTGGCGCGCGCCTTGGTCTTGGTCCAGTCGGCGCCGCCGAGCCGGTGCAGCGTCGGGGCCTCGCCACCGACGTACTTGGTGACCTGCTCCAGCTGGTCGGTGGGGATGTAGAGGCGGTCGCCGGGCTGGCCGCGCTTGGCCGGTGCGTACTCGACGAGGAGGTACTCACGGGTGGCGCCCTGGACCGTGCGCTGCACCATCTCGATGTAGCGGCCCACCCCGTGCTGCTCGTGGACGATGAAGTCGCCGGCTTCCAGGGTGAGCGGGTCGATGGTCTTGCGGCGGCGGGCCGGCATCCGGGCACCGTCCTTGCCGGCCGCCTTCTGGCCGGAGAGGTCGGTCTCGGTGAGGACGGCGAGCCGGAGCCCGGGGGCGATGAAGCCGTTGTCGAGGGAGCCGCAGGAGACATGGACGAGGGCCGGGGCGATGTCGGCCAGCTCGGCGTCCAGGCGGGCGGGGATGCCCTCGCCGCCGAGGACCTCGACCGTGCGGGCTGCCGGGCCGTGCGCCTCGGTGAGGAAGACCGTGCGCCAGCCGTCCGCGAGCCACTGCTTGGTGTCGGCCAGCGCCCGCTGGGTGTCACCGCGGTAGGTGTCGGGGGCGTGCATGCCCAGCTTGAGGGTGTCGCCGTCGGCCGCCAGGTCCTCATCGGCCGCGAACGGGCTGACCGACCACCACATCATCCCCAGCTCGCGCGCCCGGTCCCGGACGTCCGCGATGCCCCACAGGGAGGCCGCGCCGACATCGATCGGGGCCGCTCCGCCGTCGGCCTGCCCGCCGCCCGCGCCGGACATCGCGGCCGCCGCCCAGGACGCCTGGAGGAATTCCTGGCTCGTGGCCACCAGATCGGCGGCCCGGGTCCGTACCCGCTCCGGGTCGCACACCACGGCCATCGAGCCCTTGGGCAGCACGTCCAGCAGCAGCTCCATGTCGTCCACCAGGACCGGAGCCAGTGACTCCATGCCTTCGACGGCGATCCCCTCGGCGATCTTGCCGAGGAGTTCGCCCAGCTCGGGGTGCTGCTCGGCGAGCGCCGCGGCCCTCTCCCGCACCTCAGCGGTCAGCAGCAGCTCGCGGCAGGGCGGCGCCCACAGCCCGTGCTCGGCGACCTCCAGGGACCGCTGGTCGGCGACCTTGAAGTAGCGGATCTCCTCGACGTCGTCGCCCCAGAACTCGACCCGGAGCGGGTGCTCCTCGGTCGGCGGGAAGACGTCCAGGATGCCGCCGCGGACCGCGAACTCGCCGCGCTTCTCGACCAGCTCCACCCGTGCGTACGCGGCCGCCGCCAGCCCGTCGACGATCTCTTCGAGGTCGGCGGTCTGCCCCGTGCGCAGACTCACCGGCTCCAGGTCGCCCAGGCCCTTGACCTGCGGCTGGAGCACCGAGCGGATGGGGGCGACGACGACGGAGACGGGACCGGCCGTGGGGTCGTCCTCGCGCGGGTGGGCGAGCCGGCGCAGCACCGCGAGGCGGCGGCCGACGGTGTCCGAGCGCGGGGAGAGCCGCTCGTGCGGCAGGGTCTCCCAGGACGGGAACTCCACGACGGAGTTGTCCTCGCCGGCCGGCACCAGGCTGCGCAGCGCGGCGGCGAGGTCCTCGGCCTCCCGGCCCGTGGCGGTGACCGCGAGCACCGGGCGGCCGGCCTGCCGGGCGAGCGCGGCGATCGCGAAGGGGCGGGCGGCCGGCGGCCCCACCAGATCCACCTGGGGGCGGTGCCCGTCGGTCGCGGCCTGCACCGCTTCGGCGAGCGCCGGGTCCTTTGCGACGACGTCGAGCAGACCAGTCAGGCTCATGTGAGGGTTCCGTCCCAGCGAGGCGAACAACGCAGCAGCCCGACACGTCTCACGGGCCGGGGTTGCCAAGCGTACGCCCGCCCGCCGACAGTCCGGGCCGGAAGCCCGGGACGGCACCTTCGTGCCCCCGCGCCACCTGGCTCCGTGGTTCCGCACCCCCCGCTCCCGTGGAAGGGTGCACCTTACAAGGAACTCAGGAGGGGGCACGGTGAGCGGAAGTACGCGACGTACCGGAAACAGGGGCACGCTGCGCGCACCGGCCCCGCCGCCCACGGGCCCGCCGCCCCGCCCCGTCGTCGCCGCCCTGATGCTCGGTATGGCGCTGGCCGCGCTCGACTCGACGATCCTCGCCACCGCCGTCCCGCAGATCGTCGGCGACCTCGGCGGCTTCGCGGTGTTCTCCTGGCTGTTCTCCGGCTATCTGCTGGCCGTCACCGTCACCCTGCCGGTCTACGGCAAGCTCTCCGACACCTTCGGCCGCAAGGCCGTCCTGATCACCGGCATCGTGCTCTTCCTCGTCGGCTCGCTGGCCTGCGCCGGCGCCTGGGACATGGCCTCGCTGATCGCCTTCCGAGTGGTGCAGGGCCTGGGCGGCGGCGCCCTCCAGGGCACCGTCCAGACCATCGCCGCCGACCTCTACCCGATGAAGGAACGCCCCAAGATCCAGGCCAGGATCTCCAGCGTCTGGGCCACCTCGGCGGTCGCCGGGCCCGCCCTGGGCGGCCTGCTCGCCGCCTACGCGGACTGGCGCTGGATCTTCCTGATCAATGTGCCGGTGGGCGCGGTCGCCCTCTGGCTGATCGGGCGGCACTTCACCGAGCCGCAGCGGAACCGGCCGGAACCCGGCGCCCGCCCCCGGGTGGACTGGCCCGGCGCGCTGGCGATCTTCGCCTGCGGCGGGCTGCTGCTGACCGCCCTGGTCCAGGGCGGGGTGGCCTGGGCCTGGCTCTCCACCCCGTCACTGCTGCTGTTCGCCGGCAGCGCGGGGTGCGCGGCACTCACCGTGCTCATCGAGCGCCGGGCCGCGGAGCCGATCATTCCCGGCTGGGTGTGGCGCCGCCGCACCATCTCCGCCGTCAACCTCGCACTGGGCGCCCTGGGCCTGCTGATGGTCGCCCCGACGGTGTTCCTGCCCACCTACGCCCAGTCGGTGCTGGGCCTGAGCCCGACCGCGGCCGGCTTCGTGCTGTCGGTGATGATGCTGAGCTGGCCGGTCTCGGCCGCCCTCAGCAGCCAGGTCTACAACCGGGTCGGCATCCGCACCTGCTCGATGCTCGGCATCGGCGCGGCCGGTCTGGTCCTGCTCGCCTTCCCTCTGTTGCCCTACCCCGGCGCGGCCTGGCAGCCCGCGCTGATCATGCTGACGCTCGGTGCGGCCCTCGGCCTCTTCCAGCTCCCGCTGATCATCGGCGTGCAGTCCTCCGTCGGCTACCGGGAGCGCGGCACCGCCACCGCCTCCATACTCTTCTGCCGCCAGGTCGGGCAGTCACTCGGTGCCGCGCTGTTCGGCGCCCTCGCCAACGCCACCCTCAACGACCGCCTCGCGCACGCCCCTTCGGGCATTCGCCCCGGCCTGCCCGACGACCTCGACGCGGTCTCCCGCGCGCTGGCACACCCCGCCGGCCTCACCGCGCAGGCCACCGACTACCTCCGCCGCGCCGTCGACACCACGGTCGACCATGTCTACCTCGGCGCCGCCGCGGCCGCCGCGCTCGCGCTGCTCGCCCTGCTGCTGGCACCGCGGCGCTTCCCGGTGCACACGGAAACCGGCGGCACGGGCACGACCACGGGCGCAGGTGAGGGCACGGGCACGGGCGAGGGCGGGCAGGCCGGGGCCTGACAAGAGCGGCGTCCGGGCGGTGGCGGTGGCGGTGACCGTACGTCAGGCGCCCGGGCAGCGGGGTCGCCGTACGTCAGGCGCCCGCCGCGCCGCCCGCGCGGGGCAGCTGCGTCTCCAGGGTGTCCTCCTCGTCGGGGCCGGCGGCCTCCGGGGCGGCGGCTTCCCGCCCGTGGCCCGGCGTCCCGTCCTCCTCGTCCGGTACCGGCGTCTTCCCGGTGAGCGCGGCCAGGCTGTTGCGTACATGGGTCATATGGGTGCGGACCTCTTCGCGCTCCGCGTCATGTTCCCGCAGGATCCGTGCCGTGGTGCGCTCGATGCGCTCCACCTCGGCCTCGGCCTGGGCCAGCAGACCGGCGCCGCGGTCCTCGGCGTCCTCCTGACGGTGCCGGGCGGCCTCCTCGGCCTCCGCATAGAGCCGCTCGCTGTCGGCGCGGGCGGTCTTCCCGCGGGCGTCCAGCTCCGCGACGAGGCGGTCGGTCTCCGCCTCCCGCTCCGCGATCTCCCGCCCGGCCGCGTCCCACTCGTCGGCCTGCCGCTTCTCCTGGTCGCGCAGCAGCTGCGCGGTCCGCCGGTGCACCTCCGCCAGCTCCGCGGCCGCCTCCTCCCGCAGCTTCCCGGCCTCCTCGGTCGCCACGGTCACCAGCTCCGTGGCCTCTCCCCGCGCCGCCTCGCCCGTGCGGCGGGCCCGGGTCTCCGCCTCGTCGCGCCGCGCGTTCGCCGCCTGGTCGGCCGCCTCCCGGACCTCGTCCGCGTACACCGCGGCCGCGTCCCGGATCTCCTCGTCCGCCTGCTGTGCCCCGGCCCGCAGCCGCGCCGCCTCGGACTCCGCGGTCGTCAGGATCAGCCGGGCCTCGCTGCCGAGCGAGGCATAGGTCTGCGGTGGCAACTGCGCCACCCGCTCTTGCAGTTCGGTGAGTTCGGCCGCCATCTCGTTGGACAGGACCGTGAGCCGCGCGGCGCGCTCCCAGCAGGAGTCCCGGTCGACCGAGAGCCCCTCGACGCGGCGGTCCACGTCCTCCGGCCGGTAGCCACGCCCTCGTACGGTCTCGAACCCGTGAGGCGAAACCGATGCACTCATCCTCAAGCCCCTCTCCGCCGCGGCGGCCGTCGTGCGATCCGCGGCCTTCGCGCTCATTCACATCGTTGCGTGCAGGACTGTGCCGTTATGCGCACTTCCCTGGGAATCGGTGCGAGATCGCACCCTCGCGACACTTCACCCCATCCACCCCACCAGGATGCGTTATTTGGTGCCAGAAGTCGGAATCCGGTCGTCGTGGCGCAGCGCCCCGAACAACTCCCGTGCACCGCTCTCGTTCCACGGCAGCACCGACCCGACACCACTGACCATCACTCCGGGCCGGTTCACCGGAACCGTCGTCGCGGTACCGTCGCCCCCGGCGATCTGCTTCATCGACCAGCCCATATCCAGCACCCGCGCCATGTCCGCGCCGTCGTCCACGACCAGCGCCGCCAGCGAGGCGTCCCGCACGCGCTGGAACCGGCCCGGGTCGAGGAGCACCGACGGGGCGGCCATCTCCTCCGCCACCGCACCGAGCAACTGCCGCTGACGCTTCACCCGTCCGAGGTCACCCTCCGGGTCGGCATACCGGGCCCGTACGAACGCCAGCGCCTCGGCGCCGTTCATCCGATGGCAGCCGGCCGCGAAGTCCGCGCCCGACTTCTCGTCCTTCAGCGGCGCGTCCAGACACAGCCGCACCCCGTCCACCGCGTCCACGACCTGGACGAACCCCAGGAAGTTCACCTCGGCATAGCGGTCGATCCGCAGTCCGGTCGCCTGCTCCACCGTTCGGGTGAGCAGCTGCGGGCCGCCGTCCGCATATGCCTCGTTGATCTTCCGGCTGCCATGGCCGGGTATCGGGACGTAGCTGTCGCGCGGCAGGCTGACCAGCGTGGGGCCGTGCTCACCGGAGTGCAGCACCATGATCGTGTCGGTGTTCTGCACCTCGTTGTTGCCGACGTGCAGCTCCTCGCGCTGCTCCGGGGTCAGCGCGGAACGGCTGTCCGTACCGACCAGCAGCCAGTTCGTGCCCTTGCCCGCGGCCGGACGCCCGGCGTAGTCGCCCAGTGCGTCGACGTGCTGGAGCTGCCGCCCCGCGGAGACGTACAGCCAGGCGCCGCCCGCGACCACCAGGGCGACCAGCACCAGCAGCGTCACCAGGGTCCAGGTGAGCCACGCCCGCCGGCGGCGGCGCGGCCCCGGCCTGCGCGGCGGCCGGCCCGTCGGCCCGCGGTGCCACCACCGCGGGCGCCCTGCCCGGTACAGCGTCGTCGACGACGCCTGCGACAGCGGGGGTATCGGACGGCCCATATACGCATGGTCAGGGCGCCCGGCCCATGCCGCAGGTCGAGCGCCCTGACCCGGCCCGGCGGCAGCACCCGCCGCCGGGCCGGTGACGCACCGCTAGGGGGTGTCGTTTGGATCAGGGCGGATCAGGGAGCGGGGTCTGGTGCGTGCGATCGCAAGGCGGAGGAGGGAGTCGACGCGGAGCGGGTGGGGTCTCCCCTGCTCGAGCGAAGTCGAGAGCTTGGGGAAGAGTGACGACAACGCCGCGAGCGGGCGTGCCAGACCCCGCGAGCCCGCCATGATCCAAACGACACCCCCTACAGCAGCCCGTCCCACATCTGTTCCAGCAGGACCGACCACCAGGTCTCCGGCGACCCCAGCGCGGGCGGGTCCAGGGCGACCAGCTGCGCCTGGAAGTCGACGGTCCAGCGGCCCGCCTGCTCCGGCGTCAGCCCGTACCGCAGCCGCCACATCCGTCCCAGCATCGCCAGACAGCGCACGAACTCCGGCAGCCCCGAGTTCACGAACTGCGGTGTCGCCGGCTGACCGCCCGGCCCGGCCTCCATGGGCACCGCCACGATGTGCGCGGTCCCGTACTGCACACACAGCTGACGGCCGAAGTCGTTGCCCATCACCAGATACGAACCGGCGTCCGCGGCCGGCTGCACCATCCGCTCCGCCGCCAGCTCCGCCAGCGTCGGCACCGGGCGGTGCGGCTGCGCCTGCGCCCAGAAGAACGGCCCGAAGTCGACCGGCAGCCCGGCCCAGACCAGCATCTGCGCCACCACATCGGGCACCCCGTGCCGGGAGACCGCCCGCTGATCGAAACGGAACAGGGCCTGCGGGCCGAACGCCTGCTCCAGCTCCTGCCCGATCACCTGCGGGGGCACCGGCGGCACCGGAGGCACCTGCGACGGATGCGGCAGCGGCACCCGCACCGGCGCCGGCCGCGCCGGACCGTCCGCGACCTGGTGCAACTCGCCCTGATGCTCGACGAGATGCCGTACGCCCTGCTGGCGCGAGGCATGGTCGCGGCCGTACGCGGCGGTGTGGCTGATCCGCACCTGCGGCCAGTTGTCCCGGATCATCCGGGCGCAGTAGCCACCCGGCAGATCACAGCACTCCAGCTCGGTGTGCAGCTCCAGCACCTGCTGCGGCGGCACGTTCATCCCGCGCAG